>CABUHE010000006.1 GCA_902491375.1 uncultured Prevotella sp.
AAAGTGTTCCAATACACGCCTATCGGACATCTTGGCGGTTTAAACTTTGCTAATTTGGGAACATGCGGACATTCATTAAAGATAATTTACAATACAGTCATAATCGTACTGCTCATTGCCGGACTGACTTATGTTTGCTCACGCTTCATACATCTCGGCAACGTCGAATACACAGACAACGCACAGATAAAGCAGCACATCACGCCGGTGAACACCCGTGTGCAGGGATTCATCAAGAAGATTTACTTCAACGAGTATCAGACCGTACACAAAGGCGACACCCTGCTCGTGATTGAAGACTCAGAGTTCAGACTCAGACTGGCTCAAGCAGAGGCCGACCTGGCAAACGCTCTGGCAGGACAGCAGGTAACCAACGCCGGAATCGCTACCACACAGAACAACATGAGCGTAAACGACGCCTTAATAGAGGAGGTGCGCGTACAGAGAGCCAACGCTGCAAAAGAGCTGAAACGATACAAGCAACTGCTGCTTGACGACGCCGTAACAAGACAGCAGTATGACAGAATAAAGACTGAATATGAGGCACTTAACGCAAGATACGAGCAGATGCGCCGAGTAAAGCAGTCAACATCTCTCTCTAAAAACGAGCAGACAAAACGCCTCGGACAGAACGCCGCCAACATTGAAGTGGCAAAGGCTGCCGTAAAGCTGGCCCGTCTGAACCTGTCGTACACGGTAATCGTTGCCACCTGCGACGGAGTAACAGGCCATAAGGACATCCACGAAGGACAGCTGGTGCAGCCCGGACAGACTATGGTAGACATTGTTGACAACACCGACCTGTGGGTTATCGCCAACTACCGCGAGACACAGCTGCCCAACATTCACGAAGGAGCAGCCGTAACATTTACTGCCGACGCAGTGCCGGGAGTGGAATACAAAGGCGTAGTAGAGTCAATATCTGACGCTACGGGAGCTGCCTTCTCAATGATACCGCAAGACAACGCTACGGGTAACTTTGTCAAGGTAGAACAGAGAGTGCCGGTGCGCATACGTCTGAAAGGCAACGACTCAAAACTGGTAAAACGCCTGAGAGCCGGATTCAATGTAGAATGTAAAGTAAAATATTAAGTATGAGCGGAGCACCACAACCCATGCCTTTCTCAATGCCGATGTTCAGGAGCTTTGTTCCTGAGAAGCTGCGCCCGTGGATTTATGTATTCATGGCGGTAACGTTCCAGTTCTCAGGCGGACTCTATCTCGGCACTCTGAGTCAGATGATGGGTGAAACCACATTAATGCGTGAGGACCTTCAGATGTGTCTTTACGCCAACCTCGCCGGCATGGCGATATTCTTCCCCATGCTGTTCCGCATGAAATTCCGCTTCACCAACAAGACGCTGCTGTGCGCATCGGCCTGCGGAGTGCTGCTGTGCAACCTGCTTGCGCCTCACGTAACTTTCCTGCCGCTGCTCTGGCTGATATGTTTCATCGAAGGAATATGCAAGATTGAGGGCACATTCGAGTGCATGTCGAACATCCAGCTGTGGATGACGCCGACGCGTGACTTCACAGTATTCTTCCCTCTGCTGCACATCGTAATCCTCGGAAGCATGCAGCTGTCAGACATTCTGGCAACCTACCTTATGTATTATTACCACTGGGGGCACATGCAGATGTTCATGTGCGGTGTGATGATGGTCGACCTGCTCATCCTTACTATATGCACACGCCATTTCAGAATGTTCAAGAAGTTTCCGCTGTTCGGTATCGACTGGCTCGGCGGACTGCTCTGGGCTATGTTCCTGATAGAGATTGCATTCCTGTTCGACTACGGCGAATACTACGACTGGTGGCACAGCAACGTGATACGCACGCTTGCAGTAGCCGCGGTAATAACACTTGGCTTCTGCATAGGAAGGATGCGCGCGATACGCCATCCTTACATCGAACCGAAGATGTGGACTTACCGCCATCTGCTGCCGATACTTATCCTTATCACGCTGGTCGAGATGTTTCTCGCCACAGAACACGTGCTTGAGGAGGCTTATCTTTCTGATATTCTGCACTATGGAACGATGACAAGCGTGCAGCTCGACTGGCCTATGCTCGTCGGAGTTGTGTCAGGCTGCCTGTTCGCCTACTGGTGGATGCACGTAAGACGCATGAATTATCTGCGTCTGCTTATAGTCGGACTTGCAGGCGTAATATTCTATCTGCTGAGCTTTTACTTCAACATTTCGTCTGACATAAACATCTATCAGCTTTACCTGCCGACGGCATGCCGCGGCTTTGCCTACGCAATATTGAGCGCAACGTTCATGACTTGTCTTGAAGAGATAATGACCTTCCAGCATTTCTTCCAGGCTCTGTCGGTGTTCAACATGCTCCACATGGTAATGGGAGGAGTAATCGGAGCGGCTGTTTACACGCGCGGACTTAACTACTTCCTGCCTGACAATATGGCGCGCTACGGCTCTGCGATAAACCATGTTTCAGTAAGCAAGCTGTCGGTAAACCTGGCCGACTATATGGACAAATTCGTATCAAGCATGATGGAAATAAGCATCAAACAGCTTTACGGCTGGACAGCTTACGCCTGCATTTTCCTGTTCCTGCTCTTCCTGCTATACGACGCTCCTATCAGACGGGAGCTGAAGCAGATTCCGAGTTGGAGAAAAATAAGAAAAGAAATTGCCGAGTCATTTGGTAAGAAAAAATAATAACAGCAGAATATAGGCTGAACAAACACCAAGAGTCATATCGCCGACAAAACAACAACGGCCGATATGACTCTTTTTTCGTAAGAATCAAATAAAAACAGAACAGTGTTCATTCAACATGTACATAAGTGCCAACAAATGATTTACATGTAATAAAATTATCAGAAATATTAAACTAAATTCTGACTTAAGCTTCGTTTTTATAATAAAAATTCATTAATTTTGCCACAAATATAGAATTAAACTCTTGTAATATATAAAAATTTACACTGTTATCCTGTATCTAAACTCCATACCCACGCCGAGCCAATATGGTGGCGTATGGGCGAAATTGGAGCAAATAAAATAAAAGGCGTTTACATTGACGCTCGGTTGATGACGTATCGGAAATCTGGCCCATTACGGTATTGAAGTCTTGGCCTAAGCAATGGTAGATGCCACGGGTGTGACTATATGTCGCGCCGGTAGTGTTTGGCGAATACATATTTACCCCTATGGGTAAAAAATGTAGTCTGTCAAACACTACATGGCGGTATATATTCCATATCGGCGTGGGATTCTAACGTTGTCTGTTCGACTTCAATAGGCTAGCCAGAGCCTCGGTACGTGGAACAGACAAAGGATAATTCCACGCTTTTTCTGTTTCAAATTATATAAGCACGGTCAGACAAACCGTATTTACACATTGTCTGATATGACCGATCCTAGTGGAGTATTAACTCCTCACGTAGGGTTTGTCCCGACATATTTCCCAGAAACATGAAATCTACAAACTGGGGTGTCGGTACAGAATGTGCAAAATAAGCAACAATGGTATGTGCTACAAGCTACCCGCTGACGGACAACCAAAACCTACACATAAAAAACCAAAAACCAAACAATTAACTTTCTGAAATATTACTACAACCACTTCAAGACCAATACACAAGGTAAGAATCCACTACAGGCAATAACAGATGACGAAATGGGAAACTTTAAGCGGATTTCTTCTACCTGCAATGAACATAATAACAGTAAACTCGCAGAAATGCCGTTACAAAAGCGCTGACATCATAAAGGTAATTGACGGTAACTTAAAAGACGTGAAATGATGAGTTGCCAGAGTATCTTGGCAACAACGAGTTATCACAAGTGTCGGAAGTCTATGCTGCATAGCCACAGCCTACATACCATCTGCATTTATAATAAAAGTATAAATAGGGGAAAACTAATTATTAACTGAAAAATATTAAAGAGAATGAAAATAAGAGAACCTACACTGCAAGACAATATCGCAAAAAACTACACCAACAACAACACAAAACTTCTATATATAAACAAAAAGAATGGGATAAACAGTTTAAAAGTCATAGGTCTTAAATACAATTCTGCTCAGCCATACCGCAGAAATAAACATCTATCATAAAGACAGAGACATGCCACAAAAACTATATCCCATTCTGAATATTCGACACTGGAGAAAATGGCGCAAACGTCATAATCTCCAGTGTTGAAAAATAATCTCAGAGTAAAAAACTTTACTACACAACAAAAACAATAAGGGTAAGCACGAAAAACAAATAATACACGTTTTTAAGCTCTTTTTACTATTTAAAATTGCCAATTACAGAAATAAAGCCTATCTTTGCAACAGAATATCAATGAAAGAACATAGGGGACAAAGTGGGGATTCCGACATTGTGAGGAAATGTCGGAATTCTCTTTTTGTTTATCCTGAGAAATAATAATTAAAATCTTTATACATTATGGCTTACATGTCACAAGATGGCTACGACAAGTTAGTAGCCGAACTGAAACATTTGGAAAGTGTAGAGCGTCCAAAGGCTTCGGCAGCGATTGCTGAGGCAAGGGACAAAGGAGATTTGAGCGAGAATTCAGAATACGATGCTGCCAAAGAGGCACAGGCTCATCTCGAGGACAAAATCAACAAACTGAAGCTGGCAATATCTGAAGCCAAGATTGTTGATACATCACGTCTGAGTACAGACAGCGTGCAGATACTCTCAAAGGTTGAAATGACAAACATGGCCAACAAGGCAAAAATGACATACACCATAGTAAGTGAGAGCGAAGCTAATCTGCGCGAAGGAAAAATTTCAATCAAGACCCCGATTGCACAGGGACTTCTCAACAAAAAAGTCGGTGACGAGGTTGAGATAAAGATTCCACGTGGAACTATCAAGCTAAGAATTGACAAAATCACTGTTGAATAAGCAGGCTAAACATTTAAATATTACAGCAATGGACATATTCTCAAAAATAGCCGCAGGCGAAATACCCAGCTACAAATGCGCCGAGAATGACAAGTTTTATGCATTCCTCGACATCAACCCGTTGACTAAAGGTCACACTCTGGTTATTCCACGCAGAGAGGTTGATTACTTCTTCGACATGAACGACGACGAACTGGCCGAGATGATTGTGTTCGCCAAGAAAGTCGCAATAGCCATCAAGAAAGCATTCCCCTGCCGTAAGGTAGGCATGGCTGTGCTCGGACTCGAAGTAGCTCACGCTCACATCCACCTCGTACCGATGCAGAGCGAAGGCGACATGAACTTCGCAAATCCGAAGCTGAAGCTCACAGAAGAAGAATTTAAAGAGATTGCAAAGAAGATAAGAGACAACTTCTAAACATACAAGAAGCAATATAAACATAAAGCTGAAA
This sequence comes from uncultured Prevotella sp., assembly GCA_902491375.1. Taxonomy (GTDB): domain Bacteria; phylum Bacteroidota; class Bacteroidia; order Bacteroidales; family Bacteroidaceae; genus Prevotella. The sequence continues at coordinate 5,350 of CABUHE010000006.1, forward strand.
GGCGCCAAGTTGTTTAATTTAAACTAATTAAATGCAACAACTTAGCGCCTTTCAGCTTTTATTATTTATCATCACAACACGTCAGCCAATCATCACGAAATCCAATACCAGCTAAACGTGACGGATTAAACAATCTGCGGATGACTGACATCAGATAAACTCATCGCCGTATTTCACCTGAACCTCGTTCACATACTTCCTTATCAACGCCGACGAATCTTCCTTCCTGCATATAAGCAGCACGTTGCCTTTCTCAGCAACAATGTAACCGTCAAGGCCGTTAATAATTCCAAGATGATCGTCAGGCAGCTTGATTATGTTGTTACGGCTGTCCTCAGTTATAACCCTTGAACTTATCACAACATTGTCGCCCTCTCCCTTGCTCATGCTCTCATAAATAGAATGCCACATGCCGAGATCAGCCCAACCGAAGTCACACTTCATCACATACACATTATCATTCTTCTCGAGAACACAATATTCAATCGACAAGTTAGGATAAGCAGGGAAATTCTCCTTTACAAAAGCCAGCTCAGCCTCGATACTGTATTCTCCGGCATCATTATTATTGAAATTGCGAAGCACAGGCGGAAAAACCTTCTTCAACGTATTGCTGAGGTAACGAACGTTGGCCAAAAACAATCCGGTGTTCCAGTAAAACTCACCGCTGTCCATAAACATACGTGCAAACTCACGGTCAGGCTTCTCTGTAAACGACTTCACCTTATAAATACCTTCGCAACACTCCGACTTAACTCCCAGCTGAATATACCCGTATCCAGGCTCCGGGCGGGTAGGTTTGATGCCCATAGTCAGCATGCAGTCGTTACCGCTGACAAACTCAAGACCGTCAAGGACGTTTCTTTTAAACTCGTCCTCCTTAAACACAGCCTGGTCAGACGGCACAACCACAACCCTGGCCTCAGGATTGACGTGCAATATCCTATACGTAGCCCAAGCCAGGCTCGGCGCCGTATTCCTGAAAATAGGCTCACTCAAAATATTCACTTTCGGCAGCTCAGGCAACTGCTCTGCCACCATGCCGGCATAAATCTGGTTGGTGCTTACGTAGATGTTCTCCTTCGGAATAAATCCAGACATTCTGTCGTAAGTCTGCTGCAACAGAGTCCTACCAGTAGAGAAAAAGTCGAGAAACTGCTTCGGACAATCCTCCCTGCTGCAAGGCCACAGTCTGCGGCCCTTGCCTCCGGCCAGAATCAGGCAAAAGTTATTAATGTTTTCCACCATAGTATTACAGATTTATTTCACGTTACGAAGGTACACATAATTGTCGGCATGGCCAATTATTTTAAGTTTTTTCAATTAAAAATTTGTCAATTCAGATTTTATTCATATCTTTGCATCCGCATTTAAGCCCAGATGGCGGAATCGGTAGACGCGCTGGTCTCAAACACCAGTGGGGCAACCCGTGCCGGTTCGACCCCGGCTCTGGGTACGAGTAAATCGGCTAAGTAATTGAATATCAATGCTTAGCCGATTTTATTTTGCGCCTATTGTTCCCGTTTTGTTCCCACACGGACTTATTCGCCAGTTCTTTAAATGGGATTGAATACGCTTAAACATTATTCTCCTTGTAATATATTGAATAGATGAAAAGCAATAAGTGTTGTCGAGAATTGTTGAATATCTACAAAAATCAGCGTTATAAGTAGTTTATGACCAATAGAGGTGCAAATAGATAAAATAATCATCAAATCATTGATTTTATCCAAATTAAGATTGTGTATCATATAAATTCACTATCTTTGTATTTGGTTAGAGACTACTCTTGCCAAGACATATTGAAAATAAGAGGCGTTATGTCTTCTTCTTGTATGTACGAAGCCTGAGAACCTTCAAACAATGGAAACAAGAGATGATATAATGGTCTCCACGCATATGCGTGGGGCTGTTATTCCCACATCTGTTTCCAATGGTTTTCTCAGGGCCTGTACATTAAGAAGTGTGGCATACGGCACCACGCTTCTGCGTTTAATAACAGACTCGTTTGGGTGCTATCGGGCATAGAACGAAACTACACGTATGACAATTCTAATTATTATTCTCATTGTTGTAGCAGTAATCTTCATCATCAACCATAATGGTAATAAACATAATGAAGAAATGAGAAAACTTGCTGAGCAAAAGAAAGCGGCACAAAGTTCACTTAGCCAACATAATATCAACAACAAAATCATGGATGCAGTCCATGCTATGGGTGATGGTCAAAATGCTCAATACTGGGAAGGTTTTAAGCGCAGAAAACCAAACGAAGCAAAAGCCATCGTTGCTGCTTCTAGATTGAACATGGACTTATTGAGTGATAAGGATGCCTTTGAGGTCGTGAGCACATTCCTTCGCTGGTCTGAGAATGCTGGCAAACCAATTTCTAAACTTAAAGACGACACTATTGCACAACTCTCTGAGTTTCTCAATGAAGTTTCTTTTGAAATGTTGGAATCCAAGCTTAAAAACGAGATACCCAAGGAAGCTAAGACATTCAACATTTCTCCAAACCATACAGTCGGCTACTTTATGCTAATATACTTGAAGGAAGCACAAAACCGCCAATCTAAGACAAATCTTCCAACTGGTGACATCCGCTCTTTGGTAGAGCAGTTGTTAGACACCGTCTTTACACATGAGATGAAAGCAAAGATGAACGAGGATATGGCATATGTATTCGGTGGTTTGGTCGTTGATATGGTTAAGAGTGGCGACGTTGATCCACAACTTCAAATGATGTTGTCATCAATGACCATTCAAAACATCAAGATGATGAATAAATTGTATGAGTCGGGTAAGGTGGATAAAAATGAGTTCGACCAAATACTTGAAGAAACTCTTGATAAGTTTGCACATCAATTCTAAAACTGAATAATGTGGTGGATAATAATTGCTATTATTGCTTTTGTGGCATTTAAGTTCATTTTGGACTCTAAAGCTCAATCAAATGCTGTTGCCAAACAAGGTGGCATGAGAAAGAAATATTCAATATTGGTTGATAATTTTCTCGGGGGAAATGAGAATTGTCGAATTGTTCAGGAAAGCAGCACGTTCATTCGTGTAGGTGTTGCCAATCCTGCTGCGAGCACATATTTTGACATCGTCCAAACCTACGGGACAGTCACAATACAATGGATTTCTAAAAGCATTCCTCTTGGAAGCCATAAGTTAGAATGGCAATTCAATGAGTTTGCAGACCAACACGAAATGATACGTCAAATTGAGCATGATATAGAAACCTATATGGGTAACGTACTATCTAAATTTCAATAATATGGGACTGTTCTCTAAAATGTTTGGTGGAGCGAAAGAACTCACAAAAATCTCCAATGGTGTTGCTAATGTCACCAACATGCTTGATGAATACGAAAGCGACCCCGACATAACGTATCTGTATGTGTCGGCATGGATTACACGTGTTGCAGTTATTGATGTAGTGGAAGCAAACGAATTTCCTTCACACTACACTCTTTATGCCCCGATTCATGGTAATCAGACAAAAATGACCATCATGGAAGCATACGGATTAACTATTACAAGAGTTGTGTCCAAAGCACTTGAGCGTTCCTCACGCATTCATGATTATGTGCAAGACATCTTAGACAAAAAGGAAGCTTTCTACGAGATAGACAGGCAACTGCCCGAAGAACAAAAAAGAATATTCAGATAGCATAAACATACCTACAGTTTAAGCAGGTTGGACGATTAGGATTTAATGTTGCAATAACTCCCGATGCTGTAGACAAAAAGATGAAATTAGTTTTAGCCTATGAAACTCAAATAAAAAAGAAGAGGATGCACATATCGTGGTAAGAGCAGAAAAGGTATAATTCTCCCCAATTTAGATATATTATACGAAAACGTTAATTAATATTCACATGAAAGATTTGGTTAAGCATAAAATAGCAAAAGAAATATATGCGGATGGCAAAGCATTTTTATGGGGATGCTTGGTTTCTCTTCTTACTTTGTGTATTGTCATGCTTTGTGATTGGTTAGAATGTTTGAATGATGACTATAAAGTACTTTGGTGCGTATTCTTTTATGGCTCACCTTTTTTTGCAATTATTATACGATATATGGTTATTGCTTATAAGTGGGTGATTAAATGGAAATAAGTAAATTCTATTATTAGTTTATGCAGACATTATAGAAAGTGGAATTATATGTTATCATTATTAGTCATATCGTACTTCTACCATCTCGATGCCAATGCACATACACATCCCTTATTGAAATCTCATGGTTAAGATAAGCCCGACTAATTTCTGTCGGAAGTGTATAAGCCGGATAATCGGCAACCTTGAAATGCCAGTAGATACCTCGGTTGTCGGGATAAATCCGGCAGTTATTCCGTTCGCAAAAGAGTCGTTCACCCTCGGCGGTATAAAGGTAATAGTAGTTTGCCACTTTTAGTAATTCAGCATTCTTCTCTTGAAGCTCATGTACTTTCACTATAAGTTGATCTCGCTGTTTCTGCTCGGTTTTCATAAACTGACAAATCCATATCACGCCATGTACAAATCTTAAAATATTCGTTGGCCGGCTGATGTATTCTTAAGATGGCATCCATTACAAAAGCAAACCATGAATATTGTCCGACCTTGCAATCTAGTAAAAATTAACTTGCAACTTATAGCAAATACACTTGTGTAGAAAACTCTTATTCTCATCATCACATACGCACGTATCTACACAAATATCAAGAACTTACAGCACAATATAAAGTAGGAATAAATATGAGAGGAACATAGCAATAAATGAACGGCTGACTGCTGAATTATCATTAGTTTTATAAAAGGGCATCTTTCGGGTTGTGAAAGATGCCCTTTTAGCGTCTAAAACATGGCATATTGCGAGGTAAAAGAGCATGTTTTACATTTGCTTCCAGCCACAGGCTAAGAACAAACGGCGAAACATGGACGGAATACTGCTTAACGTTGACACGACAGATGAGTTCCTGCATAACCCCAGGAAAGGGGAAATGGCTGTAGACTGCGACAACAACGGCACAGCTGACGGCATTCAGTTTTTTATCACCCGATGTTTGCATATTAAGCCTTTAATGGTTATATTTGTGGCACGTCTTACTCATTTACTAACTTTAAAGGCATGGATTATGACAGCGTATCTGATACTTCAATATGCGTCCAGACTGAAGATGAACTAAAAATGAGCATGCAAATGCGATTGATTATGTTCAAGAACAAAGAGTATATCATGCCAACGGTTAAAACAATATAACACTGACAAACGGGAAAAAGAATGATACAGGGACTTGATTTCATAGCCATCGACTTCGAGACTGCTACCGGCCAGCGCGCGTCTATATGCGAGGCTGGCATCTGCGTGGTGCGCGACGGGAAGGTGAAAGAAACGCACTCGTGGCTCGTCAGGCCGCAAAACAACTATTACTTTTATAGGAACATACAGATTCATGGCATCAGTCCGGCTGACACGGCAGATGCGCCAGAGTTTCCGGAGGTATGGAAAGAGATTTCAAAGTACCTCAAAAAGAGCCCTGTACTCGTAGCTCACAACGCCGCGTTCGACATCAGCTGCATACGCCAATCACTCGAACTATATCGTATCAGGAAGCCCGATGTAACTTATTACTGCTCGCTCCGCGCTGCCAGAAAGCTCTACGATTTCAAGTGCAACACCTTAGACTACCTCTGCAATCAGTTCGAGATACCCTACAGACAGCATCACCGTGCCGGCGACGATGCCGAGATGTGTGCCCGGCTGTTCCTGAGAGAAATACGGGACGCTGGCTGGTGCGAACTTAAAGATATGTCATATTGCGCCGGACTGCTGTAAACTTACGACATAAAACAGCACAGTACGGACTACAATACAAGACATACGAACAACCGGCAAAGGAACAGACGCTCCCCTGCCGGTTGTTTTCTTATATGTCGTAAACATTATGCTACGGCACTACCATGCTCATATCAAGGCGTTGAACAGATAACCTGAGATGATAATCAGCGCCGTAACAACGCCGAAGAAGATGCCAATCAACCGCCAGGTCATCACCTTTTTCAGCAGCGTTGCTTCCGGGAGAGAGAGGCCGACGACACTCATCATAAAGGCAATCGCCGTTCCCAGCGGAACACCTTTTGCCACAAAGACCTCTATTACAGGCACTATTCCGGCCGCATTGGCATACATCGGTACAGCAAGGATGACCGCCAGGGGCACGCTCCACCAGTTGCCTGCCGCCAGGTAACGCTCAAAGAACCCGTCAGGCACAAATCCGTGCATTGCAGCTCCTATACCGATACCTATCAACACGTAAATAATCACGCCGCGAACGATATTCCACGAGCCGCGCACTATTGACGGCAGACGGTCGAAGAACGACGTTTTCTCTGCCTCCCATACGCCGGTCTGCTCTTCTGACTGCCGCTGAATAGCCTTTATCCAGTCGCTAAGATACCTGTCAAGACGCATACGGCCGAGAAGTATTCCGCCCAACATTCCGAGTACGATTCCGCTCACCACATAGATAATCGTTGTGTGGACACCGAACGAACCGAGAAACATTGCCACGGCAACCTCATTGACCAACGGCGACGTTATCAGAAAAGCGAACGTTACTCCGAGCGGTATGCCGCCCTTGACAAAACCGATGAACAGCGGTATTGACGAACAGGAACAGAACGGAGTAATGGCTCCGAACAGCGAAGCGAGCAGATATTGCAGACCGTACATCCTGTGCGTAACGAGATAGTTGCGCAGCCGCTCGATGGGGAAATAGGCGTTCACTATGCCCATCAGCATGCTTATAAGGAACAGCAGGATGATTATCTTTATCGAATCATAGAAAAAGAAATTCACTGCTACCCCAAAATGTGAAGACGCATCAATCCCCATCACTCCGTACACAAGCCAGTCGGCAAAGCTCTGTATCATAGTCCGAGAATCTCCTTAATCTCACTTTCAGAAGGCACGTGTCCCTTTATTTTAACCACTCCGTCAACAACCACAGCCGGAGCGGCCATAATGTTATACTTCATAATTTCCATAATGTCCTCAACCTTCACCAGAGTAGCGTCGATATTGTTCTCGTTTATCACCTTCTCTACAAGTTTATAGGTCTTCACACATCTTGCACAACCAGTGCCTAATACCTTTACTTCCATAATTTTAAAAATAAAACGTTATACAAAAATAAATTCCAATAATCACGAAAAGGAGGCCTACGGCAAGATTAAGCCACTTCTGCAACACCTGCAACTTACTGTAAAACTTGCCTATACGGCCTGCGCTGAAGGCCAGCACCCACGCCACCGCCAGCACCGGCAACGATGTAGCGACGGCATAGAGCAACGGCAACAGATAGCCCATTGTGGCTGTTGCCGACATCGGTATCAGCATACCGAAATAGAAAACTCCGCTCGTTGGGCAGAAAGCCATGGCAAACAGCACTCCAAGCAGCAATGCCCCGGCTCCTCCGCGGCGTGCAAGCCGCTCGCCGCTTCCACTGAATCCGAACGACGGCAGATTGAGCCTGCTGCCCAGGAGCATGTACAGACCGGCCACAAGCAGCACCGGGCCTATTATCATCTCACCGTATTCAGCCACGACCTTGCTGACACCGAACACGCTGGCACCGCTCCGCAGCAGCGCTATAAGCAGCACTCCGAGCAGCGTATAGGCAAGCATGCGCCCTGCGGTGTATAACAGACCTTTAACAAAAGCCGACCTGCCACTGTCTATATGCTTGGCAATAAAGCCTATGGCGGCAATGTTCGTAGCCAGCGGACATGGCGACAAAGCCGTAAGCAGACCTAAGAGAAAGGCCGTAACTGCCGGCGTAGTAGAGCTGTCAAGCAGCGACTGCAAGCACTCCATAACTTAGTTTTTTAGCATTTCGTCAATCTGTTTTGCCAGTCCTGCCTTGAACTTGTCAGGCGCGTGGCGTGCGTTGCGGAACGCAAACTCGGTCATATTCACCGGTTTCTCGTTTCCGTCAGCGTCATGGTCGACAACAACCAGCGACGACCAGGTAATCTCATACTTGTCGGCAAGCGCCTTCTCCTGCGTCAGATCTACGTTTCTGAACACCAGCTCACTGTCGCGTTGCTCCGCGCCATACTTAGCAGCAAGCAGTTCCTTGGTGTACTTCTCAATCGCTATGCACGTTGCACAGCGTTGCTTACCGTGGAAATACAACACCTCCACCACGTCGCCCTTCGCCTTCGCAGCCTCCGGCTGGCGGCTTTCCCCACTGTTAGAGCAGGCTGTCATGCCCAGACAAAGGGCAATCAACACTAATAATTTTCCCATAATCGTACTGTGTTTACCTTATTACTTTTATCTTAGTATTATTTGTTATTCGCAAAACAACGAACATTAAGGTTAAAAAAAAGGAGCTGTCAGTCGCAACAACTTCCTTTTTCGCATACGCAACTGTCAAAGAAACCGCCAAAAAGCCTGCTGGCCAACTTCCAGTTCTCACGGTTAATACAATACTTAACCTTAGGCGCCTCAACCTCGCCCTGTATCAGTCCGGCGTCTTTCAGCTCTTTCAAATGCTGCGATACTGTGGCTTTGGCAATAGGCAGCTCCTCATGAATATCGCCAAAATAGCATGTCGTCTGCTTCGCCAGAAACTGCAATATAGCAATACGCGCAGGATGGCCCATGGCCTTTGCAAACCGTGCTATCTGCTCCTGCTCAGCGCTGTAACCTTTGTTCTCCATTAACATCATTCTGTTTTTTCTGTTCGCAAATATACGAACAATCATCATTCTGACAAAGAAAATCAGCGAAAAGTTTATATTTTTACACAGACCGACCTATCGGCATAAGTCTGAAAGCTGATACAAAGCAGCAAAGCGGATAGTTATTTCCGGACCGGAACAACGCATAAAACATGCCGGCTTCAGGCATAAGAATGCATCCCTCCCAAGAAATAGTTCACTCCGAAATATGTCATAATTATGGTGAAAAAAGCCACAGCCATAAACAGATGGTATCCCAAGGGACGACGCAGAAAAGAGATAGAACCATCGTGAACAGCAACTGCATAGACCATTAGTGTTATCAGTCCCCACACCTCCTTAGCATCCCAACTCCAGTAAGTGCCCCATGACACGTTTGCCCAAACCGCGCCTACAAAAATACCGACACAAAGCAATGCTAAAGCAGGATAAAGCAGAAGACGCGACAGAAGCGCAAGCGACTCTATGCGCACGTCTGCAACACGGCAATTCGTTCCGCCGACAAGATGCAGCACGATGGCAACCACTGCGCAGACGAATGTAAGCGACAACATGGCAAACGACATCATTATCACCGAAACGTGAACACTTAACAAAGGCGACGACAGCACCGGCATTACTGGTGTTATCTGGGGATTCATCTGTCCGATATGTGAAACAAGCAGAAAACAGCCTGACATAAGCAATGCGAAAGGCAAGGCAATGCGAAAACGCCGGCAGACCATAAGTCCGACAATCAGTACAAACCAAGCCATAACAAGCATAGTCTCATAGCCGTTGGCCATAGGCACACGCCCGGAGATTATCCAGCGTAAGGCAAGACAGACAGTAAGCCACACAAGCGACAGAACCGACAATGACACAGCAGCTGCATTAACCACCCTGCCCGACTGTACGCCGCAGCTTGCAGTTGCACCGGCCACACCACGTCTGACGAGTCTGAACGCCATAACAATAAGCAGAATAAGACCTGCTGCAAGGTCAAGCATAAAAAGAACAGTGGTAAATGGTACGGCATTATACATCCGTTCTGCCTTGACCTGAAAATCTGACGGAAGCGAAGAGCCTGCATTTGCCAGCTGGTATTTCAGCATTTTGTCAAATATGCTGTCAACAGTATTGTAACGCCCGGCCTTGACTTCAGCATAAACTAACGAAAAGACGTTCTGCATGTATTTACGCCGTGCATCGCCTATCAGGCTGTCTGCCATACCGTCAGTAGGCGCATACCATACAGTTGAGCCTGCTGAAGTGAAAGGAAAGACCTTCAACAGACTGCCCCGACGCAGGTTCATAACCATCATCAAGCGGTCATCGACATCAGCCACCTCCTTATGAAACCCATCAGCCGAGCCTTGATAATACTCCTGAACGTAAGGACCTAGAATATATCCACCCATCACCCTATTGAAGAAAGTATTGACAGAGCAATACCGCGGTAACTGAAGCCGGCTGCGCAAGGCCTCGTTCTTCAGTCTGAACAACGGCTCGTCACACCACTCGTCGCCCCAGAAAATGAAACCAGTCAGCACCTGCTCGGCCGTGTAACCCTTGTAAGTGCTGCTGCCATAGAGTTTCTTGGTAAAGTCGGCAGCAAACGTCTGCAACGGACAAACCCTGTCACCATACAGAATGTAAAGCCTACCAAATCTGTCAGCAGTCTCTTTCGGCAGCACTCCAACATCGGCGTATGCAGACAAAGGTCCTGCGACAAGAAGCAGCGACAGCACACCTTTTCTGAGCAACGGACTGCGGAGCAGCCGTCTGTAAGCACCGTTGCGACTGACAAGCATCATCACTAAAGAGAAGAACAGCAGCGCATAACCTGCATAAGTCAGCGGTATTCCATAAGGATCGTAGTTCACTGTAAGTACACTTCCTGACATGTCGCTGTCATAAGACGACTGACACAGGCGCACTGAGCGATAGGAAAAAACTTTGTTCATCGACACTTCACCACATCTCTCACCGTCATCGTCAATAACGGTAAACCTCGACACGTAGTCGGCAGCAGCCGTTGTGCCTGTGTGGTATTCTATGGCAAAGCTGTCAAGCCTCAATGCGAAGGGCAGTCTCTTCTCCGCCTCAGAGCCTCCGTGGCTGCTGACGGCGTATGTTCTGACAGTCTCGCCGCTGCGCAGATGCACAGTGCCACGCACGCCCGAAACACGAGTTGTAAACGCGCCGGCAAGTATCAGCACGAACGAAGCATGAAGCATGACAGCCGACGGACGACGCATGCGACGACGAACGATGTAGACCACGCCGGTAACTGTGAGCAAAACCCACAGTACGACAAACCACCACGAACCGTAAACAGATGTATGAACAAAATCCGTACCACGGTATTTTTCAATGAAAGTAGCTGTGCCCATACACGCTACAACAAGCAAATATAATGCGAAAAGAACTTTACGCAACATAAGTATGAAAAGTATTGTTTTGCAATATGCCACCTTTTGAACCGCCAAAGGCACTCTTTTACATGGTGAAAGAGCACCTTTTGTGTCCTAAAAGGTGCTCTTTTGTAACACGCTTGATTATCAGCCAATTACACATGTACTACGATTATGATTGCCAAGAGTCAGATATGATACTGTCAGATAGACTGAAGAAACTTCACAACGGCGTCGCGGTCGGCCTTAGGCAGGTTGTAGAACTTCTCCGCCGAGGAGTACGCATGGCTCTTCTTGCTGTACGCATGCCACATTATGGCCTCTACCTCGTTGCGCGCGCGGCAGTCGTGCAGGCGGTCTTCAGCTCCGGTGTTGACCCTCGACAGCCCGCGCCCCCACAAAGGAGTGGTACGGCACCATGACCCGTGTATGTCGTTCTTCATGTACAGCTTGTGCTGCATCATGTCGCTGTACGGCCAGATAGTCTGGTTCTGGTATCTCGGCAGCGGTTTGTCAGCGATACACTCGGGCGTCCAGTAGTTGTCGTCGCCGGTCTTCCACGACGGGCGGTGGCAGCTTGCGCAACCCATCTCCATGAACAGCTCCTTGCCACGCTGCACGTCAGGGTCGTTAAGGTTGCGCGCACGCGGTATCGACAGTCCCCTGTGCCACACCATGAGGGCATAGAACTGGTCGGTAGTCATGTCCGGCTCGAAGTTATACCACTGGTTGTCAAACTGGTTGGTGTTAGGACTCAGCAGGTTAAGCACGGCCTCGGCTATCCCTGCATCAGTGCCGTCGGCATAGTAAGGCGATGTAGGGTCGGCCTTGATGGCGCTGATTACGTCGCTGTTCTCCGACATAGCCTTGGCCCATGCGTCGGTAGTGTACAGCTTAGGACGGTCGGGACGGCTGACGTTGGTGATGTTCCACACGGCGTTAGCTCCAGGTCCGTCCTGCAGAGTGGCACGTGTCAGCGCGTAAGTAAAGCGCTTGACCATCCTCGACGGGGCCGCGCTGCCGTCAGCCAGCTGTCCGGCGCTGCCGAAAGTAGTGTACCACGCGCCCGACGCGAAGTCGTTTGCGGCGGCATCCCAGAAGTTCGGGTTGACATATTCAGAAACGTCAAGCCCCTGTTCCCTGTAATACTCGGCCGTACTTGCGTACTGCTGCCTTATATCATCCTCCTCAATGGCGTCGAGCAGACCCGTACCTATGATACCGATGGTCGACTCAAGACGTATTTCTATGTCCTCGGGCTTCGGGTTAGTGTTGAAAGCCGACTGCGGAATGCTCAGCTCAGGATATATCAGCTCATACTTCTCGCCGTCAGGAAACTGCAACGGCAGACCGCTCTCCATGGCTGTAACCTTGTTCCACGACATCTGTATCTGGCTCTCGTCGATAGGCGGCAGGAAGGGCGACGTAGCCTGCGTCTGCGGCATGCCCGTAACCTCGCTTATGTAAGGGCCGTCGTTTGAGCCGGGAGAGTCGGGATGATAGATTACCAGCAGGTATCCGTTACCGTTACCGTAAGCAGTAGTGTAGGTGTCAAAGCGCTTTCCGTGGCCGTAGCTCGGATGGCAGTCAAGACACGAACGGCGGGTGCTGGCCGGGCCGAGACCCTTGAACGGCGGCGTACTGATAGTGACACTGCGTTCGAAAATCTGCTCGCCTTCGTTGAAAGCGTCCATCAGTCCTTGGGCATCCGTTGCCGGAGTCTCGTCCTCATAACATCCGGCATAGACGTTGTCGGTAGTTCCAAGCGTTCCGCCGGGATACCACTCCTCGGCAGTAAAGTTGCCCTGCGCCGTACCGACGTATTTCGCGTCGGTCTCAACCCTCAGCGCAACCGTGTCGTCATCGCTGCATGCCGACAGCGCGAACGCGGCCGCCATGAAAGGATAAATAATCTTTTTCATATCACTGTTTTTTATAAATATAATCATACTGTTTCATCCGGCCACGAGGGAAAGTGCCGACTGCAAACCGTCGGCTCCGCCGTAGCCGTTAGCATTCAGGACACCTGCCCCTGTCCACATTTTGAGGAGGCAGGGATAAGTGTCGGGGTGTTATTTGCTGGGAACTATATCGACTGCAAGAACTTCACCACGGCGTCCCTGTCTGCCTTAGGCAGGTTGTAGAACTTCTCGGCTGCGGTGTAAGCCTGGCTCTGCTTGCTGTAAGCGTGCCACATTATGGCCTCAACCTCGTTGCGCGCACGGGCGTCGTGTAGGCGGTCCTGGGCTCCGCTGTTCAGCATCGACAGGCCGCGTCCCCACAAAGGAGTGGTGCGGCACCAAGAACCGTGTATGTCGTTCTTCATCGCCAGGCGGTGCTGTATGAAGTCCGTGTACGGGTAAATCACCTGGTGGGCATAGCGCGGAAGCTCTCTCCCGGCAAGGATTTCAGAGCGTCCGTAGTTGTCCTCGCCGGTAGTCCATGACGGACGGTGGCAGTTTGCACAGCCCATATTCATGAACAACTCCTTGCCACGCTGCACGTCAGGGTCGTTAAGGTTGCGTGCGCGCGGCACGGCCAAGCCCCTGTGCCAAACCATGAAGGAGTAATACTGGTCGTCGGTCATCTCCGGTTTGAAATTATAATATGGATTGTCGTACAAGTCTACGTCTGCATTAGGCGACAGGAGGTAAGCCAAAGCCTCCGATATGCCTTCCTCCGTACCGTCATTATAATATGGATGGACGGGCGAGATGGGGTTGGCGCCGTTCTCCTTGATGTACTTTATGACGTCTTGGTTTTTCGACATGGCGCGCGCCCAAGGCTCCGTTGAGCATATCTGGTGCTTGTCTGAGCGTAGGATATTCAGCTCGTCCCACAGTGCGACGTCGTTCTGCAGGCAGCCTTCAAGCAGGTCGTAGTTGAAGCGTTTTATGAACTTCTTGCCGTAATAGTCGGTGGCGTAAGCCGTTTCGGCCATCTGTCCTGCGGCGGCATCCCACATCATGGGGTTCAGTTCTACACCTGCGGAAGCCTCTGCACGGTACTGTTTCTCAAGCTCTTCGTTGCTGATGGCGTCGATAAGGCCAAGTCCTTGGAAGTTGCACGACACTATAAGGCGCACGTCATAGCCCGAAGGTGCGGGGTCGGTGTTAAAGGCCGACTGTGGAATGGTGACCGCAGGATACCTCAACGAGTATTTTTCGCCGTCGGGGAAATGCAGGGGCAGTCCGCTCTCCATGGCCGTAACGTTCTCCCATGATATGTTTACCTGGGCCGGGTCGAGCGGTGGCAAGAAGGGAGTCTGCGCCATCGTCATGGTAAATGTGGTCAGATGGTCAATCAGCGGGCCGTCGTTGCTGCCCGGAGAGTCGGGCGTATATACCGAGACAATGTAGCCGTTACCCATCTCCGGGTTAAAGTCGGAGCGGCTATGGCCGTGCGAATAGCCGCCGGAATGGCAGTCCTCGCACGAGCGTCGCGAAGCTACCGGCCCCCAACCCTTGTATGGTTCGTTGGAAAGAGTAAACCTCGCACTGGCTATCAAATCGCCCTCGTTGAAATGGTCGTCCAGCCCCTGCTCGGTCACGGCAGGCGTCTCATCCTCATAACAGCCGGCGTAGATGTTGTCGGTAGTGCCCAGCTTGCCGCCCGGATACCACTCGTCTGCCGTGAAGTTGCCTTGCGCCGTGCCGACGTAGTTTGCGTCGGTCTCGGCGTGCAGCGTCGCTGCGGTGTCGTCGTCGGTGCAAGCCGACAGCGCAAACATGGCCGCAGCCGCCATGAAAGGATAAATAATCTTTCTCATCTTGTAATGAATTTAAAATGTTTTTGTACTCTTTTGCACCGTTTCCGATGTATGGCCGAACAGCGTGCGGCCTCCCGTGCAATGCCGGGATGCAGCACGCCGCGTGGCTGTTTCACGCCTCAGCGGGCGTGGAGCATTGTCTTATCAGTGTGCAGACGATATCCACTGTGACGCCGCTTCGAGCTGCGTGTTCAGCGCGTCGACGGCTTGCATTGCGTCGCCGGCCTGTTGTGCGCCCGGGTCGTCTACGAAAGCGATGCCGCTGTTGACGCAAGTCGTCAGCTTGGCGATGGCGTCGTCAAGCGCGTTCTGCAAGTCGTCGACGCCGCTGTAGCCGTTCCTGCGGAGGAAAGTCATCACCGACTTGTCGGCGGGTTGCGCCTGGTCGATGTTGCCGTAGAGGCTGTTCTTTATGCTGTAGATGTTGTCGCGGTAGTCGATGTACGACCTCTTGCTGTACGGCGACTCAATGTAGTCGATGGCGTCAGGCTCGTTCGGGTCGAGCGAAGGAGCTCCCGTAGCCACGCGGTAGGCCTGTCCGATTTTCTGGCTGGCCACCTCGTTGGCGATGTTTCCGCATCCCGACGGGCCTACGAGGGTTACGAGCGCGGCGTTGATTGAGGCATACGAGCTGCCGTCGGTGCCCGCCAGGAGCATATCGGCGCCGTAGTAGTAGCCGTTGTCGTCAAGCGCATGGGTCCTCACACCAAGCTCCTTGACGCGTGCCGCGTGGTCGGGGTCGGCCTGTTGGCCCAGCCATGACACCTCCAGACGGTAACAGTTGTCGCGCACGTCGCCTGCAACGGCTACGAGGAAGGCCAGCTCGTCGGTGCACTGCACGGTGACGTTGGCGAAGCTCGGGTGGTCTTCTATGCCGTCATAGACAGCCGCCTTGCGGGGCGCACCGTCGCGGAAGAGCACGAACTCGAGGCCGTGAAAGCCCAGGGCGGTGTCGAAGTTGGCGTTGTTCTGGTTCACGAAGGCTATGGGGTCGTCGCTGTAGAGCCCTGCAACCATGTCAGGGTTCGACAGGAAGTCGGCCATCTGGCCCTGGTCGAGCGGCCATGAGTCCATGTGCGGGTCGAGGTTGTAGTCCGTAGCGGCGCCGTAGAGGAAGGCTTCGCTCTTCTCCCAGTACTCGCGCGAGGTCTTGAAGGCCTCGCAGGCGGCCTCTACGTCGGCGTCGGTGAGCGTCCCTGCCTCGTGCTTCTGCTGCATATTTACGGCCTGTTCGTACAGAACGTCGGCGCTGGCGGCCAGGTTCTTATACGTTGGGAATACCACTTGGTTGACATACTGGTCGGCAACGTCCCACATCTCGGCCTGTATTCCCGTCCATTGGTTTGCTATGGTGGGGTTCTCCCTGTCGCCGCCGAGCGTTATGTCGTCGTCGTCGCTGCACGCCGTGAACGACGTCACGGCCATCGCGCCCATAAGGAGCGCACTGAATAAACTCGTTTTACGTTTCATTTTTATTATTTGTTTGAGGTTTTAGATGTTGTCAGTTTGCGTTTGGCGTATGGCCGTCAGAGGAAGAAACCCTCGTAGGCTACGCCGATGTTGAGTGCCGGCTCGTCGTTGTACTGGCTCTTGAAGAAGCGGTGGTTGTACTCGGCCTTGACCGCTATTTGCGGTATCGGGTAGTAGTTGATGCCCGCCGCAACGATGTGCTTGTTCGTGTAAGTGTTCGTTGCGTTGTGAACGTAAGAGTCGTAATACTCGTAATGGCCGAAGACGTACAGCTTTTGCTTGGCGCGGCGCAGCTTTTCTATTTGCGAGAATATGTCGTAACCCGCCTCGATGCTTAACGCCACGGCATGCGAACCGAACGCGGTCTTGCGGTAGGGCGACGTGCCCGACGACTGGTTTGCCTTGATTGCGCTTATTGCCGCGGCATCGCCCACGTAGCCGTAGTCGGCATATCCGCGCGCAATCCAGTTGTGCGCGTTGTACGTGAAGTCAAACGAGCCGAGGAATATGTTGCCCTCCAAGTCCTTGTAGCGGTTGCCGTCGGTCTCCAATTCGTGCGGGAACGTGTTGTGCATGGTCTTCCCGTAGTATCCGCTGAGGCCAAGCCGCAGTCCCGGCACGGTGTAGTTGTCGATGCGCGCCAGCAGTCCGAACTTGTTGGCGACCTCGAACTCCCACGGGCTTTGCGCGCCCTTGCCTATCCAGTAGGTGCGGTCGAACATCATGGCGTCGAGACCTCCCGTGAATTGAAGCTCGTAACGGAAGTCGCCCGAGCGTCCCCAGAACGAGATGCCCGTCTGGTGCCACGTGCTCGGTATTATGGTGCGCTCGCCCTCGGGGCGGTAAACGGTGAAGAAGTTGAGCGGCTCGTGGTGGGCGTTGGTCAGTCCGAAGGGCAGCACTATATGCCCGAAGCGGATGTTGGCCCATGGCGCAAACGACTTCTGCACCCAGAACTGTTCCAGCTCTACCTCGCCGCCCTTCTCGGTCTCGGCTTCCCATTCGCCGCCTTCCTCGGCCTCCTTCTCTATCGCGCCGCCGCTGCCGCCGTGCTCAAACTCTATTTCCATACCCATCGACCAGCCCTTGCCGAAGTCATATCCTACGTAAAGCACGGCGTGGGGTATGTCGAAACGGCCGTGAGAAGGGTCGTTCTTATAATACGAAGGGTTGGAATAGCGGAACGGGTTGTCGCTGTAGAAGTTGCGTGAATAGGCTATTTCGCCGTATCCGCCTATGCTCAGGCGGTTGCCCTTGGCGTGCTGGTAAACGCTGTCGGAAGCCGACACTTGCGCCACGGCGGTGCATGGCGCAAGACAGCATGCCGCAACGGCAAAGGCAGATAAAATTGTCTTGATTGTTCTCATTTTGCAAATTTTGATGTTTATTGTTACTTTTTCCGTTGCAAAAGTACAACAACGGCAAAATGTTAGCAATACTTAAAAATAGGTAAAAATTATCCACCGCCATCACACCGGCCGATAACCAGTTATGGGGATACGCCACACGCCGAAAAAAGAACGACTTGTCCCGACGACGAAACAGGTTGGCCTGTTTTTCTGGTTGCGGCCGTCAAAAGGCTTTTAGGCCACCGGAAGATACCGAGAAATGGGTATCCTGCCGACATACCGAAATGTCGGTATAAGGCGGCATGGCCGAGGCCACGAGAGAGGTAATGTAAGATTATCGGAAATGACACCAGCCGACTAACAACAAGATAAACGGACTTAATATGAAAGATGCTCTTTCGGGCGATAAAAGACGGTCTTTTACAATGCAAAAGGTGCCCTTTCAGAACGCGAAAGAGCACCTTTCATAAATATGCAGTTTAATTACAAAATGACATTAGGGTATAGACAACACTTATAAAAGTATAAGCACACGCAGAAAGAGCTGAATATCAGGATATTATAAATGTATATTTTTACAGTATGACTATTATAAACAGTGTTGTAAATACAATATATTTCGCATTTGCATATCAATCTGGAAGTAACATTCAATAATCATTACAAAAAATGCAAAATATATGACCGATAACAGTGATAAGCAGATAAGGTTTGGGCATCTAAGGTAACACATTGAAACATAAATACTGAAGCACATTACGCAGAGCTTATATTACAGTCCTGAATACAGACAGCTCAAAGGCTGTCTTGGTTGTCATATCGAGCGACACGACACTGCCGACGATGCGCATTGTGATATATAAAAAGTCGCAAAATGTACAAAAAGACAGTCGGGAGCCGCATATAAGGTCCTGATTTACAATCTGAAACAGAATAACCATATTTTGCTCGCATCAGAAAAGATATTGCATATTAACATGTCAAAGTATAAACAAAAGGCATTTAAAAAGACATTTATTAAAAGTAATGGCATATTTTAAATGCGGACAGACATCGATAAAAAGAGCAAGATAATTGCCTGATATAAGCATTTTTTACATAAATAAAGATAACATTTGCTCATATTTTCGTAATTTCGCAACGGGAAAACGATATTCACAATGCTTACATCAGAAGAAAAAAAAGCTATAATAGAGCTTATCCACAGGCAAGTAGTGCCTGCGATAGGCTGCACTGAACCTATAGCCGTGGCTCTCTGTGTGGCCAAGGCAAAGGAAACTCTCGGCATTTTGCCTGAGAAAATAGAAGTAAGCCTTAGCGCAAACATACTGAAAAACGCTATGGGAGTAGGCATTCCGGGCACAGGCATGACTGGTCTGCCCATCGCCATCGCGCTTGGTGCGCTTATCGGAAGGTCAGAACTTGAGCTGGAGGTGCTCCAGGACTGCAACCGTGACGCAGTTGAGAGAGGAAAGAAATACATAGCCGAGGGACGCATCCACATCAAACTGAAAGAAGACGCTCCCGATAAGCTGTATATCGGAGTTACATGCAGCGCCGGCGGACATGAGGCTGAGGCCCGCATAGCCACTGCCCACACAAATTTCGTGTACCTGCGCAAGGACGGCGACGTTACGCTCGACAAACCGATACACACATCAGAGGAAGAGCAAGAAGACGAAGTGGAACTGACGCTGAGGAAAGTGTACGACTTCGCAACTGAAACTGATGTCGAAGACCTCAAGTTCATACTTGATGCAAAGAAGATGAACGAGGCGGCAGCCAACGACGGTCTGCACGAGAACTTCGGCCACCAGCTCGGAAAGACGCTATGCAGTCCGCTGGGACGAGGCATCATGGGCGAAGGAATATTCTCGAAAGTGCTTTCAGCCACAAGCTGTGCATGCGACGCCCGCATGGCAGGAGCCATGATTCCGGTGATGAGCAACAGCGGCAGCGGCAACCAGGGCATCTGCGCCACAATGCCGGTCGTTGTGTTTGCGGAGGAAAACCATAATACAGACGAGGAGACAATACGCGCTCTTATCATAAGCAACCTTACTGCAATCTACATCAAGCAGCACCTCGGAGCGCTGTCGGCACTGTGCGGATGCGTAGTAGCAAGTACAGGCAGCAGCTGCGGAATAACCTACCTGATGGGCGGCAACTACGAACAAATAGCCTTCGCCGTAAAGAACATGATAGCCAACCTGACAGGAATGATATGCGACGGAGCAAAACCGAGCTGCGCACTCAAACTGACATCCGGCGTAAGCACTGCCGTGCTGAGCGCTATGCTGGCCATTCAGAACAAACACGTAACATCAGTTGAAGGAATAATCGACGATGATGTCGACCAGAGCATACGCAACCTTACTGAGATAG
Source organism: uncultured Prevotella sp. (assembly GCA_902491375.1). GTDB lineage: Bacteria > Bacteroidota > Bacteroidia > Bacteroidales > Bacteroidaceae > Prevotella. Next base: position 25,457 of record CABUHE010000006.1, read on the forward strand.
GCAGACGCGGCATGGATGAGACCGACAAGTTCGTGCTTAACATCATGACGCATAAGACAAAACCAAAGAACGTATAACAACCTGGCACAAGCCGCGACCCTACAAGACTGCCGACACAGGCAACAGGCAGACAGAGCGGAACGCGGACGCCGGACAACAACGAAAAATATCAAACAAGACAATAATATGAAACAAGTAAAGGCTACATTCATTACGCTGCTGCTTACCGTCTTCGCCATGACGGCCGCAGCACAGATGCAAGACCCTGTACATTTCAGAGTGAGCCAGAAGAAGGTATCACCTACTGAAATTGAAGTTATCTTCTCTGCCAAGATAGACGCCGGATGGCACGTCTACTCTACCGGCATGCCGTCTGACGGACCTACATCGGCAACTCTGCACACTGAGAAGTCTGAAGGAGTTAAAGCCGTAGGCGGACTGAAACACAGAGGCAAGGAGATAAGCCAGTATGACAACATGTTCGGCATGAACCTACGTTACTTTGAGAAAAGTGTCAGCTTCGTGCAGAAGTATGAAATCACGGCAAAGACGTATCACGTAAAAGGCTATCTGGAATACGGAGCCTGCAACGACGAGATGTGCATGCCTCCTACACAGGTTGAGTTCGACTATAAGGGCAACGGCCCTGCCGATGCTCCTGAGGCTGAAGAGGAAGCAACTGCTGAAGATACAGTAAAGGCAGACACCACTGCCACCGATACAGCCATGGCCGCAGTGCCGGCAGTAACTGACACAACCGGACTCTGGACACCGGTTATCGACGAGCTTCACGCCATGAACGGTGAGCAGGGTACAGCCAACCGCTCACTCATTTACATATTCCTTATGGGTCTGGTCGGCGGATTCATTGCTCTGTTCACACCTTGCGTATGGCCTATCATTCCTATGACGGTCAGCTTCTTCCTAAAGCGTTCAAAAGATAAAAAGAAAGGTATACGCGACGCTATAACCTACGGTATCTCAATCGTGGTTATTTATCTCGCTCTCGGTCTTGCCATAACGGCAATTCTCGGAGCCAGCGCGCTCAACGCACTGTCGACAAACGCCGTGTTCAACATCTTCTTCTGCCTGTTGCTGGTAGTGTTCGCACTGTCATTCTTCGGCTGGTTCGAGCTGACACTGCCTTCTTCATGGACTAACAAAGTTGACAACAAGGCATCGTCAACGAGCGGTATGCTCAGCATATTCCTCATGGCGTTCACCCTTACTCTTGTGTCATTCTCATGCACCGGACCAATCATCGGCTTCCTGCTCGTTGAGGTCAGCACCTCAGGCAACATCGTCGGCCCGGCTATCGGTATGCTCGGTTTCGCCGTAGCACTGGCACTTCCGTTCACACTCTTCGCCCTCTTCCCGACATGGCTCAAGCAGGCACCGAAGTCAGGTGGCTGGATGAACACAATAAAGATTGTACTCGGATTCATTGAACTGGCATTCGCGCTGAAATTCTTCTCAGTAGCCGACCTAGCATACGGATGGGGACTGCTCGACCGTGAGGTATTCCTCTCACTCTGGATTGTAATCTTCGGACTCCTCGGTCTATATCTCTTAGGCAAGATAAAGTTCCGCAGCGACGGCGATTCTAACGAGCCTATGCCCGTTCCCTGCATGATGTTGGGACTTATCTCACTGGCCTTCACAGTCTATATGATTCCTGGTCTTTGGGGCGCACCATGTAAGGCAGTCAGCGCTTTCGCACCACCTATGAACACACAGGACTTCAACCTTTACCACAACGAGGTTAAGCCACGCTTCACTAACTACGAGCAGGCCATGGCAACAGCACAGGCTGAAGGCAAGCCGGTAATGATCGACTTCACAGGATTCGGCTGTGTGAACTGCCGTAAGATGGAAGCATCTGTATGGACAGACCCGCAGGTAGCCGACAAACTTAACAAAGACTTCGTTCTTGTATCTCTCTATGTAGACGACAAACAGCCACTCGACAAGCCTATGGAAGTTATGGAGAACGGCAAGAAGCGCACTCTGCGCACCGTTGGTGACAAGTGGAGCTATCTGCAACGCAACAAGTTCGGAGCCAACGCACAGCCGTTCTATGTAATAGTAGACAATCATGGCAAACCACTTGCAGGCTCATACAGCTACGATGAGGACATAAAGAAGTATACAGAGTTTCTTGAAAAGGGTCTCAAGAACTACAAAAAATAATGTTCTTAAACATATTCTGAAAAACGGGCAGACACATGTCTGCCCGTTTTTTTATACGTACAACAATAAGTCGGTTAACTGATAAAACTACTATCAAAAAGACTTTTATTTTTGATTTAAATCAATAAATCATTACTTTTTATCAAAAATATCATACAAAAGCAACTATTTGCCTCAGTTTCTTATTATCTTTGCAGCGTGTTTTTCATAGTATTAGATTTAAGGTTAACAATGGAATGAGGGACTCAGCGGAGTCCCATTTTTATTTTTAAGCCATTACATCTTTAATATTCTGACAAATCCGAACCTATTACTTAAATAATATTACGCACTCTGACCGTGCCATTTGCCTACAACATCATGCCTCCTTTTTCGCTGACATAGGCAATAAGACGGCTGAAGACAGGATTTGCTGACAGTATGCCTACGTTGCCTGTCATTATCATCTGTCGCCGCGCACGTGTCAGAGCCACGTTAAGTTTACGGTCAATCACACGTCCTGCATCGGTAAAACAGCTTCCGGCAAGAAACTCCAGTTGCCATACGTTCTGCACGGTGAACGAATACACAATGACATCCCGCTGACTTCCCTGATAACGTTCGACTGTATCTATCGACACAGCCTCAAGCTCCGGCATGCCGAACTGCTCTATTTCCTTTCTTATTACAGCTATCTGGTTGCGGTAAGGAACTATCACTCCGATGCTTTTCTCTGGCTTAAAACTGTCGCCAAGCATAAGTCTTACACGTCTGAGAACGTCTGCGACGATGGCAGCTTCGTCCGTATTTACCTTATCTGAAACGTCTGGACGACGGCAAAGACGAGACGGAAGGAATATCATACGGTGCGTGCGAAGCAACGAGTCGAGCGCGTCGTGCATGCCGATGTCGGCATATTCGAGCGAGGTTTCACACTGATGAGGAAGCGGTACGGGGCGCAACTGCTCGTCGTGGTAGAACTCATGGCATGGAAAATCAGCCACATCAGGGTGCATTCTGCCATGACGGCGCAGCACACCGACAAAATCCTGACGTCCGGCCTTGCGCTCCAAGCGAAGCAAACGCTCAAATAACGAGTCGCGACAGTCGTCAAGACAGATGTCACGCAGCAGTCTGCTGCTTACAGCCGAGCCGCTCTCATCCTGCTGAACAACAGCCGGCAACTGCTTATGGTCACCCGTCAGCACGAATTTATCTATCCTGCAAGCCTGCTGTCCGTCGCTTCCGGCACGATGGGCAGCCAACAGTCCTACGATATTCGGCTCCAATATCTGCGAAGCCTCATCAATAACAGCAAGCGTGAAATGCTTTATGTCGAACACGAAAGGACGTGAGACAAGCATCGACGTTGTGCCGGTTATCACTCTTACTGACCTTATCCGTTCCTTTATAGCGTCAAGACGAGGACACGACTTTACTGCCTCGCCAAGCAGATGCGGCTTGCACTGAGGGTCAGCACTGTATTCGTTGCCTATTCGTATGTAGTCAATCTGCGCGTCGTAAAGCATCGCGCAGAGTTCATCCACGGCACGGTTGGTGTATGCCATGAGCAGAACTGACGTGCCTTCGGCTGCAAGTTCCTCCTCAACAATAAATCTAATAGCCATCGAAGTCTTGCCCGTTCCTGGAGGACCGACAAGCAGAAAGTAGTCGCGCGCCTGCTTAACACGCTCCAATATGTCGTCGTAAGCATCGTTATAAGCACGTGTCAGTTTGAGAGAATCGTCACGTTGCGGCTCCCGCTGTCCAAGCAACAGGTTACGGCGGTCGGCAGGCGCAGTGATAAACTCATGCAATCCTTTCACTGCTCCACCGCCGGCAGAGTCGCCTCCGGCATGCTCTATGGCATAAAGAGCAGTGTCGCCGTCTTCATGAACCTTGAAAATCTCAGGATTCTTCTGTCCGTTCACCAGTGCCACAGTTATCTCCGTGGTGCGTATTTTAACAATTCCGCCCTTATAAAGCAGACTGTTCCTTACGTCAGGCTCTTCTCCTTCACGGTACTGATAGAGGTAAACCATATCTCCGCGACGGAAGTTCGGCAGGAAACCTTCACCCTGTCCGGGTACCGAAAGCGTTATAACGGCAGGCACATCGCCGCCTTCGCAACATTCCTTAGCCTTTACCGTCAAGCCTGTATATATGTTGCCGGTCTCTATTTTCTCAGCCAAAGGCATATTCCAGAGGTCTGCCGTGCATCTGCTTACACCTTCCTGCGACCCTACTTTCGACATAAGCTGTTCACGATAGGTGAACGTCATCATCTGGCAGAAGTAGTCATGCTCAAGCGGTGAAAGTTTTTTCAGCGGCTCAGTAACGGCCGTTATCTTCGGCAAAAGCCACCTCACATAATAATCCGAGCTCATTCCGACTGTATTTACAGTGTCAGGACTAAGCAGCGGAAGTATCTTCTGAAAGCCGTTACGGGCTATATAATAATCGGTTGCGACAATCTGGTTGCGCAGTTTAATGGCCTCACGGAACAGTTTACGGTAAAAAGCAACAGCCAGAAGACCGTTGGCCGGAGGATATTTTGAATAAAGAAGGCGTATGTCAGTACGGTCGAAACCGAGGTTGAAGTTATATCTCAACACTCCATAATAAAGCAGCAACTGCACATAATGCGGCTCCAGCTGGCGGCTGCCGTGACTGCCGTTGCGCCCGGTCTCTATGTTCCAGTTCTTGCCCGACTTCTGTTCAACAAGCAGACTGAAGTCGGTCGTCATCATATCGACACGTCCCTGCAAACCAAGTTTCTCGCAGATAAACGACGGTTCAAGCACAGCGCGCCGCCGGTCATACTCACTGAACATCACGTCTACCGCCTGTCTGATGTTGGCCGACTGCACACTTATGTCGTGCTTGTACTTAACGGCGTTGAAATCTGTACACGCTGAATACTCAAGAGCCTTGTCGGCAAAGTTCGTCCGGATAGCATCGGCCAGACTGAACTTTTCGTCATCGTTGACAACACCGTCGAGAACAGCTCCTGCAAGATTACCCAACAGAATGGCTGAGCTGTTGGCTTTGGGGCTCATCCGCTCTATGGTGTACGTCAGCGGATGGTGTCCGTAGTCCTTGAAGCACGCCGCTATCGAGCTTATATCAATAAGATAATCCGGCTCAACAACTACAAGTCCGGGCACAACGACGTCAGCCACGCCCTCAGGCAACCGGCATCCGGCAGCCTCCGGGCGGCTCATCTTGCAGTCGAGCAAATTGAGCTGCATGCCATCTTGCAGCAACGAGCGCAGATAAACAAAGTCTTCGTCGGAAATATCGACGGCAATCAGGCGCGCCGAAAGGCCTTTCTCGGCCGACACATAAACATAACTGTCGTCCCACTCACGCACTATGCAGCGCACATAACGCACGTCAATGCCGTCTGCCCGGTCGTAAGGACGGTCGTTGGCAGGCAACAGACGGAGCAGTTCGCCCGGCACATCATCGCCCGTAACGGCAGAGATGAAGCGGCTAAGGGCGCGCATGTCGTACATGAAATCATCGCGGCTCAGCTCCTCATTGCTGTTTGAATGGCGGCGCATGGCCTGTATCTGCACCCTGTCGGCCAGCCTTACATGATGCTTACGGCAAAGATAATCGACCTGCGAAAACAGGTTACCGTAAGCCTGACCAGTGCCGCGCAGTCCTTCATGACACGCGAGCACAAGCGTCTCATGCGCCATTTTGTTGAGCGTAGCCGGCTTCACGGCCGTACACATTCCTACAATCTCAAGGATACGTGAGTAAAGATAATTCATAAAAGCAACCGACTGACAGGACGCATTACAGCCCTGCACAAAATTTTATATAACAGACAAAAGGCCGCCGTAAGCGGCCTGTATGTATGGTTTAATACAAATATTATTGTCCACCAAGACGACTGAAGAACTCGATAATCTCCTCCCAAGTCTTGAAAGTATCGTCGCCGAAGACTATTCTCGTTCCTACAAAGTCAGGCGCGCCAAGCTCTGCCGACGGGTCGATAAGGTAATCTCCGTAAAGCAGATCCTTGCGGTTGGTGAATATCAGATGATTCCACGCCGGCACGTTCACCGTGTCGTTCACCCATGCCGTTACGTCAGCTATATATCCCGGATTGTTGGTAGGCGCAGCCGCGACCACATACAGCGTGTAGTTCTCAAGCAGATAGCGGTAAGCCTTGACCGCACTTGAGTGCTGGTTGCCGCGTGCGTCGCGCAGCGCGTCGATGCTTATGTAGACAATAGGGCGCACACGTCCGTTCTGACGGTCGTCAATCCACTGCACGACAGGTATAAGCGAGTGAAGCAGCACTTTGTCGTTCATGTAATGCTCGCCGTGGAAACTTATGGCGTTGCGGTAATGTTCAGTAAAGATGTCGCGTGTATCAACAATCTGGTCTTCATCTCCGAAGAGTCCATAGACCAGCACATCGCGGTCCTTATCGGTTACTCCGCTGAAGCACTGCTCCGTGGTGGCCTTATACTCCTCGACCATGGCTTTCGTAAGTATGAAGTCCTGCACACCGTCGAGCCTCTGGCTGTGATACGTGTTCTTGCCAACGTGCCCGTGCTTATACATGGTCTCGCCCATCTGAAAAGCCGGATTGACCAGTATTCTGTCGTAGCCGTAAAGCATTTCGGCATACATTCCGCCCATTGACGTGCCTATAATCAGGTCGGGGTTATCCTTCGAACAGATGTCACGGAGCAGAGCCATGGCCTCATCAGGATGCAAAGGCAGGTCGGGGGGCACAACTGTGGCGCCGGGCAACATCTCACGCAGCTTGGTAACCGTGCCCGACTGACCCGACGAGGCAAATCCGTGAACATAAAGAATAGTCTTTCCCTTCATCATATCGGGAAACTGAATCTTGTAATTAATCTCCATCGTCAAACTTATAACATTTTGTTAATGTCAAATGCAAAATTAGCTAATTTTCTCTACCCTCAAAAGGTTTGCCGTAACAAAAAATCAGCTCTTGCCTGAACAGCCGCCTTAAAACGTAATAAAGATAACAAAATCAGTAAATGGTGTACACGCCTTTTCAGCCATAATCGCTATTTTTGCAGAAACAAAACAAAGGCGACTGACATGGAAAAAATATTCAAGGTTGACTCCATAGACGACTACAACAAGGTGATGGGTGTTGAGACAAAGCATCCGCTTGTAACCGTAATCGATGAGAAAACGCTAAGCCGGTTTCCCTTCGAAGGCGACATAACATACAGCTACGGCGTATATGCGCTGTTCCTGAAGCAGACCTACTGCGGCGACATAACCTACGGACGCATGCCCTACGACTATCAGGAGGGCACGGTAACGAGCTTCGCTCCGGGGCAGGTTGTCCACATAAAGCTAAGGCCTGACTATAAGCCTAACGCCACAGGACTGCTGTTTCACCCTGACCTTATACGCGGAACGTCGCTCGGTCAGGAAATCAAGCAGTATTCGTTTTTCTCCTACTCGTCGCGCGAGGCACTGCATCTGTCAGAGCAGGAGAAAGCCATCTTCAAGGACTGTCTCGACAAAATAAAGATTGAGATAGAACGTCCTATCGACGGACACAGCAAGAAACTGATATGCCGCAACATCGAACTGCTGCTCGACTACTGCATGAGATTCTACGAACGGCAGTTCATAACCCGAAAGGCGGTCAACCGCGACGTGCTGACCAAGTTTGAGGAAGAGCTTGACAACTACTTCCTCGGCAGGACAGCTGCCGTAAACGGACTGCCATCGGTGAAGTATTTTGCAGAGAAATGCTTCCTGTCGCCAAACTATTTCGGCGACCTTATAAAGAAAGAGACAGGCCGCACTCCGCAGGAATACATACAGAACAAAATCATCAACATGGCCAAGGAACAACTGCTCGGCACGACAAAGACTGTCAACGAGATAAGCTACGACCTCGGTTTTCAGTATTCGCAGCACTTCAACCGCTACTTCAAGCGCAACACAGGCATGACTCCAAGCGAATACAGAAAGGTGAACGTGTAACATCAGCCACAACGGCAAGGCATAAAAACAATATAGAATGCACTCTGAAAGCTATGCCCATAACTACGTGTGCGAATGTAACCGCGCGTTCAACGCCGAGACTCTGCACCCGCTCGTCAGTCTTATCGACATGTCGGCGCCATGCGACGGCAGTCATATCAAGACTGACTGCTACGCCGTTATGTTCAGACACAGCACTGACAATGACGGCAGATACGGGCACAGATATTACGACTACTCTGACGGCACACTGCTATTCATCACTCCGCACAAGGAGATTGACCTCAGTACAAACGACGGCACGCTGCTGATATTCCACCCCAACCTGATAAGTTGCACCCCGCTCGGCATGCGTCTGAAAGAATATTCGTTCTTCAGATACCGCACAGACGAGGCTCTCCACGTATCGTGCTGCGAGGCGAAAGTAGTCAGCCGCTGCCTCGAAGACATCAACAATGAGCTGGAATGGGGTGTCGACGAATACAGCAAGACCATTATAAGCAACATAATCGACCTGCTGCTGGCCTACTGCCGCAGGTTCTACAACCGCCAGTTCATAACCCGACACAACGCCAATGTTGACACAATAGCCGCACTCGACGGCATAATAAACCGCTACTTTGAGTCGGGAACGGCTGCCGAGAAAGGTCTGCCCACAGCCGGAACGGCCGCGCAGCAGCTCGGCATGTCGGCCGCATATCTGAACGACATGATGAAAAACGAGACGGGAAAGACCGTCAGCGAATATGTGCAGCTGCGCCGTATGGCTATGGCTAAGCAGATGCTTATGGCTGACGACAGGTCTGTCGGCGAGATAGCCAGCCTGCTGGGCTTCGCCACAGAGAAGCTGTTTACAACTCTGTTCAAGAAAATCACAGGCTGCACGCCTGACGAATACCGAAACGGCTGACTGACGTTTTTTATACGACAGAATATTACTTACGTAACATACTGATATTCAATATATTACAAAAGGGCATCTTTCAGTGCATGAAAGATGCCCTTTTGCGTTGTAAAAGATGGCATATTGGAAGGCAAAAGACGGTTAATCAGAAAACCATTGACGGCAGCCCTATGCTTACGTAGCCGTATGCAGAGATAAAAAAACGGACTTATTATCATAACATTTCATACTGATTTATTTTGCAATGAAAACCGTTTGCATTAACTTTGCACAAGAACTAATACACTAAAACTTATGAGAAAACTTGTATTTACGCTGCTTATGGTGTGTGCCGTATGGCTCAACACAGCAGCCGAGAACTATCCTTACCGCTCTGATTATCTGTGGGTTACTGTGCCCGACCATGCAGACTGGCTCTATCAGACTGGCGAAAAGGCTGTTGTAGAGATACAGCTGTACAAATACGGAATACCGCGCGACGCCGAAGTGGAATATGAAATAGCCAACGACATGATGAAAGCCGACCGCCACGGCAAGGTTAGACTGAAAGACGGAAGGGCGAAGATAGACATCGGAACGAGAAAAGAGCCGGGCTTCCGCGACCTGCGTCTGAAAGCAACTGTCGACGGAACAACGTACACTCACCACATAAAGGTAGGCTTCTCTCCTGAAAAGATAATGCCTTACACCAAAGAACCTGACGACTTCGTCAGCTTCTGGAACAGCAACATAGAGCAGATGAGACAGACTCCGCTGACCTATACTAAGGAGAAAGCCGAAGAATACTGCACCGACAAGATTGACTGTTACCTTGTTAAGGTAAACCTGAACAGACAGAATCAGTCGGTCTACGCATATCTGTTCTACCCGAAAAACGCGGCGAAAGGCAGCTGCCCGGTAGTGCTTTGTCCTCCGGGAGCAGGAATAAAGACGATAAAAGACCCTCTGCGCCACAAATATTATGCCGAGAACGGCTGCATAAGAATGGAAATGGAGATACACGGACTCGACCCGCGCCTGTCTGCCGAGACATTCAACGACATCTCAAAAGCCTTCAACGGCAAGGAGAACGGCTATCTTGCCAACGGCATAGACAACCGCGACCGCTACTACATGAAGCGTGTCTACCTGGCTCTGGTGCGCTGTCTTGACCTGCTTACAGGCCTGCCAGAGTGGGACGGGCGCAACGTTATAGTGCAGGGCGGCAGTCAGGGAGGCGCATTGTCGATAGTCGCTGCCGCACTCGACAACCGTGTAACGCAGTGCATCGTAAACCATCCGGCACTGGCCGACATGGCGGCCTACGCCTACGGACACACCGGCGGATACCCTCACTTCAACAAAATGGAGAATATGTTTACGCCCGAAAACATCAGGACAATGGCTTATTATGACGTTGTAAACTTCGCCCGACACGTGAAAGCCGACACTTACATGACTTGGGGATACAATGACAACACCTGTCCGCCGACGACAAGTTACGCCGTATGGAACACTCTGAAATGCAACAAAGAGTCGCTTATAACGCCGATAAACGAGCATTGGACGTCAGACGCGACGGAGCGTAACCAGATGGAATGGATGAAAAAACATCTGAAATAAACTGCATAAGGCAGTTTGTTTCAGTATAAACTGATAAAAAGGAAACGGATAAATACACTGAAAAAGAAAACAGGATGAGCCTGAACAAAGCTCATCCTGTTTTTATTATCATAGCGTCTGACTTTAAGACAGAAGCATAACGGCAGCCGTTTAAACCGCCGCGGCTTACTGCAAGCAGCGCGTATATTGCTGTTTATTAGAACGTTCTCTTGCCTAAGTTGAACTGTACGCCTACGTGGAAATCGAAGAAACCGTTGCAACCGGTGCTTACGCTCATACCTGTACCAGAGCCTACGCCGTCGAAAAACTCGCTCGTCGTAACCTGATAAGCCATGTCAGCGTAAACACTCCAACGGTCGTCGATACGGTATGTACCGCCAAAACCGGCGCCTACCATCGGCGAGCCAGAGCCTGTTGCAAGATTGGAAGACAGACCGGCACGCGGGAATACTACTATATCCCACTTTCTGTCACGGTCGTAACCGCCGATAATGTTCACCGCACTGAGCTGCACGTCTACATAAGCAAGAATATATCCGCCGCCGTCCATATTGTTGGCGTAGTCGCCGCTGCCTACCCATTCAAGGTGATTATTCTTAAACAAAGGGAAGCCGTTCTCCCAGTTAAGTCTGAAACGGAGTCCGATTTCAGGTGAGAACCACTTGCCGACAGCACCTGTAAGTCCGAAAGTCTTGCCCTTAGGAAACGTCTTTGAGAAGTCCTTGCCGTAAGGATTCTGCAACGACATGTCAAGACCGGCCTGCAAATACCAGTTAGACCAAAACGAATTGCCTATCACTACGGGCTTCTCCTCTTGCGCGTTTACGCAGTTGAAAGACAGAAGCAAAAGCAGTCCAAGTATTATCTTTTTCATTATTGATTAGCCTTTTTAAATCCTTGATTACCCAAATTAAACTGAACACCACACTCTATGACAAAGAATCCGTTGGAGTTTGAGCCTATGCCTGTGCCCTTCTCCACTCCTGTGTGTCCGCTCGATACGCCATTATAGGCAACATCAAGATAGAGCAGATAGCGGTCGTTAAGCCTGAAAGTGTTCTGAACGCCCAAGCCCAACAGCGGTGAACCCTTTGAAACTCCGAAGTTATAATCTATTCCGGCACGCGGATATACAATCAGATTCCACAGTCTTTCCTTGTCATAACCCAAGAAAAGGTTATGAACATTGATCTGAATATCGCCGGTAACGGTCATGTATCCGCCCCTGTGCATATTCCTTCCCGGGTCGTAAAACGGTGCCAGCCAGTTGGCATGGCCGTTCTTGAAAAGTCCGATACCGTTCTCCCAGTTCACCTTTGCCCTCAATCCTAACACCGGAGTAAACCATCGGCCGAGAGCTGCGTTCACACCAAATGTCTTTCCGTTAGGGAAAACACGGGAAAAATCATGGCCGTAAGGATTCTGCAACGACATGTCCAAACCTACCTGTACATACCAGTTTGTCCAGAATGAAGGCATTTCCACTTCATACTTCGCTGCCTTATTCTCCTGCTCCTGTGCAAAGGTCAGGGTTGTTGTCAATAAGGCAACGACAATAAATAACATTCTCTTCATAAAACTGAATAATCGTATTTCGACTATAATAAAAATTTAATGATACTTATTTTTAATTGAGTCCGACTGTTTTTGCTGTCATTTAAACTTACAATCAACTGTATCCGATTAACCGTTATGACTCTGAAACACAAAGAAGTACAAACGATTACCGTAACTCTCTAAGCGTGGACAAAGTTACAGAAATATTTTATATGGCTGACAATGTCTGCAAGTTTTTTGACAAAATGATGGCAAAATATACAAGAAAAGCAACGGATTGTGTAAATCTGTATGCTATAACGCGACGTTTTAAACAACTGTTCAAATATGAAACGACCGTCAATAGTCAATAAAAACAATAATAAAAAAGCCGGCAGTCATGACGTTTTCTGTCTTGTATTGACATTAATCAGAAAGCGTCATGACCGCCGGAGTTACTTTATGACAAAGCTGTAAAACAACGGCTGGATGTCGGTTGCTGTCAGTCGAGCTTGCCGTACTCCTCATCTGTAACCGGCTCAAGCCACTCGTTGGTAGCTCCCGGCTCAGCAACGGTAAACGTTACGTGCTGGAACCAGCTGTCCTTAGTGGCTCCGTGCCAGTGCTTCATGCCTTCAGGAATCTCGACAACATCGCCCGGATTGAGTCTGCGTGCAGGCTTTCCCCACTCCTGATACCAGCCTGTACCGCCTACACAGATAAGCACCTGTATGCCTTTATGGTGTATGTGCCAGTTGTTTCGGCAGCCAGGCTCAAACGTTACGTTGGCGACTGGCACCTTGCCGGAGCTTAAAGGAGCGAGGAAACTATCGCCGATGAAATACTTTGCGTATGCCGAATTAGGCTCACCTTTAGGAAACATAGGGTCGCTTACAGGGCGTCCTTCACTGAAATCAGTGCCGTAAACCTCTGCAATGGCTTTCCTTGCGCGCCAAGCCTCGACGTCGCCGACTCTCTCAGCCAGCACCTCCGGGATTGAATGAATCTCCGCATCGGTAAGTCCCATGTTGCGTGCGCCGCTGACATGCGACTTCAACTGTGAGCCGCATCCTTCCAAAGCAGACAGCGCGCTGACCGTAACCAGCTCACGCTGGGCGTGCGTAAGGTTGTCGCGTGAGAATATATCGCCGAACAAATGAGCTTTAAGATAGTAGTCAGTAGCAGGCGCGAAATCGTATGTAAAGGGCTTGCCGGTCAGCTGTGTCTGCACTTCCGTGCCCTGTTTAAGCGCGTCATAGTCAGCAGGCAACGGGTCGGCATCCTTTCCTTCAGGGTCGTTTATGCCACGACTCTTGCGCTCATCGAGTACACTTTGAAGTGTTCCAAGTGCGTTAAGACTGCGCGGAAAACCTGTGTAGGCGTAAAGTTGCGACAACGCTTCCTTTATCTGACTTACCGTCAGACCAGCGTCAAGACCGCTGTTTATGGCTCCGGCCAGAGCCTTCACGTCGCCTTTGGCCTCAAGACAAGAGATAGCAACCATGCACTGTTGCCTCTCGTTAAGTACGTTTTTCATATTGCTTTGAGCTTTTATAGGATTGCAGACAAGCGCGGTCAGCGCCACCGCAACCAGAGTTTTGTATATTTTGGTAATCATAAGTAAGAATGTTTTGTGCAAAAGTAATAATTATCAACATACAGGCGCGTACCTGATTTACCGATAAATGTATCAATTTTACATTTTGATTACCACCTTAAAATCTTCTGTTACAATGCGAACGGACAATAACAGAGCACATAAAGCACAAGAGGTGATATTCTTTCTGACAGGAATATCACCTCTTGCACTCAACTAATCACGATGTCAGCGTGAACGACGGAACAGACGCCGTATCCAAAGATAATAGCCGGTAAGCGGCAGAGCTGTACCGATCAGCACGGCGATAAGCCATATCAGGCGAGTCAGCAGTCCGCCCCAACGGCCTGTATGCACCGACCATATCCAACCGTTGATTTTAGACGACACTCCACCTTCTGAATAAATAGAGGCTGAAATGATACGTCCTGTCGCATTGTCAAACTTATACTTATCGGCAGCACGCTGGTTCCCGAGCGCTCCGAAAGACACATCGGCAGAGCCTTCAGACACTGTTATCTGCTCATATCCGGCGTTGTGAGTGCGCAGATAGTTGTAAACATCCTGCCATTTCGCATAAATATCGGTCGGATTACCGGCTCTATCAGCCATCTCTTTGCCGTCAGACTTTCCGCCGTCGGCACTGCCTCCAGCCTTCGTTGTCTTTGAGGAACTGTCCTGCGAACTGCTTTTCTCGGTTTCATGAACACCGAAAAGAGCATTGAAACCGTCGCTATACCACTTGAACGACCATGTAAGGCCAGTCAAAGCCATAAGCAACAGGAACACAAGAGCATACATTCCGCCTGCTGCATGCAGACTGCGCCAGAACAGATGACGCGAGCGATTGACCGTTATCTTCAATCCGTTGCGCAAACCACGAAGCGTCTTAGGCCACCAAATAACTATTCCCGACAACAGCAGAAGCACGAAAATTATTACGGAAGTGCCCACGATAACACGTCCCCAAAACACTCCGCCGTTATTTGAAGGACTGTCGAGCAGCCAGCGGTGGAGCCTCTGCATGGTGTCAAAAAACGCCGGACGCTCATACTTTCCTTTAATTCCGCCAGTGTACTGGTCAACATAAACCGCTGCCCTACGGGGCTTAGAGAGGTTCACCTTGCATGCAAGTTCAGGGTCGGAATACATCGTTACGCCTGTAATCTCAACATCAGGAGCCAGCGTCGGCTTTACTCTCGCGACAATATCCTTGACAGACAGCACCGTATGGCGCGGACTTTCAGTGTAAATCATGTCGCGGTTAATTATCTTCACAATATCAGGCTCAAGCACAAGCATTGCTCCTGTAAAGCAAATAATAGTAACAATTATGCCGAAAGGAACGGCCAACCACAAATGGAATTTTAAGAAAATCTTCTTCATAAGTATTAATTTAACGCAAAATCAATAAAAATATTGTCTGCCGGAAATATTCTTATATATTCCGGCAGACCGCAGTCAAAGCGTCAAAGGTAATCAAAAGATTTTTTCAGTCAATGCGTCCTACGGCACTAATGGTGGTAGCTCCGTTCACAGTAAGGCTCTTGGCAGCCACTCCGGTGGCCGGATCTATCTTCCATACGGCAGGATAACCCGAAGCCGTATTTACCGACACGTAGGCATAACCGTCCTCCATATAAGGAGTAGAGCCGAACCCTGACACGTCGGCAGGCAGTCCTGTAACCTCTGTGAGTGTCTTGGCTGAAGCGTTGAACACGGCCAGACGGTTGGCGGTCTTATCCGACGAGGTTATCGGAGCGTCATACATAAGGAACAGGAAACTGTCGCCGCCGATATACCAGCTGCGCAGAAGTCCGTTGGGCGACAGCAGTTCAAGATTGCAGTAATAATCGTCAAAATCCTCAACTGACGTGTCTATGCGCACAACTCCTGCCGGCAGAACTGTCTGCTGGCGCGTGTCGGCCATCGTCTTGGCGTAACTCGGCGAGATGACGTAAACATAACGGCCGTCGTCGGTAGCCCATACCATCTGATAATACTGCGACTTCATTCTTCCGCAGGCATAACTTATCCTGTCGGTCTTTATCAGTTTCTTCTCTTTCAGCGTCTTGTCGGTGAATATCGCAACCCAACACTCGTCGGGCCACTGAGTCCACTGCAGCTCATCCTTGTCATAAGAACTGCTGCCCGAACCTCCGCTCTCTGTCTTTATCAGGTCCTCATAGCCCGGTCGCACCCATCTGTACTGCGTGCGTGCGGCGTCAGTGAACTGCTGGCAACCGTACTGCGACAGTCCCATCGGCACGGCAGCGCTGTATATCTTGCCGCCTACCTGCTCAAGACCGGCAAGGGTTACGTACTCGCCGTTGCCCAGAAAGTTCTCGCAGATGTAGTCAGTATCGGTAACAGAAGCCTTGCTACCGCCGGCAGAAACGGTGTTTGAAGTGAACGTTTCGTTATCAACATCGAGATAAGAAATATTGAACGCCTGTGGCAGATAGCCTGTTACGGGGTCGGCCCAGGCCGTGCTGCCGTCGCCGCTCGACGTCGTCATTATGTAGTTGTCATACACGCCGTAGGTTGTGAAGCGTGTAACGAAATACTCCTTGGCACGCTGTTCGAGTGCGCCGGTCAGTCCATTGCGTATGTACGAATAGGTTGTGCCGCTCTCTCCCTGATGATAGTTTAAGGCATAAAGATACTTACGGCCGTGGAACACCCAGTAAGTGGCGCCGTCGTTTGCCAGACCTGACGGCGTAATCTCGCCTTCGAGAGATGCTGCCGAGGTCAGTATGTTAGCTGTGGCGTTAGAGCCTGTTACCGTGGTAGCCACGACATAAGGATTCGTAAGACCAGAGGCTGCGCCTCCTCCGTTGTCGGCAGCATCGTCAGAACATGACGTCAGTGATAATACCGAGGCCGCCAAAGCAAGCGTTACGGTCAAAAAACTGTTCTTTTTCATTTGTCTTAATATATTAATCCGTTATACTTTATTCTATTGTATCACTGCCGGCGGCGCATCATTTGCCGAAGTTTATCCTGACCTTACCGTAAAACGCGCGCCCTGCCTTTTGCAGACTGAAGTTGTCGTAAAGCTTCTCGTCAGTGAAGTTGCGGCACTCGAACGACACGTTGTAGCGCCCGTTGCACATGCTGTAAGTTACAGTGAGATTGTGAGAGAACTGCGTCGGAACTATATAGTCGCTCAGATTGACAGCCTGCACGCCCTCAGAGTAGTAGCAGAAGCTATGCAGATACTGGTTGTCGTAGGTCAGGGTGAGCGTATTTCCTTCTTTCAGCAGGTCGTGCCAGTAGAAGTTTACATCGGCGTCGGCAAACTGCCAGGGCACGTTAGGCATTCGCGACTTATACATAGGGTTAGCCACAGAGGTGCTGCCTACCATTATCTTCTCGTTGTCGCGCACGTTCATCTGCGTGAAATTGCCGCCTACGCTGAGCCATCGGCCGAGAGAATAGCGCGCGGAAAGATTGAAACCAGTAGTCTTCACCTTACCGTAGTTCTCATAAAACGCACCCTCGCGGTTACCGCTAAGTGCTGCTATGCTGCGCTGGATGTAGTCGCGCGTGTCGCGGTAGACCATTCCGCCCTCCACATAGAGCGAGTGGATGCCGAACGACTTGTTCCAGCTAAGGCTAAGATTGACGTTGTCACTGCGTTCAGGACGTATCAGCACGCTGCCCGACTCAAGGTCTTCATCACCGAACATCTCCTCAATCGTGGGCAGACGGCATGCCTTCTCATACGACAGCTTGGCCTGAATACCGTCAAAAACAAAGTAAGTCGCGGCTGCGCCATAGCCCCATGAGTCAATCGTGCGGTCGGTTCTGACGAAGCTGCTCGCGTTCTCGTCGACAGCCACCGGGCCTGACACATACTGGCGGTAATACTTACCGAAGAGCGAAACGTTCCACTTATCTGACGGCATAAGCCTGTAAGACAGTCCCGTGATGTTCTTCCTCATGTCCTTTGATATGGGGTCTTTGTCCTCGCGTCCGTATAGAAGCGACGTGTTGTCGCGGCTGAATGCGTTGAAAACGTTGTTCAGAGTCAGCGTGTGCGACCTGCTTATACGGTAGTTCACGTTGAGAGTAGCGCTCCAGTTGTCGTTGTCTGCCCTTGAATACAGATACGACTGCTCGCCCGGCGAACTTGTATGCTGCCGCTCGCCGAGCCAGTTGTAGCGGTAACTTGCGGTGTCGACGTTCACCGTAGTGTTGCGGTTGTAATTGGCTGTGGCCACCACGCTAAGCCCCTTGACAAACAGATTGCGTTTCGAATACTCCAGCGACGGCATTAGCGAATGGCCGTGACGGTGTTTCTGTCCGTACACAGTCTTCTGCCTTACGCCTGTCTGTATCTCCTTATATATGTGCGAATAGGTAAAACCGAGCATCAGCCTGTCGGCCCAGCTCTTGCCGGTTAGCCCGAATTTTGCCACGACTGCCTCGTTATGATAGGTGTCATTGAATCGCTTTACACGGAAAAGTCTTTTAGTATCAATGCTTTGCGAGCCGAAGTCGAACACCGGGGCGTCTACGTGGTAGCTGTTGTCAGAGTAGTTCTGAAAGGCGTTTATCTCATAAGTAAGACCGTTGCCGAAAGTCTGTCCGAAGTTGATGTAAGACTTATGCGTGTTGAACGAGCCGTAAGAATAAGACGCGTCGACAAACCAGCGGCGCCGCTTGCGGTTGGTAACGATGTTGATTACGCCGCCTATGGCGTCTGTGCCGAAGCCTACGGGCACAACTCCCTTATAGACTTCTATGCGGTCGGCAAAGCTGACGGGTATGTTGTTAAGGCCGAACGAGCTGCCGACGCCCTCCTGGGGCACGCCGTCTATGAATATCTTTACGTGCTTGCCGCTGAAGCCGTCGAGCATGAGGTTCATGTCTGAACCAACTCCGCCCGACTCTCTCAGTTTAAGTCCGGGCGTCTTGGTGAGCGCCTCGCTCAGTGTCTTGGTTGTGTTGAGCATGTCTTTTGTGTCAACGGCTACGGCGTTGTAAGCCGAGTTTTTCACCCTGCTTACGCCTGCCGATACTACCGAAACCTCTGCAAGCTGTATGGCGTCTTCCTTTATATTAAAGTCTATCTGCTGGCGCAATCCGGCCTTAACGGTAACCTCACGCTCTATGGTTTTGTATCCTACTGCCGACACTACCAGACTGTAACGACCGGCAGGCGCGGTGATGTGGTATATGCCGCGGCTGTCGGTATGCGCGCCGTGAGCCGTGCCTTTAAGCATCACAGTGGCAAAACTTACAGGCTGCTTGCCGTCTGATATTATCTTTCCCGATATCATTCCGCCGCCGTCGCGGTCAGCATAGGCTGTAAGCTGAACTGCGAGAAGCAGCATAATAAGTAGAGATTTCAATGCTTTTGCTTTCACTTTGATATGTATTTCTGTTATTAACTGAATCCGCTGCAAAGTTAAGGGCTGTCCGTAACGCCCACAATAGCAAAAAATCGGTATTTTAACAAATCAAAAAATAATCATTTCTAGGTATGCGCAACATCTGTTGAAGGTAATTATAACCACTTATTATGACAGAGAAAAGCCGTTGTTTCTGAACAGAAAACACGCCTGACTATCCGGCACGGCTTAACCCGTAACGGACTGGCTGCAACACATTGGCATTGCCGCAAAAGACAGAATAAACTTTGGGCAAAATACAATAACGTTATGAAAGGCTACCTTTTGCAGTGTAAAAGGCCATCTCTCACCATGCAAAAGGTGCTCTTTCACGACGCGATATGCCACCTTTCAGCAAGGAGGACATATCTATCTGATTTTCAAGTATTTAAAGAACACACCGCAGCAGGAATGAAAACTAAAGAAAAAGCTGCCCGGCGTGCAGGAAAACATGGTTGAAAAACATGCGGAAAATAAAAAGGCGCAGAGTTAACTTCACAGTCGCCCTACGCCTAAAAAACTTAAACAACCAATAAATTCAGAGTTATACAGTATTACTGCAAAAATATAATTGCAGCTGCCGGCAGCATCGGTCATAATGTCCCGGCAGCCTGTTATATTATCTGATGAACAGCAGCTCGCGGTACTTAGGCAGAGTCCAAAGCTCGTCAGCGACAACAAGCTCAAGCTTGTCAATCTGATAACGGATCTCCTCCATCTTCGGAGCTACAGTGTCATGATATGCGATAGCCTTCTCGCGCTCGCTCTCAATCTTGTTAGCCACTTTACGTGCGTTGACAAGTTCCTCAACACCTGTCTCGATGGCCTGAGTGCGTTCAGCTATCTCCTCGATAAGCTTCATATTGCGTGCGCAAAGCTTTTCAGCCTTCTCAGTCGGGAATATCTGGCGCATGTTCTGCACGTTCTTAGCCAGCTGGCTCTGATAGTGAGTAGCAACAGGAACGATGTGGTTCATCGTGATGTCGCCCATCACACGTGCCTCAATCTGGATGCGCTTAGTATAAGTATCCCATTTAACCTCGTTACGTGCCTCAAGCTCCTTGCGGTTCATGACATTCATTGACTCGAACATCTTAACAGACTCCTCTGTGAGGTAGTTGTCGAAGATAACCGGGCAGCTCTTCTCGCAGTCGAGACCGCGGCGGCGTGCCTCCTCAACCCACTCGTCTGAATATCCGTTGCCGTCGAAACGTATCGGCTTGCAGGTCTTTATATCTTCACGCAGAACGTCGATGATGGCGTCAGTCTGGTCGTGGCCTTCGCTTATCAGTGCGTCAACACGGCGCTTGAAGTCTGTAAGAGCCTCAGCGACAGCAGTGTTAAGAGCTATCATTGCAGAAGCACAGTTAGCCTCGCTACCTACTGCACGGAACTCGAAACGGTTACCTGTGAATGCGAATGGGCTGGTACGGTTACGGTCTGTATTATCTATGAGCAGCTCAGGAATCTCAGGAATGTCGAGCTTCATGCCCTGTTTGCCTGCTACGTTGAACAGATCGTCCTTGTCAGACTTCTCTATATGGTCGAGCAGTTCAGACAACTGCTTGCCGAGGAATGACGAGATAATTGCTGGAGGAGCCTCGTTTGCGCCCAGACGGTGAGCGTTTGTAGCGCTCATGATGCTGGCCTTGATCAGTCCGTTGTGACGGTAAACACCCATGAGTGTCTCTACTATGAATGTAACGAAGCGCAGATTGTCCTCCGGAGTCTTGCCGGGAGCGTGCAGCAGTACGCCTGTATCAGTAGAAAGACTCCAGTTATTGTGCTTACCTGAACCGTTGATGCCTGCAAAAGGCTTCTCATGCAGAAGCACACGGAAGCCGTGCTTGCGTGCGACTTTCTTCATCAGCGACATCAGGAGCATGTTATGGTCATTGGCGATGTTGGTTTCCTCGAAGATAGGAGCTATCTCAAACTGGTTAGGAGCAACCTCATTGTGGCGTGTCTTGCAAGGAATGGCAAGCTCAAGAGCCTGGATTTCAAGGTCTTTCATGAATGCCTGAACACGGTCAGGAATAGTTCCGAAATAGTGATCCTCCATCTGCTGGTTCTTTGCAGAGTCGTGTCCCATAAGTGTGCGGCCTGTAAGCATCAGGTCTGGACGTGCGCTATAAAGGCCCTCGTCTACGAGGAAGTACTCCTGCTCCCAACCAAGGTTGCTGGTAACCTTCTTTACATTCGGGTCGAAATAGTGGCAAACGTCAGTTGCAGCCACGTTTACTGCGTGGAGCGCACGCAACAACGGAGCCTTGTAGTCGAGCGCTTCGCCTGTATAAGAAATGAAAATAGTCGGGATACAGAGCGTATCATCCATGATAAATACAGGAGATGTCGGGTCCCATGCAGAATATCCGCGTGCCTCGAAGGTGTTACGTATACCTCCGTTAGGGAATGAGCTTGCATCAGGCTCCTGCTGAACAAGCAGCTTGCCTGTGAACTCCTCTATCATACCACCCTTGCCGTCATGCTCAATGAAGGCATCGTGCTTCTCGGCTGTGCCCTCAGTAAGCGGCTGGAACCAGTGTGTGTAGTGAGTTACTCCGTTCTCCTCTGCCCACTGCTTCATGCCGGCAGCTACTGCATCGGCAATCGAGCGGTCGAGGCGCGAACCGTTGTCAATAACGTCGATAAGAGCGTCGTAGACCGACGGTGGCAGGTACTTGTACATCTTGGCACGGTTGAACACATACTTGCCAAAGTATTCCGACGGGCGTTCTACCGGCGCAATCACTTCCAAAGGCTTCTTCTTGAAGGCCTCTTCTACAACTTGGAATCTTAAGTTTGTCATCATCATTACTGTTTTATCGGCAAGTGACAGCTTACATGGCGACGTGTAATGTTATTGGACAAAACAACTATCACCTTGTCAGCGCATCACTGGCACTTGACTGCTTTTTATCTTCTGCTGCAAAGATACTCTATATTTTTGTCTTATTAACACTTTTACCGTAGAAAATGTGCATTTTGTTACATATTTAATATAAAAGTGCACACAGAGTAGGCGTAAAGCGTTATTTCTTCATCCATTCGCCTATACGGGCAAGAGCTTTTATGCAATCTTCCCTGTCGCCAAATGAAGTGAGGCGTACGAAGCCCTCACCGCTCGGACCGAAGCCCACGCCAGGTGTACATACAACCTGTGCTCCGTAAAGCATCTGCTCGAAGAACTTCCAGCTGGGCATTCCGTCCGGAGTCTTAACCCACAGGTAGGGAGCATTCTCTCCACCATAGACTTTCAGTCCTAACTTGGTCAGTTCCTCTCGCATAAGCCGTGCGTTTCCCATGTAATAGTTAATGGTCGCCTTAACCTGCTCCTTTCCTTCAGGAGTGTAAATGGCTTCGGCTGCGCGCTGGCTGATGTAACTTGTACCGTTGAACTTTGTACACTGACGACGATTCCACATGTCGTTGAGCGGATAACGCTCTTTACCGTCCATGCTGACAGCTGTCAGTTCCTTAGGAACAATGGTGTAGCCGCATCGTACTCCGGTAAATCCGGCAGTCTTTGAATAACTGTGGAATTCGATAGCGACCTTTCGCGCGCCTTTTATTTCGTAAATGGAATGAGGTATTTCCGGGTCCTGGATGTAAGCCTCGTAGGCTGCATCGTAGAATATGAGTGTGTCGTTTCTGAGCGCGTAGTTAACCCATTTGCGCAGCTCATCACGGCTGATTAC
The DNA here is from genome assembly GCA_902491375.1 of uncultured Prevotella sp. Classification (GTDB taxonomy): domain Bacteria; phylum Bacteroidota; class Bacteroidia; order Bacteroidales; family Bacteroidaceae; genus Prevotella. Next base: position 48,365 of record CABUHE010000006.1, read on the forward strand.
AGTTCCTGTAGGATTGTTCGGGTAGCACAGATAGATAATATCGACGCGGTGGTCAGGTATCTGCGGTACGAAGTTGTTCTCCTCCAGGCACGGCATATAAGTAACATTGCTCCAACGACCGTTGACAAGTGTGCCTGCACGGCCGCACATTACGTTGCTGTCGATGTATACAGGATAAATCGGGTCGGTTACTCCGAAGTTGTTGTCCCAGCGTACAAGCTCGCCGATGTTACCTGTATCGCTCTTCGCACCGTCGCTGATGAACACCTCGCTCGGGTCGATATGTATGCCACGCGGCAGGAAGTCGTTCTTAACAATAGCCTCTCTCAGGAACAGATAGCCCTGCTCAGGGCCATATCCGTGGAATGTCTCCTTAGCTGCCATCTCGTCAACGGCCTTGTGCATTGCTTTTATAACAGCCGGACAGAGCGGCTGAGTTACGTCGCCAATGCCCAGACTTATAACGTCAGCTTTCGGGTGAGAGACCTTGAAAGCGTTTACTTTTTTTGCTATGTCGGCAAAGAGATAATTCTTTGTCAGTTTCAGGTAATGTTCGTTTATTAGTGCCATAAAATTATTTTTTATCAAATCAGCATCAAAAATGACGCTTCGTATTAAAGCCAGAATGCGCGACCGTATTCAAACGGTCACGCATATTATCTTGACTCCTAAACTTTCATATTTATTTTTCCTTCGAACACGAACTCAGCTCCGCCTGTCATATACACGTGGTTGTCGTCCTTGTTCCACCTGATGTTCAGCGTTCCGCCGTCCATTACTATGTCGCAACTGCGCTCCGTGCGTCCTGTTACCGCAGCAGCCACCGCCGTAGCGCAGGCTCCTGTACCGCAGGCCATTGTTATGCCGCTGCCTCGTTCCCACACTCGTGTTCTGATGCTGCCGGCCGAAGTAACCTGCGCGAACTCTATATTACACCTGCTGGGGAAAGCTTTATGTCGTTCAAGCTCACTTCCAAGACGCGCCACGTCAACTTTGGCGATGTCGTCTACGAAAATAACGAAGTGAGGATTGCCCATCGACACGAACGTGCCTTCATACTCTTTGCCGTCAGCCATTACGTGGCCTGCACCGGCATCGCAGTTTTCGGGCAAGTAAAGCGAAGGCGACTCAAGCTCAGGCTCAAGCATATCCACGGTTACACTTTCAACCTTTCCCTGCTCAACATGCAGCTCCAAGGTCTTAACACCGGAAAGAGTCTCAAGACGTATTGAAGTCTTATCTGTGAAACCTTTTTCATAAAGGTACTTGCCAATACATCTCGAAGCGTTGCCACACATCATCGCCTCCGAGCCGTCGGCGTTGAATATGCGCATTGAGAAGTCTGCCTCGCCATCCGACGGCGAGCCTATCAGCACAAGGCCATCACTGCCTATGCCTTTATGACGGTCGCTCCACTCAATAGCAACAGCGCCCGGATCGGGGATGTCATACAGCAACGTATTAACATAAATATAGTCGTTGCCTGCCCCGTGCATCTTTGTAAATCTTACAACTGTCGATGCCATTTTGCCTCTCTTTTATCGTTCAACCTTTCTTTTTGTCTTTACTCGCTTGCAAAATTACAACATTTTGCTCGCAAACAAATTAAAACAAGTGCAAAAATATATAAGTTTATGCACCCAACTTACTAAATTTAGACAAAAACATTAAATAAATATCAAATTAAAACTTAAATCAAGATGAAACACTTCATAATGTTGTTCCACTTTTTTTCAGTTTTTCTCAATATTGTCATTCAATGTCTTTCTAATCGAGTTCATTTTCTCAATTCTGTCGATTGAGAACACACGGCTGTGCCTGTCGATGAAGTCAAACAGCATGAAAGACCGCTCAAGTACCGCTGTACGCATAGGCTCGCTCATGTCGTCGGCCTCGGCGTTATACAGTTCGGCAAGCATATCCATGCGGTTGAGCCGCTCGTCCTCAGGATATTTCTCCATAGAGCGCATTATGTCGTCAAGCGTCGCGGTATGGTAAAAAGCATAATCGCCGAAATACTGCTCGAACATCTTACGCACAGCTTCCTGCCGCTTGCCTACCTCTTTCTTCTCAAGCAGTCTCTGCAAGGCAGCCATAAACTCCCTTATCAGCCTTTGTATGTAATCACGTTGCAACATAATAATATTCAGTTTGCCTACATCCGCAGCCAGCCGATGCTAATTCTGAGTCTGCTCATGCGTCTGATTCTCTGTTATGAAATCATACAGTTTCCTGTAAAACGGATGCCGTGTCATGGTCGGCACGTCGCCCATAATGATGAGTTTCATGCGCGCCCTCGTTATCGCCACGTTCATACGGCGCAGGTCAGAAAGGAAACCAATCTGTCCGTCAGCATTCGCACGCACAAGAGATATTACTATAACGTCACGCTCCTGACCCTGGAATCCGTCGACAGTGTTTACCGTAATGAGTCCGCGGTATGGCTTGAAGAACTCCTTTTTGCGTATCATGCGGCGCAGAAGCTGCACCTGCGCCCTGTAAGGCGAAATCACTCCAACGTCGATACGTTCCTCAAGCACTCGTGCCTTGCCTATGCGTGTAAAGTAATCCTGAAGCACATTGAGCGTAACTTCTGCCTCGGCACGGTTTATACGACCGAAACTCTCGCCTACAAACTCCTCCTTTCCTTCAACCTCTGACGTGTCAATCCACGTCATCGGATAGTCAAAGTCGAGTATTCCGCGGTTTCTTATCTGCGGCGCAGCCTCAACCATACCGCCATAGAACCAGTCGCTTGAAAAGCGCATTATCTGTTCGTTCATACGGTATTGCGTCTTCAGCAGCGTAACAGTCTCCGGCTTCTGCTTCACAATACGCTCCATCAGCGTGGTGCCGAGTCCTCCGCGCAGCGCGGCAATGCTCTTCACAGTAGGCGGAAGCTGGCAGTGGTCGCCGGCAAGTATCACCCTCGACGCCTTCCTTATGGCTATCCAGCAGGCCGCTTCGAGAGCCTGTGCCGCCTCGTCTATGAACAGCGTGCCGAACTTCTGCCCTGACAGCAGACGGTTTGCGCTGCCTGTAAGGGTCGAGGCTATGACGCGCGCCTCGCCGAAAAGCTGCGCATTGATGCGTATCTCAAGCTCTACTGCACGGCTCTTCAGCCTGTCCAGCTTCTGATGATAGCCTTCATCGTGGCGCCGGTTGCGGTTCTGACGCAGTTTTCTGATAGTCTCGCGTATGCTCCACAGCTGCGGATAGTCAGGATGGTCGGCAAAACGCCGCTCGTAAGTGAACGACAGCATCTTGTCGTTTACTTTCGTAGGATTGCCTATCCTCAGCACATTCACGCCCCTGTCTACCAACCGTTCGCTTATCCAGTCGACCGCCATGTTGCTCTGAGCGCACACAAGCACCTGATTCTCACGGCGCAGCGTCTCATAGATAGCTTCTACAAGAGTGGTCGTCTTGCCTGTACCCGGAGGGCCGTGAACTATCGCCACGTCCTTGGCACGCAGCACATTATTGACAGCCTGCTCCTGAACGCTGTTGAGCCAGGGGAAGCGTATCGGGTCAAACGAGAACGTGCCGGCCTTCTGGTTGGTTGCAAACAGGTCGCGCAGATAAGCCAGACGGTTGCCTTTGGCATTGATTACGCGGTCGAGCGCATCAAACATCAGCTTGTATGTCGTCTCGTCAAAGAATATCTGCACGCCCAGCGTGTCGGTTGTCTGGAGCTTGGTCAGCGGCGCGCTGTCGGGCACAACCACGACCATACGGTCGCCGTCGACATAGCTCACCGTACCCGTAAAGAGGAACGAGGCCTTCACCCCTGTCTTGCCTCCAGACGGAACGTCAGTCTGTCTGCAAGTGAAAAACACTACGGGGCGGCCGAACTCGAAGTTGTGTTCTATCTCGTTATCCTGTGTACGGTAAACCTCAACAGCCAGCTGGTTGAGCGAGTTGTAATAGCTCTTGCCTATGCTTACAGGCATCCAGGCGTCGCCACGCTTCACCTTGCGTTGCAGACCCATCAGCTCTGTCTGACGGCGGAACTCTTCCTTCTCGCAGTTGTACTCTATTTCGAGCAGCACACGCAGCTGTCTTAGATATTGGATTGGGGATGATGAATACTTGTCCACGTGTGCAAAGTTACTACTTTTTCGGCAGTAAAATCATCATAAGTAGTTAAAGGTACTAAATACGGCCGACTAAAAACAATGCGGCAAGCGTACCGGCGGTTGCCGCGGGTTAGAACGAAACGGCTCCTTCAGGCGCAGAACGCCATCGGGAGCCTTCAACAAAAACTTACAGTTTGAATATTTCGCAGCCGGTCGTGATTATCAGTCCGGCACAGTCAGCAAAATGTTACAGAGCCATCGTGTCTGGCAGAGGTATATTGTCGTCCATCATCTTGTTAAGGTCGGTTGAATCAAATGTGAACACATGGCCGAGTATGCCGAACGATACGGCTTTCTCCTTACCGGCAAATCTCACCTTGCCGACCGAGAATATATAGTAATCATCGACCGTTACCATCTGTCCTACAATAGCGTCGACAAAGCGTGTGGCCAACATGCTGCCGAACATCCCGGCAAAGCTGTCGCCGGGATTGTCGCCGCCGACTTTCTGCGTTATGGCTTCAGACACCTCGTCAGACACCGCACGGCAGTGCTTGTCAGTTCCGGGACACGTCATAAGCAGCAGAAAGAACACCGCAGCCACCACAGCCAGCCAAATGGCGGCACGCCTGTGGCGCCTGTCAACAGGCTTAGGCTCAACGGCGGCAGGCTCAGCCTGCTTCTCCTCTACCATCGGTTCAGCCTGGCTTTCGGCTTCTACATCGGCGTCAGCCTTCGGCTCTGAGACCTCAGGCACAGGCTCTGGTGCAGGCGGCGGAGTAGTTCCGGGCTTATAATTGCCTGCAAGAATATCTTTAAGTTCATCAATCTGCCACGCCGGAGTCCACTGTGCCATGCCCTCACGCCACACCAGCGTCTCCGACGATATTCCTATTTCGGCAAGCTGGTCAAGGGTGAAAGGGCCCTGTTGTTTTTTCTCTTTGAATATGAAGTAATCCATAATATAATTTTATTTTTAATCAAACATTACGGCTGACAGACCTTATTTGCTTTGTCCGTCGGCCTGAATGCCGTATTTCTTCTCCCAAGCCTCATAGCGTTTCAGCACGTCAAGGCCATCGGAGTTGAGCCATCTGTAACCGTTGCGGCGCTCATATCCTATTTCTGATATGTCATATTTCATCACACCGTCGCGGTCGCTGTAGAACGGGCGGTTGCCGTCAATCGTATAAAACCTTGCCCACAGCGGCTTGCATGGGGCGTCGTCCTGCGCACACGGAGCGAGGCGGATGTCTTTCTTGCCGTCGGCGTTGATGTAACGCTCGACATACATTCCGCGTATCGCGCTCTTCTTAAACCACGCTATGGCGTTCTCTACGCATTGGCGTATCTCGTCTGACGGTTTTGAGAGCGACATAAGGAACAGCACAATGTCGTCAGACTCCTGTCCGCTGAGCGATACCAACTCGTAAGCACGCGCCTTGGCAGGCTTCAGAGTGTTCTCGTCATACTGCGCGCACCACACCGTAGGACGGCCGTCCTGCACCACCTGTGTTTTCAGTATGCAGCTTATGCCCTTGTCGAGTGACGTCTTTGCGGCAGCCTTGATGCTGTCGGGCAGGAAGCCGAAGGGCGCCTTACCTTTCACAGCGTCGCGCATCAGCTTGAGCACATTGACCATCGCGTCGTCGTTGTATGTTATGTGCGTGTAGTAACCTTCAGACAGAGGATAGAACTGAGGCCAGCCTCCGTTGGCATACTGCGCCTTAAACATATAGTCAAATCCGCGAACTACGGCGTCAAGATATTTCTTCTCGCCGGTGGCGTTATACAGTCGGGCAAGATATTCTATTTCTGTTGTCGTCGCCTTGTTGTCTATCGTTGCGTAGCGCTCCTCATGCTTCATCTTCTCTATACGCTTGCACATATCATCGGTAAGCTCGTCCTGAAGCTGCATGTTCTTAGGCCATCCGCCCGACTCATGCTGATAAAACAACAGATTGTCGCCTATGCGTGCAGCCTCGGCAGTGGTAAAGAAGTCATCCTTCAGCTTAGAGGCCATGCTCGTCCATCTTACTTTTTTCTTCGATTTTACCACTTTACCTGCGCCCTGTGCAGAGGCAGACAGCGGCATACATACAACCAACGCCAGTACGGCAATTATTGTTTTGATGTTCATTTTCATAGATAGTTTTATGTTTAGCAGTTTTCCTTACAGCGTCAATATGCGCTGCGCAATATCATGTCCTTAATTTGATGTCATTCATGGCGTAAGGTTTAGCCGCTTATGTATTTTTTAACAAACACTCACAACCTGACACATTTAAACAGGAAACAACAGCTTCAATACAGACCTTAACACATTTGAAGAATTAATTTGAGCAGAAAATATTATTTCTCTGAAAAAACATTACATTCATAATTAAACATTTTTACGACACAAAACTGTATATTTTTTATTCATAAGTTATTAGCAATGTTAGTACAAAAAAAATGCGCAAACATCCACTTTTTTAGTTTTCAACTTAAAATAAATTATACAATCTGCAACTATAAATGAAAAATAGACTATATTTGCAATTAGTAAAATTGAATAATTCAATACTGCAAATCATTAATTGTCAGTAAGAATATCTTGTTTACAGGATATTTTAAACAATTAAATTAAATTTGAATATAAACTAAAACCTATTTGCCTATGGAATAATCTCAAATGAAATGAGACATATAGTAAAAGAGCGTTAGCTTTATTCATTGCAACCCGAAATCTGGAAAATTTCATAACATTGCAAATAATAAGGTTACCGTTCATGCCGTTTGGCGTGAACTGACTTTATTGTAATGTGGGTATTCCAGAACCTCGGGTGCGTAAAGTTTGGTTTCACGCCATTTTTACGTTTTTGTCTGTCATAACTAAAAGATTCATTATTTATTAACCGCATTGCTTGAAACCGGTTATGCACAAAGACATCAAAATCATGAAAATTAAGAATTTATTGTTTCTCGTTCCAATGTTGATAATGTCATTATGCCTGTTTTCTTGTGGAGATGATGACGATGAAGATGTAAACAATGGAGGTTCTGGAGATAATACAGAAATCAAAGGGGACTATACTGCAACAACATCGGTAAAAACACTCACTTTGGTTTATAGTGGACCAATAGGGGAAAGGGGTGAATCTGAGAAAACAATTTATGAGGATTATAATAATTTATACTCATTAGCCCTATCACAAGGAAATATTTGTTTTCCTCATTATGTAAGAAGTGGAGGAAATTGGTCTACAACTGCTTCATATGGTGATAAAGATAAATACCATGGAATAAAAGATGTTGGTAAAGTTAGTTCTTTGTCGGAAGTAAATTCAAAAGAAAAGGCTAATGACTATATAAGATATTGGAATCCTTACGCAGGACCTGGACCTTGGTATAATTATTCTATTGTCCAACCCAATCATGGGTATGCCGCATATTTTACAACAGAAAACGATGAAATTAAATACATGCGCATTTTCGTAAAGGATTACAAACTCGATGATGCAGGAAGCCTTGCTTCCATTACAATACAATACCAATTATATTAATATTTAATTCTGCGGATTTGCATTTTATAAAATGCAAATCCGCAAGTACAAGAATTACAATAAAGAATAACGAGAACTGTTGGCAGAATCAAATTGCGCATAAAATAATTTTTCAATAAATTATCAATGCTGATATATATAAACTTGGTTTTAAATAAATCATCAGATCTAAAATACAAACATTATATACAAAATTCTTCAACATATTTAAGATAAGTAAGTTATTTCTATAAACTTGTCAATAAACAATAGAATATTATTCCTGTAATCCTGATTTGACTCTTAAATTTTAAGAGTTATTGGTCGTTGCATAATCAATAATAACAAAACAAGTTCATGAAGAATATTAAATACACACCAAATCAATTCTGTGAACTTGTATTCATGGCAAAAACAGGACATTTTTCAAGCAGACCGTCAAGGTAAAAATACATGACAAAAGAATTTTCCAAAGCAGAAGTTCTATTGTTAGTTAAAGTTAATATAAAGACAGTTTACAGCTTATTTATTTAACTTTCATTATAAAATATTCGTCTATTTGCATCTCAAAACAGTGCAAAACGGCTTCTAAAACATAGTTGAACGGAACATGAAAGAGCATATTTGACGCTAAAAAAGGGGCTATTTTGCATTATTTAAGGCGTTTTTTAGTTTCTCAAAATAACACCGCAAAACGTAACACATTGACTATCGGAGCTTTTAATAAAATGTTGTATTTTGTAGAAATTACGGTCAGTTACAATCAGCGGAGAATGAGCCTATTCTCAGAGCGTTAACTGCAACGATTATGCCGGACTCTATCTGGCTTAGAAAAACATGTTTATGGAAATTTAAAACATTAAACAAAGCGTTACAGAACATAAGTCTGATATGTCTAATGAATTATGTACAATAACGGACATCACAGACGCGCAAAGCGCGTAAAAACATAAAAAAGACTGACAAACGATTTACATAAATCAAAAAAAACGGTGATTTGCGCAGAAAACCGTGGTTTAAATATTGTTATAAACGTAAAAAAATATAACTTTGCCGATGTCTTAGTCAATATATATATTTATTTCAATCAACATTAACTAAAAAACGTAGAATGAGTCTTAACATCGAAAAAGGCGACAAAAAGCGCGTCGTAATCGTAGGAGGAGGCTTCAGCGGATTACAGGTAGCAAACAGACTGAAGCACTCAGGCATGCAGGTTGTACTCATCGACAGAAACAACTATCATCAGTTTCCACCGCTGATTTATCAGGTGGCATCGGCAGGAATGGAGCCCAGCTCTATATCATTCCCATTCCGAAAGATTTTCCAACATAGCAAGAACGTGTACTTCCGCATGGCTGAACTGCGTGCGATTTATCCTGAAAAGAAGATTATCCAGACTTCTATCGGAAAAGTAGACTACGATTATCTCGTACTCGCCGCCGGCACAACCACCAACTTCTACGGCAACAAGAACGTTGAAGCTGAGGCTATGCCGATGAAGACTGTATCTGAGGCTATGGGCTTGCAGAACGCCATTCTGGCAAACATCGAGCGCGCCATAACCTGCGCCACCAAACTGGAACAGCAGGAGCTGCTCAACGTTGTCATAGTAGGCGGCGGCGCAACTGGCGTCGAGGTGTCGGGCGTACTGTCTGAAATGAAGCGCACCGTGCTGCCTCACGACTACCCGGACCTGGACGCAAGCCTGATGAACATCTATCTTATCGAGGCCGGCAACCGTCTGTTGTCGGGCATGTCGCCTGAATCGTCGGCAGCAGTAGAGAAGTTTCTCCGCCACATGGGCGTGAACGTGCTGCTCAACAAGATGGTAACCGACTATAAAGACCATAAAGTAATCCTCGCCGACGGCAGTTCGATAGCCACACGTACATTCATCTGGGTGAGCGGAGTGGCCGGCAGCCATGTGGACAACATTGGCAAGGAGCACCTCGGCCGCGGACAGAGAATAAAGGTAGACGTATACAACCGCGTTGAGGGTATGGACTCAGTATTCTGCATCGGCGACCAATGTATCGTTACAGGCGACGAGGAATATCCTAACGGTCATCCGCAGCTGGCTCAGGTTGCGATACAGCAGGGCAAGAATCTTGCACGCAACATCAAGCGCATGGAGAAAGGAAAAGAGCTTAAACCGTTCAAATACAAGAACCTGGGTTCCATGGCTACGGTCGGCAGAAACAAGGCAGTGGCAGAGTTTTCAAACATAAAGATGAGCGGATTCGTTGCCTGGCTGATGTGGCTTGTAGTCCACTTGCGCTCTATTCTCGGCGTAAGAAACAAGATGGTGGTAATGCTTAACTGGATGTGGAACTACTTCAACTACAACCAGTCGCTCCGAATGATATTCTATCCACAGAAGGCCAAAGAGATACAGGAGCGTGAGGCACGCGAGGCTGTAACCCACTGGGGCGAGGATCTTAAGGCCGACAACAAGGAGAAATAGACATAGCTTGAATATAAATGAAGCGGACCCGACGGACCGTGCGTGGCAGTAAGCAGCGATTGCAGTTGCGTTTGCCATAGGCACGGACCGTCGGGTCCGCAATTTTTAGTAGCGTGAGCCTTTCTATATGATTATCTGTCGGCTGGCTTCATGTTAGAATTCAGCTGGTAAATGCCCGGCAGAAGTATGAACAGAGAGAACACGATTGACAGCACAACACTGTTGTGATTGCCACCGAACAGGTCTATAAGCTTCATGTCGGCAGTCTGGGGCATCAGTATATAGGCTGCATAAGCCACCGTGTTGTTTACCCAATGAACGATAACTCCTGGCAGAATGCTGCCTGTGCGGTAATACATCCAGCCGAGCAAGAGGCCTATCAGGAACGCATGAGGCATCTGTACGGGATTCGCGTGGACAAGGGCAAAGACAACGGCAGATATGAGTATGGCTATCCAATGCCTGCTGAAACTGCCGAGCAGGGCACGAAGCACAGCTCCGCGGAACACCATCTCCTCAACAAACGGCGCGAGCAGACACAGCACGAAGTAGCCGTAATCGTTGCCCATTATCATCTTGAACGTGTCGCCGGTCATGTCTGGCATGTCAGGAAGCAGCTCCTGAAGCCACATAGAAGGGACAAGCGTGCCCAGTGCGACGATTGCACACCAGAAGAAAACGCCCCACGGACGGGTACGCAGATAAACAGGCGACACGACGGAATACTTCCGCCACACGAACAGAGCTATCACCGCTGCGCTCGAAACGGCAGAAGCCGTGATGAGCATCGGCGCCGTTATCGCATTGGCATTGCCTCCGCCGAACACGTGAAGCACCTCTGCTGCGGTGCTGCCTGTGGCCATAAGCCACACTGCATAGACCACCCAAGACAGGAAAAACTGGACAAGCACGAACCAGAAGAAATATAATAATGCTTTTTTCATTGTGGTTATTTTGTTTGAATAATCATTTTTAATACGGTTTGAGATACTGTAACCGCTGTTTTCTCACAATCGTTTCTATCAGCAAACACCGCACGTCGTCATTCCTTCAGCACCTTCTCAGCCTCCTCGCGGTCGTATTTCAGCTGTTCTATCAGCTTTGCCACCGAACTGAACTTGCGCTCCTCGCGCAGACGGTGATAGAAAGTTACGCAGACGTTATGGCCGTACAGGTCGCCGTCGAAGTCGAAGATGTTCACCTCAAAAGTTGTTTCTGTACCGTCAAACGTAGGGCGCGTGCCGATATTCATCATGCCGTCGTGCAGCTCGTGAGCGTCGTCGATGCTCACCTTCACGGCGTAAACACCCGGCTCAGGTATCAGTTTGAGTTTGTCGGCAACGTCGATGTTGGCCGTTGGGAAACCGAGCCGGCGGCCTTCATGATATCCGCTGACCACAGTTCCGCCCATACGGTAATGGTAACCGAGGCACATTGTAGCCATATCGACCTCTCCTGCCGAAAGAAACGAGCGCACAACAGACGAGCTTACCTTAACTCCGTTGAGCACGAAAGCCTCCGCACGTTCTACTTCAATGCCGAGTTCACGCCCGTAACGCACGTAATCCTCAAAGCCTTCGGCACGGTTATGACCGAAACGGTTGTCGTAACCGGTGATTAAACGGCGCACGTTAAGACGGTCGCGGAGCACGTCTTTCATAAAGTCGTAGGCCGAGAGCGATGCCATCTGTTCATCGAAGTGCAGCATTTCGCAGCGGTTTACGCCAGTAGCAGCTATCAGCCGGCGCTTCTCTTCAGCAGTAGTGAGCAAGCGAGGCTGGAACTCTTTATGCAGCACAAGGCGTGGATGACTGTCAAAAGTGATAACCGCCGACTGCAATCCATATTCCGCAGCACGGTCGATTACACACTTTATGAGGAACTTATGTCCTCTGTGTACGCCGTCGAAGAAGCCTATCGTGGCCACACACGGGGCTACGTTCTGCGGTGATTCATTGTTGGTTGTGGCTGGTATCATGATGAATTATAATATTATTAGAATATTCTGAACAATTCAGAAATGCCCTGGCAGACGCCGATTTACATGCAGCTATGCCAGACAAAGCCTTTTAAAGCTGCCATATCGGAGCATACACGCTGTCGGTCGGGATGCCTGTTGGCTTACAGGTGCTGCTCTCCTTGCCGCCAAGGTCTATGTGCATGACGTTTATTCCGAGGCGTTTCGCACCCTCACAGTTGGCCGCAGAGTCGTCAATAAAGAGCGTCTCGCCGGCATTCATGCCCGAATCGTCAAGCACTTTACGGAATATTTCAGCGTCAGGCTTCAGCATGTGCATCTCGTAAGACAGGTAAATGTTCCCGAAATAATCGTTTACGGTAAGTCCGCACTGCGTGAAATAGTCGCTGACAGACTTGCTCCAATGTATCGGATTTGTGTTGCTGAGCAGCGCCAGACGGTATTCGCCGCGCAAAGCAGCCAACCGTTCGAGCCTGTGACGGGGTATACCGGCAAGCAAAGCGTTCCATGCACCGCAGATGTCGGCATCAGTCGCCATGCAGCCGGGACACGCCTTGCGCACAGCTTCACAGAATTCGGCCACGCCGATGTTGCCTACCTCAAGGTCGTGAAACAGGTCTTCCTGCCTGCACTCATCAACGTAGCCGGCGATGGCCCCGGCACCTATCCGCACGAAAGCGTCAATACACTTCCTGCGGTCAAGGTCGACGAGGACACCGCCGAAATCGAATATTATGTTCTTTATTACTTGCATTTCAGACGTTTTACGGCGCGCCATATCTCACCTATCCAGAGAACGAGCGACGTAGAAGCGATAATCGTAACCCACTCGGTAAGCGACAGCGGGTCGGTACGGAACATCTTGCCGCCGAAAGTAACTATCAGCCACTGTCCGCCGAGGATTATCAGCAGAACGAGCAGCAGACCGTTGTCGTGAGTGAAGGCGTGGAACGCTGAATGGTTAGAGCCGAACGCCTTGGCATTGAACAGGTTCCAGAACTGCAACATGACGAACGTCGTGAAGAACAACGACAGCTCATGAACATGCAGACTGCCAGCACTCTGGTTGCAATGTATCAGGAACGCGAACAGCACAGCGAAGAATACAACGCCTATGAAGACAATTCCCTGAGCCATGCCTTTGGTTATGATGAAGTCAGACTGCTTGCGCGGCTTGTCTTTCATCACCTCATGCGAAGGCGGAAGAGATGCAAGAGCCAGTGCGGCAAATGTATCCATAATCAGATTTACCCAAAGAATCTGGGTTACGGTAAGCGGAAGTTCGGTGCCGATAACAGAACCGCCGAGCACGAGCAGCAGTGCAGTTACGTTGACAACAAGCTGGAAGAAGAGGAAACGCTGTATGTTCTTATAGAGCGAACGGCCCCACATAACGGCGTTGACAATACTGCCGAACGAGTCGTCAATCAGTGTCATATCGCTTGCCTCCTTAGCAACCGACGTACCAGAACCGAGCGACAGTCCGACGTGTGCGTGGTGAAGAGCAGGAGCATCGTTTGTTCCGTCGCCTGTAACGGCAACCACAGCGTTGTGCTTCTGGAGCAGATTGACAAGGCGCTGCTTGTCGGTAGGCCTTGCACGGCTCATCACGCGCAGCTTTACTACACGCTCGAAAGCCTCCTCATCACTCAGAGCGGCAAAGTCAGGGCCTGTTATCTGAGCCTCGGCAGAAGTGTCCTTATCCCATATTCCAATCTGGCGTGCTATCTCGATAGCCGTAGCTGATGTGTCGCCTGTTACTATCTTGACCTGTATTCCGGCGTCAAGACACTGCTTGACAGCACCGGGAACGTCAGCACGAATCGGGTCGCTGATGGCTGTTACGGCCTGGAATGTCAGCTTGGCACCGCTTGCTATCGCACTCATATCAGGCTGTTCGCCGTCAGCAAGCACACGGTAAGCGAAGGCCAGAGTACGCATGGCCTGGTTCTGATAGCCGTGCAGACGGTCGGCAATCTCCTTGCGTGCGTCAGGCGCGATGTCGCAGAACGTTGCTATAATCTCCGGCGCACCCTTAATGAAGAGCACACGGCGGCCGCCTACCTTACCGACGGTAGCCATATACTTGCGCTCTGTCGAGAACGGAAGCTGTGCCTCGATGTTCTCGTCTTTTCTAAGTGTCTTATAATCAATGCCGTTCTTCTCAAGCCACAACAGCAGGGCAATCTCCGTAGGGTTACCGATGCCCTTGCCGCCCTCGGCGTCGAGATGTGCGGTTGTATTGAGAGCGATGGCTGAATTGAACAGTTCTGCGTCGGCATCATAAGTCTTCATGTCTGCCACCTGCATCTTGTTCTGTGTCAGCGTACCGGTCTTGTCGGTACAGATTACCGTTACAGCGCCCATAGTCTCGCATGCGTGGAGCTTGCGCACAAGGTTATTGTTCTTCAGCATACGGCGCATGTTGAGCGCAAGACTCAGCGTTACGGCCATAGGCATTCCTTCAGGCACGGCCATTACTATAAGCGTTACAGCCATCATGAAATACTGCAACACGGTCTCTGCCATACGCAGATAGTCTGTTGAAGCCCAGATTCCCTGCGCATCGACAACGATGTCGCGTGTAAGGAAGATAACAAAGGCAGCCACAGAGATACCGATGCCGAACTTGCTTATCAGCTTTGCCAGTTTGTCGAGCTGTATGTTGAGCGGAGTCTTGACAGAAGTTATTTCAGTACTTGAGCGTGCCACCTTACCGATTTCGGTCGCATCGCCTACTTCGGTAACCTGATACGTGCCGCGTCCGTTCATCACCATCGTGCTGCGCAGCACCTTCGACGACGGATAAGTAGCCTCCTTGTCGTTCTTGTCGGGGTCGGCATGCTTTGTTATGATAGGCTCGCCGGTAAGCGACGACTCGTCAATCTGAAGGTCGGTCGACTCTATCAGCGTACCGTCGGCAGGAATCTCGTCGCCTACTTCGATGATAACCACATCGCCGACAACCACATCTTTTCTCGCCACCTCAACCACTTTGCCGTTGCGGCGCACCTTGACAGGCGACTCTTCGCCAAGAGCTGTAAGCACGTTGAACTTCTTGGCAGCGTCCATCTCAAACCAGAAGCCGATTGTAGTGGCAAGAATGATGGCGAGGATTATACCGATAGTCTCGACATACTCGCCGTGGATGGCTGCCAAAGCAAGCGAAACGACGGCTGCTACAAGTAAGATTTTAATGATAGGGTCCTTGTATTTCTCAAGATAGAGTTTCCACAGAGGAGTCCTCTTAGGAGGAGTAAGCGTGTTTTCGCCGTGCTGCTGACGGCTTTCAATAACTTCATTATCCGTCAATCCACGCGGATTGCTGAATAATGGATTAATCTCGTTGCTCATTTACTAGAAAATAATAAGAAATTATTAAGTTAATACTTGCCTGCAAATTTAACATAAATCGCCGAAAATATCTATTACTCACGCACTTTATCACATATTTTTAACTAATCTTTCCATTTTAATATGTAATAACGGCAGACATTTCCCTTTCACGCGACAACATCCAGGCGCACTCCATACAGCGATAAAACAACGCGCCGGACAGCTCTGTAAACCATACAGACACAGGCAAAAGAGCCTAAGCCATAAATTCAACAAACAGGCACGAAGCGGCATCAGACATTCCGTATCATAAGCTTTCGTAAAACGTCTGGCTGCATATATCCGGCAGCGCAGACAACACCGAAAAAGCAAAAGATGCCCTTTTGCATTGCAAGAGAGCATCTTTCGCCACGTAAAAGAGCATCTTTTACAGCATGAAAGATGCTCTTTTACAAAGCATTGAAAATCAACACATTACATCACAAGCAAAAGAGCACACAACAAATCCGCTACCTCCAATCCTCCACCCTACCGCCCACAACAAACAACTTTTTTAACCTTTTTAAGTCACATTTCCACAAAAAAATTTGGCGGTTTGCCCAAACTTCAGTACCTTTGCACCCACAAAGACCGAGACACGGTCCGAGTAGGGCTTTTAGCTCAGTTGGTTAGAGCAACAGACTCATAATCTGGAGGTCCCAGGTTCAAGCCCTGGATGGCCCACACAAAACAAAGCGTTAATTGCACAATATCAAGCAGTTAGCGCTTTTTTCTTTGTTTTTCAGTATGAGTTCAGGCTGACTGAAACCAGCAGGAATATAGTGTTTTACATCATTTTGTTGACTTATTGTTGACTAATAAAGCCAATAAAATATATTGACAATAATAAAAACGACTATTTAACGCATAAAATCAGAACCCAATTCACTGCCTTTTACAATGACGACAAGAAACGGAGATGATAAATTATACGTTCAAACAAAATTTACTACTCTATTACAGCGAATGCCATCCGCACAAAAACACGAACAATAAAGAATATCAGACTATTTCTACACAATAATAAAAATATGAGAACCGGCATCACAGTTAACGCTGATTCTATTTTTTATACAAAGACTCACCCTTCGTTTTTTTTTAAATTTATATCATAAAAAACTTATGAAAGAGTTATGAAAATACGAAAATCTTTTATATCTTTGTTCCTTATACAACCAGCAATAATTCATACTGATGTTGCAGGTAATAATGCGACAAATGATGATTTCAGTGCTGGGAAATAATAACAAATCAATAACTGAGAATAATAAAAGAACAATAAATAATAATGGCAAAGAAACAAGTAAAACAGAAAAGCATAGAAGAAAACCTTTGGGAGTCGGCTAACAAATTGCGTGGCTCGGTTGAGCCGTCCGAATACAAGCATGTTGTTCTGAGCTTGATATTCCTGAAGTATGCTTACGACCGTTTCATACAACGTAAAAACGAGATTATAGCCGACGGCAAAAGCGCGTTTGTCGACCAGCCTGTTTTCTATAATGCCAAGAACGTGTTTTACTTGAACGAGATAAGCCGCTGGAGCTACATTATGGAGAATGCCAAGCAAAACGACATTGCCATAAAGATTGACAAGGCTCTGGCGACCGTAGAGAAAGACAACCCCACTCTGCGCGGTGCCCTGCCCAGCAATTATTATTCAGGTCTGGGGCTCGACCGCAACAAGCTGGCGGCGCTGCTCGACGTGATAAATGACATTGACACTCTGAAAGACCCGGAAAACGACCTGATAGGCCGTGTATATGAATATTTCCTTGCCAAGTTTGCCATTGCCGAAGGTAAGGGTAAGGGCGAGTATTATACGCCGAAGACCATTGTAAACCTTATTGCCGAAATGATAGAGCCTTATCGCGGTAAGATTTACGACCCATGCTGCGGTTCTGGCGGTATGTTTGTGCAGAGCATGAAGTTTATCGAGGCTCACCACGGCAACAAAAAGGATATTTCCGTCTACGGTCAGGAATATACCAACACCACATATAAACTGGCAAAGATGAATCTTGCCATACGTGGCATAGCCAACAATCTTGGCGAACAGGCTGCCGATACGTTCCATAACGATCAGCACAAAGACCTGAAAGCTGACTTCATTATGGCAAATCCCCCTTTCAACCAGAAGTCGTGGCGTGCCGAAAACGAGCTTATTGACGATCCGCGCTGGAAAGGATATGAAGTTCCGCCTACAGGCAATGCCAACTATGGATGGATACTCAATATCGTTTCAAAGATGTCTGCAAACGGCATGGCCGGATTCCTGCTGGCTAACGGCGCATTGAGTGGCGACGGTACAGAGCTTGACATACGCCGGCAGCTGTTGAAGAATCATCTGGTTGAAGCCATCGTTATTCTTCCGCGCAACATGTTTTATTCTACCGACATAAGCGTAACTCTCTGGATACTGGCAGGCAACCGTAAGGCACGCACTGTGGAGCAGAACGGCAAGACCGTGAAATACCGTAATCGCGAGAATGAAGTGCTGTTTATAGACCTGCGCCAGTGGGGCGAGCCGTTCGAGAAGAAATACATACAGTTCTCAAAAGAACAGATAGCACAGATAGCCGAAAACTTCCATAACTGGCAGCGCGAAGGTTATGAGCAGACTTATAAGAATGTGCCTGAATATTGCTATTCGGCTACTCTTGAAGAAATAGAGGCTAAAGGTTGGTCGCTAGTACCGAGCAAATACATTGAGTTCAAGAGCCGTGACGAAGGCGTAGACTTCGACACAAAGATGAAAGAGCTGCAAACTGAAATGAAAGATTTGCTGAAACAGGAGGAGGAAAGCAGAAAGGATTTGTTGAACCTGTTTAAAGAGTTGGGCTATGGACTTGAATGATAAGATTGTAATCTACCAAACGGCTGATGGACAAACGTCCATTGACGTGAAATTGGAAAACGATACTGTATGGCTTTCAGCTAACCAGATGGCCATTCTGTTTGACAGGGATGAAAAGACCATAAGAAAACATATCAATAATGTCTTTTCCGAAGGTGAACTGGAAAAAGAGAACAACACGCATTTTTTGCGTGTTGATGGGGTGAAACAGCCTGTTGCCTTTTATTCTTTGGATGTCATCATTTCCGTGGGCTATCGTGTAAAAAGCCAGCGTGGCACGCAGTTCCGTATTTGGGCAAACAAAGTGCTGAAAGAATATTTAATAAAAGGCTATGCCGTCAATAAAGCCTTGACAGAACAACACTATACGGAGTTAAAGCAGTTGGTTACAGTCTTGGGCAGAACGGTCAAGACACAAGAGGCACTGACTTCTGACGATGCGCTCAATCTGGTGGAAGTGGTTGCCGATTATGCTTATGCCCTTGACACTCTGGACAAGTACGATTATCAGCAACTGGCTGTTGAGCAGACCACTAACGAAGCCAAGTTTCGTGCTACATACGAAGGAGCCATGTTGGCAATAGAAGAACTGAAAGAGAAATTCGGCGGCAGCCAGTGGTTCGCCAATGAGAAAGACGATTCGTTTAAGAGTTCCATAGGGCAGATATATCAGACTTTCGGCGGACAAGACCTTTATCCGTCAGTAGAAGAAAAGGCCGCTATGTTGCTTTATCTCGTTACAAAGAATCATTCGTTCAGCGACGGCAACAAACGCATAGCCGCAACTCTCTTCTTATGGTTTATGGCCGGTAACGGCATTCTCTATAATCCTGACGGCACCAAGCGCATAGCCGACAACACTCTTGTTGCCCTTACGCTGATGATAGCCGAAAGCCGCACAGAAGAAAAAGACGTGATGGTGAAAGTAGTTGTAAACCTTATTAACAAGAACAATTATGAGTAAGACAAACTACAAACGCTTGGGCGATTATATCCGCGAAGTGGATATAAGGAATCGAGATTTGAAGGTAAAATTATCTCAAGGAATTTCCAATGAGAAGTATTTTCAACAGCCCAAACAAGTTGCAATAAATCCTTATAACGATAAAATTGTAAGAAAAGGACAATTTGCATTTAATCGTGCAACAACACGAAATGGGAATAAAATATCTATTGCTTATAGAGAAGCAGAAGACTGTACAGTTTCTGCATCATATTGTGTATTTGATGTTAAAAAC
Organism: uncultured Prevotella sp.; assembly: GCA_902491375.1. GTDB lineage: Bacteria > Bacteroidota > Bacteroidia > Bacteroidales > Bacteroidaceae > Prevotella. The sequence continues at coordinate 67,880 of CABUHE010000006.1, forward strand.
GAAGATATTTTATCTCCTAAATATCTTATGATGTGGTTCAAGCGACCTGAGTTTGACAGATATGCAATCTACCACTCACACGGTAGCGCACACGAATATTTTACATTTGAAAATATGTGCGAAGTTGAATTACCAATTCCTCCAATTGACCAACAACGAAAAATAGTTGCAGAATACAATGCAATACAGCGACGTATAAAACTCAATGAACAGCTAATCGTAAAATTGGAAGAAACAGCCCAAGCCATTTACCGCAAAATGTTTGTTGATGGAATAGACAAAAATAATTTACCTGAAGGGTGGAGAATGGGAACACTTGGTGAAATTGCGGATTTCAAAAACGGTAAAGCAACAAAATTAAATAATGGTATTATTCCTGTTTATGGTGGAAATGGAATAGTTGGATATACAAATACGTTTAATACAGAAAATGTGGTTGTTATTGGAAGAGTAGGTATAAATTGTGGAAATGCAATTTTGGAACCTAATAAATGTTGGGTAAATGACAATGCAATAATGACTATGTCCAAATCGGATAATATACATTTCCTATATTGGCTTATACGTGAGATGGATTTAAACAGTCAAAGCGAAGGTTCTGGTCAACCTTTATTGACACAAGCAGTACTAAATCAACAATATTGTATTATTCCAGATTTTTGTAAAATAGAATCTTTCGACAATAAAGCAAAAGCTTTGGCTCTGAATACATTCATAAAGCAAAGTGAGATAGTAAAGTTAAACGAATTACAGTCTTTGATTTTAGCAAAGATGGGGCAATAATGAATAACTATGGTTACATTAAGAAAATGTCTTCCTTCCAATGTGTTGGAAATGATTAGTAATATTTTAGGTAATACATCAGAGGGACTTAAAAATACAGAAATACATAGATTCTTGTTACAAGCTAATATTGATGATATAGATTCAACAAATACCAAAAGGTATAGGTTGTTTAATGCATTAGCTAACGAACAAAATAAGCATAAATGTTCTAATAATATTCTTAATTTTATTGGATTAGTTCTTGCTCCATCAAGGTTTGTCAATAACCATACTAAGTTTGATGAACTTAGAACGTTGGTAAATCAACAACTTGCATTTGTTGGCTATGAGTTACAAGAAAATGGGAAATATAAAGAGATAACCCCAGCAAGTACATTATCAGATATTGAAATTAAAGTTAAGAATTTAAAGATAGAATTAGAAAGAAGAACCGCACATCATGAAATATTTAAATATTGTAAGACTGAACTATTGCAGAATAATTATTTTCATGCTGTATTGGAGGCTAATAAAGGTTTATTTCAGCGAATAAGAGATTTATCTGGAATCAATACTGACGGAAATAATTTAATTGAGCAAGTTTTTAGTTCCCACCCGATATTAATAATTAATAATTACCAAACTTCATCAGAAAAGAATGAACATATAGGTTTTTTTAATTTATTGAAGGGATTGTGTTCTATGTTTAGAAACCCCACAGCTCATGAACCTAAAATTGATTGGGATATATCGGAACAAGATGCTTTAGATATATTAGGGATAATTTCATATTGTCATAGAAGATTGGATAAAGCACAAAAAATACGATAATATTCTAATTAAAAGTTTACAAAAACACATTTATGTCATACTTCAACGAACATGCCCTTGAAATGTCCATTATGGAGCTGTTTCAGCAAGAGGGCTACATATATACCAACGGCGAAGAAATAAGCAAAGATGCGAGCGATGTTATTCTTCGTGAAGACCTGCGTGCATATCTGCGTAGCCGCTATGCGAAAGACGGAATAACGGAGCTTGAGGTGGAAAGCGTGATAGCAAAGCTTACGGCAGCAAACGGATTTCTGCTTTACGACAAGAATGTGAACACCTATCGCCTTATGACCGAGGGCTTTTCGTTGAAGCGTGAAGACAAGACACAGCCCGACCTGTTTATCGAACCGATAGACTTTGAGAACGAAGGCAAAAACACGTTCCGCATAGTAAACCAGCTCGAAATACAAGGCGACGTAAAGCGTATTCCTGACGGCATAGTCTATGTAAACGGTCTGCCGGTAGTTGTGCTAGAATTTAAAAGCGCCGTTAAGGAAGACACGACAATAATGGACGCTTACAGACAGCTTACCGTAAGATACCGCCGCGACATACCCGAGCTGTTCAAATATAACGCCTTCGTAGTAATAAGCGATGGCGTGAACAACAAATACGGCTCGCTGTTTACGCCTTACGAATTTTTTTATTCATGGCGTAAGGTGAACAGCGAGGACAAACCCGACGACGGCATAAACTCGCTGATAACAATGGTGAAAGGCATGTTCGGCAAGAAACGTCTGCTGAGCATACTGAAAGACTTTGTTTACATGCCCGACTCGTCGAAGACGGAAAGTAAGATAATATGCCGTTATCCGCAGTTCTTTGCTACGCATAAGCTGTTTGACAATATCCTTAAACACTCGCGCCTGCATGAAGGCGGCGACGGAAAGGGCGGTACATACTTCGGCGCGACAGGCTGCGGAAAGAGCTTTACGATGCTCTTTCTTACCCGTATGCTTATGCGCAGCAAGGCTTTCGCCAGTCCTACCATAGTGCTTATAACCGACCGCACCGACCTTGACGTACAACTATCAGAACAGTTTGCCAAGGCAAAGACATTCATCGGCGACGATTGTGTGGTTGAAGTGGAGAGCCGCGCCAAGTTGCGTGAGTATCTTGCAGGACGGACAAGCGGCGGAGTGTTTCTTACAACAATTCATAAGTTTACCGAAGACACCAAACTGCTATCAGACAGGGCAAACATTATTTGCATATCTGATGAAGCACACCGTTCGCAGACAAATCTACAACAGAACATAAAACAGACCGAACGCGGACTGAAGAGAAGCTACGGCTTTGCCAAATATCTGCACGACTCGCTGCCAAACGCCACATACGTAGGCTTTACAGGTACGCCGATAGACGCTACTATCGACGTGTTCGGAAAAGTTGTCGACGCCTATACCATGACAGAATCGGTGGCAGACGACATAACAAGGCGCATAGTGTATGAAGGACGCGCAGCAAAAGTATTGCTCGACAATGCAAAGTTGAATGAGATAGAAGAATACTACAAGAAATGTGCAGAGGAAGGCAGCAACGAGCATCAGATAGAAGAAAGCAAGAAAGCCGTAACCAAGATGGAAAGCATACTTGGCGATTCAGACCGCTTGCAGGCAGTGGCAGAGGACTTCATCGCGCACTATGAGAAACGCGTTGAAGAAGGCAGCACCGTAGTCGGTAAAGCCATGTTTGTATGCTCTAACCGAACAATCGCGTATAATCTTTATAAGAAAATCGCAGCCCTAAGACCTGAATGGGTAAAGCTGCCGGAAGAAGAAAAGAAAGACTATGCCATGGCTGCCGAACCTGTAGCCCTATACGGCAATAAGGAACGGCCGATAGAGCGGATGAAGCTTATAATGACACGCACAAAAGACGATGAGCCCGACTTGTATAATCTGTTGGGAACTGACGACGACAGAAGGAACTTCGCGGAAGCATTCAAAAATCCGGAATCAAACTTCAAGATAGCCATCGTGGTAGATATGTGGATTACAGGTTTCGACGTACCTTGTCTTGACACAATGTATATCGACAAACCGCTGCAACAGCATACGCTAATACAGACCATTTCACGCGTAAACAGAGTATATCCGGGAAAGGATAAGGGACTGATTGTTGACTATATCGGAATAAAGAACAATATGAATACAGCCTTGAAGCATTACGCTCAAGGTGAAAGTGATGATGATTCTATTGAAAGTCTTGAAAAGTCAATCGTCATGGTAAAAGACGAGCTCGACATTATAAGACGTATGTTCAACGGCTTTGACTATTCAAAATTCACAAGCGGCAGCCCGCTGGAACAGTTGGAAAGCCTTAACCGTGGCGCTGAATTCATGCAACGCACCAAAGAACAGGAAAATCTGTTTATGGGGCATACAAAGAAACTGAAGTCCGCTTTCAACTTATGCAGCAACAGTGAGGAAATAACTTTCTCTGACAGGGAAGACATACATTACTTTACAGGCGTGCGGGCTGTCATATATAAACTGACAAAAGGCGAGGCTCCTGATGCCTCACAAATGAACAGACGGGTCAGGGCAATGATAGAAGAGGCAATACAGTCGGAAGGCGTAGAAGAGATAATCCGCATAGGCAATGATAAGGAAAATCTTGATGTGCTGAGCGAAGAATATATGGAAAGGCTTGCAAAGATGCAAATGCCCAACACAAAAGTAAAACTAATGGAAAGACTGTTGCGCATGGTTATTACCGAATTTAAGAAAGTAAACAAGATGCAAGGCGTAGACTTTTCAAAAAGGCTTAACGATCTTGTCGATAAATATAATGACAGACGCGACAGTGCTGTATTTGCCGATGAAGTGGTGACGGAAGTTGCCAACCAGATGGCTATGCTTCTGAAAGAAATTAACAAAGAAAAATCTTCGTATAAAGGTCTTGGTATAAGTTATGAAGAAAAGGCCTTTTATGACATACTGAAAGCAATAGCCAAACAGTTCGGATTTGAGTATCCTGAAGATAAATTGCTGGTGCTTGCTGCCGAAATAAAGAAGATTGTGGATGATAAGTCTAAATATACTGATTGGTCAACTCGTGACGACATCAAAGCCGAACTTAAAATGGATCTTATCGTAGTGTTGGCGGAACATGGTTATCCGCCGGTAACAAACGATGAAGTATTCAAGGAAATTCTTGAACAGGCCGAGAACTTTAAAAAGAATAACGGATGATAAACATATAATTTATTTCTAATAAAAAAGAAACAGCAAGAGAACCTATAACAATTACTTTTCAGCTTATAAGACATTAAATTTTATAGGTTTCAGCCCCATGAAAACAAGACGGGGGACGGTATTTATTGACTGTACAGACATGGACAAGCTGACCAAAGAGCAACGCCACCGCAATATGGCGGCCATACACGGAAAGGACACCAAGCCGGAGATGCTGGTGCGGAAGTTCCTTTTCAGCCGCGGATTCCGCTACCGGCTAAACCATCCGCGCCTGCCGGGACACCCTGACCTTGTGCTGCGCAAATACAGGACTGTTATTTTTGTGAACGGATGTTTCTGGCACGGACACGACAACTGCAAATATTTCAGACTGCCGAGGACCAACGTCGAGTTCTGGAAGAACAAGATTGAACGCAACAAAAAGCGCGACCATGAGGAGCAGATACGGCTCGCGGCCATGGGATGGCACTGCATTACGGTGTGGGAATGTCAGCTGAAACCGCAGCTCCGTGAAGAAACGCTCGAATCGCTGGCATACACTCTGAACCGCATTTTCCTTGAAGACCATGAGATAAAGACATACTCCATACCAGAGATTGACGACCGTCAGATGGCTGCCGAGCCTGAGCGGAAATGACGCCAGACAAAGAAGTCTTTATATTTTTTCCTTACAAAAAGCTGATATATTATTTATTTTTTGTACTTTTGTTAATGAATTACAAAATACGGGAAACTTACCAACTATCTTGCCTTGTCAATCTGATACGAATATGAGACATATAATCAGACTTATCTGCATACTCATTTTTGTCGTATTCCGCAACATCTCGTTACCATGTTACGGAGCATTGCCTACTATATCCGAGGTCCGTCATATAGGCCATTCATACGGATTGAGCAGCCAACGAGTATATTCGATTATAGAGGACAGATTCCACGCAATATGGATAAGCACAAAATCGGGTGTAGACCGCTACAACGGACTGACGCTGAAGAACTATAAACTGTCGGACGAAGCTAATTACGGAGACCTCGCCGCAAGAATAATCCAATTATCATATATGCCCGACGGGACTCTTTGGGCATACGACAACACCGGTAAAATATACAGATATTCAGAAACTTACGATGAGTTTGAACTGATAATGAAGCTGTCTGAACAGGTATCCGGCTACATTACTCTAAATAAATACCACATAACGAAAAGCGGAAAAACGTTTTTCGGGCTTACGTCAGGACTCTATGTGCTCGACAAGAACAATAAGGTCAGCAAGTATATTACAGGTCTTAACGTGAACGATATTGTTTCGCTGGGCGACAAGCTTTATCTGGCAACGACGTCAGGACTTAAAATAGTCAACACCGCAAGGAACAGACAGACTGTAAGTCTGATGAACGGAATGAACATACAGACTCTATATTATGACTTAGAAAGACATAATCTATTTATCGGTACGTTCAACAGCGGTCTGTGGATACTCAATATCGACAGCGGAAAACTCGAACTAGTTAATGCAGAGACCGTATTTTTCAACAATCCTATCCGCTCTATAATAAAATACGACTCTAACACCATTATTACAGGTATTGACGGAAGCGGCATCTTCACATATAACTACAGCGACAGAAGTATAAAACAGTTTATCGACTCAGACGACAACGCCAACGATGTAAGTCTGATGAGCAACGGCATTTACACGATATACAAAGACAGCTCAAACAGCCTGTGGATAGGCAGCTATACAGGCGGAGTGTCGCGAATCGTATTCTCGAAATATCCGATAAACTTCTTCACTCACAAGAAGAATGACGCACAATCACTTATAAACAACAACGTAAAGTCAATAGCCGAAGGCGGAAACGGCGACCTGTGGTTTGCCACGGAAAGAGGCATAAGCGTTTACAGGACCGGCAGTGATTCATGGACTCACCTGCTTCCAAACAATGTGTGCGTATCGCTCTGCCACGGCAACAAAGGAGAAATGGCAGTCGGGACATACGGCAAAGGTATATTCATTCTCGACAAAAACGGGAAAATACTTAAACATCTGACGAAACAGACCGACAATGTTACGTCAAACTATATCTTCTCGATAAATAAAGACAACGACGGCGACTACTGGGTGGGCAGCATAGACGGCAACCTGATGAACCTGGACAACAACTGGCACCTAAAGAAAACATACGACATAAAACAGGTTTTCTCTATCGAAACAATAGGGAAAGACATCATTGCAGCCGCAACGACCGACGGATTCTATCTGATAAACAAACGCTCAGGAAAGACCGAACAGTTTGCTACGGCAAAAGAACATATAAAGGAAAACGTCAGCGCCTATATCATTTCAATGGTGTTCAACTCAAATAAAACCGTATGGCTCGGCACAGAGGGCGGCGGACTTGTTCTTTACGATTACAGCAAGCACAAGACAACAAAACATTTCACGACCACCGACGGACTGCCTTCAAACGACATATACGGACTAAAGACCGACACCGAAGGGCGCTTATGGATAAGCACCGGAAACGGAATAGCCGTTATGGACAAAGGCAAAATATGGAATCTGAACTATATTGACGAAATAAACCAGGAATACAACAAAGCAGCCTGTATCATAACAAACTCAGGCAACCTCCTATTCGGAAGCACCAACGGAGTGGTAGAAATAAAACCGTCCGAAATAACAAAGGTCAGCTATAACGCACCGCTCCGACTGACACGGTTTGATGTTGACATTCCCGGCAACAGCAATCCTAAGTTCATACAAAGCATTTTCAACATGCTTGCCGACAAGGAAATCACGCTGAAGCACAACCAGAACAGTTTCAGAATAAACTTCGAGTCAATCAATCTGCGTTATCAGGAAGACATTATTTATAAGTTCATTCTTGAAGGATACGACAACAGCTGGAGCGAGGCCGGACAGACAGAGTCGGCACGCTACAAGAACGTCAATCCGGGAACATACACATTCAGAGTGTGCAGCATAAGCAAAAGCACAGGTAAGACAATCGACGAGAAGTCTGTTAAGATTACAATCCTCCCGCCCTGGTGGAACACATGGTGGGCATGGCTGTGCTACATCATAATCTTCGGACTGGTATGCTACTTCGCCATACGCTACAAACTGTATCAGCTCCAGAAGAAACACTATGACGACAAGATAAACTTCTTCATCAACACGTCGCACGACATACGCACGCCTATCACTCTGGTAATGGCTCCATTGGAAGATATGCGCAAGGAGAAAGACCTGCCCGACAGTGCAAGATACCTTCTCAACCTTGCCGACACAAACATCAGAAAGCTCTATTCGCTGACATCACAGCTGCTTGAATTTGAGAAAATCGGAACAAATCTGAACAATACGAGCCTCATCTCTATCAACCTGAACGAGATGCTGACTGAAGAAACGGCATGTTTCCAGTCAGTATGCGATAAGAAAGAGCTACATCTGTCGCTGTCACTTCCAGACGAGCAGGTATGCGTCAAGGCCACACAACGTATGCTTGAGATAATATTCGACAACCTTATATCAAACGCCTGCAAATACACCAAGAACGGCGGAACGATAAAGGTCAGTCTGACAGCTGATACGAAAAAGGCTATTGTCATTATTGAAGATACAGGAATAGGAATACCTCAGGACGGATACAAGCACATATTCTCAGACATTTACAGGGCAAAGAACGCCTACGAGCTACAGGAACATGGCTCCGGATTCGGTCTTCTGCAAGTGCAACGCATTGTAAAATATCTTGACGGCAAGGTGAAGTTCACATCAAAAGAAGGTGTCGGAACCACATTTACTGTAACACTGAACAGGACATTTACCGAGGCTGTGCCAAGCTCACGCCAGTCATCAATAGAGGAAATACTCAATGAAGTGCTTCCGGCTGACATCCAGACAGAGGCCGAATACGGAAACGAAGGAGAAACAATACTCATAGTGGAAGACAATGACGACCTGCGAAACTATCTATGCAAGACACTGTCGCTGAACTATAAGGTAATAGGAAAACCGACAGCAAACGAAGCACTGTCGTATCTTGAGACAGATTATCCCGACCTCATCATCTCCGACGTGATGATGCCCGGCATCCAAGGCGACGACTTCTGCCGGATTATAAAAGAAAGACCTGAAACGGCAGGCATTCCTATAATACTCCTTACTGCCAAGACCAACCACGAGGCAGTGGTAACCGGACTGAAGAAAGGCGCGGACGACTATCTTACCAAACCTTTCAGCACTGAGATCCTGAGACTAAAAATCAAAGGCATGATTGACAACAGGAAACGTATGCGCGAATATCTGCTCCGTCATGCTGTAAACAAGGTTGAAAGCGGAAAAGACAACCAGCCAATATCACAATCAGCCGGAGAGACCAAAGAGATGGCCCTGAACGAGAACGACAGAATATTTGTGGAAAAAGCTACCGACATAGTATTACAGAACATCAGCAACACGGACTTCAGTATCGACATACTATGCCGCGAAATGGCAATGAGCCGCTCCCTTTTCTACAGCCGTCTGAAGTCGCTTACGGGAAGAGCACCACAGGAATTCATACGCATCATCCGCCTCGAACGCGCTGCCGAACTTTTGAAGAAAGGCACATCTGTTATCGAAGTATCTGAAGCCACAGGCTTCATAAATGTAAAGTACTTCAGCACCGTTTTCAAAAAGCATTTCGGCATACAGCCAAGCAGATTTGCAGAAGAAAAGAACTAGAAAAACAGTGAAAACTAATATAAGTGAAGGTCTGAATCCAAATCACAGCAGGACTCAGACCTTTTCTAACTCATTGATATTGTATACTTTATAAAATATAACGACAATCAAACCTTAAATAACAGACATCAAACCATAAAATATCAAAAGGCTTACTAATTTTGGCAAAAATTTCTGAAGCGACAGCTGAAGAACTGAAATACCAAAACTATACTATAATTACAATAAACCTCAACCATGAACAAGAAAGTAAGCCTTATTATCACATTTTTGTGTGGAGTATTTACAGCCTGTTCGTCTGACTCAGGAGATTCAGACATCAAACCAGATCCGATTGAACCGGATGAGAATGTACTATTCTTTGACGACTTCAAGACCTTTGACAATTCTGTATGGACCAAAGAGACTCACGAATCCGGATGGACCAATCAAGAACTGCAAGCCTATGAACCCGGGCAGGTAAAAGTTGGTAAAGACGGAGACAAATCTGTCCTTATGCTAACGGCGGAATGGAAAAACGGAAAAATTGTATCCGGCCGAATCAACTCCAAGAAAAAGAAGAGTTTTAAGTACGGCACAATCAGTGCAAGTATCAAACTTCCTAAAACGGCAAATGGTCTTTGGCCGGCATTCTGGATGATGGGTGACAATGACAAAGAGTGGCCGGCATGCGGAGAAATCGACATTATGGAAATGGGCGACGAGGAAGGCATCAGAACCAACACATCTTCAAGAAGAGTAAACTCGGCCATCCATTTCGGCTCCGCTCCGGCTTATCACGAGCAGTTGTATCATGCCTCTACAGTAGAGACAGACTTGCAGGACGGACAATATCACACATACACCTTGGACTGGAACGAATCACAAGCCAGCGTTTCGATTGACGGCAATCTGTTTTATACTTTCGACATAAAAGACAATCCTTACTTCCACGACAAGTTCTTCATTCTTTTCAATCTTGCAGTTGGAGGAACTTTCACAGGTATCACTGACGCAAATGACATCACAGCCCTCAAGAAAGGAGAGAAAGCAACCATGTATGTCGACTGGATTAAAATCACTAACCATAATAACTAAAGCTAAATAAGCATGAATGTAAATCTTTTCTCTAAAATTGTGTTATGCGGAACTTTGCTAAGTGGCTTACCTGCCATGAACCAAGTATTCGCAGCTACGGAGCCAGCTCCGACACAAAATGCCTCACAGACAATAAAAGTAAAGGGCATTGTAAAAGACGGAACAGGACCGGTCATCGGTGCTACCGTCATTGAAAAAGGTACTTCAAACGGTACTGTTACTGACCTTGACGGTAATTTCACATTAACAGTAAAAAGCGGAGCAACACTCGTAGTCAGCTACGTGGGAATGAAAGAAGTAGAAGTAAAGGCTTCGTCAAAACCTATTACCATTACTCTTGAAGACGATTCAAAGGTTCTTAACGAAGTAGTGGTAACTGCCTTAGGTATAAAGAGAGACCGTAAAGCTCTGGGCTACGGTCTTGACGAAGTGAAAGGTGCTGCGTTTGAAAAAGCCAAAGAGACAAACGTCATCAACGCCATGGCAGGACGTGTCGCCGGACTTGTTGTAAGCCAGACTGCAGGCGGTCCGTCAGGCTCTACACGAGTAATATTAAGAGGTAGCACTGAAATGACAGGCAACAATCAGCCACTGTACGTTGTCGACGGTGTGCCTTTGGATAATACAAACTTCGGTAGCGCAAGCACAGCTGGCGGATACGACCTCGGCGACGGAATATCAAGCATCAACCCTGACGACATCGAGAGCATGTCCGTACTGAAAGGTCCGGCTGCATCAGCACTGTACGGAAGCCGCGCAAGCCACGGTGTAATTCTTATCACAACAAAGAAAGCCGACGGCAAAGGTAAATTCTCTGTTGAATACAACGGAACTCTTACTGTCGACCAACAGCTTTCGAAATGGGACGACATACAGCAGGTCTACGGTATGGGAAGCGGCGGAACATACAGTATCGACGCTATCTCAAACACAAACAAGAGCTGGGGTCCGAAAGCTGACGGAAGCAATATGCTGAAATACTTTGACGGAGTGGAGCGTCCGTATCTTATCATTCCCGACAACACTTCAGGATTCTTCCGCACCGGTCTTACAGCCAACAACACGGTTGCAGTTTCGGCAAACTATAAAAATTCAGGTATGCGTTTCACTTTCTCTGACATGAGAAACAAGGACATTGTACCTAACGCTGACATGAGCCGAGACATCTTCAACCTGAGATCAAACTCTACATTAGGCAAGGTTGACCTTGACTTCTCTGTCAACTATACACACGAAGACGTGAACAACCGTCCGGCACTTGGCGACAGCAAGTCGAACATTGGTAAAAACCTTATGACACTTGCAACCACTTATGACCAGGCATGGCTGCGCACATATCAGGACGAGAACGGTGAATACTCAAACTGGAACGGCATGGACCCATATAACGTCAATCCGTACTGGGACGTTTACAAGAACTCCAACAACTCAGACAAAGACCTTATCCGTTTCCATGCCTCAGCTATATGGAACATCAACCAGCACCTGAAGATTAAGGGTACAGCAGGTACAGAATTCAACTGGTTCACATTCCAGGATTTCAAGGCTCCTACAACTCCGGGATATGAGGCAGGATATCTGCAAAGAAGCAAGTTCGAGAACAAGATGTACAACTTCGAGCTTATAGCGACCTACAACAACCGCTGGGGCGACTTTGACTTTACCGGAACATTCGGTGGAAACGTCTACAAAGTGGACAACAAAACTACAATCACGACTGCCAAGGACATGCAGATACGCGACGTTGTTGCCATAATGAGCTTCAATGAAACAAGTCTTGAGGAAAACAGCTACCGCAAACAGATAAACTCTCTTTTCGGTGCGGTAAACTTAGGATGGAAGAGCCTTCTCTACCTCGACGCTACTGTCCGTGGAGACCAGTCATCAACCCTTCCGGTCAACAACAACATTTACGTTTACCCGTCTGTATCAGGAAGCCTTGTATTCTCTGAACTCATCAACAGAAAGGACATCCTTCCCTACGGTAAGTTAAGACTGTCATGGGCGCAGGTCGGAAGCGATACTGACCCTTATCAGTTAGGACTGGTATATACAAAGTCAAAATTCACTTACCCAGGCTATACCATTGGCTACATCAACAACGAGACAATACCTAACAAAGATCTGAAACCGACAAGAACAAACTCTTTCGAGATAGGTTTTGAGACAAAATTCCTCAACAACCGCATCGGTCTTGACTTCACATACTATAATCAGATAAGTAAAGACCAGATTATGGGTATCGCAAGCAGCTGGACAACAGGTTATCCATACCGACTGATCAACGCCGGAGAAATACAGAACCAAGGTATTGAGATTACCCTCAACACACGCCCGATACAGATAGGCGATTTCGCATGGGACTTGAACTTCAACTTCGCAAAGAACAGCAACAAGGTGAAGAAGCTTGTTGACAACATGGATATGTTCGAGCTTGAGAAAGCGACATGGCTCGATGTACAGATTGCCGCAAAAGTTGGAGAGAACTTCGGCTCAATAGTTGGTCCTGACTTCGTAAGAAACGAGAACGGCGACATACTGATTGACCCGCAGACCGGTCTGCCACAGTACGACAAGAGCAACCACGTACTCGGCAACGCGTCATGGGACTGGACCGGAGGTATCAGCACTGCCATCCATTACAAGAACTTCTCACTCTCAGCTTTGTTCGACATCAAGGTCGGAGCTGACCTCTACTCTATGTCTGCACGCGCAGCATACGAATCAGGTAAGAGCAAGGCAACATTGCAAGGCCGTGACGAATGGTACGCTTCAGAAGAGCAGCGTCAGGCTGCCGGCATACCTAAGGGCTCAGCCAACTGGGAACCGACAGGAGGATTCATCGCTCCGGGTGTAATCGATAACGGCGACGGAACTTACCGTCCCAACGACATCATCATCAATCCTGAAGACTACTGGATGAGCGTATGCCGCAATGCTCCGTCAATGTTCATTTACGACAACTCTTACATAAAGTGCCGTGAGATTGTTCTGTCTTACCAATTCCCGAAAAAATGGTTAGGCAAAGTATTACAGGACATGTCAGTATCATTCGTAGCAAGAAACCCGTTCATCGTATGGAAGAACATCCCTAATATCGACCCGGACTCAAACTACAACAACACAACCGGCATGGGACTTGAATACGGTTCACTCCCTTCAAGAAAGAGTTACGGTATTAACATAAATATCAAATTTTAACCTGTGGGAACAATGAAAACATCAATAAAAACCTTTATATTTGCAATCGTCCTGGGTGGAATGGCAAGCTCATGCAGCGACAGCTACATGGAAGACATGAACACAGACCCGTCAAAAGCAAACAGCATTGACCCGAATGCCCAGCTGACGACAGCCGAGCTGCAAACCTACGGAGACCTCGGCATGGTGGAAATTTACCGAAACTATGTTTACGCATTCACACAACAGCTTATGGGCTGCTGGAACACCACCAACTACGGCGGACGCCACACTGTTGACAACAACGAGATGAGCCGCATCTGGACCTCATTCTACCCGAAGTCCATCAAGAACGTAACCGACGCTATATACAGAAGTGCGAAAGAGGAGAACAAGACTAACATCAACTCTGCACTGCGCATCTACCGCGTCTACCTTATGTCTATAATTACAGACATTTACGGCGATGCTCCTTACAGCGAGGCAGGACTTGGATATCTGGAAGGGAAATATAATCCGAGATACGACACTCAGGAAGAAATCTACAACAACTTCTTCGTTGAGCTGAAAGAAGCCGGAGCTGCACTCGACGCAGCAGCTGACGGCATCACAGGCGACGTTATCTACAACGGCGACATAGCAAAATGGAAGAAACTGGCAAACTCACTCAGGCTGCGTTTCGCCATGCGCATATCAAAGGTTGCTCCTGAGAAAGCACGTCAGGAATTTGAAGACGCTCTGGCATCAGACGGAGGCGTATTCACAGACACATCTGACGACGCGCTTATAAAATACATGGACATCGCATTCAGTTTCGGTCAGGACTCTTACACTGATTACAGAGGCAACGCAATGTCACAGCTCTTCTTCGGAAACGACCCTGCCAACAACCCGAGCTATCTCTGCTCTACGTTCTTCAACCAGCTCTACAACACTGGTGATCCACGTACTTTCATGATTGCAAGATTCTATTATGACGGTCTGATGAGCTCTACAAGCCCCGACAACCGCATTGATCTTACCGACGAGATAATTGAGAAAGGCATCAAGATGAATCCCTGTGTACCTGGCTCATTCTCTTACGACCCGTGGCCAACAGGCTATGACAGCGACATAATGAAGGAAATAGCAAAGACAAATCCTTCAGTCGAGACAACAATGGCACGCGAGACAGAGCCTAAACTGGCAAACAATTTCCTCAAAGGAGATAATCCCGGTGTCGTGATGACCTATGCCGAAGTAAACTTCCTGCTTGCCGAGGCTGCTCTTAACGGATGGAACATCGGCGGAGAGACTGCCGAGCAGCTGTACAGCAAGGGTGTACGCGCAGCAATGGACTTCCTCACTGACAATTACGGATACGACCGTGTTTCTGACGAAGAATTCAACACATACATCACAAACAACGGAATCGGCCATACAGACGCACAGAAGAGAGAGGCTATAAACACACAGGCATGGATTCTTCACTTCACAAATCCTGCCGAATGTTGGGCCAACGTACGCCGTTCAGGCTATCCGCACCTCAAGTCACCGGCTGAATATGGCTACGGACAGTATCTTACCGGCGGAGCTGAAATTCCTGTAAGACTCTGCTACCCTACACTTGAATCATCTTACAACAAGTCCGGCTACGAGGAGGCTCTTGACCGGATGGGAGGCACCAACAGCTGGAACACTCCTGTATGGTGGGACGTTGAATAATTCAGAACCATTAAATCAGAATAAATCATGAAATCAATAATAAGATTATTAATGGCGATACTGCCAATCAGCCTGCTTTGCATTTCGTGCAGCGAGGACGAACCATTCTCAACCGTCAGCCCTGACGACAACCCGATTATTCTCTCACCGCTGTTTCCTGACAGAGTGAACGGTGAGCTGCCGGTAGTATCAAACATCAACCGCGACGCCAACTTCAAGATGGAAGTAACCGTTACTCCGGCTGACTACACTGAAGTTGTATGGTACATCGACGGCAATGAGGCTGCCAAAGGCGACAGCATCGACATTGCCCTGCCTGCCGGTCTGTATCAGATGAAGGTGGTAGCCACTACCGTAAAAGGCAAATCAACATCGCGCGAAGGCCTTATTCAGGTTAATCCGCTCGCCGGTGATCCATGGGCAACGACATCAAGCTTCGAACGTTTCGTAGCCCCAGGCGAGAAAGCTGTACTCTACGGCGACAATCTCGAACTTGTAAAAAGCCTTAAAATCGGCGACGCGCTTACCGACGACGTTCAATACTCAACTGAAGGCGGAACTCCACACATTACATATACTGTACCTGCCGGCGCTGTCGAAGGTACACAGAGAGTGCTGCTCATAGACGAAAGCGGAAACGAATACGGAGCAAACACCGTAACCGTAAGCAAACTTCCTCTGATAACATCAGGAGCCGAGCGCACCACAGCCAACGCCACATGGACTATGACCGGAATTAATCTCGACAAGATCGCATCACTGAAAATCGGCGATGTTGAGGTTACAGACTTCATAAGCAAGACTCCTGAGGCCATTGAGATAACCTGTCCTGACCTTGCTGACGGCGAATACATAATGACCGGAACCATGAGCGACGGCACAAAAGTAACATTCTATTCAGGCAGCGAAATCGTTGAACAGATAACTGTAACAGTATCTTCTGAACAGACTCTGTGGTCAGGCCATCACTACGTATCATGGGACCTGCCCGACGGCGACCCCAACAAGACATTCAGTTTGGGCAAAGACATGTTCAGCACAATCAAGGCAGGCTCAGTATTGTCGATACATTATTCAATCGAACCGGGCGACGAATATCACCAGATACAGCCTACAACAGGCTGGTGGACTCCGCTGCCTGGAGTATCGAAGGAAGATATCTCTGCTGACGGCGTAATGGACATAACGCTTACACAAGAGATGCTCGACATGATTCAGGAACAGGACGGATTCCTCTGCACCGGCCACGGATACTATGTTGACTTAGTAACCCTTAAATAAAAGAACATGCACAGATTAAGAAATTCATCTTTAGCTGTATTACTCGGCATGGCCTGCATCTCGCAGGCTATGCCTTCCGCTATCCCTTCCGACAAGAAACTGGAAGCAAAAGTTGAGAAGACACTGAGCAAGATGACGCTCGATGAGAAAATAGGTCAGATGACCGAAATCGCAATCGACGTGCTCGGCGAGTGGAAAAACGGAGAATTCCAGCTCAACAAGGATAAAGTCTACAACGCCATCGCCAAATACAAGGTCGGCTCAGTGCTGAATGCGCCAGGCCCGGTGGCACAAAGCCGCGAGAAGTGGCAGGAGATAATCAGCACCATTCAGGACGCCTCGATGAAGGAGATAGGCATTCCCTGCATCTACGGACTTGACCAGAACCACGGAACTACCTACACTCTCGACGGAACACTGTTCCCGCAGAACATCAACCTCGGCGCTTCGCTGAATCCGCAGCTGGCTTACGACGCAGCCACAGTTACAGCCTATGAGACAAGAGCATCTAACTGTCCGTGGACTTACTCGCCCACTGTCGACATGGCAAGAGACCCGCGCTGGTCGCGCGTATGGGAGAACTACGGCGAAGACTGTCTTGTAAACGCCATAATGGGAAGCTCTGCCGTGCGCGGATTCCAGGGCGATGACCCCAACCACATACCTGCCGACAGAATAGCTACATCAGTAAAACACTACATGGGTTACAGTCAGGCAAGAACAGGCAAGGACCGCACGCCGGCTTACATACCAGTATCTGAACTGAGGGAGAAGTGCTTCGCGCCGTTCAAAGCCTGTGTTGAAGCCGGTGCGCTGACAATAATGGTAAACAGCGGAAGCGTCAACGGAGTGCCCATGCACGCCAACAAAGAGCTGCTGACAGGATGGCTGAAGGAAGGACTCAACTGGGACGGAATGCTCATTACCGACTGGGCAGACATAAACAACCTCTACACACGCGAGCACGTGGCTGCCGACAAGAAGGAAGCGATAGAGATTGCCATCAACGCCGGTATCGACATGACCATGGAGCCGTATGACCTTAACTTCTGCACTCTGCTGAAAGAGCTTGTAGAGGAAGGCCGTGTGCCGATGAGCCGAATAGACGACGCCGTGCGCCGCATACTCCGTCTGAAATACAGACTCGGTCTGTTTGACCGTCCTGTAACCTATGCCAAGGACTATCCGGAGTTTGCTTCAAAAGCACATGCAGAACTGGCAACAAGAGCCGCAGAAGAATCTGAGGTGCTGCTGAAGAACAAAAACAACATACTGCCACTCAAAAAAGGCACAAAGATACTCGTAACCGGCCCTAACGCTAACTCTATGCGCTGTCTCAACGGCGGCTGGAGCTACACATGGCAGGGACACCAGGCTGACAGATTCGCAGGCAAATACAACACTATATACGAAGCCATGAGCAACGAGTTCGGCAAAGACAACGTGCAGCTTGAGCAAGGTGTAACCTACGTTGCCGAAGGAAGCTATTATGAGGAGAACGCTCCTGAGATAGAAAAGGCTGTCGAGGCCGCTAAAAACGTTGACGTAATCGTAGCCTGCATAGGCGAGAATTCTTACTGCGAGACTCCCGGCAACCTCTCTGACCTTAGACTTTCAGAAAATCAGAGAAACCTCGTAAAGGCTCTTGCCAAGACCGGCAAGCCTGTCGTACTTATACTGAACGAGGGCCGTCCGCGCATAATCAGCGACATAGAACCGCTGGCTGACGCGGTAATCGACATCCTTCTACCAGGAAACTACGGTGCAGACGCTCTTGCAAACATCCTCTCCGGCAAAGCTAACCCAAGCGCGAAGATGCCTTACACTTATCCAAAAGACCCGGCTGCGCTCACAACTTACGACTACCGAGTAAGCGAGGAGATGGACAAAATGGAAGGCGCATACGACTACGACGCCGTAATATCAGTGCAATGGCCGTTCGGTTACGGACTGAGCTACACCACATTCAAATATGACAACTTCAAGACATCTGCCACTGACTTCAAGGCTGACGACCAGATAACTCTCTCAGTCGACGTTACCAACACAGGCACTGTGAAGGGCAAGGAGGCAGTCATGCTGTTCAGCCGCGACATGGTAGCCTCAATGACTCCTGAGAACCGACGCCTGAGAGCATTCGATAAGGTTGAACTGCAACCGGGAGAGACACGCACGGTAACATTCACTCTGAAAGGCAGCGACCTCGCATTTGTAGGAGCTGACGGCAAGTGGATACTCGAGAAAGGCGGCTTCAGAATGCAGGCAGGCGACAAGACGCTGAACCTAAACTGCACTGAAACACATAAATGGGAATCGCAAAACAGATGAACAAGACAAACATAAGGTATTATCATGACTAACACACAGCGGCATCCGTCATTATGACGGAACAGAAAAAACGACCGCTAAGATTTTCAATGGGAAAGGATGGGCCTCGCGACGACGGCTCATCCTTTTTACGTTTCAGCCCCGAATATCATTACCCGACGGCATGTCATTCTGCCGGACTTCATATATGTTTTTTCAAAAGATGGTTCATCCGCAGTTCAGTTGGATGGACGAATCGTGAAGCGCAAAGAGTCTTAGC
>CABUHE010000007.1 GCA_902491375.1 uncultured Prevotella sp.
TTTGCTATGATATCTCTTCAAAACCACCTTCGACAATCGAGTGGGAGTAATGATAAATAACGTTTGAATTAGAATAATAACGTAATAAAAAGACGAGTCTGGTATTTCCTGCCAGATTCGTTTTTTTTATTATATAATATAATGTAAATTCGTCGGACTCACGTTAAAGATATATCTTCACAAGTCATTTATCAATGATAAGCAGTTGCTTGTAATCGGTCTGATCTTTTGTAAGAAAACAAGCGGAAACAGGCTGTTTTCTGAAAGGTGGCATATTGCGTTGTAAAAGGCCATCTTTTATTGTGTGAAAGATGCCTTTTTGTAGCGTAAAATATGGTCTTTTAGAAATACTATAGATTTCATTGAATGTACGTATGGAGTGTTTTTGTTCAGAATGTAGGTTGTGAGTTAATAAAAAAACAGGCTTTAGTGGATTCCCGGTATATAGTTTTTGTCAAAAATATTCTATTTTCATGATTTGCTTTAAATATATGTTTTTTTTTATTATCTTTGTGTGCGGAAAACTATTATCTAAAACGATTGAAACCTATTTACTAAAAACAATTTAACCATTAAATTAAAACAATGAAGAGAAAACCAATGCTAAGATGGGGTATATTGTGCCTCATGGCTCTTGTGGCGTTTGTCGCGAGGGCTCAGGATGTGACGGCTACGTGGGATTTTCAGAACAGGATTCCTGCGTCGTTGTCTGATGTCGTATTTCAAGGCAACGCCGGCGAGGTGCCTTCTGATGTTGAGGGCGTAAGCCTCTATGTTGATGCCACTAGCGGAAAGTTTGATGTCAAGAACAGAAGTTCTGACGTTCAGGTCAATGCCGGAACCATTATCCGTGTGCCGGTAAAATCAGCAAGAGACGTCGTAGCTGTTACGCCTTATCCTAATTATGGCTATTTCATTATCGGCGGTGAGGAAGGTGACGTAACAAACGTTACTGAGCACAAGGCGACATCAGCTGAGGTCGCAGCCGGATATGTTGACATTGTAGCGACAGGCAGCAGCTATCTGTACAAAATAACTGTTACATTTGTGTCTGATGTGCAGGCTAAGGAGATTTATTCTACAAGTTTTTCAGAGTGGAAGGCTGTTACAGCGGCTCCTTCTGAGACTGTAGCTCATACGACAACCACAAAGTACAGTCATGAGAATCTGTCGTTTACTGTTTATAACACAGACGTTGCTCCCGACCCGGACGGTATCGGTATTGACTGGAACAAGTTTGACAATACACTTGTAGACGGAACTCTGCGTGCGGCTAAGAACGGCGGTGCTTATGTTTACACTTCACCGTTGGCTTCTGTAACAAAGGTAACTTTCGTTCACGGAGCTACCGGCAGCAACCGCGGATGGTCGCTTTGGGCTAAGGGCGACGGCGATGCTGACTGGGTGCAGCTTACTACTTCAACCGCTTCACCTTCAGGTTGGTGTGAGGTTTCGGCTAACGTAAACCGTACCAACTGCCAGTTGAAGTTTACTAACCTGGCCGACGCGCAGAATGCATACATGTTCCGTCTTGATATTTACGGAAATGTAGATATGTCACTTACTCCGTCGCTCGGTTCGTTCAATTTCAACGGTACTACTTACAATGCTGTCGACATATTTGAAGAAGTAGCCGAGGGCGTTCAGCAGGCAACTATAGAGGTTACCAACAGTGTTGAGCTTCCTTCTGCTTCTAATCCTATAACAGACATTGTATGCGATAACGGTGAACTTGTCGGTGATGTTGTCTATACAGTTCAGGACGACGGTTCGGCAATGGCGACAATGAAGGTTGCTGCCAACGGCGACACCATTACGTATAATGCAATCTTTGTTCATAAGCCATATTTCACTCTGACTTATGTAGATACAGACGGCACAACAGTTCTTGACAATACACAGAAAGTTGAGAAAGACGCAGCCATCGGCACTCTTAGAGGCTTCGACGGTGTAACCGTTGCAGATGGTAAGGCAATGCGCGGATGGTTTATAGAGGCTGACGGCGGTGAGAAATATACTGCTGAATATGTAGTAACTTCAGATCTTACTCTGTATGCGGTAGCTACTGACATTGAGACAGCTAACGGAACATCCCGCTATACATTCAATCTTACAGACAAGTTCTTCTATGACGAAGACCACGAGGCATTTAATGCAGAGGGCGCTCAGTTCCATGACACTACTCACGGATGGACGCTTGAGTCAGAGGGAAAGATTGACCTTCTTGTAGGTGGTCATGCTTATATCATAGCTACTCTCTGCCGTTACAGCAAGAGCGACGCCGTTCTGTCTTTGTCTGATGCCAGCGGTGCAGTTGTTGCAACAGCGAGTGGATACAGTTCTGTTGACGGAAAAACTGTAATGTTGGAATATACTGGCGGTGCCGGTACACTTACTCTTACTACAAGCAACGAGGTTTATCTGCATAAACTCGTCATCGCGAATGTTGAGGAATCGCCTGTCGAGAAGAACGGTGAGGGTTATTATGTCGTAAGACAGGGCGATGGCGGCAATCTGCTCACAGTCCTTGATATTGCCAATTCACAGGCTTCGGCAGACTACCGTACATACGTATTCCTGCCCGACGGTACTTACGATCTCGGCAATGAGGTTCTTACTCCAATATCTGGCGACAACATCTCAATAATCGGTCAGAGCATGGACAACACCATAATTGTGAACGAGGCACCTGAGGAGGGTATTGGAGTGTCTGCGACATTCCTTGTAACAGGCAGCAACACATACTTCCAGGATCTTACTCTTAAGAATGCATACGATTATTATCAGCCGGGCTTTGCAGGACGTGCAGTAGTTATACAGGATAAGGGTAACCGTACAATCTGCAAGAATGTGAGAATGCTCTCTTATCAGGATACTTATTATTCTAATAACAAAGCACAGTTCTATTTCGAGAATTCAGACATTCACGGAACCGTCGACTTTATCTGTGGCGGTGGCGACGTATTCTTCAACGGATGTACTCTGACGGTTGAGCCTCGCAATGCCGACGGCAGCGGTGAGTGTACTCTTACGGCTCCTTCAACTGATGTTGCTGGTGGAAATATCTGGGGATACGTGTTCAGCGGATGTACAATCGACAGCAAGGCAGAGAAATATAATTACGGCCGTGCATGGAACGACAGTCCACGTTGCGCTTACATCAACACTACACTGCTTCAGCCTGAGCGCTTGAACGAGAACCGCTGGACTACAGCCGGCATGAATGTTCCTGCTGACAAGTTTGTTGAATATAACACAATGGACGTTAACGGCAATGTTGTTTCTCCTGAATCGCTTGTACTTACTTTCACTAAGGACAGCAAGCAGAACACTTATGAGACAATACTTACAGCTGAACAGGCTGCTGAGTATAATATTGACAATGTGTTTAAGGACTGGACTCCTGATGAGTACACTGTACAGAAGCAGCTCACACAGCTCAATGTTGAGGGTAATACACTGACTTGGGATGCAGTTGACGGAGCAATTGCTTACGCCGTATTCTATAAAGGTCAGTTTGTTGCGATGACTTCTGCCACAACTCTGTCATTCATGGTTGAGGGTGATGAGGCTTCAGTTAATGATTATACAGTACGTGTAGCAAATGCTCACGGCGGCTTCGGCCCTGCTATGGGTACTATTGCTAGCGGTATAACGGGCGTTGTCGCTGACGGCAATGATGTTTTGAGAACTGCCTATTATAATCTTCAGGGCTCTCGCGTAAGCAGCGCTTATAATGGAGTTGTTATAAAAGTTGACACTCTGACAGACGGAAGCGTAAGGACTATGAAGGTCATTAAGTAATGGAAGATTAATCGTTTCATGGAATATTTGAATGCGGGATTCACATTAATGTGAGTCCCGCATTTTTTGTTGTCCTTATTTTTATTTATAATTATTGTGCATTATATGTTTTGTTTACAGACTTTTTCCTATCGGTTGGTTGGGTTTTATAATCGTTGTATTGAGATTGTCAGAGGCTGCATATAGAGCCTCTTATATGCGTATAGTTTAGTCTTGTTAAGGCCTTTTGGCAATATCAGTGTAGCTGCATTTGTCTTAATGGTGGTTCTGATAAATGTTAAGACTTATAATCTTTTTGCGTTACGTAAGCGTTGTAAGTGTATTGGCAATAAGGAATCTTTATTTTAAAGAAGGTGTGGGTGAGTATATGGTTTAGTTTTTTTCTCTCGCCCAATAGTCCTTTGGTGTTATGTTTTTATCTTCCCTTATGTTCAGACATTCTCAGTTTCTTTTATGGCTGAATAATCGGTTTTGTCTTTCATTAAGATAAAAAGGAATCAGCCCTGAAAAGTTCTTTTAAACTTCAGGGCTGATTCTTTTAGTTTTCCTTGTCAGTTAAGACTCGGAATTGTATAAATTTATTGTCTTTTCTTTTTATTATTTGAGCCAACGTGGGTCACCGGCACCCTTAGTGCTTACGTCTTCGTTAGTAACGGTGAAGTCGCCGTTAGCAGCGTCCTTATATTTAGGATCAACATTCCAAGTTCCGCTTTCGTCGGTGAAGAGGTTGCCTCCCTCTACAACTTTCTCAAGGTTTGGTGTGTTGAAGTAAACGTTGCCCTTGAATGTAGGAACGCTTGTCTTGCTTTGGTTAGAGAACATTGCGTTTGTGTTTGTTACAAGGTTATTCTCCCAGTTGATAACGTTGCCGACATAACGGACGTAGAGTAGACGCTTGCTTGAAGCGTTTGCAGCACCGTCGATTGTACAGTTCTTAACGTTGATTACAGGTGTGCCTCCGCCCATACTGCCAGATGCGTCGTCCATGCGGATGAAGTCGCGTGCAGCTGCGCTTGAGTAGATTGTGCTGTTTGTCAGGTTCAGTTCGTTGATGCGTCCTGTTCTGCTGTCCAGGAAGTCTCCGCCATCGCAAGTAATGTTGTGAATCAAGCAGTTATTGAATGTAACTTTGTTGATTGTTGATGCAACGTTAAGATAGAGCAGACCCTTGCCGAAGTTTCTGATTTCACAGTTCTGAACATCAAGGTGATCATAAGTAGCTCCGCTGGTCTTGTAGTTGAATGCTTGGTCTGTAGTCTCGTTCTCACCACCGTCAAGGATAACCTGGTTAAGGCTCAATGATGCACCGTCGTCAAGCTGGAAACGTCCTTTAATTACAGGCAGGTTGGTCGGATAGATACCTTTAATTGTTATGTTCTTTGTAATCTTGGCGTTGCCTGGTGCTCCTGACTCACTTGCAATAGTGTAAGTTCCGCCATAGAGAGCGAATACCTGTCCGTCTGTTGCAGATTCGAGCAATGATGCGAAGTCTTCATCAGGACTTACTGTAGTTGCTCCGTCGAGGTCGGTTATAGTCTTGATTGACTTAGAGCCACGCTCTTTGTCGTTGTTGTACAGCTTTATAGTATAAGATGTTTCAGGCGTAAGTCCTGTGATTACGGCTTTACCTTCAGCTTTCTCCTCAGCTGTAAGCTCCTTGTCTACTGCAATTGCACCTGTGTTTGTTTCTGTTGCAGTTATTCTTGTAACTTCTTCTCCGCCTGGCCATGTTACAGTAACACTTCTGTCTGAAATGCTGCTTTCAGGTATACTGTTGAATATCTGTTGTGCAGAAGTGTGGAAGTAAACGCCGTGCCATTTTGAGTTACGGTCAGCATCGTCAGCGTCGACAGCCATGATGTATGCCGAGTATTTTGTGTCATATACAAGATTGCTGACAGTGTATGGGATCTGATCAGCCGTGATGCCTGTAATGGTCTGTACTGGTTCGCCTTTGAATTCGTATGTAAGACTGTCGTCCGCAAATATTTCAATAGTATATGAATCTGCACCGTCAGACTTTACCCACTGAAGGTTTACACTGTTTTCAGTGATGTTTCTTGCTTCAAAGTCTATGGGCGAGAAGACCCGGTCGTAGAGCAAGCTGGTAAGCTCGTCCATAGGATCTTCACATGACGCAAGTGTCAGCAGACCGAGTCCTACAACACATGTTCTAATAATATTTCGTTTCATGATTTATTCTTTTTCTTGTTTTATAATATTTATTTATGTAGAAGTTAACCATGCTGATAGGCAACAGGGTTAACTTCCTGCATATATTTTAGTTAGATAATTGTCCGTAATTACCGTCATTGTTCAGCATTCCGTTGCTGCTGTTGATGAAGTAATCCCAGATAGGCCACAGGCAGTTCAGACTTGGAGTATTGACATAAAGTCCGTTTATGTAGTCTTCGTCAATATTAGGCAGTCCGTTGCTGACAATCCAGCCCTTACTTTCGTATTTCTCGCCAGTAACTTCATTTACGAGCTTAGAACCTATTTCATCTGTATCACCGTGGTTGAGTCCGTAAATAATCAGTGCTTCTCCACCGTTAGGTGATGTTGTGTCGTAAGTGTAATAAAGTTTCTCTGGGAGGTCTGCGTATGCGCCCTGACGGTTTGCGAGGTCACGGAGCTTCTGCTGTGCTTCAGCCATCTTTTGGTCAATAATTCCCCAACGAACGAGGTCTGCTTTACGCAAAGCTTCACCGGCAAACTCAAGACCGCGCTGCTCAACGATACCGTTGAAGAACTCTTCTTTGCTTGCAGTATACTTAGCCATAAGTGCATTTACTTTCTCTGCAGGCAGAGCTCTATCGAGAATTGCTTTCATATAGGGAGCTGCTGCTGCGGGGCCGTCAAGAGCGTTGATAGCTTCAGCTGCCATCAGATAAACATCTGCCAGACGCATATATTGCCAGTTGATACCATCGTCGTTGGTTGAAGTAACGTAACGGTCCATCCATTCATAACGGAGTTTACCGAAGCACCACTTGTCAATTCCGCGGAGTTCCTGTTTTGAGTTTCCGTTTGTAAGCTCTTTGCTCCACTGGTAAGGTACGCATGTGATATCACGACGAACGTCTTCAACGTCATAATCATAGTACAGATATGGCATAGGACCGTTGACACCACCTTGAGCCTGGCCTGTGTATTGGTCAATTGCCTGGTGTTTTACACCCCAAGTGTAAAGAACACGTCCACGTCCGTCTGAGAAAGGTATTTCCCAAAGAGATTCGCCGCCTGCTGTTACGTTATCTTTGCAAAGTTTCTCAAAGTTGTCTTTGAATGCACCGAGGCTGTTTCTGCCACTGTTGATGATGTCAAGACATTCTTCTTTTACAATCTTGTACATATTTTCTTGTGACAGTTCAGGGTCTTTACTGAGACGGTAGCCGTCACCACGGAGTCCATAGCCACCTGCGTATAGTGCTATACGTGCACGCAGGCCCTTTACAAATGATTTGCTTACACGCTCTGTAGAGCTTGTGATAGAGTTCTCATTTGGCCAGTAGCAGTAGTCCTCAGCCTCTTTCAAGTCAGCAAGCAATACCTTATAAATAGAGTCGCGGTTTGTACGCGGCAGATACATATTGTCGTTATTGTTCGGTTCGAATCGTGCAGGAACGTCACCCCATGCTTTTATAAGGTCATTATATATGACGGCTCTCAAAGTAAGTGCCTCACCAAGCAGTTGTGCCATGTTCGGGTTGCTTTCAATGTTTCCGTATTTACGCAGTCCCTGGATAGCAAGGTTTGCACGCTCTATGCCTTCGTAGAATTTTGCGTAGGCATTGTTGTCTGTGTTCATCTGTCCGTTGTTTGACAGTGTCGCATAGTTGCACAGACTCTGTTTGTCGTCTGTTCGTGATGCGTATGAAGGCTGTGTACCGCTTGTTGTCTCAACGTCTGAGTTGAGTCCGTAGTACGGAAGGTAACGTCCTCGGTAAGAGTTTGTCTCGGCAAATGACTGGTGAATTGACATCACTTCGGCTTCTGCAAGTGAGTAAATTGAGAATACCGAGCTTTCGTCAAGTGTTGACTGTGTAGGCGCGTCCATGTCGCAAGACGTGACAAGTGCTGCGGCAGCCAACGAAAGGAATGATATTTTAATATACTTATTCATTTTCTTTTTTATTTTTTTCGGTTTTGATTCAGGTCTTTCTATATGGTTGCCAGGCAATGTTATGCTGTTTTTGTCTGGCAATCATTTTCACACTTGTTCTTTAGAAGTTCAGATTTACTCCGACAACGAATGAACGGCTTCTCGGATATCCAGAGTAGTCAACGCCTGGAGTAAGTGCATCTTTACGGATACAGTCAGACTCCGGGTCGTAACCGCTGTAACCTGTAATTGTGAACACATTGTAAGCTGTGCAGTAGAAGCGTAGTGAGTTAATACCTACGCGCTTTGTAATGTTCTGCGGAAGAGTGTAACCCAATGTAAGAGTATTCAGACGGAGGAATGAAGCATCTTCAACAGCCCAGTCAGTCAAAACGAACTTGCTCATATATGGTGACCACATTGTTGTGTTCTTGTTTAATTCAGCAAGTTGTTCCGGATCGTTGCAGAGTGTTCCGTCTGGATTCAGGTTTGTCCAACGTTTGCCGTCAGCCATGATGTCAATCATGTTGCGGTACTGATATTTACTTGTTGAAGTATATTCAATCTTGTTGGCGTTGTAAACCTGGTTGCCGATGCTGAAGTTGAAGTTTGCGCTGAGGTCAAAGCCGTATGCGTGTGCATTGAGACCGAAACCACCGTAGAAGTCAGGATTGACGTTGCCGATGATTACATTGTCCTCGTCACCGATGGTACCGTTGCCATCCTGGTCAACAAGTTTGATTGAACCCGGACGAACCGTACCAATGATAGGAGATGCGTCAGGTACACCGTCTTCAAGTTTCCATGTTTTTGTTGTAGGGTCGTAGTCTTTAAAGTCACTGACCTCATAACGACCAGCGAGCTGGTATCCACGGATTTCACCGACCTGTCCACCTACTGCAATCCAGTAGTCCTGACCGATTTCAGTGCTTGCCCAGCCTGAGTTCTTACCGAAGTCGTTCATGCTGCCGAGACTCTTGATTTTGCTCTTGTTCATACCTATGTTGCCATAAAGATCAACACCCCAGTTCTTCTTATCGATAGCGTGCCATGTGAAGCTGAGTTCAACACCTTTGTTCTCAGTCTCACCCATGTTGCGGTATTGTGTATCGTATCCTGTTCCGGCAACAGGGAATTGGATGAGAAGGTCTTTGGTTGTATTGAGGTAAGCCTCAACAGAACCGCTCAACTTGCCTTTGAACAGTGTAAAGTCAAGACCGAGGTTACGTGTAATTGTAGTTTCCCATTTCAGATCAGGGTTAGCCATTATTTTTGAAGGAGCCCAGTACTGTGTGAAACCGTTGATCCAAGATGTTGCTTTTGATTCGTACATCTGTGAGAGCTGTCCTGTTGGAATGTTGTTGTTTCCTGCTGTACCGTAGCTGAGACGGAGTTTCAAGTCATCGAGCCAGTTCTGAGTAGCCTTCATGAACGGTTCGGCAGAAACACGCCATGCGATAGCTGCTGACGGGAAGTAACCCCAACGGTTCTTTGCTGAGAATTTAGAAGAAGCATCAGCACGGAATGTTGCTGTCAAGAGGTAACGGTCTTTGTAGTTATAGTTTGCACGTCCGAAGAATGAGAGCAGCTTGTCGTCTGCGCTGTAGTTGTCGTCGATTGTGTAAGGAGTACCCTGTGAAGACAGTTTCCATGCCTGGTCGGCTGTGTAGTCCTCCGGGAATCCGTGTACCTCGTTCATGTTCTCGCGCTCTTTTGTGATGATGTACTCATGGCCGACCATTACGTTCAGGCTGTGAGCAGTGCTCTTAATCAGCTTAGAGAAGTCGTAGCTGATAGTGTTAGAGTTGCGGAAACGGTGACGGTTTGTGTCTGTAAGACGGATAGCCGGCAGGTTCTGGTTAGCTGATGCAGGTACGTTCTTTACATAATATGTAGTTGTACCCCAGAAACGCTGGTCATACTGGTTGTAGTCATCATATCCGAATTCTGTTCTGAACTTGAAATTCTTGAATATTTCCCAACCGAATGCGCCTGCGAAGTTAAGAGTCTTGCGCTCTTTCTTGCGGTCGTTGTCATACTGTGACTCAACAGGGTTGTAAAGGTTACCCAGATCATCGTCTGTACCTGCGCTCTCATCAAGATTTGCAAGAGGAATAGGAGTATAGATTACGGCGTATTTCAGACGCTTGTCTGAATCGTAAACACCTGTAGCGTCGTTTGCGCCGCCACCTCTGATGTCTGTGTCTGAGTATCTTGCCTGGAAGTCAAGTGTCGTGTTCTTGGTCGGTTTTGTGTTGAGTTTCAGACTGAAGTTGTCACGTTTGTAGTTAGAACCGATCTGAATTGCTTTGTCGTTCATGTGTGCATAGCTGAATGCATACTTGATGTTATCTGAACCTCCTGTGATGTTGAGGTTCTGGTTGAAAGTGTTACCTGTGCGTCCGTAAACGATGTCCTGCCAGTCATTTGCTTCAACATTGCGGTAGAGGTCCATATCCTCATAGTTGCCGAAGTAGTCAGTGTAAGAGCTGAGGTCGTCCTCGTTTTTGAGCAATGCCAGCTCATACTGCCACTTTGCGTAGTCGTATGGATTGAGCACGTCCATCTTCTTTGCTACTTTCTTCCAGCTATAGTATGCATTGTAGCTTACGTTTACCTTGCCGCTCTTACCGCTCTTGGTTGTTACGAGGATAACACCGTTTGCACCACGAGAACCGTAGATGGCTGTTGATGATGCGTCTTTAAGTACGGTTATGTCTTCGATGTCTGTTGCGGGGATGTCGCTGATGCTCTCAACAGGGAAGCCGTCGACAATCAGCAACGGGTCGTTGCTCTGTGTGATTGAGCCGCCTCCACGTACACGGATTTTCACATCAGCGTCAGGCGAGCCTTCGGTTGTTGTAATCTGCACGCCGGCCATCTTTCCTGTCAGGGCTTCGCTTACAGATGCCACAGGCACGGCTGCAAGAGCTTCGCTGTTTACCGTGGCGACTGAACCTGTCAGGTCTTTACGGCGTACGGAGCCGTAACCGATGACAACGAGGTCTTCAAGATTGGTAGCCTCGTCTTCGAGTGTTACGTTTATTGTACTTTTTCCCGACGTATTCACCGTCAGTGTCTTCATACCGATGTATGAAATCTGCAACGGATTGTTGCCGGTCAATTTCAGTGAGAAGTTACCGTCGATGTCCGTCACTGTGGCGTTGTTCTTTGTTCCTTTTTCAAGGACAGTTGCGCCTATGACGGGCTCACCGTTCGAGTCCTTCACATTTCCTTTGATTGTTTGCGCCGACAGACTCGTCACAAATATTGTGAACAGAGCCAACAACGCTAGTCGAAAAGTTTTTAAATTAGACATAAATGTTTTTTATTAAGTTATAGATAAATGGTTTTTTATAATCTAAAGTTCTCATGATACTAATTGAGTGTGAAATGTCATCACAAAATGTCGTTTACCGGCATCAGTTGACACATTCTCATATTCTGACAGATTTTTCATTGTGCCAGAGTTAGTAGCTTTATTTTAGATATTAGTTTTTTATAATTTGATATATTTATTTGCAAAATTAGTGAATTTTTATTTTTCGCAAAACTTTTTCAGTGCTTTTTCATAAAAAAATGAAGATTTATTCCTTTACAGTAGTTTATTTGTATAATCAGCCCTTATATTCTGCTGTGTGCCAGGTTTTTAAATCATTATCTTTGATTGTTGATTCAAAAGATGGCTTTTTGTCTTGTAAAAGGCCATCTTTTGTGTCCTGTTTGATGCTCTTTTACACGTTGAAAAAGTATCTTTTAGAAGCGGTCTGTCGGGTGATGCTTTTTTAGTACTTTAGTTATCATTGTAAATTCATTTAATAATTCTGTTTCATTGTCATTCTGCATCTTTGCAGGAAATGAATGTTGTCATAGATATTTTATCTTTTATGTTGATACAGATTTAACTGTGTCTCTTATCTTACACCTTATTATACATATGCTATATCTGTTTCTTATAATTTCTAATTATTGTAACTTTTATTGTCATGTAAGTGGAAATTTGTTACAGCTTTTGTTGATTATTTTTCATTAAAACGTAGCGATAAGGTTTATATGTTTACGATTTGTAAGTTTGTTTGTCTTTTCCACGTTTCTTGATCTTTTCATTTCAGACAATATATTTGTGCTACTCTTACTCATAACTTCGTGTTATTCTTACTGTTTGGCTCGTTATACGAGTAGTTACGTTTGTTTATTTGTTACTGAATTTTGTAATTATTTTTTGTATTGCATTAATTGTGTTTTGTCGTTAAAAAGTCTGGTTATGTAGGTTTAATAAGTCTCTATTTCATAAAATTTGATGCAAAACTTATAAAATTTGTTTCATGAACGTTTTTTTTATAATATATGAAATATTTTTTTTATCACTCGTAATTACTAAAATATAATTTTGCAGCGAACTTTTTACTAGCCGAAAAAAGACAAAGTTATGATTGCTAAATTTAAAGGCAGAGTCAACTAGCAAGTGCAACATTACGGAAAATTTTTGAAAAACGCTTCGGTAGGAGTGAGAAAATTTAGTTTTTCCCTGGGTCTTGCGTTTATTTTCTTTCTTATCTTGTCTATCTTGCCGTTTGTGACGGTACTCAGGTCCGTGCCTTTCGGTATGTACTGCCTTACGAGCTTGTTCTCGTTTTCGATGGCGCCTTTTTGCCACGCGCAATACGAGTCGGCAAAGTAGACAGGTACGTCCAGCATCCTGGTTATCCATTCGTGCCCGGCGAACTCGCACCCGTTGTCTGTCGTTATAGTTTTCAGAGCCTCGCCCTTGTATGGCAGCAGGAGCCGCCACACCGCCTTGGCCAGCGGCTTTGCCATCCTTCCGTGCTTGAGCTTTTCCATCACGAGGAAGTTCGTGCTCCTCTCCGTGAGCGTGAGGATGGCATGGCCTTTTGAATCCACAATGGTGTCCATCTCCCAGTCGCCAAAACGCTTGCCGTCGGCTTCGGCAGGCCGTTCGTGTATGCTGACGCGGTTGGGGATGTTCCTGACCTTTGTCTCGTGCGTGTGTCTGGCCTTGCGCCTGTACTTCATCCTGTGGCGGCAGCTTGCTGCAAGCACGCCGCTGTCATCACCGCGTATGATGCCGTAAATGGTCTCGTGCGAGATGTGTATGCCGTCACGCAGAAGACGCCCCGAGATTTGCCTCGGCGACCACTGCTCGTTCTTTATAAGCTCCGTCACGCGCCACCGGAGCGTATCCGGAATGCGCCTGTTGCCGGGCGTTCGACGCTTGCGCCTGTCAGCCTTGGCCTGGGCCTTGACCCACACGTACTTGCCGTTGGCTGTGGAGTTGCGCCTTTTCTCGCGGCTCACCGTCGACCTGTTCACTTTAATCAATTCCGCAATCATCTTCTCCGAATCTCCCTTTTGCAGTCCGAGATAAATTGCGTACCTTTGCTCCGAGGTTAAATGTTTGTACATAGCAATACAAATTTAATTAATCTTGGGGAGACTGCGGTCTCCTCTTTTCTTTTTTTGTATTGCTAGCGACTTCTTGCCCTGTCATTGCCCGGTTTCGCCGTTTCCCCGCCCATTCCGCTACGCTCCATGGACGGGGAAACGGCGGAGGTGTTGCACTTCTATCTTGACAGTGGTATTGCTAAATTTAAACGGATACTGCTAAATGCAGTTTTTGTCACCATCGGTATGACCGCTTTTGCACAGAATACGACTGATGTGAGCGGTTTGGTTAAAGATGAAAATGGTGACGCCGTTATCGGTGCAACGGTAACGGAAGAAGGCACTAAGAATGCCACAGTGACAGATTTTGACGGTAAGTTCCGTCTAAAGACAGCTCCGGGTGCTAAACTGAAAATATCCTATATCGGATATAAGACAGTGACAGCTACTGCCGGACAGAACGTAAATGTTGTTCTGAAAGAGGACAATGAGCAGCTCGACGAGTTGGTTGTAACAGGTTATACCACTCAGAGAAAGGCTGATTTGACAGGTTCTGTATCTGTTGTTTCAACAGACGACCTTAAGACAAGCCCTGACGCTGACCCGATGCGTGCCCTGCAAGGACGTGTTCCTGGTATGACAGTTACCGGCAACGGTTCTCCTATCGGAACAGGTACAGTCCGCATCCGTGGTGTAGGTTCAATCAATTCATCACAGGACCCGCTGTTCATTATCGATGGTGTGCCGACAACAATGTCGCTCAATTCACTCAACACCAACGATATTGAAAGCATGCAGGTATTGAAGGATGCAGCTTCTGCTTCTATTTACGGTTCACGTGCAGCCAACGGTGTGATTATTATCACCACCAAGCAGGGTAAGAAGGGCAATAAGGTTAAGATTGACTTCAATGCTAATCTTTCTGCTTCGTTCTACACATCTCAGTCATTGATGAAGCTATGTAATACTGAACAGTACGCCACCGCAATGGCCCAGGCTGCTCTTAACGATGGGATTGACCCTGTAACCTATGCTTCCAACTATGGTCTGAATCTCAATGCTGCCAGCGGTACGCCTATTACTGTATGGAATCCGGCTACCAACGAATATGTAAATTACACAGTCAATGGCCGTTACGACGGTTTTATTAATGCTGACAAGACAATGCGTTATTCAGATACTGACTGGCTGGACGAAATATCACGTACAGGTATCTCTCAGAATTACGACTTGTCTATCTCAAACGCTACTGACAAGTATTCAGCATTGTTCTCACTCGGATACAAGAAGAATGACGGTATCCTGAAATATACTTCATTTGAGAACATTTCAGCCAGAATGAACAGTTCTTACAATATTAATAAGATATTGAAAGTTGGTGAGAACTTCACCCTTACATGGTCAAAGCAGGTTGACAGCGCTCCGATGGAGGATGCACTGAAGATGGCGCCGGTTGTTCCAGTATATGAGATTGACGGTAAGACATTTGCAGGTCCTGTCGGAAGTATGAGCGACAGACAGAATCCGTTGCGTGAGATGTATCAGAATAAGGATAATCATCTCGACTACTGGCGTTTGTTCGGTAATGCTTATGTGGAACTCAATCCTATCAAGGGACTTACACTGCGTTCAAGCTTCGGTATCGACTTCTATACCTCTTTTATACAGTCGATGAATCACACATTCCATTCTGACATCGTCAATAACAATATTGCCAGCACAACGCTTTCAAATAAGAATGATATGAACTGGACTTGGTCTAACACAGCCAACTACAACTTCGTTCTTGCACAGAAGCACAACTTCTCTGTTCTTCTCGGTGCAGAGTTGTCTAAGCAGAGCTCAATAGACTGGTCTGGATACAACGAGGGCTACGCTCTTGAGACACCTGACTATATGTGGCCAAATGCAGCAACAGGTACAGCCCGTGTTACAGGTGCTAAGGTAGGTTATCGTCTTGCTTCATTCTTCGGCAAGGTCGATTATAACTACGATGACTTTGTTCTTGCATCATTCACAATCCGTCACGACGGTTCTTCTCGTTTCGGTAAAGACCACCGTTGGGGTACTTTCCCGGCAGCAACACTCGGTCTTCGTTTGTCTAAGCTCATTAAGGCTGACTGGCTTGACGATTGGAAAGTACGTGCATCATGGGGTAAAACTGGTAACCAGGCAATCGACAATAATGCACAGTTCGGTCTTTATGTAGTTGACTACGGACTCGACCGTGTAACCTCAACAGCATACGATCTCTATTTAGCTGGCTCTGGTACATTCCCTTCAGGATATCGTGCTACACAGCTTCCTAACCCTAACCTTAAGTGGGAGGCAGCCACTCAGTATAACATTGGTACAGACTTTACATTGTTCCGCAGCTCCCTTTATGGTTCTATCGACTGGTATATTAAGGATGTTGACGATATGTTGATTAATCCTGCATATATCGGAACAAAGGGTGAAGGTGGTGCAACTTGGATGAACGGTGCTTCTCTCCGCAACTGGGGTATGGAGTTCCAGCTCGGTTATCGTAAGACTTTCGCATCAGGTCTTGGAATCGATGTTAATGCAAATGCTGACTTCTATCGTAACAAAGTTACATATCTTCCTTCTGTTGCAACAGGTTCTTATGCTCATACTTCAAAGGAGAACCTCGTACAGTCAGGAAAACCTTACGGTTCAATCGTAGGTTATGTGGTTGAAGGTATCTTCCAGACACAGGCTGAAGTAGATGCTTCTGGTCAGTCAAATGCACGTGTCGGTGGTCTGAAATACGCCGATCTCGACGGAAACCATGTTATCAATGCTGACGACCAGGATTGGATTTACAATCCTGTACCTAAGTTCTCTTATGGTTTAAATATCGCTCTTAGCTATAAAGGCTTTGACTTCACAATGTTCTGGCAGGGCGTATTCGACAAGGATGTATATAACAACCAAAAATTCCAGACAGACTTCTGGTCAGTTGTTGACGCCGGCTCTAACAAGGGAGTACGTGTTCTCGATGCATGGAATACAAACAATACAAATTCTACTATACCAATGCTGACAACAGCCAATACTGCTGACGAAGGACGTGCATCAAGCTACTTCGTAGAAAATGGCTCATACTTGAAACTCCGTACAATGCAGCTTGGTTATACTCTGCCTAATGAACTGATGCGTAAGTTGAATATGACAAGCGCACGTGTATATCTTTCAGGACAGAATCTGTTGACAATCAAGAGCTCAAGCCTTACATGTCCAGACCCAGAGAATCCTGATTGGAATTATCCGTTGTCTACATCGATTTCATTCGGACTTCAGTTAAGTTTCTAATATTTAAGAGATTATTAAAATGAAAAAGATATATAATATTGCGTTAGCTTGTGCATTAGGATTAACAATTACAAGCTGTGACGATTTCCTTGACTACAATCCAACCGCTGTTGTTGATGAAGACAAGGCATTCTCAGACCCTGAGGGTATGGTTACTTCAGCTTACGCCATGCTTGGTGACTGCTGGTACACATATCCGTTCAATCTGTTCCCTTATGGTGACGTCACTTCTGATGACTGCCTTAAGGGTGGAAGTGGTCCTAACGATACTGGTTACCATGCTTTTGACGTGTGGTCTACACTTACCCCGACTACTCCGGGTGAGATGGATGAGCTTTGGTACAGACTTTATAGCGCAGTTTCACGCTGTAACCGTGCTTTGCTTTCTCTGGAACGCAATGGCGACAAAGTGCTTGGCGAGGAAACTACACGCCAACGTGAGGCTGAGGTGAAATTCCTCCGTGCGCATTTCTATTATAAGTTGCTTACTGTGTTCCGCAAGATTCCATGGATTGATGAGAATGTTGAGAGAAACGCGACACAGGAGTCTGTAAGGAATGATGCTTATTCGTATGAGCAGCTCTTCCACATGATTATTGATGATTTCAAGCATGCTTACAATGTATTGCCTGTAAAGGAACCAGGACAGGACGGACGTGCAAACAAAATTGCTGCAGCCGCTTATCTTGCAAAATGTTATCTTAACCTTGCATGGGGCGACGGTTATGAGGCTACCACTGGTGTAAACCACATCAATAAGAATTATATGGACAGCGTTGTTGTTTATATTAACGATGTAGTAAATTCTGATTATGGTTATCTTGAAGATTACGGTGACATCTTCCTTCCTGAGTATAAGAACAGTAAAGAGTCTATCTTTGCTGTACAGACTTCAGATTATGAAGACGACCACACATCTTACGGACGTGCCAACTGGTCAAATACTTTGAACGGCTGCTGGGGCATGTGGTCTTGCGGATGGGACTTCCACAAACCTTCTCAAGACTTGGTTAATGCGTTCAAGACAAAGAACGGACTTCCGATGTTTGACGATTATGATGACACTCAGGATTATCCTATCAACGGTGAGCCGACAAGTCAGAAGTGGGATCCACGTTTGTTCCATACGATTGGTATGCCTTCATTCCCATATAAATATGAAGCTGCTTATACCCAGACTATGGCAAACTCTCGTGATGCTAATGATTACGGTTACTACACTTCATTGAAGGAAGTTCCGCAGCGTTCAAAGGGTGAGACTTTCAACGGCTCATGGCAGGCTTTCGCAATGAACGACTATGTTATCCGTTACACAGACGTAATGCTGATGAGAGCTGAGGCTTTGATTGAGCTTGACCGTCTGTCTGAAGCCCGCGACATCATTAATGCAATACGTCGCCGTGCTGCTAACTCTGTTGCAAAGCACATTGAATACGCTGCTGATCAGTGTGATATTGCTGAATATCCCGAATCTTACTTCGCAGATAAAGAGACTGCACGTAAATGTTTGCGTTGGGAACGCCGACTTGAGATGGCAATGGAGAACGGACGTTTCTTCGATCTCCGTCGTTGGGGTATAGCTTCTACAACTCTTAATTCATATTTTGAGAAAGAACAGAAGGCAACATACAGCATCCTCGACCATAATGGAAATGTAATGGCAGGAGCTCCAGAACCTTCACGCGACGAGAATGGAAATATAACAAGCAATACTGAATTGCCACACGGAGCATATTATCGTGATGCTCAC
Source organism: uncultured Prevotella sp. (assembly GCA_902491375.1). Classification (GTDB taxonomy): domain Bacteria; phylum Bacteroidota; class Bacteroidia; order Bacteroidales; family Bacteroidaceae; genus Prevotella. The sequence goes on from CABUHE010000007.1 coordinate 18,378, forward strand.
TTTACTCCTGGAAAGAACGAATTCTTCCCGATACCGTACAACCAGATGTTCTACATCCCAGGTCTGTACACGCAGAATAATAATTACGAATAAACGAGGTATTAGTATTAGGGGTAAAAATTACTGCCGGCATGTCTGGTCAGTAATTAATGTAGAAATGTAATTCTTTAGAAATGGTGCATCCGGATACGCAAGGGCCGGTCCCAATGTTATCCGGGTGCACTTTTATAAACATTGAAAGATTAGCTTAAACCGTAACGGTTTTATAATATGTCGCGTATTGTGATTACGGACAATAATGAAAAGTTTTTTATCGGTGTGGAATTTGATTCCTTACATTCTGAAAAACAGTTATTTAGCCGATAATAAGTTTTACCATGAATGACTGATTGATAACGGACAAGCAGGATGAGATATCAGTTCTTATAATATGACTTATGTCTGAACTGTGTTAACCGTAAATTATACGACAAGTCGTGATGTAATCTGTCACATATCAGAACGAAGCTGTTCTTGACATGCGGTCAGATTTATTATGAAAGAATATTAAATAGAAAATGTTATGATAACGCCTGAAATCTGATAAGCGTGAGCGTAATGGCTTCAGCCTTGGCTGCAAGAGTTTGCCGGCTTTAATGAATGAAGGCATATCATCCTAAAATATACTGATTATGAAAACTGATATTATAGTAGGACTCGGCGAGGCGTTATGGGACGTGCTCCCCGAAGGAAAGAAACTGGGAGGTGCTCCTTCAAATTTTGCATATCACGTAAAGCAATTTGGCTTTAATTCTATGGCCATAAGTGCAGTAGGTAAGGATAAACTTGGTGACGAGACTCTTGCTGCTCTTGACGAGAAAGGTCTTGATTATATTATGCCACGTACTCCTTATCCGACTGGAACGGTTCAGGTCGCTCTTGATGATAATGGCATTCCGACGTATGACATACGCGAGAACGTGGCTTGGGACAACATTCCTTTCACTCCAGAACTTGAGGAAGTTGCTAAGAACTGCCGTGCCGTCTGCTTCGGTTCACTTGCTCAGCGTAACGTTGTTTCACGGGCAACAATAAAGAAATTCCTTGATACAATGCCGAGCGGTGGTGGCCGTTTGAAGATTTTCGACATAAATCTTCGCCAGAATTTCTATACAAAAGAGATTCTTATGGAATCACTCAAACAGTGTAATGTTCTTAAAATCAATGATGAAGAACTTGTTCTTATCGGACGTATGTTCGATTATCCAGGTCTTGATATGACCGACAAGTGCTGGCTTATACTCGGTAAGTACAATCTTGACATGCTTGTTCTTACTTGCGGCGTTAACGGCAGTTACGTTTTTACACCAGGTTATGTGTCATTCCAGCCGACTCCTCGTGTCGATGTTGTTGATACAGTCGGTGCCGGCGATTCGTTTACTGGAACATTCTGTGCGGCTATACTGAAAGGCATGAATGTTTCTGATGCTCACAAACTGGCAGTTGGAGTTTCCGCATACGTCTGCACACAGAGCGGCGCAATGCCCGAACTGCCAGAGGAAATAAAGGTAAAGGTTGATTGTTGATACGAAATCATGATATTAAAATTATGCCTACAGGTACGCAGTGATGCGTCTTCCTGTAGGCTTTATTTTTGTCAGCAGTAATGCTACTGCTTAATTCTCATAACTTGTTCATATCTCATATAATTTGTTTTATGGCATATCGTTTTGCCTGTATCCGTTTAAAGTGTCATCAGTGAACTACTTGAACCGCTCTTCTCTCTTTCCACACGCTCGACACGGCGGCCGAAATCAAACGAGTAGCTTATGGTTATCCTCAGGTATTGGCTGTTGCTGCGGTTGTATGATGTCTCATTATATCCATACAAAGGCGTTGTCAGATTGTTTTTGAATTTCAGCTTATTGAAAGGCATCAGACAGTTCAAAGCCACGTAAAGGTTCTTGCGGCTGTATGTTGCTTGAAGACCGTAAGATGTCGGGTAACTGCTGTAAGACAATGCCATGTAGTTCAGACTCTTCGAGTAGAAACTGATGTAAGGCGACAGTGAGAAGTCTTTTATATACCATTTCAGTCCGGCTGAGCCTGTTATGCAGTTATTATGTTTGCTGATGTTTGATTTGACGCTTGTATGCAGGTAGCTCACACTGCCGGTCACCTCGAATTTATCTGTAAACGAATATGTGGCTGCGGCATACGCCATGCCTAAATGAATACGTCCGCCCCAGGCGTAACTCTGCACTATCTTGTTGTCGTTGTCAAGGTAATAGTCGTTTATAAGGAGATTGTGGTTGTAACTGTAGCTGGTCGACAGCATCAGCTTCAGCTTGTCGAGCTGGCCGCTGTAATATATTGTCGATCCGAAACTGTAAGCCCTTTTCAGGTCTGGCGTACCTATTTTCACCATGTACGGATTTACGTCTATCCTTGTGTCGTTGATTACGTTGGGCGAATAAGTGGCACTGCCAAGGAATGACTGCCACATCAGCATGCCGCGCCTTGTACGGTATTGCAGGTTAAGCTTGGCACGCGGAAAGAACTCGGAGAACAACTTTGCTCCACGCAGGTCGGTGTACTGCCAGTGGAAACCGCCTGCGCCGCTGATGCTTAGCCGTTTGTTGAAATAATAGCTTAGCCATAAGAGCGATACAACGTCGTGCTGCCACATGTGCTGTTGGGTGTCGTATGTGCCTGAATATTCAGAGTTGTAAAGGTTTCCTCTGAACGTTGTGTAGGATGATAGCGACCATTTATTCTTGAAATAAGCATAGTTTATGTCGCCGTTCAGGCCTACGGCGTCTTCCTTTGAGTTTGTCAGTGTGCTGAATCCGCTCTCCGTATAGCTGCGGTCGTATTTGTTGTGCGAGTAAGAACCCGACAGGCTGAACGTCAGGCGGTTGCAGTTGTGCCACGAATGTTCGCCGTTGAAGCTGACCGACGGCGACAGTCCGCTGGACTTGCTGAAGTTGGAACTCTCCTTTATGTCGTCACCCTCGTATATCTTTCCCCACGATTCGTTGCCGGGCGAAGCGCTGCGTGCCAGGCCGAAGTATGACGTCAGGCTGGTCTGCTTGTTCTGGTAACGCAGGCGCATCTGGCCGTACAGGCTGTTGCTTTTCGATTTTGCCTCGATTTCACTTGAACGCAGAATCTGCTTCGAAGGCAGGTTGTAGTAAGCCGTGGTGGATGATTCCGAATTTATAGACCCCGAAAATCCTCCGCCTACGAACGCAGAGTAAGTCATTTTGTTGTGGTTGAGCGTGGCCGAGGCGTTATAGTTGCCGCTGTTGTAGCCAATAGTCTGCGATCCGTTCATCATAACGTATCCTCCATACTTGTACTTCTTGGCAATGAAGTTCACCACAAGCTGGTAGCCGGAGTACTTTCCCCTCGGAGCGTCGAAGTATTCTATACGTATTATGTCCTTCGGGCGCAACATCTTTATGTCGTTCACGTCGGCGGGCAGTCCGTTCACGTACAGCGCAGCCGTTGCTCCCATTGCCGATATGCTTCCGTTGTCGCGGTCGACTGTAACGCCTGGCAGCATCATGTTCTTCACCACGTCGAAGCCGTTGGCTGCGTGCTGGCGCTGGTTCTTGTTGGGGTAGAGCAACAGGTGGTCGTCGTAGCGCACTATCTCCTTTGCCGTAACAACCACGCCGTTCAGTGTGTCGGCTTTGGCTATAAGGCTGTCTGGAACCTCTGTCTGTTCGTCACTGTCGGTAACATTTTCTGTAACGTCGTCTTGGGCGTTTGCTACAGATACAATCAGAAAGGTTAATAGAAGCAGAACTTTCCTCATATTTTAATTATTATTGTTTATAATCTTATGTATTACAGATAAGAAATCTGGATGTCGTTAATGGTTTTATTGTCATATTCCAAAAATGGAAATCATTACTCAGATTTAAAATGCTTTTATGAACATTTAAATATCAAACGATATGTTTTTCACGATAATATCGCTTTTCTTCTCCACAAAGTAACAGATTTTAAGTGTAACGTACAAATATTTTGTGGATTATTTTTTCAAAAAAACTTCACAAGATGTTAAAAAGCATACGTCCTCACTTGTGAACTTTTTTTACAAGTGAGGATTTATAAAACAAGTAAAGTGCTGATTATAAAGTCTTTATAAGATTGTTAAAATCTTCGGACGAGCTTTATTTCTCCATTATCTTAATGTAAAGATATTTACTTATTGTTTCGACAAATACAATAACTCTGTATGAATCAGTCTGTAAATCAGCGACTTACAAACGACGTTGTAAAAGAGGCTCAATCGGCTTATAAAAGACCATGTTTTACAGCCTGAAAGATGCCCTTTGAGGAGATAAAAGGTAACCTTTTACAATTTAACAGATTGTTTGATATAAATATAGGAAAAGTCTTACTCTGAAAAGCCTTTGCTTTTTTTGAGTAAGACTAAGTGTTTTTATCAGCCGTTTGCCGGCATGTTTTGTCAATAAGAAATGATATTTTTAGACTTTATCAAATCTGTTTGTCATTATATAATATGCTGATTTAAAATGTATTATATATTAATCGCAACTCTATTCTGGGAAAGGTCTGATAATAAGAGGTAAACATAAGGAGCTGTTTTTAAGGATTTTATTTCAGTATTCCCGAGTTGCTGCTTGTGTTAACTTTAACATCCTGTCGTTTCACTTTGCGTCCGAAGTCGAAATTATATGACAGATTTAAGTACACTTGGGCACCGAGGGAACGCGAAAACGCCTTTACGAAGGTGTTGTACGCACCATAGTTGAAATAGTTCTTGCTGTAATCTCTCTTGCCGTTGAAGATGTTGCTGCATCCTACTTGGACAAACAAGCCGCGGTGACTCCACGAAGCTGTCATGCCGTAATCGCACTTTGACTTGGAATACACTGGCGAACTGACCAGAATGGTCTGCGGAGAAGTATAATACCCTGAGAAGCTGAAAGCTCCGGTGCTGTAATAAACTTCCGAATAAATAAAAAACCTGTTATGCTTGTTTCTATATGTTCCTGTCAAGGCTTTATGACTGAATGTAGGAGAAAGCCTAAGTTGCAGCGAGTTTGACAGCAGTCGCAACACTCCGTTCACGCCCACCACATAAGAATGAAAATTACCGCCGTTAATGTGAGTGTTTACCATGTTGCTGCCTTCTATCGTAAACAAATTGACGTAGTTGTCGATTGTGCCGTTGTACATTGCGTATGCCGCCAGCGAGAACTTATTCCAATATTTTGAATACGACAGTATACCTGTTATAGGCTTACCTGCCAGCAGGTTCGGATTTCCACGTTTAATTTCATACTCGGACACACGTTGCTCGGCTTCGTTCATCAGCGACAGACTTGGCGTGAACGAACCCGCGTAAGCCGTAAGTGTAAGGCTGCTCGTGCCGTCAATCTTGTAGTTGGCGTTCAGTCCGGGACGGGTGTAAAGTTTGGTTACGGTTTCCATGCCGTTAACCTTATACGTGTTGATGTCTATGCCGAACCTCAACATCAGCGAGAATTTCTTACCGAACCTGTGGGTGTAACTTGATATGAGCAAGAACTCGTTGGTCAGCATCTCCTGTTCGCTCGGCGATGTGCCTCTATAAACAGAATTGCTGTTGTTAAGGAAATTGGCAAGCTCAAAATTAAGCTGTCCGCTATTGCCGAATGCATGCAGATAATTCAAGGCTGCCACTAAACTGTGGTATCTATCTTCAGCATTGTTGATTATGGGCGCAAAGTCGCCTTCTTCGTAACGGCTGCGGTTCTTGTTACGGCTGTAACTGTAAGATAGATTCCAGTTAAGCATGTCCTTCTTGTTAAAACGTATCTGGTGACTCAAGACTAACGACGGGGTAAGTCCGTTAGAATAGCTGCTTGTAAACGACTTCGCCGCCGGATAAAAATTATCCGAATAGTTTACGCTCCTTATAGCTGTATTGTCCGGGGTTTCGTTCCACGCCAGCATGGCCTGTGCAAGGAAGTAAGACCGCTTTCCACGTACAGTCGCACGCAGCAGGCCGTAGTCGGAAAGGTTCTTTGTTTCGTTGGCATCGGTATGCGAATATTTAACGAACGGTGTGTCAAACTTGAAATATTCATTCTGTGACGTGCCGGCATAGTCTGTCCTGCTGATATTGGAACCAGCCATGACCAACGTGTTGACATTGCCTTTGTCGAAACTGGCCTGCACCGAATAATCGCCTTGCGGATATATTACTTTTGTGTTGGTGCGCACGTCAACGTAGCCGCCGCTCTTATATTTCTTTGTAACTATGTTTAACGCGCGGTCTACGCCAGAACGGGCGAACACGCCTGTCGGCATATCGTAGTATTCAACGCGCGCTATGTCCTTAGGTCTAAGGCGTGCCAGCTCGTTTGCGTCAGCCTGACGCTCGTCAATGAATATACCCAATTTCGAATTGTCCACAGCGCCAACACTGCCTTTCATCGGACTGACCTTAAGCTGCGGTATCATCATGTTAAACAGCAGCATCACTCCGTTGTTGGCGCCGTTAACTTGTTTTTTCGTTGGCATGTAGGTTACGTGGTCGCCTTTCATATTAATGTTTGAAGCCGTAACTTCTACTTCACCGAGCGTTAGGCTCTTGTCTGTAAGTATGACGTCTCGCTTTATATTTCCATTGGCAATTACGCTGAACGTGTACGTCTGAAATCCTACATAACTGTAGCTCACAGCCACGGTGTCCGCTGCAATAAAACTTACTTCGTATTCACCGTTGCGCCCCGACACGCCGCCAAACGTGCCTTCGGATGACTTCACAATAATATTTACACCCACAAGACCTTTATCCTGTGCGTCCTTCACTGTTCCTGACACCTTCAATGTCTTCGACTGGGCAGAGGCTGTGACCGGCATTAACAGTCCTGCCAAAACTCCTAATAGTAAAATTAACTGCTTCATGGCATTATATTTTTATATGGTTTTACTATATATACGCACAAGGGTGCTTGTTGGACATGGTTGAACGTACTTTTTTTGTTTTTCTGTTGGCTGTATGTTACGCTGGGGTATTGTAAGTATTTTGTATGTTCAAGATTTTCTTTATAAATGTGAGCAGGCTATTTGGAATGTTATTATGTAAAAATGATTCCGTCCATACTTATAAAATTATAGGCATGGACGGAATCATGGAGAAACCTTTGGGTTATAAGGCTTTTTATGCAGGCAGGTTAAAAATATATTGGCTGATATGCTCTTACAGTTTTACAGATGAAATGTCTACAAGATTGTTTACTATCGCGTAGATTGTGAGTCCTGCCGGACTGTGTATCTGTAACTTTCGGGCTATATTGCGCCGATGGGTTATCACCGTGTTTGTTGAGATGCAGAGGTGGTCGGCTATTTCTTTATTAGTCATTCCCTGCACAAGGCTTATTATGACGTCTTTTTCTCTGTCGCTCAGTGATTCGCTGTTGTCCTGATTCTGGTGTATCATTTTTGATATCTTTGCGCTTACGTCATTCTGCTTGTATTTCTTTTCCAGTTTTCTTATTGCAGGAATGAATATGCTTTCTTCTACGAGTGAATGATTTTCGAGCCATTCCTCGTTGTTGTACAGCTTGTAAAGAGTTGAAGTGAGCTGGTTGTTGCGTTTGATGTCGCTTGGCAGATATTTGATGATGATGTTTTTAAGTTCTTTCAGCTTCAAGTCTGTCTGCCCGTGACGTTTTGAGAATGTCTCCATATCATAGTCGTTGTTTACCTTGCCGGCAAGCAGGTCGTCTACGTATGGAAATACGGTTTTCTCCTCATACTGCATGTGCTTCTTTATTTCGTGTGCGTATTCGTCATAAAGTCTCATTATCAGTCGGGCCAGATTGTCGTTCTCATCGAGTGCCGACTCAAGTTCCTTGCGTATGGTCGGCAGTTGGAAGTTAAGATAATATTCGTGCGATGCTTTCAGATAATGCAATAGGGTCGGTATGGAGAAACGTCCTCCGTCGTCGATGTCGCGGTGGCCGTTGATTGAGAAATTGACAACGGCAAGGAATGTATATGTGTCTACATCCTGGTCTTCGCATACTTCACGTACGGTCTTGTCGCCAAAACCAAGGTTGATGCCGAAGCTGCCCAAGCTTTGCAGTATGTTGTAATTGTCGGCGATAAGAGATACCATCTTGTCGTCGGCCTCGTACATCTTATTATTCTTCATTGTCCGCCTGTTTTTATTGTTTTTTGTATGTACAGTATGTTCAGCCGCATTTATTTCGTCTGCAAAGTAACAAAAAAATCATGTAATCCGCAATCATAATTAATGGGTATTTTGAAGGCTGTAAGTTGCCATAATGTACCAATAATACGGTATTCTGTTACGGTTTGGCTTGATTCTGACTTTATTGCTGTTTACCGTGACATGGCGTAAAAGCGTTGTGCCAGACCATGTGTGAGAGCAAAAATAAAAAAAATTATAGGATGTGTAATAAAAGTGTAGTTTGCTGCGTTACATAGATAGATAACGGATAAACAAAAAATCATAAGCCTATGAAGTATTTTACTCAAGAAGATAAAAAACCGTCGAGCAAGACGCTTAATCTGATAAGGCAGATTGCATACACATATAGGGTGATTAAGATGAACGGTCAGAACGAGGCTTATTGTCTTAACTAATAAAATATTTTTATAGAAATTATGGCAACATTAGTATCGCCTTCGTTGTTGGCGGCTGACTTTCTGCATCTGCACAGAGAGGTAGAGATGATTAACCGCAGCGAGGCTGACTGGCTTCACATGGATATTATGGACGGAAGTTTTGTTCCTAACATATCATTCGGATTCCCTGTTGTTGAGGCAGTAGCGAAAGAATGTGTGAAACCGCTTGACGTACATTTTATGATACAAAGTCCTGAACGCTATATCGCAGAGACTGCGCGTGTAGGGGCTATGATGATGAACGTACACTATGAGGCGTGCGTACATCTTCACCGTACAATCCAGGAGATTCATGCACACGGCATGAAGGCCGGCGTAACACTTAATCCGTCGACGCCGGTATGTATGCTTGATGACGTGATTGGCTACGTTGATATGGTCTTGCTGATGAGTGTAAATCCTGGATTCGGAGGACAGCCTTTTATCGAGAATACTATTAATAAAGTTAAGAGGCTGCGCAGAATGATTAATGAGACAGGCTCGCATGCGTTGATTGAGGTTGACGGAGGCGTGCAGGCCGAGACAGCTCCGAGGCTTGTGGATGCAGGTGTTGACGTGCTTGTAAGCGGAAGTTACATATTCAAGTCGGCTACTCCTGAGAAAGTTATCCACGATCTTAAGAGTCTTTAGTCTTTGAAATATAAAAAACAGCACAGGGAGAAACATGGTGTCAATAGGCTTCCTAACCGTTGGATGACATGCTTCTCTCCGTGCCCTATGTCTGGTAACTGATGCAGAATGTGTCAGTCGAGCTGCAACACGATGTTGTGTTTCTTTGACATACGTCGCAGGTTGATTATTGCGTATCTCATTCTGCCAAGCGAGGTGTTGATGCTTACACCTGTAAGCTCAGCTATTTCCTTGAACGAGAGATTCTGGTAAAAGCGCATGAATACAACTTCACGCTGTGTTGGCGGAAGCAGATTCATCATCTTCTTGACATCGTTCATTATCTGCTCATTGACGTAACGGTTCTCCACGTTTGTGTCAAGTATGTTGTTTGTGCTAAGCTTTGACAGGTCGTTCTCTTCTGTAGGCTCAACCAGATTACGTGTGCGTAGATCCCTGTACCAGTCCATTATGACATTGTGTGCTATACGTATAAGCCATGCGCTGAACTTACCGCTATCGACGTAACGTCCTTGATGCAGTTTTGTTATAACCTTTACGAAAGTTTCCTGAAACAGGTCATTCGCCTTGTCCTCGTCTCTGACGACAAAATATATATACGAGAACAACTTGTCCTGATTGCGTGTCAACAGTTCGTCGAACGCTTTGTTGTTCCCGTTAATGTATGATAAGGCGAGTTCCTCATCAGTAAACACATTAAGTTTTTCCATTATTAATTACTTTATTTTTATAAAAGTAATGATGTTCCGATAGGCAGGTATTGTATTGTTAATATTGAATTATTTATCTTTATGCTTGCAAAAATATAAAGAATTGTTTAGCTGTGCAAAAATATTCAATAAAAACATTGGTAGTTCTTTTGCACTTTAACAAATAATGTCTATCTTTGTCGCATGATAAGCAGGGTATATGCAATAAAGAAAAAGTGATTTATTCTTTCTTGTTTTGGTGCTTTGCTTAATGTCAAAAGGCTGTCGTGACAATTCTTATTGTGTGCCGGTAAGATATATTGGCAAAACGAAAAGAACTGATGGCATGTCAGGATTTAATGAAGTAAGGTTCGAATAAACGCGATTAAAAAGGGAATGGGGTGTAAGTCCCCGACTGTCTCGCAGCTGTGAGTTCCTTTATGTCTTCCAGGCAATACGGCCACTGCCGGTAAACGGTGGGAAGGTACCTGGAGGTGGAACAAAGTCAGAAGACCTGCCTTATGATATAAGCTGAAGTCTCTCGATGTAAGGGATGGGGGCGCAATCGTATTTTAATATGTGACTACATAGACGTAAGCCGTCAGTGGCTGTTGTCGTATCCTGTTAATAGGATATGTCGGGCTGTGCTTAAATTAGGTGAGTTGTTTCCGTATGCGGTGAAGTCGTGGATGTCAGTTTGTATTTTGAACCTCGTATGGTTTTATTATATAAGTTACTTTGTCGAATCGGCAACGCCGTGAGGCGTTGCCGTATTTTTTTTATCCGTTTACTCTTCCAACGGAAATTTATATGCGTCAATCTTCTTTATTCCCATTATTTTAAGGTATTTGTCTTGGAATCCGAATACGGCTATTCGTTCACCTTTATTTTCAGGATGGTCACGCAGGTTGAGTTTTTCACGCAGATCTTTTGAACAGTTTGTAAGGCATACTGATATTACTTGATCAACGTTGTCTGCCTCTACGCTGTCTGCAAGAAGTATTGCCGTGTCGAAGCTGAAATCAGGTTCAAACTCATATCTGTAATTCTGGTTTGCACCTGTTGCGGCTCCAACTATATAGCCTTTAACCCATACTTGTGTGTAGATTGCATTGTTTTTGAAAGTATTTACATCTACAACATCGCCTAATTTGAAGCTATCTCCGTCGCCGGCATGTTCTACATCTTGTCCATATTCATTGTCGTAGTCTATGTATTCTTCCTTTTCTTTTTCAGGTTCGTCCTCTATGTATGCTTTTTCACATGAGAAAAACATACAGATTGCTATCATTGAGAATGTAAAGGCAAAAAACTTTTTCATGGGCTTTGCAGGTTAATTGTCGCAAATATAGCTATAATACGTGAAAACTCCAATAAGAAAAGCAAAAATGATGCATGAAAAAAGAGGTTGGCGCAGGATGCAGCCAACCTCTGGCGATTTCGTTAAAAGTTCGAAATCATAAATAAGATGTCGCAAATATAAGGTATTATAATTGTAAATGCAAATTTTTAATGATAAAAATCATTTATTTAACATTTTATTTATTGGTGTGGCCTTTGATTTAGAATTGTTATACTTGTGCTTGAACTTGAACTGTCAGTGATTCTGTCTTTTTATATTTGTTGCATGGTTTCACATCTGTAGAAATTCTATCTCATTTAATTTCTTTATGGGCTTATTCGAGTTAATATTTTACATGTTGTGGATATTCATTCTTTTTTAATTAATCTTCCTTAATCATTCGTCTATATCGGCAATTATTTGTAATTTTGCAAAAATAAACTGCACACCGACATTAAGGCGAATTAGATTTGCTTAAGGTGTTTCGTGGTTCGCATTGTTTTACAAAAACAAATTGCTTAAAGCAATCACGTACTATGGTGTGGAGCTTTTGCACTGAAAAAGAATATTGTCTAAGTATGAACGTTTTAGAACTAAGTGAACAGGAAATTGGCAGACGCCAAAGTCTAGAAGAACTGCGTGCTATGGGCATTGACCCGTATCCTGCTGCAGAGTATCCAACAAACGCTTTCTCAACTGACATTAAGGCGGAGTTTAAAGACGAAGAACCGCGCCGTGAGGTTTGCATCGCTGGTCGTATGATGAGCCGCCGTATAATGGGAAAGGCTGCATTTGTCGAGCTGCAAGATTCAAAAGGAAGAATTCAGGTTTATGTAACCCGTGACGATATTTGCCCGGGTGAAGATAAAGACTTATATAATAAGGTATTCAAAAAGTTATTGGATATCGGTGACTTTATTGGCGTAACCGGTTTCGTGTTCCGTACTCAGACTGGTGAAATAAGTGTTCACGCCCAAAGTCTTACTCTGTTGTCAAAGAGCTTGAAGCCGTTACCTATTGTAAAATATAAAGATGGTGTGGCTTATGACAAGTTTGATGACCCTGAGCTGCGTTATCGTCAGAGATATGTAGATCTTATTGTGAATGATGGAGTTAAAGAAACCTTCATGCAGCGTGCTACTGTAATCAGAACAATCAGAAAAGTTCTTGATGAGGCTGGCTATACAGAGGTTGAGACTCCTACATTGCAGAACATTCCTGGTGGCGCAAGCGCAAGGCCGTTTATTACTCACTTTAACGCACTTGATACGGATATGTATCTGCGTATTGCTACTGAGCTTTATCTGAAACGTCTTATTGTCGGCGGTTTTGAGGGTGTATATGAGTTGGGCAAGAATTTCCGTAACGAGGGAATGGACAGAAACCACAATCCTGAGTTTACTTGTATGGAACTTTATGTCCAGTATAAAGATTATAATTGGATGATGTCTTTCACTGAGAAACTGCTTGAAACTGTATGTATAGCAGTTAACGGCAAGCCAGAGCGTGAGATTGACGGAAACATTATCAGCTTTAAGGCTCCTTACCGTCGTCTTCCTATTCTTGACGCCATTAAGGAAAAGACAGGTTATGACCTTAACGGAATGGATGAAAACCAGATACGTGAAGTCTGCAAGAAACTTAATATGGATATTGATGATACCATGGGTAAGGGCAAACTTATCGATGAGATATTCGGCGAGTTCTGTGAAGGTACGTTTATCCAGCCAACATTCATCATCGATTACCCTGTAGAAATGTCGCCTCTGACAAAGATGCACCGTTCAAAGCCAGGTCTTACTGAGAGATTTGAGCTGATGGTTAACGGTAAAGAGCTGGCTAACGCATACTCAGAGCTGAATGACCCGATTGATCAGGAAGAACGTTTCAAAGAGCAGATGCGTCTTGCTGACAAGGGCGATGATGAGGCTATGATTATTGATCAGGACTTCCTCCGCGCACTCCAGTACGGAATGCCTCCTACAAGTGGTATCGGTATCGGTATCGACCGTCTTGTTATGCTTATGACTGGTAAGACATATATACAGGAGATTCTTTTCTTCCCACAGATGCGTCCTGAGAAGAAAGCTCCTAAAAGTTCTGTTGCAGAATGGACTGCAATAGGTGTTCCTGAGGAATGGGTACCTGTATTGAATAAGTGCGGCTACTATCTTGTACAGGATATTAAAGAAGTCAATCCGCAGAAATTGCAGATGGATGCTTGTGGAGTAAACAAGAAATATAAACTGGGTTACGAAAATCCTAAGGTTGAAGTCTTTGCCCAGTGGATAGAAAATGCTAATAAATAATAGTCGGGAGTTGAGAATAGGCTTGATTATTTCTGTATGTTTGTATAACTCTCACTTGCGTTCCTGTGACATCTGGCGATGTTAATGGTTGGTAAGTTCTGTGATAGAAACAAGAGATAATCACAATTCTCAATCTTCAACTCTCAATGTCAATTAAAGAGTTAACGAATGTTCGATTGCGGAAGAATAGCGATTATAGGCGGCGGTAGCTGGGCTACCGCCATTGCCAAGATTGTAGTGGAGCATACTCACCACATAGGATGGTATATGCGACGCGACGACCGCATAGAAGACTTCAAGCGACTGGGACATAATCCGGCATATCTGACGAGCGTACACTTTAATATCAGTGAAATAGGCTTTTATAGTGACATCAATAAGATTGTACAGGCTTATGATACACTGATATTTGTAACGCCTTCGGCTTACATTAAGAATCATCTTAAGAAGCTGCGTACGAGGATTAAGGACAAGTTTGTTGTTACTGCAATCAAGGGTATTGTACCTGATGAGAATCTGGTATGTTCAGAATATTTTCACCAGGTTTATGATGTACCTTATGAGAATTTGGCTTGTCTTGGCGGACCTTCGCATGCAGAGGAGGTCGCTCTCGAACGTTTGTCATACCTTACGGTCGGTTGCAGTGACCGTGAAAAGGCGCAGGCTTTCTCAGATGTGCTTGCATGCGACTACATAAAGACTAAAACAAGCAGCGACGTTATCGGTATTGAGTATGCTTCTGTATTGAAGAACGTTTACGCTATTGCGGCGGGAATCTGTAATGGATTGAAGTATGGTGACAACTTCATGTCCGTGCTTATGGCTAATGCCGTACAGGAGATGTCACGATTCCTAAAGTCAGTTTATCCTCTTGAGCGGAATATAACAGATTCTGTATATCTGGGTGATCTGCTTGTTACTGGATATTCAAATTTTTCGCGTAATAGGACTTTTGGTACTATGATTGGCAAAGGGTATAGTATCAAGAGCGCGCAGATAGAAATGGAAATGATTGCAGAAGGATATTTTGGTACAAAGTGTATGAAGGAGATAAACCGTCATTGCCATGTCAACATGCCGATTCTTGATGCTGTTTATAACATTCTTTATGAACGTATCAGTCCGCAGATAGAAATAAAATTATTAACCGATTCTTTCAGATAAGAATCATAATACCTAAATAAATGAAAAATATTTCATTAGATGTAACAAAAGCTCTGCAGTTTCTAGCAGAGGGAACAGTAAAGGCTTATGAACCTAAAGTAAAGGCTGCACAAGAAGCTTTGGAGAATGGCACATGTCCAGGTAACGACTTTTTAGGATGGCTGCATCTTCCTTCTTCAATTACGCCAGATTTCCTTGCAGAAATACAGGCATGTGCAGATACATTGCGCAACGAATGTGAGGCTATTGTTGTAGCCGGAATTGGCGGCAGTTATCTCGGTGCCCGTGCCGTAATCGAGGCTTTGAGCAACTCTTTTGCATGGCTCGTAGGTGATAAGAAGAATCCTACAATACTCTTCGCCGGCAATAACATTGGTGAAGATTATCTTTCTGAACTGACTGATTATCTTAAAGGTAAGAAATTTGGTGTAATCAATATATCAAAATCTGGAACAACTACTGAAACTGCACTGACTTTCCGTCTGCTTAAAAAGCAGTGTGAAGAGCAGCGTGGTAAGGAAGAGGCAAAGAAAGTTATCGTTGCCGTTACGGATGCCAAGAAGGGTGCTGCACGTGCGGCAGCTGATAAGGAAGGTTATAAGACTTTCGTCATACCAGATAATGTAGGCGGACGTTTCTCGGTTCTTACTCCTGTAGGTCTGCTTCCTATCGCATGTGCCGGATTTGATATCCGTCAGCTTGTTGCTGGTGCTGCTGATATGGAGAAGGCATGTGCTAAGGATGTTCCTTATGAGGAGAATCCGGCTGCAGTTTACGCAGCTGTTCGTAACGGTCTGTATGAGCAGGCGGGCAAGAAGATTGAGATAATGGTTAATTATCAGCCCAAGCTTCACTTTATGAGCGAGTGGTGGAAGCAGCTTTATGGTGAGAGCGAAGGTAAGGACGGTAAAGGCATCTTCCCTGCATCTTGCGATTTCACAACAGACCTGCACTCAATGGGTCAGTGGATACAGCAGGGCGAACGTTCTATATATGAGACTGTAATCAGCATTGAGAAGCCTAACCGTGAATTGCTGTTCCCGCATGACGAAGAGAATCTTGACGGACTGAACTTCCTCGCTGGCAAGCGTGTTGATGAGGTTAATAAGATGGCTGAGCTTGGCACACGTCTTGCTCATGTTGACGGCGGTGTTCCTAACATCCGTGTAAGCGTTCCGCAGCTGAATGAATACTATCTTGGTCAGCTTATCTATTTCTTTGAGATAGCTTGCGGTATTAGCGGCAATGTGCTTGGCGTTAATCCGTTCAACCAGCCGGGTGTTGAGGCTTACAAGAAGAATATGTTCGCATTGCTTGACAAACCTGGATATGAGGCAGAGAGCAAGGCTATAAAGGAAAGACTGGCTAACGAGAAATAAGGTAAAGTAATAAGAATCTATATAGTAAAAAGGTAAAAAACTTCTGATGTTCAGTCGGGTTGTTTTTTACCTTTTTATTTTTCTCATTATTCCAGCAGTCTTATCAGCTGCCGTTCTTGCATACGTTAATCTGACAGTCGGTTTATTGTGGCTGTGGACTTTAATTATAATCATTTCACTTTAATAAAAGATGTTTGAAACAGAAATAAGACAATATATAGAAAGCCACGGTTGTAAGGAATTTACTCCTAAGGCCGTTCTCTTTGATATGGACGGAGTTTTGTATGACAGTATGCCTAATCATGCACGCAGTTGGCATGAGTCTATGGCTAAGTTCGGACTCAATATTGCTCCTGATGAGGCTTATGCCTACGAAGGCATGCGTGGAGTTGAGACAATCAAGCTTGTAGCGCGCCGTCAGTGGGGCAGAGAACTTAGTGATGATGAGGCTGCCAAGATGTATGAGGTTAAGGCAGATTGTTTCCGTAAATGTCCGAAGGCGCAAAAGATGAATGGTGCAGAGGAACTGATGGCTAAGATTAAGGCTGACGGACTGAAGATTGTCGTTGTTACGGGCAGTGGACAGAAGAGTCTGTTGAAAAGACTTGAAGATGATTATTCTGGTTTCGTTACGCCTGAGCTTATGGTTACAAGTTTTGATGTAGTTCACGGTAAGCCTAATCCTGAACCTTATTTGCGCGGACTTGAAAAGGCTGGAGTTAAACCTAATGAGGCTATTGTCGTAGAGAATGCTCCGCTTGGTGTGCGCGCCGGTGTAGCAGCCGGTATATTTACGATTGGTGTTAACACCGGGCCGCTTCCTGATAAGGCTCTTGCCGATGAGGGTGCAAATCTTATTTTCCCGTCAATGGTTGCGCTGGGAGATGCCTGGCAGAAAATCATGGAAAGTCAGAATAACGTTTTATAGTTGCTTAAAACTTCAGTATAGCTGAAAATGTGTTTGCTTTTCAGTCTTATATCGGTAGCAGACATAAAGTATGATTGAATAATGCAGGATGAGAAAGAGAAGATGCAACATCTTTCATCCTGCATTTTTCATTCTTCATTAGACTTGTGAATTTTTCACTCTCCATTCTTCACTTTTCACTCTTCACTTAAATCCGCATGTGAATTTTTCACTCTTCGTTCTTCACTTTTCACTCTTTACTTAAATCCGTATGTGAATTTTTCATTCTTCGTTCTTCACTTTTCACTCTTTACTTAAATCCGCATGTGAATTCTTCACTCTTCGTTTTTCACTTTTCACTCTTTACTTAAATCCGCATGTGAATTTTTCACTCTTCGTTCTTCACTTTTCACTTAAAAATGCTTTGTATTGCGCTCGATTTGCATTATCTTTATTATCTTTGAATAAGGTAGGATGCGGCTCGGAATGACAAAACTGAAAAAATTTTGTTTTTCATTTGTTTCTTCTCTCACCTTTCACAACCTTTGAATAAAATAAGCTGCATCTCGGCAATAAAAGTAAATAGTCGTCCCTTAAAATATACCGTTTTTAATTTCATTAATGAGTGGATAAGAATATGATTAGCAACATTGTCTTTATATCAAACTTTTATAATTAAGGATAAACTCTGGTCCGATACGCTCTTTAACCAAAATTTCTGCTTGATATAGGCGTTTTTCTTCTAAAGATAAATCATAATATGCCTTATTACCCAAAACAATATCAAATCTTACTTTGTTAAGATCGGCATATGTATCCCCGATGTTAGCTCCAGTCCTTAGAGCATTCTTGTCTGAGAAATAAACCTGAGGCATGAGTGCTATTAATGGATTGATTTCAATGATTACAGGGTGTATGCCTTGGGAAGTCATTGCAGTATACAGCATTGGATGAGTTTTGACAAAACTCAACCTAACGAAATCGTCAAGTCCCATTTTTGCATCGGCTTCTCGTGACGATATAGTTGAGGAGTATTTTACGTGAAGGTTTAATTCTTTGAGAGTATGATTAGATATTAGTCCATGGCGTTTGATAGATTCTATATTGGAAGCATCAGTAAAATGATATAATTTACCAATTCCTTTTTTATCCATGATAGAGTATATTTGTCGAAAATCTTTTTTGAATGGTTTCCCTTGATAAGAAGTTGTAATATCCGCCAAAAATGGCATACTAATCTTTTGAAATCCATTTCTTGGGAAATATAATTCTTGAAAAATAAGACTGTTTTGAGTGATATAATCGATAGCCTCTTCCCAGCTTCCCATATAAAATGAGGTCTTAAACCATTCTTGCGGATGGAAATCCTCATTATATTTCTGACAAAATTGACGATACATTTGCTCGTCTGAGAAATGAATTATTTTATCACTTGGAAGCTGAAATATACTAATCATAAATCTATAGATAAGATACCGTTCGTTTTCTATAGATGTCCCCTTAAAAATAAAATTTGGATTAGGCTCTACTCCAATCATCTTCATAAGACCTTCCAAAGCCAATAGGTTCTGATCATGAAGAGATGAAGTGTATGTTAGGTGTTTGGAGGATAATACCATTTCTGAGTATATGCTTTGATTAACAATGCACATACACTTTACCATATTATTGCTTTCACGTAAAACAAAAGTATGTGAAAGCAATTCAAGCTTCTTCTCACGCATAGTAATCACCAATCAGGAATATCGCTCCAAGTATATCCTAAGTCGCTCATGAAGCTATGATAGAAACGACCGGTAGAACGATAGAGATAAACCATATATTCGTTTGCTTGACCAGACACACGTCCTATTTGTGCGGCAAGCCTTCCTATGTACATTACGCGTGGATCTCCTACCCACTTTCCTGTTAGCGAATCCTTTACTTTAAATGGTCGTTTATCTTCAATATACTCCCATTGATCAAGGATTGGACCTTGGGCATATTGTACCTTACCTACTATCTTTGATGGATTAAGGGATTCATTTCCGATGGCAGCTAAAATTTCGGCTAAATCATCGAGAAATTCGCTGTCAGTTTTATACTTACCAGAAGATATTGCAATACTAACCCATTGCTCAATGCCTTGTGCCGTCGCAGGAGCAATGGATTGGTTCGGTCGCTTCCTCCCTGTTATGTCTTCTAATGATGCCATTATACTATATATTCACTTCAAAGGTATTAATGAGAAGCGTTTGCCAATCTTTGTTTTTGGTAAAAATTTCTATGTTTTATTCACAAGATAAGCAAAATGCTTCTATGAACTCCAATGTATTTGACTTAATTATATATTTAGTTACAAAATTACTAATAAAGATTGGATTATAAGAACTTTTCAGTGTGTTTTTTTGCATATATCTCACGATTCTTTCATAAATATACGCTTACCCACCGTATGAAGTAACCCTGTCAAAGGCGGAAATCATCCTTATGGTGAGTTTGACGCTCTAGGAATGGCGGCGCCCGTTGCGGTTACGTACTTTTATAAGAAAAATGGCGAAAATTGGAGATTTTAGTTAAAGTGTTGGCATATAACGAGTTAAGGCTTCTGGGGCGTGGCTCCATGCTTGCATGTAACGCAAAATGTGGCGTTTTGTGCTGCAAAAGGCGTGGTTTCAGCCATTAAAACAGTTGATTTTTGCACTGAAAACAAGCGGTTTTGTATTGGTTTTAGGGTATGAATGCAAACGTATGTTAACAGAATGATGCTACTGGCAGTTAGCGTTTAACATACGTTGTACGTTGATTCCCTATTTTGAAGAAATCTTTTGTCATGATATTTTACCAAGTCAAACGCGTCTTCATGTATGCAATATGCTTAAGGCTTTGTGTATTCCATGCAGTTGTCCGCTCGCTGTCGGGGATGCGGAACGGTACGGGAAAAGGGAGTAGACGGCGCATGGGCACACTTGCAATGGTGTGGGGCGCAGGCGTAATGGATGTGTTAAACCCAAATCAGTCATTAGAATTTGGTTGTATTTTTGTTTTATATTGAGCGCATTGACGTATGGTTTTTCGCAGGCATAGCGGGCTATGTCAAGAAAAAAAAAGACGGCAAGACGCCAATAAAAAACAAAAAGACGGCCGAAAGCTTAAATATGAAGCATTAATAATCTCCAAGCGGTCTAATGACCGATTTGGGTTTAAGTGGCACAGGCTGTACAAGCACTGCCTGTCAGGGATTTGCCGATAAAAAACGTGGGTCTGCAACGAGCAGGCCCACGCTGGTATTTTCTTGGATTGACGGGATGTTATCCGTAGATAACCTTTCCGTTTTCATCCTCGTATGGAGCAAGGTCTTTTGCGTACTGGTTCATTGCACGCAGGCTCATACCCATTGATGAGAATCCTCCGTCGTGGTAAAGTGTCTGCATAGTGACCTTACGTGTTAAGTCAGAGAAGAGTGTTACGCAGTAGTCTGCGCAGTCGTCAGCTGTCGCATTGCCGAGTGGTGACATCTTGTTGGCGAAGTCCATGAGGTTGTCCATGTCCTTAATGCCCTTACCGGCAGTTGTAGGAGTAGGCGACTGAGATATGCAGTTGATGCGTACGTGCTTCTCACGGCCGTAAATGTATCCGAAGCTGCGGGCAATGCTTTCGAGCATGCTCTTTGCGTCGGCCATGTCGTTGTATCCGAAGAATGTGCGCTGTGATGCAACGTATGTCAGTGCAACGACTGATCCGTATTCAGCAATGGCATCCTGTTTCTTGGCTACTTGCAGCATCTTGTGGAAAGATATGGCTGATATGTCTAGCGTTTTCTGCAGGTAGTTATAGTCAAGATCATCATAAGTGCGGTGTTTGCGAACGTTGGGGCTCATGCCTATAGAGTGAAGCACGAAGTCGATTTTGCCGCCCAGCAGGCGTACTGATTCAGAGAATACGTTAGCCAAGTCGTCAACGCTTGTAGCGTCAGCTGCTATAATCGGTGCTGAAAGCTGTTCACTCAGCTTGTCGAGTGTACCCATGCGCAGCGCCATGGCTGTGTTGCTGAGTGTTATGCTTGCTCCTTCTTCTACTGCCTTCACGGCTACTTTCCATGCGATGGAGTCTTCATTGAGCGCGCCGAATATGATGCCGCGCTTTCCTTTTAATAAGTTGTGAGTCATTGTTTTAAATACCTTTTGATTTGTATTCCGTGTGCAAAAATACATCTTTCTTGCGATACGGCAAACTTTTTCGGCGTATAATATACTTTTTGGCGGTTTAATTGGTCTGATAGAAACAAAAATAAAGGCGACACACTGATGTGTCGCCTTTATTGTATATGTTCAGTTCAACGGTTATTTGTTGATGAATTTCTTACCGTTCTGGATAAGGATGCCTTTGGCTGTCTTGTTGACGCGCTGGCCTGCGAGGTTGTATACAGGTGCGTTCTCATCAACAGTAGACGGAGTTACAACTGCGTTATTGATGCCGGTTGTGCCGTCATTGATTGAGTAAATCTGGCTGCTTGTTATCTCATAAGTACCGTTGTAGTTTGTGAGCAGACCATAAACAATAACTGTGTCGCCGACTTTAATCTCGTCACCTGTTGTGAATTTCTCGCCGCCAAGGTAGTATCCGCGGAATACCTGAAGACCTTCGTCTGTGCTTTCCGGGTCATTTATGTAGTAAGTTGCATTACCGTATTGTGTTGATATTTCATCAATTTTAGTGATGCCACCCTTTACATAAACCTTTGTGTCAAGACCTGCGCCTTCAGCAATGAGTGCCTTTGCCTGTGCAACTGTGTAGGCTGTTTCAGGAGTATTGGTGATGTCGATTGGGCCTTCACCGTCAACATAGACAGTAATAGAGTTAATCTGAGTGTTTCCAGCGATAGTAATAACTACTGTACCGGCAGAACCTGCCCATGAAGCGCTGTTGCCTTCTGTAGTAAGTTCACCGCTGTCGGCAGTATTGCCGGCGTTCCATTTTCCACAGTTGAAGTCAATTCCTGTGATGTTCTTGCCGTCAGCTGCGATTGTCAGTGTGCCTGAATACATACGAAGACGTGGTGAGCTTGTCCAGATGCGGTTTGCGTTGCTGCCACTTGAAAGTGGAGAAACTGTTATTGAAATTCCGTCAAGGGCGCATGTTGTAGGCTCATTGAAATCACCGTCATGGCTGTCGTTACTTGAAACACCGGGAAGTGTTGGGAATAATGACTGGTAATTCTCATTAAAATTGAATGTAGTCTGTGCCATAGCAGTTCCGAAGAACAATACGAGCAGACTCATTAATGAAAAACGTAGAGTTTTGTTCATAATCGTAAAGTTTTAATTAGTTAATGTAATAATGTTTACTAGTTTTTGCAAATATAGTGTTTTTATTTTAATGCTTGAATGTTTTTGCATTAAAATCTTGTTAAGACCTTATTATATAATAAATTAAAATGGAAGCACGCCTTTATGTCTGCATGCTTCCATTTCGTTTGTTTTTACTTTCTGGTAGAGTTATTTTATAACCTTGTCTGTTGCTATTTTTCCGTTAGAGTAAGTTATCTTGCGGATGTTTATGCCTTTTACAGGTCCGCTGACTTTTGCTCCGCCAAGCGTAAAGTATTCAATCTTAGCGACTTCTGATGAAATTACCGGTGCGTCCTCAATGCCTGTAACGCAGCTTGGATAATATTCGTCAACAGCCTCGATTGCATCTGCATTCTGAGCCTTAATGATAGGTTCAACGAGTGAGTTGATGTAAACTTCTACGTTGGTGTACCATCCTTTTTCTGTGTCAAGAGTGTAGAGGTTTGCGTCGTTCGGATCATTTGGATTAAGACCATTTGCTGTTTCCCATTCATCAGGCATGCCATCCTTGTCTGTATCAAATCCGTCTGGACGTTTTTCTGACGGGAAATTTTCTTCTGTATAACCGTTTACGTCAGCTACAATGTCGATAAGTCCTTCTTCGTTTGTTACAGAACCTTTGTAAGTAGCTGTACCTGTGCGTGCCTCTTCCATATAACGTGCGTCCACATCATCGCGGTTAAGTGAAGCTCCGCAGTATTCCATTATTTTCTCGAATGCCGTTGATGCAGAGTGTGTCGTAACCTCTCCTTGCGGTGTCGGTTCGTCAAGCTTGATTCTGACGCACATCTTTCCTTCAGAATTTGCCTTATGTTCTACGGCATCACCATACATATTGTTCTCGTCAAGACTCCATCTTTCACCATCAATGGTGAATACTCCGCTATCGTAGGTTACGCCTGCCCAGTCCCTGTTTTCAGTAACTTTTCCGCTGTGAGTCTCCGTCGTATTTCCGTTAATGTAGTAGCGGCTGGTCATTCCGTAAGTGTTCGGATGGCCTTCAGAATTACTCTCTGATGCAACTGAAATTTCTGTAACGCGTTGTGCCTTGCTGTCTGGAGTTGAAGGACCGCCCTTGTAGTAATTGTTTACAATGTTGATTTGTCCTCCTCCAGGACCACCGTAACATCCGTTGCTGTTGCCCCAATTGTACATCAGGCAGTTGCGGAAGTCTACATTCTCTGCCTGAACAGGGTTGGCCCATTGATATTCATCGTAAAGCGCATTGTTCTTATAGCCGGTCCATTCGTAACGTGCGCCGTTGAAACGTGGTACACGGTTAGTTACGTGAGCTATCATATTGTGATGGAAACTTGCCAGCTTGCCGCCCCAGATGCCTCCGTAACCGTGCGCACCCTTATCGTGTCCGGCGTTATTAAGACTCTCGGCAACCGTACACCATTGCATTGTGAAATTGTTGTTGTCGTAAAAAGATGCGACCTCGTCGATACTCCAGCTGAATGAACAGTGGTCGAAAATCATGCCGTTGTTCTCTCTTGTCCATATCGCGTCAGCTCCGTCGTTAACGTCTTTTTCCTGACCGCGGCGCACGCGGATGAAACGTACTATAACGTTGTCAGCATCAGGACGTACAGTGCGGTAACGAAGTGTTATGCCAGGGTAGGGTGCTGTCTGTCCGGCAATTGTTGTATTAGCACCTATCTTGAGGTCTGATTTAAGAGCAATTACTCCAGATACATCGAATACGACAATCTTTTTTGCTGAGCCGCTGACAGCTGATCTCAGTGAGCCTGCACCGCTGTCATTAAGGTTGGTCACATGTCTTATCTCACCGCCGCGGCCACCTGTGACATATCGGCCGTGACCTTCAGCTCCAGGAAAAGCCGGAGCATCGTTTTGTGCGAATGCTGCCGTCGCGCCTAATGCAGCTGCAGCTAAAAATAAAATTTGTCTTTTCATATATTTCTATATTCCGTTTAAAGTCTGTATGTAAGCAGATTTGTATATCCTTGTTTGCGTTTCAGACTTTATGATTTTATCTTTTTAATAGAATGTTTTTATTTGTTGAGGCTTGCTACATCATAACCGAGCTTTTCCATTTCAAGTGAAGCCCAGATGAACGGACCAACGCCTTTGCCGTCGTTGTCGCGTATCGGCTCGCTGATGTAGTATTCAAATGAACCGTCGCGACGGCGATTCTTGGGGTTGTCAGGACCGAGACCTGACACCTCGCAGCAACGTGTCAGTGATATTGTTTTGTCCGGGTTTACTTTAATAAATTCGTTGAGTATGCCCTTGTATGCTTTAAGTCCGGCTTCTTTCAGGTCATTGTCAAAATATCCGAGGCGTGAGCCTTTCAGCAGAACGTATGCAAACATTGACGATGCTGTTGCCTCAAGATAGTTGCGGGGATCTTTCACATCGAGTACGTCATACCATACGCCGGTCTTTTTGTCCTGGTATTTGACAGTAGACTTCATTACGTTGTTAAGCATATCGATAAGTTTTCCGCGGTTTTCATAATCCTGTGGCAGAGCGTCGAGCACCTCAAGAATAGCCATTGCGAACCAGCCTTGAGCGCGTGCCCATGTATGCTGTGAAAGTCCTGTTTCAGGATTTGCCCAAAACATCTTGTGTGTCTCGTCCCATGCGTGTTTCCAGAGTCCAGTCTGTTTGTCGTATGTACGGTCGTAGGTTTTTGATATCTGCTCGAATGTGTCGTCGTAATATTTCTTGGCTTTTTTCTCTCCTTTAAGTATTGGAGCTGCCATTGTGTAGAAGGGGTGTCCCATATAAACGCCGTCGAGCCATACCTGGTGAGCGTAGATAGCCTTGTGCCACCAAACACCGTCTTCTGTGCGGGGCTGTTTCTCAAGCTGTTTGAAGATTGTCTTCAGGGCTTTTTCGAGTTTCTTCTCCGGGTATAGCATGTTCATACGCAGAATATAGCGGCCTGGGCGGGTATTGTCGAGATTGAAGTCTTCGTATTTGTAGCCGGTGATGTTTCCTTTCTCGTCAATCATTTTTGCAGGATACTGCTTCAGGTAGTTTATAATGCTCTCGTCTTTGTATGCAAGATATGTGTCGAGCATGGCTTCCTGTTCTATTCCCATAACGTAGCCCCATTTCGGACTTTTGGCGAAGTCGAGATAGCAAGGATCGGGAACGCGCTGCATTTCAGAGTGTGTGAGCCACTCGCTGTAAGTTTTGTAGGGGAACTGACTTAGAATCATTGAGCCGTTGATAAACAGGTTCTCATAGTTCATGTCTTTTGTCTTACCTGTGATATAAACCGGCTTTCCGTAAACGCCGTCAAACTTACAGTCTTTCAGATTGATGTTGTAAACGTTGGTGCGGTCGTCAAATGCAACAACCATGATTCCGTATTTGCTCTTCTTGCAGGTTACGTTCTCCATGTAAACGTTGCGTACAATAGGATAGAATCCACGACGTCCGATTTCCTTCGGCTCATAGTCGAGATTGATTTTGAGCACAGCCTCTGCACACTGGCCGACTTCAACGTTGCGCATATAGATGTTTTCGATTACACCGCCACGGCATGAATTAGTCTTGATTCGGAGTATACGGTCGAGGTTTGGACTGTCCATCTTACAGTTTTCTACGAACACGTTATTGCACCCTCCTGAAATCTCAGAACCCAGAACGACACCACCGTGTCCGTCTTTCATCATACAGTTGCGGACGATAATGTTCTTGCTTGGACGTCCGACATAACGGCCTTTGCCGCCTTCACGTCCGTCTTCGTTGCGTCCGCTCTTGATTGCGATGCAGTCATCGCCTGTATCGAATACGCAGTTTTCAATCAGTACGTTCTCGCATGATTCAGGGTCGCAGCCGTCGCCGTTAGGACCGTCGTTGTGAACGGTTACGTTTCTTACGGTAATGTTCTTGCTGAGCAGCGGGTGCATAACCCAGAACGGTGAGCGTACAAGAGTTACGCCTTCAATAAGTATGCCGTCACACTGGTTGAAGTTTATCATCTGTGGGCGCAGTCCTTTCTTCGGACCGAAGACACGTTTTTCAAGAGGAACTCCGTCTTCTGCCATTTTGAGCAGGTCGGCACGTCCTCCGGGGTTCTGCTGTTTTTCCTCAACAACAACGTCACGGCTCTTCGGAGTCTTGCCGCTCATCAGCCACCATGTATCGTCTGAACCGTTTCCGTCGATTGTGCCTTCACCTGTTACGGCGATGTCGGTCTCGCGGAATGCGTATATCAGCGGTGAGTAGTTGATGCAGTCGAGTCCTTCCCAGCGTGTCTCAACGAGCGGATAAAGTGCGCGGTCGAAAGCGAAGAACAATGTTGCGCCCTTCTCTATGACGAGGTTTACATGGCTCTTCATTCTCAATGCGCCTGTCTTCCATGTTCCGGCAGGTATCACTACGCGTCCGCCACCGGCTTTCGAGCAGGCCTCGATGGCCTTGTTGATGGCTTTCTGGTTCTGTGCCGGTGTGGCATTCAGAGATGCGCCATACTTCTTGATGTCGAATGTACGGTCGGCAAATTCAGGCATCCTAATGCTTTTTTCGATTTGTTTGTACTTCACGTCATCCCACGCCGACGCACATATCGCCAACGGGAACAACAGGCATAATAACAATGTCTGTAATTGTTTCATAAGTTTAAGTTTGTAGTAATGTATTTATAAATATTCAGAATAAAGTTCTCACCGATCAGTCGATATTTTTCGCAAAAATACATATTTAAATCTGAATGAGAAAATTTAAGTTAATTATTTATGATGTTTTTATATTTTATAGGGTAATGTTTGCCTTTTTGTAGTGTGTTTTAGTATTGAGTTCCACGTATTTAGGCCGTGCCACCTCGTGATTAATGACCTTATATGTTGGCCTTGGATTGTGATTGAAAAAGCCCATGATTTCTGTGCCAATATAAAAGACGGTGTTTTGCATCCTAAAAGGTGCCCTTTTACGACACAAAACACCGTCTTTTACAAGCTAATATGTGGCCTTTTGCAAAACCACATTTATGAGGTTTGATATTATTAAAATACAGTTCGCCTTTTCAATGAAATTGTCTTATGTGTAATTTGTTGATAATCAAACGATTGTATAGCTGTAAGTCTTGTGGCAGACGTGCTGAACCGGCAAACATGAATTTTATGTATTCAGCAATTCATTTTGTCATTTTGATAAGCCGATAAACGGTTATCTGCTGTTGGTTCGGTACAGTCCGTAATGTTGCTTACAGTTTATTTGTAGATGAAGTATTTGCAGTTTTTGCCTTGCGCGTATTTCTCGAATAATCGTATTATGTATTCTGCGTTGGCTTTCACCTGTTCTTCTTTACCGTCGTATCCGTTTACGAGAACGAGAACACGACGTGTGTCTATGCTGATTTTTGTTCTCTCATTGTCGCTTGTAGGAGTTCCTACACCGCCTACGGCATCACGGTAGACAGGCAGTCCTGCAATATTGAGCATACCTCTGCCTATACCTTCGTATGGTTCGCCTTCCCGTCCTATGCCAAGAGTCAGCGTGTCGCCTACGAATTTGTCTGCGTCAAATCCGCCGATGCTGTATCCATAAGCAATGCTTGCAAGATTGATAAGGTCGACAAGAGTGTCAATCTGATAAAGTTTTTTTCCTTGCAGCATACGGCGTATAAGTGCCTCGGCGGCCGGACGGTAGCGGCTTGGGTCCTTGCCGCAAGCTCGGTAGACACGCCTTGTGGCCTCGATGCCTGATATTTGTTTTATTGTTTCTGTTGTATATTCTGTCTTATATTTTTCGCCTAATGCTTCAATCTCTGCCCAAAGTTCGGCACTGTATTCCGTGTTTACTACTTCTGCTTCTACGGCAGCACCGACAAAACCGGGGCAGACATTCTCGATTTCTTCTGATACGATTATGTTCATGTTTGTGTTTGTTACTTTGAATGAGTTGTTATAGCAGGTGCAAAGTTAGCTATTTTTCCATGCAAAGTTATGATAAAATGTAATTTCTGACTTATAAATCATGTCTTTGTTATGATTTATAAGAATACGGTTAATCAGAAACAGGTGATAATAAACGTTTTCAGCGGACATGAGTCCGCTGAAAACAGTTGTAGTATAAAATTATAATCTATAAATTCTTGATTATTGAATTATGACAGGCAAATCTGAGTTTACAGCTTGACTGCGGACTTTTTGGTGAACTTGCCTGTGCTGCGTCATGAATTTTCAGATTATTTGTTAAAGTAGTAAAGGAAAGTAGCAATACCGCTTAATGCCTTCTTTGGTGAATCTTTAATCTCTATTGTGAATTTGATTTCAGCCTTAACTGTACCGCGCAGGTTCTCAATGCTGTGCAGGTCAGCAACGAGACGGATAGATTCGCCGGATTTAACGGCCTGTCCGAATCTCATTTTATCCATTCCGTAGTTGACCATCATCTTCAGATTGTTCACCTCGATAATCTGGTTCCACAGATATGGCAGCATTGAAAGTGTCAGATATCCGTGTGCGATAGTTGTCTTGAAAGGACTTTCTGTCTTTGCACGTTCCTGGTCTACGTGTATCCACTGATGGTCAAGAGTAGCATCGGCAAACATGTTGATGCGCTCCTGAGTCAGTTCTACATAGTCTGATACGCCTATGTTCTTGCCGAGCAGGGCGGCAAACTCATCGTAACTGTTGATAATTAATTTACTCACTTTTTCTTATTGTTTTTTTATTTGTATAATGTCTGTAACGTTAAATTCCGTCCGGACTGTAGAGGAAAGGCGTCAACGGGTCGGCATATTCAAACAGTTCTTCAGGCTTGAAGAAACGTTTAATCTCTATTGCAGCGTTCTCAACGCTGTCTGAAGCGTGAATAATGTTCTCCTGTCCGCTCATTGAATAGTCGCCCCTTATTGTTCCGGGAGCCGCTTTGCGTCCGTTTGTCGCACCGGTTATTGTGCGCACCACTTCAACAGCCTCGCATCCTTCTACGCACATTGCCACTACAGGGGCAGCCATCATGGAGGCTTTTACGAATTTGAAGAATGGTCTGTCTGCAAGGTGAGCGTAGTGTTCGTTGAGCAGTTCATCGGTCAGCTGCATCATCTTCATTCCTACTATGCGCAGTCCTTTGCGCTCAATGCGGTTTATAACTTCGCCAATCAGTCTTCTCTGTACAGTACCTGGCTTGAGCAGGATAAGTGTTCTTTCCATGTCTTTTTATTTTATGTTTATTATTTATTAAGGTGTTTATTCCTGTTGTATTGCACAGTGATGTTCAGCAAATACAACTTTAAATTGTTAGCAAAAGTACTTATTTTGCCTGATTCAGCCAAATTATTCGGAAAAATGATAGCCGTTTGTAGCATCAGAAATATTTATATTTGGTGTTAAGCCGCAGGTTTCTTAAGTTTTTAACAGCTCCTCCGTATTGTCTGTAAGGCTGATGTCTGCATAGTTTTTCTTATCTGACGGTCTTGATTTCTTTCGTCATGTTCGTGTTGTCGGAACTGTTGCGGCCGGTTATTTTTTATATTGGGGTTATTGTTTTTATCGCCCGATTTTGCTAACTTTGCGCCTGTAAAATTTATTATCAGGAACAGAAACAATGGACGAAAAACAAAGGATTCTGCAACTCCGGCAAGAGTTGCAGGAGCATAACTACAAATATTACGTACTCAATCAGCCTTCTATAAGTGACCAGGATTTTGACTTGATGATGCACGAGCTGCAAGACCTTGAGGCGCTGCATCCCGAGATGGCGGATCCGGACTCTCCTACGCAGCGTGTAGGTAGCGATATAAGTACTGAGTTTAAGCAGGTTACGCATAAATATCCTATGCTTTCACTGGCTAATACGTATAACGAACAGGATGTTGCCGATTTCTATGAGAGTGTGAGAAAAGGACTCGGAGGCGAGGATTTTGAGATATGTTGTGAAATGAAATATGACGGTCTGTCAATATCTTTGACATACGTTGACGGCCGTCTGGTGCAGGGCGTTACACGCGGTGACGGTGTACATGGCGACGATGTAACTGCCAACGTGCGTACGATACGTTCGATACCGCTTGTACTTAAAGACGGTGACTGGCCCCGTGAGTTTGAAATCCGTGGTGAGATTCTGCTGCCGTGGAAAGAGTTTGAGCGTCTTAATGCTGAGCGTGAGGCTGCTGAGGAACAGCTGTTTGCCAATCCCCGCAATGCTGCAAGCGGTACTTTGAAGAGTCTTAATCCGGCAGTCGCAGCCGAAAGACATCTTGACGCTTATCTGTATTACCTGCTTGGCGACGGAATAACAGGCGACGGACACTACGAAAATCTGATGAGAGCCCGGGCGTGGGGATTCAAGATAAGTGAAGGTATGCGTAAGGTTAAGACCTTGCAGGAGATTTATGATTTTATAAATTATTGGGACACTGAGCGCAAAAACTTGCCTGTCGCTACTGATGGAATTGTACTCAAGGTGAACTCTCTGCGCCAGCAGCGTGCCCTCGGATATACTGCAAAGAGTCCACGATGGGCTATTGCGTATAAGTTTAAGGCTGAACGTGAATGTACCAGACTCAATGAGGTAACTTATCAGGTAGGACGTACAGGACAAATTACGCCGGTCGCAAATATGGAACCGGTACAGCTGGCAGGTACCACGGTGCGCCGTGCTACGCTGAACAATGAAGATTTCATACGCAGTCTTGATCTTCACGAAGGCGATTATGTCTATGTTGAGAAGGGTGGAGAGATAATTCCCAAGATTGTAGGTGTAGATACATCGCGCCGTGATCCGCAGGCTCAGCCAGTACAGTTTATCAGCCGTTGTCCTGAATGTGGTGCGGAGCTTGTTCGATATGAAGGTGAGGCTGCCCATTATTGTCCGAATGACGCCGGATGTCCGCCTCAGATAAAGGGTAGGATAGAGCATTTCATCTCCCGGAAGGCAATGAATATCGACAGTCTCGGGCCTGAGACGGTTGACGAATATTATCGCCGTGGACTTATTCACAATGTAGCTGACCTTTATGACATACGCGTTGAGCAAATCAATGGTGACGGCAGCCGTCAGAAGTCGGCACAGAAGGTTGTCGACGGAATAGCAGCCTCACGTCAGGTTCCGTTTGAGCGTGTTGTATTTGCTCTTGGAATACGCTTTGTTGGAGAAACTTCCGCACGTCTGTTGGCACGTAAGTTCAAGAATATCGATGCTCTTTCGTCGGCTACTCTTCAGCAACTGACGGATGTTGACGGTATTGGCGAAGTGATAGCCAAGAGCGTTATAACGTATTTCTACAATCCTGTTAATCAGGAGATAGTTAGCCGTCTGCGTGGCTATGGATTGCAGATGTCGCTCAGCGAGGAACAGATACAGTCTGCAAGCAACAAGCTGGAAGGCAAAAGTATCGTGATCAGCGGTGTATTTACCCGTCATAGCCGTGATGAATATAAGCGTATAATCGAGGAAAACGGCGGAAAGAATGTTGGCAGCATAAGCGGAAAGACTTCTTTTATACTTGCCGGTGACAACATGGGTCCGGCTAAACTTCAGAAAGCTGAGAAGCTCGGAATACCTATTGTTGACGAGGAGACATTTCTGTCGATGATTGAATGATTTTTGTTTAAAATTCAACTGTATTTTAAAAGGTGCTCAAACACCGCCTGAAAGACCATATATTACAACGCAAAAGGTTACCTTTTATCGTCTAAAAGGTAACCTTTTGTATTTTATAAGAATAACAGATGATTTATAAATTTTGTTGAGTTCCTCTTACTTATGATAATGTACTGATAACTAATGAGTTAATTCAGAATACAATATCGTGGCTATAAAAAACACAATCTGTTTTATCTTAACTTGTTTCTGTTATAATGAGGAGTAACTTTCTTGGTGAAGTAAATCATTGACACAAGGCAAAGCACCGAGCCGATAAGGTAAACCATATAGAAAGTAAAATGTTCAGCTATCAGTCCGCTGGTAGCAATGCCGATACCAATACCTACGTCCCATGCTGTAAGGTAAGTGCTTGTGGCTGTGGCCCGCTGGTTGTTTGGCGCGAGGTTTATGTAAAGAGTGTTCATTGCTGGGAAAATGATACCGAAGCCGATGCCGAGAAGTACAGGTGCGGTAAAATACATTATTTCTGCTGTTCCCATTGAGTTTGGTGCAACGAAGCGGCACATGCTTAGTATGAAGAATGCCAATACAACTGGGTAAAGGCCTATGTGAATGCACTGGGTTATGTATCCCTGGTCAACCTTTTTGCCTGCAACAAGGCGAGATGCGCCCATTCCGGCTGCCATAAGTGTGAAGAAGAATCCTGACGGAACGTCGAGATGTATTTCCTTTGCATACATTGCGACGAAGTTTGTAGTTGCTCCGTATGGTATAGAGAGCATAAGGAGCGCAATGCTTACAGGTATTCCCTTAATGAGAATGAAGCGGTCGAGCGACAGCTTGCGCTTGGGAGCGGCAGAGTCGATACCTGTTGTCTGCTTTTCAAGTTTTCTTGCTTTAATAGACTCTGGCACACGGGCTTTTACACACATGGCACACAGTAGGCCGACTACGCTGAATGCCATTCCGGTAAGAAATATGCCGTTGTAAGTTACATGGTCGTGCATGAACAGTCCGGTCATAGGGCCGAGCGCCATTGCAATGTTGTTAGTCAGTCCGTAGTAGCCCAACGCCTCACCGCGCCTGCTGCTCGGAGTGATGTCTACACAGAGAGTGTTTCCTCCTACGGTTACGCTGCTGAAGGCAACTCCGTGCAATGCACGCAGTACGATAAACCATGTAAGCACGCCTGCCGCCATATATCCAAGAAAGATTGACGCACAGATAAAATAACAAAGTATGTATATAGGCTTACGCGGAAACTTGTCCATGAGGAAACCCGAAAACGGACGGACACACAGACCGCTGACCGTATAGCAGCAGAGAATTGCTCCGAGAATAGCTTCCGGGCAGTGATATGTCTCTTTAAGATAGAACGGAAGTACAGGTATAAGTATCCAAAAGCCAAAGAACAGCAGGAAGTTGGCTGCAAGGATGAATATATAGCTGCGTGTGAGAAGTCGTTCTTTCATCGTTTATTAAGAATTAAGAGTAAAGAAGAAAGAAATATTCTGATACTGCTTTGTCGGTTATATAATTTAAGAGTTAAGAATAAAGAAAGGATAATCTTTTTTGCGGAGCTGATCCGCCATGTATTCTTTCTTTATTCTTAACTCTTAATCCTTAATCTTATCAGCTGTTAGTTAGCTGCGTCGAACTCGTGAAGGAAGCGCACGTCGTTTTCAGAGAACATTCTGAGGTCAGAAACCTGATATTTCAGGTTGGTGATACGCTCGACGCCGAGACCGAAAGCGTAGCCACTGTAAACCTTGCTATCAATGCCGCAAAGCTCAAGAACGTTGGGGTCTACCATGCCGCAGCCCAAGATCTCAACCCATCCGGTATGCTTACAGAAGCCGCAACCCTTGCCGCCGCAGATGTGGCATGAAATGTCCATCTCTGCACTCGGTTCTGTGAATGGGAAGTAGCTCGGGCGGAGACGTATCTTCGTGTCTGCTCCGAACAGCTCACGTGCGAATGTAAGCAGGACCTGTTTCAGGTCGGTGAATGATACGTTCTTGTCAATGTAAAGACCTTCAATCTGATGGAAGAAGCAGTGTGCACGGGCTGTGATGGCCTCGTTACGGTAAACTCGTCCGGGGCAGATTACGCGTATAGGCGGCTGTGTAGTCTCCATGACACGTGCCTGCACAGAACTTGTGTGGCTTCTGAGTATGATGTTCTTTGTAACGTCGTTAGGGTTGGTCTCAACAAAGAAAGTATCTTGCATGTCGCGTGCGGGATGGTCGGCAGCGAAGTTCATCTTTGTAAATACGTGGAGATCGTCTTCAACCTCTGGTCCGTCTGCCAAAGTAAAGCCCATTCGCGAGAAGATATCTATAATTTCGTTGGTAACTATAGTAAGCGGATGGCGTGTACCGAATTTGATAGGATACGGTGTACGTGTAAGATCGATTTCGTCGCTCTGAGTATCTTTTGCCTCACATTGCTCACGCAGTGAGTTGATGCGTTCGAGCGCAGTTTGTTTAAGTTCGTTGATTTTTATACCTACTTCTTTCTTCTGTTCAGCTGGAACATTGCGGAAGTCAGCCATAAGAGTGTTGATTTCGCCTTTTTTGCTTAGATATTTAAGTCTTAAAGCTTCTATCTCTTCAGGCGTTGAAGCATTAAGGCCTTTCACTTCTTCAAGCAGTTTCGCTATTTTGTCGAGTATCATTTTGAAGATAATTTTGATGCTTATTAAAATCTTGATGCAAAGGTAACATTTTTACCTTGAATATACGTCATAAATCAAAATAAAGTTGTACTTTTGCGCAAATTTTGAGAAACGTTACTTCAGTTTTGGCAGAGTGGGTTAGCGTTGAAATGTGATAAGACTGAGAAAGTCGGACAATGTTGTCATTACAAGTCTTTTACATTAAAAATGAATGTCTTATCTGCCATATAACGAAAGGTATGTAATTATGAAAAATGGTGTTGTTTTAGTCTTTGTGACTTGTGTCTGTATGGTATTGTGGACAACAGGTTGCACAGACAAGAAACCCGTTACGGCCGATTCTCTGGCTGTGGATTCGCTCCCTGCAGTTGACACTACTTCTGTTGATACTCTTGATGAGCTGATATCTGAACAACCGATGCCGAAGGCAGCCGACGAGTTGTTTGATGATTTTATTTTCAACTTTGCGGCTAACCGTAAGCTGCAAATGAAGAGGATCAAGTTTCCTCTGAAGATTGTTGACGGAGAAAATGTTGCTTATCTTAAGAAAAATCAGTGGAAGATGGAGCACTTTTTCATGGAGCAAGGCTATTATACCTTGATTTTTGACAACAAGAGGCAGATGAATGTTGTAAAGGACACATCGATAAATCATGTTGTTATAGAGAAAGTGTATCTTACGAAAGAGAAGGTTGAAAAGTATATATTCGAGCGTATTCGCGGACAGTGGATGCTTACTTCCATACGTACTAACGATATGGTTCAGAATACCAATGCTTCTTTTCTGGCATTTTATCAGAAGTTCGCATCCGATCCTTCTTATCAAATTGAAAGCCTGAACAATCCGGTTATGTTCACAGGACCTGATCCGGATGATGATTTCAGTACCATGACAGGTGAGATTGCTCCTGAGA
Organism: uncultured Prevotella sp.; assembly: GCA_902491375.1. Classification (GTDB taxonomy): domain Bacteria; phylum Bacteroidota; class Bacteroidia; order Bacteroidales; family Bacteroidaceae; genus Prevotella. Next base: position 53,914 of record CABUHE010000007.1, read on the forward strand.
CATGGCCTGCTTTCGCTCCGGAACTTCCTACCGATTTTATATATAATATAATGTACGGACAGAAGTACAGGGAAGGTAATCAGAAGATATTCGTGATGCGTGGCATAGCAAACGGAATGGAAATGCAGCTTACATTTAAACGAATGGACGGCAAATGGAGGTTGACCAGTCTGTCAGAATAACCGTACATTATTAATCATCTGAACATCATCAGCAATGAAGGATTTATCTGATTATAGTCTTAAAGGCCATAACACGTTCGGAATGGACGTAAGTTGCCGGCGTTTTATAGAGTTCGATACGGAAGATGAAGTGAGCCGAATTGTAAGCGGACTGACCGAAGCTGACAGACCGTTGCTTGTTATTGGCGGAGGCAGCAATATTCTGTTTACAAAAGATTTTGAAGGCACGGTTCTTCATTCTGCCATTCGCGGGCGTCATGCCGTTCGTATGGAAGGCTGTGTGTTCTTGCGTTGCGGAAGCGGAGAAAAATGGGATGACATCGTAAAACTGTGTGTTGATAATGGTCTTTACGGGGCAGAGAATCTTTCTCTGATTCCTGGTGATGTTGGCGCTTCGGCCGTACAGAACATTGGCGCATACGGTGTTGAGGCAAAAGATTTGATATATAAAGTTGAGGCTATTGACATAGAAACCGGTGCAAAACGCGAATTTACTAATGAAGACTGTGAGTATTCTTACCGTTGGAGTAAGTTCAAAGGCGAATGGAAAAACCGATATGTCATAACTTACGTTACGTACAAATTGTCGGATATATTTGTACCGCATCTTCAGTACGGCAATATTCTCGCAGAATTAGAGAAGAAAGGCATTAAGACTCCGACTGTTTCTCAGATGAGAAATGTTGTGATAGAGATACGTAAGGCTAAACTTCCTGATCCTGAGGTTGAAGGCAATGCCGGCAGCTTCTTTACAAATCCGATTGTAGACAACAGTAAATATGAACAGCTTGTAGGTGAGTTCGGAACGGTTCCTCATTATCAGGTTTGCCAAGATAAAGTTAAGATTCCGGCAGGTTGGATGATAGAGCAGTGCGGATGGAAGGGAAAGACTCTTGGTAAAGCCGGTGTACATTCAAAGCAGGCTCTTGTACTTGTTAATAAAGGAGGAGCTAACGGTCAGGATATAGTTAAGCTTTGTAATGCAATAAGGAAAGACGTTAAGGATAAATTCGGTATTGAGATAAATCCGGAAGTGAATATATTTTGACGATGAGGCTTACATTTCTTGGTACAGGTACTTCGGTCGGAGTTCCTACAATAGGTTGTAAATGCAGAGTCTGCACCAGTACTGACGTTCATGACAAGCGTTTGCGTACTTCAGCCCTTGTCGAGTCAGCTGACACCAGAGTGCTGATTGACTGCGGACCGGATTTCAGACAGCAGATGCTTGGTCAGGAATTTAAGAAGATTGATGCCGTGTTGTTGACTCATGTACATTATGATCATGTCGGCGGACTTGATGATTTGCGACCGTTTTGTGTATTCGGCGAGATCAAGATTTATGCTGACGAATTGACAGCATCAAGACTCAGACAGTCAATCTCATATTGTTTCGGCGATCATAAATATCCTGGTGTGCCTCAAATAAGCCTTAATGTTATAGAGCCTCATAAGCATTTTAGTGTCGGCGGACTGGATATTATGCCGATACAGGTTATGCACGACAAGTTGCCTATATTAGGCTATCGCATCGGTGACCTGCTTTATATTACCGACATGAAGACGATTAATGAGGAGGAACTTGAATGTACACACGGTGTGAAGACGCTTGTAGTTAATGCTTTGAGGTTTACTAAGAAACATCATTCGCATCTTACCGCAGAAGAAGCTTTGGCTTTTGCAGAAAGAATTGGTGCAGAGCAGACTTTCTTTACACACATGGGGCACGACATAGGACTGCATGAGGAAGTAAACAAGATGTTGCCGGATAATGTAAAATTGGCTTACGACGGACAGGTTGTTATGGTCTGATACCGTAAGCAGGATAATAGAATAAATGTTTTTGTTGTATTAATGCCATGTCTGCTAATACAGATATGGCATTCGTTGTTTTAAATGTTAATCAGTGATTGATGCTTTTCGGATTGTAAAAGATGGTTTTTTACATTGTGATTGAGTATCTTTTATAACCTGAAATGCCATGTCTTGTCGTATTGTAGGAGAAGTTGAAGACTGCTGTTTTTTGCTTGTAATGTGCTTGTGTTTGTAAAAAAATGTTTAATTCTAAATCTTTAATATTTAATGAATGTTATATAAATACATATTTTTAGCCTAAAATTTGCTTTATTGCTGCAAAGTCAATACCTTTGCATCGTGTTTTTCATAGTATTAGATTTAAGGTTAACAAGGTTGGAGTACGGCGGTACTCCTTTTTTGTTTTTATAGGGTAGATAGCTTAATTCCTGTCTATGTGATTTTTAACAGCTTATTTCTTGAATTTTCTGTATAATTTCCATGCAAGCATAAATCCGTCAGCAAGTCCTGCTCCGGTTGTCATCAATGAAGCCATTGTGAAACCTTTTTTCTTCTTAGGCTCCGATTTATGGAAAAGTTCCTTGCATAGAATGCTCATCTGCTGATTGTCTCTTTTTATCTCAGAACGTATAAGTTCCTTACGCAATCTTATTTCGTGCAAAGTGCTGTATGTCTCAATTTTCTCCATTCTTGGTTCGTAAATTATTCAATTAATAATTTTGTGATAAATCTTATAAGAGGCTTTTCTATCCAGCTTTTTCTGAAAATAACGAACAATATGAAAACGAGAATATAGAAAGCCCCGACTATGCCAAATGCAGCTGGATAGCCAATGAATTGTCCCATGGCAAGAGCTGCTGACAGGGAGATGAAAAATAAGATTACAACTACAATCAGTGTAAGAATGGCAATAAGCAGTATAGCCGTAATAATTTTTACGGTTTTTTCCATAACATCGAGCTTCAGGTATTCACCTTGAAGCCCGATGCTATGTTTTACCAGCTTTATTAGCTGTCCGATTATTTCAATGTTTTTATCGCTTGAAAACATGTGCTGATTTTGCTTTAAGCCATTTCTGTCTCAGCTGCGTCAGTGATGTCTTCAGCTAAGTCGTTCATCTCTTTTCTGCTCAGTTTGATGTTATGCTTCTGGCAGAAGTCGTCGATAGCGTCAGTTATTTTACCACGTGTATCTTTCCCTTTTTCAGGAGCCAGCAACAGACCTAAAGCTGCTCCGGCGATAGCGCCGCCTAAGAATGCGCCAATGTAGCCTAATGTTTTCATAATTAATTTATTTAAGTTGTACAAATAATTTTCATCCTCAGTTTCTATGTGTCAAGCTGAACGGATTGTTGATAGCAAAAATAATGAAATTTCCTCAATTGTCAATGTTTTTATTAGACTTTTTTGTTAAAAACAATGTATTTCTTTGATTTAACAAACTTTATGTGCAGTTAGTTAATTGTTTTGCTCGTTTTTATGTAATTTCGCACGATAAATGTTGAAACATAAGTTTAATTTCTAAACCTTACACAAGAAATTATGAAGAAATATATGGTGATATGTGCCGGCCTGTGCGTGGCTTTGGCAGTTACAAGTTGTAAATCGTCAGAAAGCGCTTACAAAAAGGCATTCGAGAAGGCTCAGGCGCGAGAGGAAGGCCGTGCGGCAGATCAGAATCAGGGCAATGAGGAGATAGCCGTAGTCGCACCTGTTGTTGAGAAGCCGGCGAGCGAGACAGTTGTTGTCGATAATGCCGACAATGTTCCAGTAAGGCAGGAAAGCTTATCTGTTGTCAATGGCGCCGGTCTTAAGAATTTCAGTGTGATTGTAGGTTCATTTTCTGTTCAGGCTAATGCAGAAGGTTTGCAGGGTACACTTAGAAGCCAGGGATATGACGCACAGGTTGCATACAACTCTACAAATCAGATGTATCGTGTTGTAGCAGCCACATTTGACGCTAAGCAGGATGCAGTCCGCAGCCGTAACGAGCTTCGTTCACAGTATCCTGACGCATGGCTGTTGTATAACCAAAAGTAATTTGTTTGTGCCACGCATATTGTCGATTGACTACGGCAAGAAACGTACAGGCATAGCTGTCACTGATCCGTTGCAGATTATAGCAAACGGATTGGTGACTGTTGCTACGTCTGAACTTTTCGAATTCCTGAATGGATACGTGAGCAGAGAACAGGTTGAACGGATTGTTATCGGTGAGCCTAAACAGTCAGACGGAACTCCCAGCGAGAATATGGGCAGGGTTACACAGTTTGTAAACCGTTGGCGGAAAGTGCGCCCTGATATTCCGATAGAGTTTTATGATGAGCGTTTTACATCGGTGCTCGCCCATAGAGCTATGCTTGACGGTGGACTAAAGAAGAAAAGACGTCAGGATAAAGCTTTGGTTGATGAGGTGAGCGCCACAATAATTTTGCAAAGTTATTTAGAGTCTATAAGAAGAAAATAATAATGGTATTACCTATTTATATATACGGGCAGCCTGTTCTCCGTAAGGTTTCACAGGATATAGCCCCTGATTATCCTGACCTCAAAGACCTGGTAGCCAATATGTTTGAAACGCTTACCGCGTCAGATGGTGTCGGTCTTGCTGCCCCGCAGATAGGATTGAATATCCGTCTTGTTGTAATTGACCTCGATGTGTTGTCAGAGGATTTCCCTGAGTATAAGGATTTTCGCAAGGCTTATATCAATCCCCACATTCTTGAATATGACGAAAGCGAAGTTGATTCTTCTGAAGAAGGATGTCTATCATTGCCTGGTATACATGAGAGTGTGAAACGTCCGACACGTATAAGGGTTAAGTATATGGACGATAGCTTTAACGAACATGACGAATGGGTTGACGGTTATCTTGCCCGTGTAATGCAGCATGAGTTCGATCATCTTGATGCAAAAATGTTTATTGACCGTCTGTCGCCATTCCGTCGTCAGCTTATCAAGAGTAAGCTGAAGGCTATTCTTCAGGGACGTTTTAGATGTAGTTACCGTACAAAGGTTGTAAGAAAATAACCTTTATATTTTATCGCGCCATACGGCTTTCTTGTCGTTGGCGCGGAATTTTGTTGTATTTCAGGACAAATCTTTATGCGCAAGTTTCTGTTGTCTTTATTGTTCCTGCTGTCGTCAATTGTTGCGTCAGCACAATTCAGGACAGACCGGCTTATCGATGTCGGCCGAAGCGCACTCTATTATGAAGACTATGTCCTCTCGATACAATATTTCAATCAGGTAATTTTAGTTAAGCCTTATTTGTATGAACCTTGGTTTCTGCGCGCTGTTGCCAAGTTCTATCTTGATGATTATCTCGGTGCGGAGAAAGACTGTTCTGAGGCAATAAAGCTTAATCCTTATGTACCTGATATTTTTGAGCTTCGGGGCTTGTGCTTTATCAAACAGAACAAGTTTGATGAGGCAATATCAGACTATGATAAAAGTATAGAATTCAATCCGTATAATAAAGGGTTGTGGTTTAATCGTGTGCTTTGTAAAATTGAGAAGAAAGACTACAATGCTGCCAATGCAGACCTGGATTCGATGATGACCATGTGGAAGACTTATTCCAAGGCATATTCGCTTAAGGCTGAAGTTTGTATGCAGCAGAAAGATACTTTAGGAGGTATAAAGTATCTAGACAAGAGTCTTGAACTAGATCCTTATGATGGTGATTCGTGGGCTTACAGAGCAATGCTTAGTCTGTCGCAGCGCAAATGGAAAGATGCTGACGCACAATTGTCAAAGGCCATTCACTTGAAACCTACAACGGTTTCTAATTATGTTAACAGAGCATTGGCCCGTTACAATATAAATAATCTTAATGGAGCTCTTGCTGATTATGACAAGGCACTTGAGATAGATCCGAACAATTTCCTGGCGCATTATAACCGTGGTCAGCTGCGCGTGCAGGTGGGCGATGACAATAGGGCTATTGAAGATTTTAATTATGTAATAAAACTTGAGCCGGACAATGTTATGGCAATTTATAACCGTGCATTGCTTCTTGAGAAAACTGGTGACATTTACGGAGCCATCCGTGATTATACGAAGCTGATAAAGCAGTATCCTAATTTCTGGACAGGATTGAATAACCGTGCCCGCTGTTACCGTAAGGTCGGACTTACGTCAAAAGCTGAGCTTGATGAGTTCCGTATATTTAAGGCACAGTTGGATAAGCATTACGGCCGTCAGCAGCGTTGGAGTAAGCAGAAGAAACACGAGGTCCGCAAAAAGAGTGAGATTGATTTCGACAAATATAATCAGCTAGTTGTAGAAGATGAAAACACAGTCCAGCATGAGTACTCGACTGTTTATCGTGGACGTGTGCAGGACCGCAATATGGATGTTGTCTTTTTGCCGATGTTCCAGTTGTCTTTCAGTCCGTACGATAATGCAGTCAAATCATATCAGGCTTTTGATAACGATGTAGAGAAGTTCAATTTCGAGTATAAGCCTTTACACAAGATATATGTAAGATGTGGAGTAAAACAGATGTCGGAGCAGGAAACTAAGGATGTGTTCACGCTTATTGACACCTTGTCTGTTGCCATTAATGTGTCGCACGATCTTCGTAAGGATAAGAATCTGATTATTCAACGTGCTGTAGCAAACAGTGTTGTGCAAAATTATGCAGATGCAATTAATGATCTAACGGCATATATCCAGACCGACAGCACTTCTTCTTTGGCTTATTGGCAGCGTGCTGTATGTCAGGCCCGTATGAATGAATATGAGGCTTCACGCGGTACAAATGTCCGTATGAAGACAGTCGGTGTAATTGCTGACTTGGAAAAGGCTATAGAGCTTAATCCTAACAATGCTTATCTGTATTTTGATCTTGGCAATGTTTATGCTTCAACTAAAGACTACGTCCTGGCAATAGAAAATTATGATAAAGCTGTACGGCTTGATCCGAAACTTGCTGAAGCCTATTATAATAGAGGTATAGCAAATATAAATCTCGGCAAAATTGATCTTGGTATACGGGATTTGAGTAAAGCTGGTGAACTGGGACTTTATGAGGCTTACAGTGCGATAAAGAAGTATAGCAAGAAGTGACGGTCTGTCATATGTTTGTAAGTCAGAAAGTAATTATTCTGTTTCATTTACATGCCACAATGATATTAGTAAAATATCCGTGTCTTAACATCAAATAGCATATGGATGCTTGCATTTTTACGTTTTGTTTAGTGTAAGATTGCAAGCATTCAGGTGTTTTTTACCTTTTTAGACTCCAAAACGCCACTGTTCGTTGGGCAATATATGGCTTTTGGCTGTCTGTATCATTGTCTGTTAGATTATGAAATAACATTAAAACACCATGTTTTGGTGCTTTTTCTTGCTTTATTATGCTGCCTGTTATTGCACATTTTGTGCTTCCTCTATTGTATTATCTTGACAATCAGAGTGCTGTATTTGCACACGAAAAACAGCGATAAATCCGCCCGTGGTAAATGTTTTTTCAAAATATTGTATTCTGAGCGACTTGCCGGAAATCAAAATGTAATGTGATTCCTTGTATCAGCAACAAAATGTAATGTTTAAGTTTTTTGTTCAGTCAGGGTATCAGAACGAAGACACTACATGACATAACCACCGGCGTAAGAATATGAGAATTATGCAGGCTATGAAGAGCAATGATGTTTTCATAAGCCTCTGATTTATTGTTTCCGCTGCAAATATAACAGCTTTACATTAAGCTGCAATAAAATCCTTTTTTATTATTTATAAAGACCTTAATATAAATGTCTTCCGCGTGGCTTATCCTGTATGCTTGTATAAGCTCAGTTTGGACGTATGTATGGCGTTTTTTACCTTTCTGTTTTTAAGTACTAATTATAATATGGTACGCCGGCTTATCTGGTAATCTTTGTGCTGTATGCGTTGCTGACGTCATGGGTATGTGGTAGGACGTCAGCAGTAGGCTGTTTAATTTAATAAAAATAATACCTGTTGTTTTATTATAATTGAAAAGAAAACTGTAATTTTGCAGCCAAAAGATTCAAAACAAGGGTATTATGATTAAAATTACATTTCCCGATGGTTCTGTTCGTGAATACGAACAGGGTATAACGGGACTTCAGATTGCGGAAAGCATTTCGCCAGCATTGGCACGCAACGTGTTGGCTTGTGGCGTTAACGGCGAGACGGTTGAGCTTAACCGACCAATTAATGAAGATGCTAAGATTGCGCTTTACAAGTGGGAAGATGAGGAAGGCAAGCATGCTTTCTGGCATACATCCGCACACCTTCTGGCAGAGGCTCTGCAAGAGCTTTATCCTGGAATACAGTTCGGCTTTGGCCCTGCTGTTGAGAACGGATTCTTCTATGACGTCATGCCAAAAGAGGGCGACGTTATCAAGGAGAGCGACTTCGAGAAGATTGAGAAGAAAATGAAGGAACTGGCTTCAAAAGATGAGCCTGTTGTCCGTAAAGAGATATCAAAAGCTGACGCATTGGCAGAGTTTAAGGCTGATGGTCAGGAATATAAATGTGAGCATATTGATCAGGATTTGGCTGATGGTGAAATTACAACTTATACCCAGGGTAATTTTACCGACCTTTGTAAAGGTCCTCACCTTGTCAGCACGGGAGCGATTAAGGCTATTAAGATAACCAGCGTCGCAGGTGCTTTCTGGCGTGGAGATGCCAAACGTGAGCAGATGACACGTATTTATGGTATCACATTCCCGAAAAAGAAGATGCTTGACGAGTATCTTGTAATGCTTGAGGAAGCCAAGAAACGCGACCACCGTAAGATTGGTAAGGAGATGGAACTGTTCATGTTCTCAGAGCGCGTTGGTAAGGGATTGCCTATCTGGCTGCCGGCTGGTACAGAGCTTCGTCTCCGCCTTCAGGATATGTTGCGCCGTATTCAGAAGCGTTACGGCTATCAGGAAGTTATTACTCCGCACATCGGTAGTAAGAATCTTTATGTAACATCTGGTCACTATGCTCATTATGGCAAGGACTCATTCCAGCCTATACATACTCCAGAGGAGGACGAGGAATACATGCTTAAACCGATGAACTGTCCTCACCACTGTGAGGTGTTTGCATGGAAACCGCGTTCATATCGTGATCTTCCTTTGCGTGTAGCTGAGTTTGGTACGGTTTATCGTTATGAAAAGAGCGGTGAGCTTCACGGACTTACACGTGTACGTTCATTTACACAGGATGATGCACACATCTTCTGTCGTCCTGACCAGGTAAAGTCTGAGTTCTTGAACGTTATGGATATTATCCATACAGTATTCTCAATATTCAACTTTACAGACTTTGAAGCTCAGATTTCTCTTCGTGATCCTAATGACCGTGAGAAGTATATTGGTTCAGATGAAGTTTGGGCAGAGTCAGAGCAGGCTATTATTGATGCTTGTAAGGAGAAAGGACTTAACGCCAAGATTGAATATGGCGAGGCTGCATTCTACGGACCGAAACTTGACTTTATGGTTAAGGATGCTATCGGACGTCGTTGGCAGCTTGGTACAATCCAGGTTGACTATAACTTGCCTGAGCGTTTCAAACTCGAATATACAGATGATGACAATACGAAGAAGACCCCGGTAATGATTCACCGTGCACCGTTTGGTTCATTGGAACGTTTCACAGCCGTACTTATCGAGCATACTTCTGGACATTTCCCGTTGTGGCTTACACCTGACCAGGTTGCGATTCTGCCTATCAGTGAGAAGTTTAATGATTATGCTTCTAAGGTCGCTAAGTATTTCGATTCAGTAGGTGTGCGCGCAATAGTTGATGACCGTAACGAGAAGATCGGCCGTAAGATTCGTGACAACGAGTTGAAGCGTGTACCTTATATGGTTATTGTCGGTGAGAAAGAGTGTGCAGATGGTTCTGTTTCTGTAAGAAAGCAGGGACAGGGCGATCAGGGCTCAATGAGCATGGCCGACTTCGCTAAGAAGATTAATGATGAAGTTGCAGAACAACTTAAAGTCATAGAAAAATAAAAAATCATATAGAGAGTTAGGAATTAAGGGAATACTTTTGCTGATTTTTGGTAATAGTATATGATTTCTTAATTCCTAACTCTTAATTATTAGCACTTTTATTAAAAATCATAAGTAAAAGTTTTGTTAATTGGTTGATTTATGGTAACTTTGCAACCGATTTTCATAAAACATCCGTAAAACAGTTGAATGAAGAACGACAAAAACAATCATTACCGCGTAAATGAGCAGATTCGCGTAAAAGAAGTCCGCATCGTAAGTGATAACGGTTCTACAGTAGTACCAACACGTCAGGCATTGGATATGGCACGTAGCCAAGGGGTTGATCTTGTAGAGATCTCGCCCAATGCCCAACCGCCTGTTTGTCGTCTCATCGACTATAGCAAATTCCTGTATCAGCAGAAGAAACGTGCTAAGGAACTGAAGGCGAAACAGGTTAAGCAGGAAGTTAAGGAAATCAGATTCGGACCTCAGACCGATGAGCACGACTACAACTTTAAGTTGAAGCATGCAAAAGAATTCCTTGAAGAAGGAAACAAAGTGCGTGCATTTGTGTTCTTCCGTGGTCGTTCAATTCTTTTCAAAGAGCAGGGCGAGGTACTTCTGTTACGTTTTGCCAACGATCTTGAAGAGTATGGAAAGGTAGAGCAGATGCCTGCATTGGAAGGCAAGAAAATGTTCCTCTATCTTAGTCCGAAAAAAGCTGGAGTAGCTAAGAAGAGCCAGCAGAAGATGGATCGCGAGCGTCGTGAGGCTGAGGCAAAAGCTATGCAGTCACAAGCTAATGACAATACCGAAGCTGAAGGTGAGAAACCTGTTGGTGGAGGATTGTTCGCAAATGCAAAAAACGGTGCTGATGCTCTGAAGAAACTTAACGAAAATAATAAATAGTAATATGTGCGTAACGTCTTGGTATATACGTTGCCACAGCTGTAATAACAATAATTTTAAAAATTAAAAAAATGCCAAAGCAGAAGACAAATTCCGGTGCAAAGAAAAGATTCTCTTTCACTGGTACAGGTAAGATTAAGAGACATCACGCTTACCACAGTCACATCCTGACTAAAAAAACTAAGAAGCAAAAGCGTAACCTTGTTCATGACACACTCGTTAGTCATGACAACCTGAAGCAGGTGAGAGACTTGCTCCGTCTCCGTTAATCTATTGTCTAACAAATTAAAGGGAAAAAACTATGCCAAGATCAGTTAATCACGTTGCTTCAAGAGCAAAGAGAAAAAGAATTTTAAAACTTACCCGTGGTTATTACGGAGCAAGAAAGAATGTTTGGACGGTAGCCAAGAATACATGGGAGAAAGGTCTTACCTACGCTTATCGTGACCGTCGTAACAAGAAGCGTAACTTCCGTTCTTTGTGGATTCAGCGTATCAACGCTGCTGCGCGTCTTGAGAATATGAGCTATTCAACATTGATGGGTGCACTGCATAAGGCTGGTATCGAGATCAACCGTAAGGTTCTCGCTGACCTCGCAGTAAACAATCCTGAGGCTTTCAAGGCTATTGTTGAAAAGGTAAAGTAAATAAAGGCGATTATTTTGTGAAATAGCAAAAAGCCACAATCTCAACAAATATAATTGTGAGATTGTGGCTTCTTGTTTTATATAATTAAAAATAATATTGTTCCTGACTTTGTGGTTAGGAACGTTGTTAATTATAATTCTTTTTTTATGGGAATGGTTATAGGCATAGATGTCGGTATAAGTACAACTAAAATAGTCGGAATACTGGATGGTCATGTTGTATCGCCAATGAGAGTAAAAGCCACTGATCCTGTTACATCTCTTTATGGAGCGTTCGGTAAGTATTTGTATGACAATAAGATAATACTTTCAGATGTCGAGCATGTTATGCTGACAGGAGTCGGAGCGGCGTATATTGGCAAGCCTGTTTATGGACTGCCGACTAGTAAGGCTGACGAATTTGTTGCTGACGGACTTGGTGCTCGTCATGAGTCTGGTAAAGATAGGATAATAGTTGTAAGTATGGGTACCGGAACATCGCTTGTAAGATGTGACGGTGATAAGATTGAGCATATTGGCGGAATCGGTATTGGTGGAGGAACTCTGCAAGGCCTTGCACGTCTTCTGCTTAAGACTGATGATATACGCACTTTGTCTGAAATGGCTGTCATGGGAAATGTCTCAAATATTAATTTGAGAATAGGAGATATCAGCGCTCACCCTCTGCCAGGACTGCCAATGACCGCGGTAGCGTCTCTTTTCGGGAATGCAAAAAGCGATGCTTCTCGCGAGGATATTGCCATTGGACTTATCTGGCTTGTGCTTCAGTCTGTAGGTCAGTCTGCTGTATTGGCTTCTATTGGAAGCAATATCAACGAGTATGTCATGATTGGCAATCTGACTCTGCTTCCTCAATGCCGTATGGTATTCCCGCCTATTGAGAAACTTTATGGGGTTAAACTTATAATTCCTGAGTATTCAGAGTTTTGCACCGCGATAGGTGCGGCTTTAAGCTACTTTGACGAGAGGTACAAGAAAGATGAACTTTGATTCTTTGGATCGTAGATGGTATTAGTGAAGGCTGTTTTTGGACTTTGCTTTATTCTTGTACAAGTATATAAAAAGCCTTTTTATTACAGTTGGACAAAATATAAAAAGAGTTTTTGTTGTTCTGTAATAAAAAGGCTTTTCTTTTTATAATGACTGTCAGTCGTTGCAGCCTTTCATTGAAAGTGATATTCTTTTGCGTTTCAAGTCAACTTCTGTTACACGTACTTTTACATGCTGATGCAGACTTACAATCTGTGTCGGGTTAGTAACATATCTGTCTGCCATTTGCGAGATGTGTACAAGTCCGTCTTGATGTACGCCAATGTCTACGAATGCCCCGAAGTTTGTTATGTTTGTAACGATGCCGGGCAGAATCATTCCTTCCTGAAGGTCGTCCATTGTATGAACACTGCTGTCGAATGAAAATTCCTGAGCCTTGCCGCGAGGATCGCGTCCCGGTTTTTCCAGTTCGTGCATTATGTCTGTCAGAGTAGGCATGCCTGTCGTTGCTGTTACGTAGCGTTTCAAGTCTATTTGTCGACGCTTTTCCTTGTCATTTACAAGTTGTGCAACAGTGCAGTGGCAGTCTTCTGCCATGCGTTCAACTGTTTTGTAGCTTTCCGGGTGTACAGCTGTGTTGTCAAGCGGATTCTTTGCACCGGGTATGCGGAGGAATCCAGCGCACTGTTCAAAAGCCGAAGGACCTAGTCGTGGAACTTTTTTCAGTTGCGCACGTGATGTGAACGGGCCGTTAGCCGTGCGGTAGTCAACAATGTTTTGGGCAAGGGTAGGACCGAGTCCACTGACGTATGTCAGCAGATGTTTGCTGGCTGTGTTCAGATTAACTCCTACGGAGTTTACACAGCTTTCTGTTGTCAGGTCTAGAGCGTGTTTCAGTTTAGTTTGGTCAACATCGTGCTGATATTGTCCTACGCCAATACTTTTGGGATCAATCTTTACGAGTTCAGCCAGCGGATCCATCAGTCTTCTGGCTATGCTTACCGCACCGCGAACGGTGGCATCCTGTCCGGGAAACTCCTCACGTGCCTCTTTTGATGCTGAATAAACTGAGGCACCGTCTTCACTGACAACGAATATCTGAATATTTCCGGCTGGTTCATCACCTTGTCTGGTGTTCTGTTTTAATCCCAATGACTTGATGAACGTTTCAGTCTCGCGACTTGCCGTACCGTTGCCTATTGCTATCGCTTCAATCTGATATTGCTCAACCATTTGTCTGACACGTTCCTCAGCGTTTCCGCCTTTACGGCAGAATTCTGGGAATATTGCCTCATGATGCAGCAGGTTGCCTTGAGCATCAAGACATACGACTTTGCATCCTGTTCGGAATCCTGGGTCGATGCCCATTGTTCGCTTCTGACCGAGTGGTGCGGCTAGGAGCAGTTGGCGCAGGTTGGCTGCGAAAACTTTTATTGCCTCTTCGTCAGCGCGCTCTTTACTTATAGTAGCAAACTCTGTTTCTATTGATGGTTTAAGCAGTCTTTTATATGAGTCGTCAACAGCCTGACTCATCAGTCTTTGACATTTGCCGGCACAGTGGATGAACATTCGTTTCAGTTTGTCGGCACATTCTTCATCGTCAGCTGATATGCTTACTCTCAATACTCCGTCAGCTTCGCCTCTACGCATAGCCAGCAGACGGTGAGAGGAGCATCGGTTGAGCGGTTCAGAGAAATCAAAATAGTCTGAATATTTTGCTGCCTCGTCAGTTTCAGCTTTAGCTTTTATGACTTTTGAGGTAATCACAGCCTGTCGTTTGAATGCAGAACGTACTATTCGTCGCGACTGTTCGTCTTCACTTATGTTCTCTGCAATAATGTCCTGTGCGCCCTTTATGGCTTCCTCTACGCTCTTAACATCGCCTTTTACAAAACGTCTGGCTGCCATTTCGGGGTCAGACTCGCGTCCGAGTGATATTATTATGGCCAAAGGTTCCAGTCCGCGTTCGCGTGCTGTTTGCGCTCTTGTCTTTCTTTTAGGCTTGTATGGCAGATATATGTCCTCAAGTTCGGTTGACGACCAACATTCGTTTATACGTTTCTCTAGCTCAGGTGTTAGTTTGCCCTGTGTGCTGATTGTCTTTAATATGGTTTCCTTGCGTTTGGCTATATCTTTCAGTTGTTGCACCATTTCGCTGATTCCGGCTATCTGCACTTCGTCAAGACCGCCGGTGCGCTCCTTTCTGTAACGGCATATAAAAGGTATTGTACATCCTTCGTCCAGTAATTGTAAGGTGTTGTCTACGCCACGTTCCTGAAGCTTTAGAGCCTCGCTTATTCTTTTTGTAAATATATTCATTACTTGATTTTTGTCTTAAAGCAGTGCAAAAATACATCTTTTTTGTCCAAAACAATTATTAGCCGGTGAAAAAGTAAATTGACGTTTTACATGAATAGAATTAAACTTAATTTATCATTAGCTTTATTGTAATGAATTTGTAACATGTAATGCTTACTTTTGCAAAAAATTAAAAACTGCATGAATAATAGATGTTTATGGCTGGCTTCGCTGGCATTGTTGACAGCCTTTCCTGTTATGGCTGATAACGATAATGACGATGTCGATCTTACACCGAAAGTTCACGGTACGATTCGTGGCAAATATGAGTATCAGCCGGAAGATGGCGAGGGACGTTTCCAGGTGCGCAACGCGCGTGTCAGTATTGAAGGTGATGTAACCAAGACCGTATCTTATAAAGCAGAGATAGACCTGTCAGATGAAGGACAGATAAAGATGCTTGATGCCTATACACGCCTGAAACCTGTGCGCGGACTCAATTTTACAATCGGTCAGATGCGTGTACCTTTCACTATAGACGCTCACCGTTCACCACATCAGCAGTATTTTGCCAACCGTTCATTTATAGCAAAGCAGGTCGGCAATGTGCGCGATGTCGGTGCAACACTTGGATATTCTTTCAATGTAGGTTTCCCGATAACGCTTGAGGCTGGTATGTTCAACGGTTCAGGTCTTACAAATCAAAAAGATTTCTGGACAGACAATGTCAATTTTTCCGCTAAGGCTCAGCTGTTTTTCCCGAGAGGATTCAATCTTACTTTGAGTACCCAGAAAATAAAGCCGGAGGATGTGTCTGTAATGATGTATGACGCAGGTGCCTATTATCATGCACATGGCTGGCACGTAGAGGCAGAATATCTTTACAAGCATTATGAGGACGAGGCTTTTAAAGCAGTTCATGCTGTTGATGCTTTTGTAAGCTACGATATTCCGTTACGTAAGTGTTTCTTTAAGAAGATTTCTCCGCTTGTGCGTTATGATTTTATGAGCGACCATAGCGACGGTATGCGATATAACAGCGACGGCGATGAAGACAAGGCCGGTTCGCTTATTATCAATGATTATCAGCGCTCACGTGTAACGGGAGGTGTTACATTCAGTCTTTCGCTGCCGTTCGTTTCAGACATACGTCTTAATTATGAGAAGTATTTTTATCGTGAAGGAGCAATAGCTCACCCGTCGGAGAAAGATAAATTTGTAATAGAGTTTATGACAAGGTTTTAATGCTTTGCTTCCGGCGTATTGGTTATAATACGATGATTTACGATACGTTGGCAGTAAGCTGATTTTTAAAAGATGCCTTTTTACATGCCAAAAGACCGTCTTTCAGCTTATAAAAGGGCATCTTTTACATCGTAAAAGACGGTGTTTTGTAAATAAGCGTATTTGAACTACAAATATAAAGATAAAACGGTCTTTGACTAAACCACGGCTTTGCAGTGTAATTATTTGATAACCAGTATTATAGACCGTTAAATGTGCTGTGGTAAAAGAAAAACCGGCATAAGCAGACTTGTGAAAGTGGCTTATGTCGGTTTTTATATGTTCAGTTGTCTTTGTTCTGTTTATGTCAGTCAGTCCATACCGAGTTCTTTCTTGAGGAACTTCGGTGTGAAGCCCTTGTTGCTAAGAGCTACTTCCTCAGGTGTGCCGGTAGACAATACCATACCGCCGCCCCGGCCTCCTTCCGGGCCCATGTCTATGATATAGTCAGCGAGCTTTATCACATCAAGATTATGTTCTATTATGACTACTGTATTGCCTTTGTCTACAAGCTTTTGCAGGACATTCATCAGTATTCGTATGTCTTCAAAGTGCAGTCCGGTTGTAGGCTCGTCGAGTATGTACATGGTTTTACCAGTATCGCGCTTGCTCAGCTCGGTCGCAAGCTTGACGCGTTGGCTCTCTCCGCCCGACAGAGTGGTGGACGGTTGTCCCAGTTTGATGTATCCCAGTCCGACGTCCTGTATGGTTTTAATCTTCCGCAGAATGTCAGGCACGTTCTCAAAGAACTCAACAGCCTGGTTGATTGTCATATCGAGAACATCGGCTATGCTCTTTCCTTTATATCTTACTTCAAGAGTTTCTCGGTTGTAGCGTTTGCCGTGGCACACTTCGCAAGGTACCATAATGTCTGGCAGGAATCGCATTTCTATCGTCTTGTATCCGTTACCGCCACATGCTTCACAGCGTCCGCCTTTGACGTTGAACGAGAATCGTCCTGGTTTATAGCCTCGGATTTTTGCTTCCGGCAGGTTGACGAACAGAGAGCGAATGTCACTGAACACTCCTGTGTAAGTTGCCGGGTTTGAGCGTGGTGTACGTCCAAGAGGACTTTGGTCTACATTTACTACCTTATCTATATACTCGATGCCTTCAATGGAGTCGTAAGGCATAGGTTTTTTTAGTGAGCGATAGAAGTGCTGGCTGAGTATCGGCTGCAAGGTTTCGTTGATAAGGGTTGACTTTCCGGAACCGCTGACGCCCGTTATCACAATAAGTTTGCCTAACGGAAATTCTACGTCTATATGTTTTAGGTTGTTGCCGCATGCTCCGTGTATCTTTATGCTTTTTCCGTTGCCTTCACGCCGTTTGGCAGGCACCTCTATTTTCATCTCGCCGTTGAGGTATTGGCTGGTTATTGTGTGCTGCTTCAGCATCTCAGCCGGAGTGCCTTGAAATACGACTTCACCGCCGTTGCGTCCGGCTCTTGGCCCAATGTCGACTATATAGTCGGCGTTGAGCATCATGTCTTTGTCGTGTTCTACTACGATTACAGTGTTGCCGAGGTCTCGAAGTTCTTTCAACGATTTGATAAGACGGTCGTTGTCCCGTTGGTGCAGACCGATGCTCGGCTCGTCAAGAATGTATAGCACGTTTACAAGTTGTGAGCCTATCTGTGTCGCAAGTCTTATACGCTGACTCTCGCCGCCTGATAGCGTGGCTGACTGTCGGTTAAGTGAAAGGTAGTCGAGACCGACGTCAAGCATAAAGTTTATTCGTGTTATAATTTCTTTTATTATTTCGTCTGCAATGCGCCGCTGGCGGTCTGACAGATGTTGTTGGGCCTCATTGAGCCACTCTTTAAGTTCGGCAATATCCATATCAGCTACTTCTGATATGTTTTTGTCCCAAATCCGGTAGGATAGCGATTCGCGGTTAAGCCGTTGTCCTTTACATTCAGGACACTGGCACACAGTCAGGAACTGGTCAGCCCACTTCTGTCCGCTTGCGCTGTCATCGTTGTCAATGACACTTTGCAGGTATTGCACGACACCGTCGAACTCTACAAAGTAGTCGCTTGATGTATGTACAAGCTCTTTGCGTATGCGTACGTTCTCAATTGAGCCGTACAGAATCTCGTTCATTGCATCCTCAGGAATTTCGTTTACAGGAGTTGTGAGTGCGCATCCGTATTTGTCAAGAATGGCTTCAATCTGCCAGAATATCATCTGGTTCTTGTATTTCCCGAGAGGAACTATGGCTCCCTGGCGTATTGATATGGATTTGTCTGGTATTACTTTGTCGAGGTCTATCTGGTCAACGTAGCCCAGACCTTTACAGCGTGGACATGCGCCTTCAGGTGAGTTGAATGAGAACTTATTAGGAGCCGGGTCACCGTATGAGATTCCTGTTGTAGGACACATGAGCCTTTTGCTGTAGTACTTGGCTTCACCTGTGTCCTTCTCCATAATCATAAGTAGTCCGTCGCCTTGCTTCATAGCCGTCGCTACGCTTTTCTTGAGGCGCTCGTCGTCTTTGTCTTGCACAACGAGTTTGTCGATTACCACTTCAATATTGTGGTTCTTGTAGCGGTCGACTTTCATTCCTCTTGTTATTTCTTCTACATTGCCGTCTACTCGGATATACAGATAACCTTTGCGCCGCATGCTTTCGAAAAGTTCACGGTAGTGTCCTTTACGGTTGCGGACCAGAGGTGCAAGGATGAATATGGGTTTACCGCTGTACCGCTCATGAATCATATTCAACACGTCTTCCTCCGTATATTTTACCATGGCTTCGCCTGTGGCGTAGCTGTAAGCTATGCCGGCGCGTGCATATAAAAGTCGGAGATAGTCATATATTTCTGTCGTTGTTCCGACTGTGGAGCGTGGATTTTTGTTTGTGGTTTTCTGTTCTATGCTGATTACCGGGCTCAGACCTGTTATCTTGTCTACGTCGGGGCGTTCCATACCGCCTAAAAAGTTTCGTGCGTAGGCAGAGAAAGTTTCAATATATCGTCTTTGTCCTTCTGCATAGATTGTGTCAAAGGCGAGTGAAGACTTGCCTGAGCCGCTAAGTCCTGTAATAACTGTAAGGCTGCCGCGCGGAATTTCTACGTCAATATTTTTCAGATTGTGTACGCGTGCTCCCCAAACGTTTATTTTTTCTGACATAACTTAGTTCTATATTTGAAGAGTCATAAAACAACAAAGACTGCTTCGCCATAAAATGTATGTCTGACTGTCATACCATTCGGCTGATGCTTTTTCGTGATTCATAACTCAATAAATTGATGGAAAAAACAGATCTTAATCATTGACCGACCAGACCTGAACTTTCTGTGTATCCTCTTAAAAGGTTTACGTCGCGTTTAATATTATACTCCTTTCCGTCGGCACCACGGGCCTTAACCAGTACGAAATATACTCCCTGTGCGACGTCTTTACCTTTATATTTGCCGTCCCATCCTCCGTCAGGATCATTCCATTCATACAGCTTCTGTCCCCAGCGGTTGAATATGTAGGCATGAAATTCTACAATCGACTGATGTGTACTCTTAGCCTTGTAAATATCATTTATGCCGTCACCGTTCGGCGAGAATGCATTTGGCATTTCCAGTCGGCTTTCACTGATGCTCACACTCAACGGGCCACGGTCGGCCCAATATTGTTGTGTGTAGGCAATTGTGTCGTTGCCGTTGATAAAAGTTGCATAGAGTACGATGCTGTGGTTACCGGCCTTTGTGAATGTGTATTCCGTGTCCTGTTCGTATCTGACAAGGTAAGGCTCTGTGTCTGTATTAAATGTAAAACGCCACTCATAGTTGGCCGTGTATGCACCTACATTTTCAGGATTGGCTTTAAAACGTCCAAGCAAAGGTGCATTGCCTGAGTAGCTTTCACTTTCCTCTTCGCCGTCTTCGGTAACATAGGTGGCTGTAGGATTTATTGTCGGCGTTTCGTCGTATGTCTGTGCTGTGACATTCAACGGTGCAAGCGTTAATGCTGTCGCCAACATAAGCAAAAAATACATTGTTCTCATTTTGTGGAAAATATATCATGCAAAGATAATGCAAACGGTGTGCAATACAAAACAAATTTGTTTTTTTTAGCAGACACGCTTATTTTTAGTTGCATATAAAAACATCTGCGCATCCGTTTTTATGTTTAAAGGATTGTTCGTCTTATCATTTTTATTGTATTTGTGTACTTTAATAAAACTCCAAATTCTTTTTATATGCATGGCGGATTTTCATGGATTTTATGTACATTTGCAGGCATTAACATGAAAACGGATTGACATGAGAAATTTATCGAGGACGATAATGACGCTTGCACTTAGCTTAGTGTGTTTGCTCAGTTTTTCACAGACTGGCAAATGGCGTCAGATGCATAAGGTGAAGAGTAAGGAAACCCTTTACAGTATAGCACGTGAGTATGGACTTACTGTGGACGAGCTTACTAAGGCTAACCCTGATATGAGTATGCCTGGGTATACGCTGAAGAAGGGCGACTATATATTCATACCTTATCCTGCCGGTGAGGCACCGGTCAATACTGAGCAGCCTGTTAAGCCTGTTTCAGCCGAGACAACTGCCAATGCGCTTAAAGTCGGAGTGGTATTGCCGCTGCATAATGTGGACGGTGACGGTCGCCGTATGTTGGAATATTACAGAGGCCTGCTCATGGCTTGTGAAGATTTGAAGCGTGAAGGCAAGTCTGTTTCAGTAAGAGCGTGGAATGTTCCGATTGATGATGACATATACCGTACTCTTGTCAAAGATGGAATAGCTGACTGCGACATAATCTTCGGACCGTTATATTCAAAGCAGGTTAAGCCGTTGTCATTCTTTGTGAAAGAGCATGGCATGAAACTTGTGATACCGTTCTCGATAACTGGCGATGACGTTGACTCTAATCCAAATATATTCCAAGTTTATCAGTCGCCTGAGGCATTCTATAGTTTGGTGGCAAATCATTTTGCCTATCGTTTCAAGGACTACAATGTCGTGGTTATCGACTGCAACGACCGCTCGAGCGACAAAGGCGTGTTCACGTTTACTGTACGTAAGCTGCTTGAGCAGCGTGGAGTGTCGTGCTCGGTAACTAACATAGGTTCAAGCAGTGGTATGTTTGCCCGTGCATTCAGTCCGGTAAAGCCTAATATGGTTGTACTTAATACTGCGCGTTCTCCTGAACTCAGTACTGTTCTTGATATGCTTGATTCTCTTACTGGCGAGCACCCAGAGATTAAGGTCTCTCTCTTCGGTTATACAGAGTGGCTGATGTACGTAGACTATGATCTTGACCGTTTCTGTAAGTACGATACATATATCCCTTCGACGTTCTATTATAATCAATATTCAAGCAGAGTTAAGAACTTTGAGAATCGATACCGTACAATGTTCAAGAGCGAGATGATGGACTATCTTCCAAGATTTGCCATTACAGGCTATGATCATGGCATGTTCTTCTTGCGTGGACTGATGAAAGACGGCAGCGATTTTGACGGTTCGGTAGAAGATAAGACGGCATTGCAGACGTATCTGCATTTTGTTAAGCCGAAGACTGGTGGCGGATATCGCAATGAAAGTCTTATGTTTGTACACTACAACCGTGACAAATCTATCTCTATAATAAACTTTTAAGCTGACTATACAGACAGATGCGCAGTATAATAATAGCTTTGTTAATAGCGGTGACGCTGCCGGCTGCCGCCCAAATAGGTGAATATCGTAACGACCTTAGCATTGGTGTCAATGGCGGATACGTGCTGAGTAATGTAGGATTTACGCCTAAGGTAAACCAGTCTTTTCATGGAGGAATGACAGGAGGTCTGTCTTTCCGTTATGTCTGTGAGAAATATTTTTCTACTATATGTGCTGTGCAGGCAGAGGTGAACTATGCTCAGATAGGATGGAAAGAGAATATTCTGGACATAAATGATAAACCTGTCATAAATCAGGTTTCAGGTCAGCCTGAACGTTACAGCCGTACAATGAACTATATTCAGATACCTGTGTTCGCCCAGCTTGGGTGGGGACGTGAGCAGAAGGGACTGAAGTTCTTCTTCCAGGCAGGCCCTCAAATCGGTTTCTGTATCGGTGAAACGACCGATACAAATTTTAAAGTTGAAGATGCAAACCTTACAGACCGAGTAAACCATACGCTTGCACAAGACACTATGGCTGTCGAAAATAGGTTTGATTACGGTATAGCCGCAGGTTTGGGACTGGAGTATTCCAATCCGAAGATAGGCCACTTACAGTTTGAGGCACGATATTATTATGGACTTGGAAATATTTACGGTGACTCTAAAAAAGATTATTTCGGAAAGTCAAACTTCGGCAATATAGTTGTCAAGTTGACATATCTGTTCGACATAATAAGGACAAATAAAGGCAAGAAATAAATGTAAATTATAAATAATAATGACTCAAATGAATTTTATAAAATTGCTTTATAGCATATAAAATCTCATCTGAGTCATTATTTTTATGCTCATATTTTATAGGGAAATGTCTTTATTATACAATCAGTAGATATGTTTTGAAATCAGAATCTGTTGTTCAAAAGGTTATTGTATGCCTTTAAACTTTTAGAGATTCTGTATTTTTTATCTGGCTAAGAACGTTTACTGATACGTATCAGTGATTCGAGTTCTTTTATGACTATTGAGCATATTCGTTATTCTTTTATTTGTCTGTTGTTTTTATACATACATGGTCTGTTTTGCAGTAAAAGTCAGATGCTTTCTAAAAGACCATATTTTTGACTTAATACAGAAATACTTTACACCTTATTAACAAAAAATCGGTGTAAAAAT
>CABUHE010000008.1 GCA_902491375.1 uncultured Prevotella sp.
CTGCAAATATACGATTTTTACAGCGACTTCCTTTATCTTTCACTTTTCATCCAACTGAACTGCGGATGAACCCAAAAGATGCCCTTTTACTCTGCAAGAGAGCATCTCCTGGCACGCAAAAGAGCATCTTCTGCGTTGCAAAAGGTACTCTTTTACAACGCATTGAATATCAGGCTGTTATACAACAAAAAGCCAAAGCCACAATAATATACTGCCATGATGTTGCTGAACAGGCATCAACGGATCGCAGTATGAAGCCATGAAAGGCTGACGACAGCGGCTGCAGCCAACCGTTCAGGCGGCAGTACAGACCGGCATGGATTAAAAAATATTTGTTGACAGAAGAGCTTTTCAGTTTATTTTTAAGCAAAAAAATAAAAAAAAACATTTTTACACCTATACATTTTCGATTTTCCTGTGTCAATAAGAGTAAAGAACACTGATTAATATCAAGTCTCTCATGGAAGGCGACACCACTGAAATATACCATATAACACAAGGCAACGAACTTGCGTTCGACTCTTTCATGGACCGTTATTCGGCCCGTATATTCTACCACGTTTACGGCATCGTGGGCAATAAAGAGATTGCGGAAGAGGTGGTAAGCGACGTGTTCTTTGAGGTGTGGCGACAGCGCAAAAGTCTGATGAAAGTAAAAAACATGGTGAGCTGGCTGAACACAATAGCCTTTCACAAGGCTCTCAACGCCATGCGCTCAGAGGCTCACAACAGCAGCCTTTCTATCGACGACCAGCCCGACTTTTCTTTTCCGAAGAATCAGTCGCCTCTCGACAGCATCATAACCAGGGAAGAAAGACAGGAACTTGACAATGCCATCAAGTATCTGCCGCCACGCTGCAAGCACGTGTTCTTTCTGGCTAAGATTGAGCAGATGCCTTATGCTGACATAGCCAAGATGCTCGGCATATCGCTGGCAACGGTGAACTACCACGTGAATTACGCGCTCACAACGCTGAAAAAACGTTTAAGAAAGTGTATTTAGAATGGATATAAAAACAAATAACACTGACAGCCGGACTTCGTATGACGCCAACAAGGAGATGGATGCAGACGCAAAGCTGAAGCATTTTCTTGACGATTATACGTCGTTCAGTATCGATACAGACAAGATAAAGCTGCGTACCTACGAGAAGATACGCAGACATGAGAGAAAGACGCAGCTCAGGACGATAGCTCTGAAATCGCTCGCAACGGTTGCATGTCTGCTCGCCTTCTTCATGGCTGCCGTATATCTTTACAACAAAAACATGATGACGGCTCCGACAGAGAAGACCGTAATCGTGGCAAAAGTCAAGGAGAAAATGGAAAAACTCGTAGTGCCCGTAGGACAGACGCGCACGCTCGTACTCTCTGACGGCACCAAGATAATAGCCAACTCACGCTCAAAGATATACTATCCTAAGAAATTCCGTGGAGCCACGCGCGACGTCTACGTTGACGGTGAGGCATATTTCGACGTGGCGCACAATGCAGCCCATCCGTTCATAGTCCACGGCGAAGGCTTCTCTCTGAAAGTACTCGGCACGAAGTTCAACGTCAACAACTATCACGGCAAGCAGGCACGCATAGTGCTTCTGAGCGGCTCTGTGGAGGTAACCGCAGGCAAGAAAAACAAGGTCTGCATGCGTCCTGACGAGCAGCTGCTGCTGAGCGACGGCAACATCGACGCGCTGACGAGCGTTGACACGTCAGACTGCACAAGCTGGACAGACGGCATATTGGTGCTCGACGGCGAGACGATAGCCGAAACGACATCAAGGCTTGAGAGTTTCTACGGGGTAAACATAGTGTGCAGTCCGTCGCTGTCTGACACACGCCTCTACGGCAAACTAGAGCTGAAAGACAACATAACCGACGTAATAAAAATAATAACCCAACTGTCAGGAACAAAATACAAGAAGACTGACAACATGATAAACATTACCCGATAACCTGAAAACATTAACAATACCTATATAATCTAAATTAAAAAATTTAACCTTATGATTAACCTATCAAGATTAAATCTTGGGAAGAGAGCCGGGATTTTACTTCTGTCAGGTATTCTCTCATCTTATGGAGCGGTCAATGCAGCCCAGCATGTCTCGTTGAACTACTCTCACGGTGTTTACACGCTTGAAGTCGAAAAGACAACAATCAAGGACGTGTTCAATTACATAGAGAAGAACAGCAACTATGTTTTTGTCTATGACCAGTCCGTAAAAAGCCGTCTGTACGAGGTTATCAACATCTCGACAAAGGGCAAGAATGTCAACGACATCATCAAGGAACTGTGCGAAAAAGCGCACCTAAGCTACACTATCTCAGGACGGCAGGTGTCAATAAAGGACAACCGCAGCCAGCGCGGCAAGAGCACAGCAAGCAACGGTAAACCGAAATTAATCAAAGGAACAGTAACTGACGACAAGGGCGAACCTCTGCCCGGAGCTACCGTAATGATTAAGGGCAACAAGCAGGGCACCGTAACTGACATTGACGGAAACTTCTCAATCAACGCCAGCGAGGGTAGCGAGCTTGTGGTAACGTTCATCGGCTACGACCAGCAGGAGCTGAAAGTCGACAACAGGAACACTTACTCAGTCAGCATGTCTGAGGAGTCTAGCACTCTTAACGAGCTTGTCGTAATCGGTTACGGACAGGTAAAGAAGAAAGACCTGACCGGCTCGGTTACAGCCATAAAGCCCGACGAGCTTAACAAAGGTGTCCAGAGTACCGCACAGGACGCTCTTGTAGGTAAGATTGCCGGTGTCAACGTAGTAACAAGTTCAGGTGCTCCAGGCTCAGGTGCGACAATCCGTATCCGTAGCGGCGCGTCTTTGTCAGCAAGCAACGACCCACTGATTGTAATCGACGGTGTGCCTGTCGACAACTCAACAATCGAAGGCGGAGGCAACATCTTAGGTGCCATTAACCCTAACGACATCGAGACTTTCACCGTACTTAAAGACGCGTCAGCAACTGCAATCTACGGTTCACGCGCTTCAAACGGTGTCATCGTCATAACAACAAAGAAAGGCTCAGACGGAAAGATAAAGTTCAACTACAGCGGCAACGTATCTCTCAGCACATTGGCAAAACGCCTTGACCCGCTTACTGCTGACGAGTTCCGCTCTTTCGTGCCTACAGTTACCGGCGTACCGGCAAATGTTGAGTTCGGAGAATACAACACAGACTGGCAGGACGAGATATTCCGCAACGCTGTAAGCACTGAGCACAACCTCTCAATGTCAGGCAATCTGCTGAAGAAAGCACCCTATCGGGTTTCTCTCGGATACACAGACCAGCAGGGTATCATCAAAACCAACAGCTACAAACGATACACATTCGACGGAGGTATAACACCGTCTTTGCTCGACGACCACCTCACTATCGCCCTCAACGCAAAGCTCTCATCTGAGAACAACCGCCTTGTTGACGGCAGCGTAGTAGGCAATGCGTTACGCTACGACCCTACACGCCCGGTAAAGACAGGCAGTCCGACATCTTCAACCGACCCCGGACTGGGTTACTTCATTTGGATGAACGGCAATCTGCCTATGGCTATCCAGACCGATAACCCTGTTGCTCAGCTCGAATTACAGGACTTCCGCAACGATGTAAGCAGATTCATCGGCAGCGCGAACATCACTTATAAAGTTCACGGTTTTGAAGATCTTCAGTTCAACCTCAACCTCGGTATGGACTATCTGAAGAGCAACTACACAAAAGATGTGCCCGACATGGCCGGCACAATGTACACCTCTAACATGAAAGACGGTACTGGTCTTGACTACGACGGTATACAGAAAAAGAAGAACGAGCTGCTCGACTTCTACGTAAACTATGCACATACATTCGCCGAAAAGCACGACTTCAGCGTAATGGCAGGTTACGGATGGCAGCATTTCTGGAAGAAATTCAACGATACTACACTCTCTCCTGAAGGCGAAGAGCTATTCTCTCCGTATCATTACGAGACAGAATACTATCTCCTTTCACTCTACGGCCGAGTCAACTACACATACGCAGACAAGTACATGCTTACCGCTACTCTGCGTGCCGACGCCTCTTCACGCTTCGCTAAAGACAACCGTTGGGGTTACTTCCCTTCTGTCGCATTAGGCTGGAGAATCTCTGAAGAGAACTTCCTCAAGAACAACAAGGTCGTATCTAACCTCAAACTGCGCCTCAGCTACGGTCAGACTGGTCAGCAGGACATCCTCAACGACTATCCTTACATGACCACATTCACCGTCTCTTATCCTGAGTCGAGCTATCTCTTCGGCGACCAATGGTATCTTACATACAGACCTAACGCCTACGACAACGACATAAAATGGGAAACAACGACGACATGGAACGCCGGTATTGACTACGGATTCCTCGACAACCGCATTTATGGTGCAATCGATGTATACAAGCGTCACACTAAAGATCTGCTCAACACAATCAACGTAATCTCTGGAACGAACTATTCATCAATCCTTACGACCAACATCGGCGAGATGGACAACGAAGGTGTAGAGTTCTCTATCAACGCAGTTCCAGTACAGACAAAGGACTTCAAATGGGACATCGGCCTCAACTACACATGGAGTACATCTAAGATAACCAAGCTGAACACATTCGATTCTGAGTCAAACTTCGTACAGACAGGTTCTATTTCAGGAACAGGTAAGTACGTTCAGGTATTCATGGTAGGCAAACGTCCTTACACTTTCTATCTCGCAAAGCAGGCTTATGACGATAACGGAAAGCCACTCGAAGGCATGTATGTACAGCCAGACGGCAGCGTTTCATCAACAGAGACAAGATATGCGACCGACAAGAGCGCACTGCCTAAGTCTTACTTCGGTCTGAATACATCACTGACTTACAAGAACTGGTATCTCGGAATAAACGCTCACGGCTCGTTCGGAGCATACGTTTACAACTATGTACGTGCTGACCAATACCTTCAGTCAGTATACAGCGACCAGGGAAGCTTCTCAAATATCCTGCCGTCAACAAGCGAACTCGGCTTCCAGACACAGCAGCTTTACTCTGACTACTTCCTCGAAAGCGCAGACTTCTTCCGTCTTGACAACATAACTATCGGCTACACGTTCAAGAAACTGTGGAACAGCGACAGCAACCTGCGCCTTGCCTTCACCGTACAGAACGTATGCACAATAACCGGCTACTCAGGAGTTGACCCTGAACTTTCAGACGGTATCGACCGCGACGTTTATCCACGTCCGCGTACTTTCTCATTAAGCGCTAACCTGAACTTCTAAAAATCCAAAGACATTATCATGAAAAAGTTTTTTATTAAATCGATAATATTAGTCCTTTCATGTATCGGACTGTCGTCATGCTTTGACGATCTTAACACAATGCCGCTCGATGACAACCAGCTCGTCGGCGACAAAGTATACAGCACAGCCGACGGATATACCGGCATGCTGGCAAAATGCTACGCTTCATTAATCCTTACAGGACAGAAAGGTGGCGACGGCGGTGACGGCGACCTTGAAGGTGCCAACGAAGGTTATTCAGGATATGTGCGCCTGATGTTCTATCTCCAGGAGCTCGACACAGACAACTTCCTCATGCCGTCTTCATCAAACGGACTGCGCAAATGCCTCAACATTCAATGGGACGCATCCAACGCTTCAGTCATAACATGGACTTACCAGCGTCTTTACATGACAATAGCATACTGCAACGAGATTCTCCGTGAATGTACTGAGAGCAAGCTGAAGCAGCGCGGTCTGTGGGACGAACTTGGCTCTGAGTGCGACAGTTACCGTGCAGAGGCAAGATTCCTGCGCGCATACTGCTACGCAACACTCTGCGACCTGTTCGGCTCTGTGCCATACATCGACGAGAACACAGGCGTAAAAGACATACCTGAACAATACACACGCAAGCAGATTTTCGAGTTTGCCGAGAGCGAACTGAAGAGCATAGACCAGCAGCTTAAAGCACCTCACGAGAACGTTTACGGCCGAGTTGACCGCGTAGCCGAGTGGTTCCTGCTGGCACGTATGTACCTCAATGCAGAGACTTGGATCGGCGAAGACCGCTACACTGACGCTCTGACATACGCCAAGAAGGTAATAAACGAGGGCGGATACAACCTCGCTCCTGACTACCGTCAGATATTCCTTGCCGACAACGAGAACTGTTCTGAGATTATATGGCCGCTCGTTCAGGACGGAGAGCGCGCACAAAGTTCTGCCGGAACAAACTTCTACGTAAAGGCTTTTGTCAACGGTCCGATGGACGAACTCTACAAAACAGGCGTCGGCTCACGTGGCTGGGGCAACGTGCGTGCTAAGACAACACTCGTCGACGCATTTGATCCTGACGACGTAACATTCGACGTAAACGACACATGGGGCAACCAGAAGAAAGACAAGCGCGCACAGTTCATGACAGCTCTGCCCAACCAGAAGAAGGAGACTTGGGACGAAAACATGAACATGACGAGCCTCTTCACCTACGGTTACGGCTATATCAAATGGCGCAACGTTACTGTAAACGACGAGATTCCGCAGCAGGGCGAGGCTTATGTATCTATCGACTTCCCGATGTTCCGCACCGGCGAGGCTTACCTCATAGCTGCAGAGGCTATACTCCGCGGCGCACAGGGCGGCACAAGAGCTGACGCTTTAAGCTATGTGAACGAGATACGTGAGCGCGCATACATGAGCGGCAAGTACGCACAGCCGGGCGTAAGGTCTGACGTTTCAGGCGACATCACAGACGCAGAGCTCAACCTTGACTTCATTCTTGCTGAGCGTCAGCGCGAGCTTGCATCAGAGCTGGTACGCCGTACCGACCTTATCCGCTTCGGAAAGTTCACCAAGGGATACAACTGGGACTGGAAGAACGACGTGCGCACAGGCGCTGACGTTGACGACCACTTCAAACTGTTCCCTATCCCGGAGACCGAGCTGACAAACAACCCGAGACTGATACAGAACGACGGATACCAAAACTAATATCATAATATGAAAAGAACCTGCTTTATCTTCACACTCCTCCTTGTCCTTACAGGGGTCTGCGCACAGACTACGCGCAAGGAAGTCTATGCCGACCTCGACAAGGCCGGAGGTGTATATCTGGCTTATCAGGCACCGGCGGCAGCACAGTCGCCGGCCCCTGAGGGCTACACTCCTTTTTACGTAAGCCACTACGGACGCCACGGCTCGCGCTATCTGCTCGGCGACAGGGACTACCGCTGGGTGATGGACCTGCTCAAAAGCGCCGACAGCATCAACGTGCTTACACCGCTGGGCAAGTCGGCACTGACACGCCTTGAGAAAATATGGCCCATCGTAGAAGGACACGGAGGCGACCTCTCGCCCGTAGGCGTGCGCCAGCATCAGGGCATAGCCGAGCGCATGTACAACAACTATCCGGGAGTGTTCACGCCCGGACGCAAGGTATCGGCACGCTCAACGGTGTCGCTGCGCTGCGCTATGAGCATGGCGGCATTCGGCGATGAGCTGAAAGGACTGGCTCCGAAGCTCGACATCAGCTATGAGGCAAGCGAGAAATACATGGACTATCTGAACTACCACACGGCAGAGTCGAACGCATTTACCGACCAGACAACAGGCCCGTGGGTGGCTGAATACAAGAAGTTTGAGGCCCAGAACGTTCGCCCGGAAAGGATGATGAAGGCTCTCTTCACTGACAGTGATTTCGTAAAGACACACGTAAAACCTGCCGACCTGATGTGGGGCTTCTACTGGATAGCCGTAGACATGCAGGACATCGACACCGACGTGCGCTTCTACGACGTATTCGAGCCTGCCGAACTGTTCGACCTCTGGCAGTGCATAAACTACAAGTTCTACGTAGGCAACGCCAACCACGCTGACGGCAACGGCATCGTAGTGGCCAACGCCAAGAACCTGCTGCGCAACATTCTGAACAGCGCCGACGAGGCGATAGCTGACGGCGACATTGCCGCTACACTGCGCTTCGGCCACGACGGCAACGTGATTCCGCTGCTCGCAATACTCCGAGTAGAAAACTTCAACGTGGCTGTATCGTCACCAGCCGAGGTTTATAAGGTATGGTGCGACTTCAAGGCTACGCCTATGGCGGCAAATGTCCAGCTCGTGTTCTACAAGAACGCCAAGGGCAACGTCATCGTTAAGTTCCTTCACAACGAGCGTGAGGTGCATATACCGGTAAAGACCGACATGTTCCCATACTACAACTGGAACGACGTAAAGGCGTTTTATCAGACGATACTGAACAGCTGAATCAGAATTGTATATAATATAGAAGCATAACTATACAACCTGACTTCATAGACAAAAAGTGATAACATTTTCTTCAATAGGTAATAAATACAATTCTGAAGTCAGCACGGCTGGGGCTCCTGAAATGGAGTTCCAGCCTATTTTTTTAATCACAATATCAACCGAAAAACAACAGACCGGCTGCACCTATGCCGGCAGTAGTTTTTCAATAAGCCATCTTTTGCTCTACCAAAGGGCATCTTTCAGCACGCAAAAGAGCATCTTCTGCACCGTAAAAGATACTCTTTTACAACCCGCTGATTATCAACATATTACACAGAACGGCAAGAGCCGCAGTCAGACAGCCGTAAAAACTGTCGTCAGCCACATCTAATGCTACGCATGACAGACGCTTTACCTTGACTTTCCACATCAGCATTAACCAAAATAAACGCAATATACGCACTACTTACAGAATATTTACGTTAAATTTGCAACAGACAATATCCGTTCTTACAGAAAGATATTGAATTTAACAAAGAAACACTGACGCAGACATGATGACACTACTCGAAGCAATAGACGCGCGCCACAGCGTGCGCCATTATATAAGCAAAAGCCTGACAGACGACGTTGTAGCCGCCCTAAAAGCCAAGATTGACCAGTGCAACCGTGAAGGCCGGCTGCACATACAGCTCGTGCTGAACGAGAAAAAAGGGTTCAGCGGACTGTTTGCTTACGGCTCTTTCTCTGGCGTAGAGAACTATATCGTGATGGCAGGAGAGAAGGCTGACGACCTTGACGAACGCGTAGGCTACTACGGCGAACAGATAGTGCTGCTCGCACAGCAGCTCGGACTGGGCACCTGCTGGGCCGGACTGTCATACCGCAAGGTAAAAGGCACATTCACCCTCGGCGCCGGCGAGAAGGTGGCCTGCATGATTGCGCTCGGATATCCTGACGACCCGGGGCGCAAACTGAAACGTAAGACCGTGGCCGACGTCAGCAACGCCAGCTCAGCCACGCCCGCATGGTTTGAGGCTGGAGTGCGTGCAGCTCTGAAAGCGCCGACAGCCGTAAACCAGCAGAAGTTCTACTTCGAATATGCCGGCACAAAAGACGGCACACCGCTGGTAAGGGCAAAGCGTCTTTTCTCTGTCGTCGGATATACAAAAATGGACATGGGCATAGCCCGGCTGCACTTCGAGATCGGTGCAGGCAAGGACAACTTCAAATGGACTGAATAAACTCTAACGCTTATGAAAAAAATCATTTGTTTGCTGATTATCATGGCGGCGATAGCGTCATGTACATCAAAGACTGAAACCAAAGTAGCCGGAAACAGCGATACCGAAGCTGTCGAGCGTGTAATTATGTCAAGGCGCAGCGTGCGTCAGTACACCGACAAGCTGATTAACCGCGACACGCTGAACCGCATACTTGAATGCGGCATCAACGCGCCGAACGGCAAAAACCGTCAGGCTTATGAGATTCGCGTCATCGACAAGCCTGAAATGCTGGCTGAAATCACCGCGGCCGTAGCAAAGGACAACCCCGACAACGCTCCAAAGAACGGTGCGAAAAACATCTTTGCCAACGCCACCTGCGTGGTATTCATCGCCAACGATACCACCTACGACGTGTCGCAGATTGACTGCGGACTGCTCGGCGGCAACATCGTTCTCTCAGCATGGTCAAGAGGCATAGGCTCATGCTGCATGGCTCACCCGGTACGTCTGATGAAAGAAAGCAAATCGTGCGCTCCTTATCTTGCGAAACTCGGCTTCAGCAAGGACTTCAACCTGCTCTACTGCATAGCCATGGGCTATCCTGCCGAGAATCCTCCTGCCAAGCCCCGCAAGGCAGACAGAATCCGCTTCGTCGACTGACAGTCAGGAGCATGAGCCTCATGCTCCGTTCCGCGGATACACATACATTCCGCATCCAGCCCGCCGCACCGCCACGCCTTATGCCCACACAGGCAGTCGTCGTCGCGGCAGGCAGATGTAATACGTGCATAATCATCCCTAAAAAGGTAACCATAGGCATGCCCAATAATCATAATCCGCATGCCCCAAGGTTACCTTTTTTATCATTATAAATTTCCCACTCCACCCTGCACACTATACTTAAGCCGGCTAAGAGCAATAAAAACACACCACACAGCCCGACATGATTCAAAGAAATTCAGTAGCTCTGAACAAGATACTTGACAGCCCGGAATAACCAAACTGAAAAACTTTATTATTCATTTGTTTCTTCACCCGTCTTTCGCTATATTTGCATATAATTCAGTTTGCGCATCAGAAAAAGAAAAAATCATGAACAATAAGAAAGATATACGCTGGATACAACGGTTCAGAAATTACCGCAAGGCACTAAACAGACTGACGAAGGCTGTAAATATAGTTACGGAACAGATTAACGGTGATGCCGAAGTGGACGATCTTCTGAAAGAAGGACTCATACAACGCTTCGAGTATACTCATGAACTTGCATGGAAAGTAATGAAAGACTATGCCGAGTATCAGGGCTATACTGACATAAGAGGCTCGCGCGACGCGTTCCGCAAAGCATTCGAGATAGGACTTATTACTGACAAAAGATGGATGGAATCAATTGAAGACCGCAATCTGACATCGCACAATTATGACAATGAAACAGCCGAGGAAATATGTGAAGCCATTGTAGATGTATATTATCCGCTGTTCGTTGATTTTGAAAAAATAATGTTACCGCTTTCAGATATTGAACCAATGTCGTTTTGATTATGCCATACGGACTGACTGACATAGAATTAAGTAATATAAAAGGTGTGCTGGCCAGCAACCCCCGTATAGAGAAAGCCGTGCTTTACGGCTCGCGCGCCAAGGGTTGTTTTAAGCCTTTTTCTGATGTAGACATAACTTTGATAGGTGAAAGTCTGACGCGTAAAGACCTGAATCATATTTTAAACGAGATTGACAACCTGCTGCTTCCATATCAGTTCGACATATCTTTATGGCACATGCTGAAGAACGAAGAACTGAAAGAACACATAGAAAGAAGAGGAATAGAAATTTATATAAGGTCATAAATAAGACATAGAAACAACCACAACAAAAAGCGACATGCAGCAACTGTAAGCCGAAGACGGCCGCGGTTGCTGCATGTCTGTTGAGTGATTATACTTGGGAAATATGTCAGAAAGTCATTCTTACGGCCGCGTAGATATTGCGTCCGGGCGCGTTGATGCCTGATGAGAACACACGGTACTCGGTGTTGAGAATGTTCTCAACGCCGGCCTGAAGTTCTATGCTGCGGTTAAGATTATAACTGCCTTTGACGTTGAGAGTAAACCATGCCGGCATGCCTTCGCCGTTTTCACCCTTGACTGTGGCGTAGTCGATATTGTCCTCGCCGCCGATGTTGTAGCTGTCGGCCGACTTACGGCCGTTGTAAAGCGCATACATATCAAAACGTCCGTTGCCATCGGGCGTGAGCCAGGCCGCACCCACACGTCCGAAGATTGGCGGAATGTGGTCGAGCGGCTGCTTCTTCTCACCGCTTACGATACGGCCGAAGGTGTAGTTGAACGAAGCATAAAGCTCTGTCTGGCGCGAAGGTCTTGCCGTAAGACTCGACGACGCTCCCCACAGCACGGCAGCCTTGGCGTTTGTATATGTGTAGACGTCACACAATTCGCCTTGATATTCCATCTGGCTGCTGCCATTGAAGGTACCAGGCGCAGTGGTTATGGCGTCAAAATAATAAGTGGCATAAGCCACATTCTCCCATGTCAGCAGGTCGTTCACATGTTTTGTAACGTTCAGTTCAGCCGTTACAGTCTTCTCAGGTTTTATATGTTTATTCGGAATAGTAACCGTTCCGACCTTAGAATCGAATACCTTCGACGTGTTGTCGATATTCGGCACACGGTAAGCTGTTGATACAGAGAACGCCGTTTTCCATGTCTTTGACGGCAGATAATTAAGCCCTACGGCCGCGCTGTACGTCAGATTGTTCTTGCGCTGACTGTCATTGCCGAAGAAAGGAAACAGCTCTGTGTCTTTTACGCTTGAATAAGTTGTGGCATAACCGAGGCGCAGTCCGTCGTGAAGACTCCACTTGTTGTTGATGTTCCAAACGTGCGTGGCAAATGCCTCGATGGTGTGCATGCTGTTTTTACCGTCAGGATAGCGCGTTATGTTATAGCTTTTCTCGCCTGTAACAACATTCTCTGTCTCGGCTGTTGACTTCAAGAAGCTGAGCGTTCCGTCAATTCCGAGGTGCAGCTTGTGGTTGTCCATGCGCTTAATCCAGTCGCTGTTCAACGACACAATGTTCACATTCTCCCATGAATAATAAAGCTCTTCCTGTCTGAACTTGCGGTCATGACGGCTCTCCTTGACGTTCTGGTAAGCCAAAGTCAAGCCTACTTGGTCTGCTCCGAGCTGACGGCGGCCGTCGTAATGGTAGGCAGCCATTAGGCGGAACTGCGGTCCGTAGTACCACTCGGCAAACTTCGGTGTTTCTGTTCCGTTCTTAACCTCTGTTACGCTCAGTCTGTCGTAACGGTTGAAATTGTTGGTGTTAGACAACTGGAAGTTAAGTGTGTGAGAATGGCTGTTGTCGGGACGGTACATAAGTTTCTGCATAAAATCGTATTGCAGATAGCCGGAACGCTTCTGTAACTGCGGACTGTCATTATTAATAATCTCGTCAGCTGCGCCGCCATAAGGCTTTACGTAGATGTTACTGCGGATGTAGCTGTCGTCATCAGGCAAGAAAGGATTGCGCGAAGTGCCGGCACGCAGGTCGCCGAAATTGCTGAACGTGAACGAGGTAAGCGAACCGAACTTATCCGTTCCGTAATTATAGTCGATGTGAGCTGTGCCTTCGTTGTTTGCGCTTCCATATCTAAGAACTGCGTGTCCCTTACTCACTGCACTGCCGTAAGTTGTTGACAGAACAGGATTCTGCGTATTGAAAATAATTGTTCCGCCAAGAGCGTCGGAACCGTAACTGAGCGATGAAGGGCCGAACAGCACTTCCATATTATTAAGCATGAACTGGTCTACAGTTATGCAGTTCTGCAAATGTCCGCTTCTGTATATCAGATTGTTCATCCTTACACCGTCAACGACAAGCAGAATACGCGACGCCTCGAAGCCACGCAGAACAGGACTGCCGCCTCCCTGCTGACTCTTCTGCACAAGCACCTGCCCCGTTTCGGTGAGAAGGTCGGCTACCGACTGCTTGTTGGCATAGCCTATAAAGTTCTTATTTACATTCAATATGTGCTGCGGTGTGTTTATCTTGCGTGTCTGCTCACGGTTTACCGAAACTACAACTTCCTCCAAATTGACCGAGCGAAACACTCCCAAACTATCTGTACCGCCTGCATATACGGCCACACTACTACCTGCCACAAGGCAAGCTGCAAGTATAATATTTTTCATAAAAGTCTCTGTAAAATAAATTAATAATGTTACCCTGAATATTTTTGCCTGTACCTTATCCTGAAAACACGTTCCCGGCTTAACGCTTTTACATGCCGGTAGCTTCCTTTTCCATTTTAATTTTTATTATCAATGCTCGTCCGCATTGAAACCGTACAGGCAAATACAACACTTGACAGACTATTTACGGCGTCTGTACCTTGAATAAAATACTGTTCTGATTCGCAACACTTGAACTGAGGGTGAAATGCTTCTTTTTTTCATCTTCATAATTTAAATGTTTGGTTATCCTGTCCGCAAAATTATAATATAAAATGTATAAAATTAGAATTAGAATCTCATTTTTAATTTTTATTATTGAATTTGCATTTTAAATATCAGTTTTAGATGATTTAAATCAAGATTAAGTATATTATACGTATAAATATACAAGTAGTCGTGTTAATTAAGTTTAAGCTGACTTATTATCCTTTTTGTCGGTAAAATTGTTCTTTTCTTAATTTATGACATATATTAGCCACGATTTAATTAACAAATTTGTTAATTTTGTACGATATATTTTCAAATACGGCTTATTAAAATGTCATTTTGTTAAAATCCAATTATCAGAGTCCCTTTATAATATAATCATTAATGTGCAAACGTTTATAAAATAGAATAAAAAATGGAAAATTTATTAATATATGACAAATGCACATACATTTTCTTCTAAAATCTAATAAAAAGGTCTATATTTGCCGACCGATTCAATCGGTTGAAGGATAACATATTAAAAAAGTTTTTATAAACAGGAAAGGTATCATGGTAAAAAGAAAACTGACAGGATTATTTGCGCTTTTGCTGCCGGTCGTTTTGATTCAGGCCAACCTGAAACAAGACAAGAAAGTTACCGGAAAGAAGCGTTCTAAGATGGAACACACTGTTTCCACATTACCTGATTCTGCTTATGAACAGGTTAAGAAAGAAGATTTGCTTAACGACGAGGTCTATATCAAGCTCGCACGCGACGGTTGGTATCCGCAGGAGATTACGAGCATTATGGACCGTTACGTCAAAGCCAACCGAAGTAAGGTGCGCGGTTCGCGTGAATACGGAATGTATGCCAAGCAATGGCTGCCCACCTACGGACACACACCGGGCAACGACTCTATCTATCAGTTTGTAGACACAGCTTACTACGGCGAAACAATGAAGTCGGTAAGACGTATCTACGCAAAACAGCTTGAGTCGTATTATCCTGAAATACCTTATACTCCAGACGACCGCATGCAGGGCAAACGCAATCCGGGCTACTTCCGCCCGGTGCAGCAGAAACCGTACACCGGCCGAATCCACTGGATTGTTGTACACCCGACCAATCCCGATGCTCTTATGGTTGTACCAGACGGAGGCGGAATATTCCGCACCGACAATCTAGGTGAGACATGGGACTGCGTAACCGACAGAATACCCGACCGTGAGTTCAGAAAGATATGCTCACACTCGGCAATACCCGTCGACCCGGACAACTGGGACCACTTCTTCGCATTCATGAAAAACGGCAACAGCACCGCTGTTTACGAAACTAATGACGGCGGACAAAGCTGGACACGTGTAGAAGGTGCAACACACAAGTCGTTCAAGCGAGGATATGCGTTCAAAGACGCAGACGGCAAACTGAAGTTCATCGGAGCAATACAGTCTGGCGCGAACTATCTTAACAGCCAGTTGTGGTACAGCGAAGACAAAGGTGTAACCTGGAAACAGATTGTTCTGCCTGACGACATGAAGGAAACACATCCCGAAACAGGAATGAAAGGCTCATTCTTCCAGAACTTCGCATTCCATCCTGAAAACCGTAACATGGTCTACATACCGACTTCGCGCAGCATTTACTACTCGGAAGACGGTCTGAAACCTGTAACCGGAAGCGACGGTTCGACTACGTTTAACATCAAGCGCATGACGTTCGATGTCTATAATCAGGACGGAACGGAACTGCGTTACAAGCAGGTGAACGAGTTTCCGTTCAAAGCTACGACTCAAAGTTTTCTTGAGATAAATCCAAACAATCCGTTGCAGATGTGGTTTGCCACGGCTTCACGCAACGTAAGTTACGGTGTTTACTCTGCCGTTTACCGCTCTGACGACGGCGGAAAGACGTGGCGCACACTGCAAGAACCAATCAACGGAATAGGCAGCGGACTGGCTTTCGGTAACGAGTCGCCGTGGGGATGGCTCGGCGGATTCGGCGTAAACTTC
This sequence comes from uncultured Prevotella sp., assembly GCA_902491375.1. Classification (GTDB taxonomy): domain Bacteria; phylum Bacteroidota; class Bacteroidia; order Bacteroidales; family Bacteroidaceae; genus Prevotella. Next base: position 15,926 of record CABUHE010000008.1, read on the forward strand.
CAGGATCCGCAGTGGCTTTACGGATGTTCTATGAGCTCTGCCATAAGCAGCGACGGTGGATATAACTTCAAAGAGTTCGGCTGGGGCAACCGTCTGAAGGCAAAAGCTGACGACGGACAGTATTATTCAACTACCAGCGCGCGCCACAATGCAGACAATCACTGCATCGTGTCGCACCGCAGCGGACGCGTATTCCGCGGATCTGACGCAGGACTGTTGGTAAAAGACAAGGAAATAAACAACCATGAGTGGACAAACATAAACAGCTCGATGGGCAACCAGCTGCACTATTCTATAAAGGTAAACGAGTTCGGTGACCAGACAATGCTGGGCAACACGCAGGACGTTGATGCGCAGACATACCGCTACGGCCGCTGGGGACACTGGCGCGGATACGAAGGAACAGAGGCTTTCATCAATCCGTATGCCGGCACATGCTACTTCTCAGGCAGCGGCGGAGGCGGTCTTGAGAACATCTCGCTCAGCTCTTGGTACGAAGGTTACACAATGGCCGACGTTTGCACAGGCAACTGGTATCTCATCCATAATCCGGGAGACAACAGCAAATCGTTCTTCCGTATTGAGGACTTCGGCCGTAAGACAGTCAACCTCTCGGCAAATACTGTCGACAACAGCGGTAAAGGAACAGGCGCACGCGACTTCGCTATAACACGCGACGGAGATAAACCTACGCTGTTCGTGCTCAACACAAACCATACAATCGTGCGTTCAACCGACAACGGAAACACGTTTGAAACTGTAATGGTAAACAATAACAGCGGCTCAAAGGTTCCTGCAAAGTTCACTGACTCATGGATTGCTGCCGACCCGAACAACAGCAATGTGATATACGTAGCACAGAAAGGCTCTGTGCTCAAATACGACCTTACCACCGGCAACAAAGAGAATCTGTCGCAAGGACTGCCGTCTGTTTCGTGCGAGGACATATTCTTCCACGAAGGCACAGGCGACCTTTACTTCTTCAGCTCATCTGCCGGAATATACCTGCGCGACCACAACACAGGCCAATGGTCGTTGTGGCTGAAAGGCTATAACCCGTTGGCAGCCAAACGTCTGGCACTAAATTACACTACACAGGAGATGGTAATAGCCGACTACGGACGCGGAGTATGGGTAGCAGACCTTGAACATCCGGCTGACCGTTACTTCAAAAACGGCTTCTCATTGAAAGAACTTTCGAATGTAAACGGCCGCAGTACTCTCGGCATTGACACCAAGTGGACTATTCCGATGTACTACGACTACACGTGGTACGTGAACGGAAAGGATGTGAACAACCCTTACCAGTATCTCACTTCATCACTGAAAAACGGCGACAAAGTGCAGCTCATACTTACATTACGTGAGTCGCCAGACGTCAAGACCGAGTCGGCCGTATATACAGTGAAGTCAGCTTCTGCAAAGAACACTACCAAGTATAAGCCGAAACCGGGAACAGCGCTATACAGCGACGGTAAAGGCCGCATCGATTTAGGCAATGTAGACTACTTCTTCAACGACTTTACAATCGACTTTTGGATTAATCCTCAGAACGACGGAGTTATCCTCTGCAACCGTCCTGTAGAACTGCAACGCGACACAAGAGGATGGGCACTGCTCATAGAACAGGGACAGCTGAAGTTCCGCTACGCACCTGCACAACTGTTCGACCGTGCCACATACGACGCGAACGATGCACAGCAGACTGACCTTGCAGGCGGAGCTTTGCCCAAAGGACAGTGGTCGCACGTAGCATTGAGTGAAGACCGTGACGGCAATGTCAGCCTTTACGTCAATGGTAATCAGGTAGCATCGGCTCCGCGCATTGTGCAGTGGGCACCGCTCAACAGCGCTGTAAACCTCTCGCTCTTTGCCGACGGTTTCGAGAGTCTGCCCATAAAGGGTACTATCGACGAGCTTAAAATATGGAACCGCGCGCTCAACGACAACGACATCAAGCGTGCGATGTTCTCACACGACACGTCAGTTGCCGACGCACTTGTTTACTATAACGACTTTAACGCAGGCTCGCTGAACAATGAGAAGGAACTCTTCTCTGGCGCAGGAATGGCCCCACGCACGCAGGCCGTAACCTCTTACGTGAAGATGCCGGTGGCAGTCGGAGCTTCAAAATCCGAGGTAAAAACGCCCGAAGGACGCACTGCTTACAATACTGGCGACGGTAAGACTGTCTACATAACGCCGTCAGGCTCGCAGTCGCCTGAGATCGGTGTCTACCGTTACGCTAACCTCCTGCCCGACAGCATGGGTGTTGACGCTCAATATTATACAGCCGCGTCGGAGATATTTCAGGTTCGTCCGTTCTCAAACGCAGACGGACAGACTGTCGACATAGAGCTTCCTGTATCAGCACAGAGCGGCAAGCAATACCAGCTTTATGCCTGCGGACTGTATGAGGACAACAAGTCGTGGCAGAAAGTAGCCGACCTCGTTGCCGGCGATAACGGCAAATCGCTCATTGCCAAAGGAATAAAGACTGACCGACTGGCCGACAAAATGCTCGCCGTATTGCAGAACAAGGCAGCCATAGAGTCTTCACTCAACGGCGGAAGTGAAGGTAACGTGATAAACGTTTACGACCAAAGCCAGACAGCTTACAGCATAAGCGCTCACCTCGTAGGCGGTATGAAAGAACCTGAAGGTGTCTATGAAGTAACCTCACGCACAGGTCTGTTCAAGATTTCAGACAACATGACGTTCGTGAACGGCAAGGCCGAAGCGCAGCTTCTGCTTAACATTGACAGACTGAACAGCGCTACCACTCTTACCGACACCATCGAAGGTAAGACCAACAGCAGCATGGTGCCGCTGGTAATAACAGTCAACAACCGTATGCCGCCAACCGAAGCAGGCAAGGCCATGACATTCCAGAGCGGAGGAGCTGCCGTCGTTACATCTCAGATAAGCAGCCGGCTCAACACTCTCAACCGCCTTACAATGATGGGATGGGTGCGCATTGACAGCGAGGATATGCTCAAAGGCGTCAAGCCGCTCATCTTCTTCCGCGGTGCTAACAGAGGCGTATGCGGAATACATCTGGCAGACAAGAATCTGCGTTTCCACTGGAACGACGGTTACTACGGCTGGTCGTCGTCGCTCAACTTCAAGTCTTCTGACGTAGGACGCTGGATGCACGTGGCTCTCGTTGCCGACACTGACGGCTTCCATCTGTATCTCAACGGAGCAGAGCATTTCCACAAGACAACCGTGCCTGAAGCCAAAATAAACTCCGCGCTGCTGCTCGGACAGAACTATCAAGGCGACAAGTGGTATAAAGGAGCTATCGACCAGGTGATGGTCTGGAGCCGTGCGCTGTCAGCAGAGGAAATCAGAAAATACATGCTCAACAATCCACGACTCGACGCTGACAGTCTTGTAGCGTTCATCGACATGGACCACAAGAATGAGAACGGCAACGTGTATGACGTCATTACTGGTACTGCGCTCACACTTTACGGCACTGCCACAAACGACGACTTCACCCACATACCGTTCAATCCGTCAACTACATTCACGCAGAACAGTCAGGAGCAGGAATCAGGACAGCCCGTACACGTGGCTTCGCCGCAAGGTGTTGACGCCGACTTCCGCATAAGCGCGATAAACGGTGCGCCTTACAATTACGCCAATACAAGCCACGCCGCACTGCTGCCGCTCAACAACTCGTTCTACACTCTGACCGTAAACAAGGCCAACGCCTTCAGTCAGGAGCAGAAAGCGACTGTAAGTTTCAGCATGCCGCAGCTCACGTCAACACCTGCACTGAAACTGGCTTTGCGCCCGATAGGCTCAACCGAGCCGTTCAGCACATTCGTAACGCAGCTCAGTCAGGCCAACGGCAGAATAAGTTTCGAGGCCGACGGCACAAGCCTCAACGACGGATGCGAGATGATGCTGATGTATGACGGCACCGAGGGAGAACTGCCTGTGAAGGTGAAACTGTCAGTAGACAACCACAACGAGGGCGACACGATAATTCTCGGAGAAGCCGACGACGCGATTAAGGTGAAGAGCCGCGTGATAAGCGCAAACCCGACAAGCCGTGTGCTGGTATCGGCAGTAGAGTCTGAATATGCCTCAACCAATATTTCAGAGCTTGACCTCAACGGCTCGGCAGAGCAGGAATTCGCTGTAAATATCAATAAGGAGAACCTTAACCGACTGGCTGTAAACCCTGTAACGATAAAACTCTCAGGCGTAAGCGGCGACAGCGAACTGAAGCTCAACGTCGCTCTTGAGCCTGTCGTAGAACTTTCGCTCGCCGACAACGGTAACGGCGGAAACACTATCGAGGCCACATCGCCATACGCATCGTTCGGTGTGAAGGCCAGACTGCTGCAAGGTGTACTCAACAATGGCATCAGCATAAAAGTGCAGACCGACCCCAACGTTGAAAGCCTTGTGAACACTTCGCTCGGAAGCATGCTCAGCAACAGCAGCGTAAAATACTCTGACCTGCTCGAATATCATCCGGGCGACAACGCCGCAGACGCCGGATGGAACCTCATAGGCAACCCCTATCTGGCCGACATAAACCTCACCAAGAAGTACAACGTTGTTCTAAACGAGGACGAAGTGGTGAAATATATGTACCAGTATGACGCCGAAAGCGATACTTACACAGCCTGGGACATGGTTGAGAACTACGACGAGACCCAAAGACTGATGTCATTGCAGCCGTTCTTCATACAGACACGCAAGGCCGGCGCAAGCATAGAGATAACGCCAGAGGCCAAGAGCACAAGCATAAACCGCCGCGTGTTCGACCACTACATGCTGCACGAGAGCAAGATGCTGCGCCTCGGTCTGTTTGCCGACGGCTCTGACATACCTGCTGACCGCACAGAGGTGAAACTCCAGGACGAAACTTCAAAGGGCTTTGTTCTCGGCGAAGACGCTATAAAGATGTGGGGAGGACTAAACTCTAAGTCAAACGAGATAGCCACAGTCTGCGACAGCAACGCACTCTCGGTAAACGTACTGCCGGGCAAGGAGGCCGAGATACCTCTGCGTCTGCGCATCACTAAAGAAGGAACATTCCGCATAAGCCTCATCAAGTCGTACGGATACGGACTCTACGACAGAGCCGAACTGCTCGACAAGGAGACAGGAATGCGCAGAGAACTGCTCAGCGGAAACGACTATGAGTTCTACGTTGACGACGCTGCCAAGGCTGAATCGCGCTTCGTGCTGATAATCGGTTCTGACGACATAACCACCGGAATAGACCAGACCGAAGGCAACGGCAAACCGTCAGTAAGCATCAGCGGAAACAACTGCCGCATCGAAGGCCTATCGGGCAAGTCAGTTATCGAGATATTCGACGTAGCCGGACGCCGCTGTGTCTACACAACTACGCAGGGCGGAAGCTCTACTCACCACCTGCCGCAGGGCACATATATCGTGCGCGTGCAGACTTCAAACAAAAGTTTCACCAATAAAATCAGCGTAAGATGAAATCGAGATATATAATTGTTTCACTGTTCCTGTGTCTGGGCCTTGCAGCCCGGGCACAAGGCTCGGACAACGGCAAGAGCCTGACCGTAGAGCGTGACGAAAGACTGGAGCTGAACGGCGGCGACGTGATTGACGAGCTTACGGTATATGCCGACGCGCAATCGCGCGGACAGGTTGTGGCAGACAAAGGGCCTGTAAAGGTAAACCGGCTCATACTGAAATACACCTTCACACCCGGTGAATGGAACTTCATATCGTTTCCTGCCAGCGTAAGCCTTGCGCAGGCGAGCAATCTTGAACAGCTCGGCTACCGCCTAAACGACAGCCAGAAGGCTTTCAGCCTGTGCGAGTATAACACACAGCTGCACGCCGAACAGACCGACGAGGACGCATGGACAAGGTTACAGACCGACAACGTTGTCAAGAACAAAGGCTACATAATGAGTCTGTCGCCATCGGCCGACAATCCTGAGAACAAGCCTGTTGAGGTTACGTTCGCCTTTGACAACACTACACTGGGCGTAGACGCGTCGGGCAACGGCTCGCTGAACGTCGAGCTGAACATGATGCAGATAGAGCCGGGCACTGAATTTCCCGTCTACGTAATGCCCGACGGCGGCGTAAAGGGTGCGCCGCTGAAGGTTATGGTAAAGTTCTCGCCTGCCGACCTGTCGGCTCTGCCGGTAAACCACGCCAAGGCTCTCGACGAAGCCCGCGTAACGTTCAACCCCAACAAATCTGGCATACGACTGACGCTGCCCACACAGGAGCCGGCAAAGGTTGTCATCTTCGACCATAAGGAGCGCATGGTGAAAGCGGTGAAATACATAGCGCCTTTCCTCATAGACATAACCGACCTGAAGCCGGGCGCATACCAGCTCTACATACAATACGGCAACGCAACGGCCACAAAGGAGTTTGAGGTAAGTGCCAGGAACTGACATCCGGCCTGCATGACAATAAGCGCTGACGGCAAGGCACACAGCAAAGGCCGGCAGCGCAGACTATGACATCCGGCAGAGAGCATACAGCCTCTCTGCCGGATGTCGTGTTTTCCAGCAGTTGCGCTGCCACGACATTCCGGCTTCAACAATAGCCGGAGATAAGTCCAGAATAGTTTTCATGTTTATTTTACAACAGTCTGAAACAACTGTAAGAACTTTGTTTTATGACACACGCATCGCGATTCTCCGTACAAGCATAACCATTTGACATTCAGACTGTTACCTGCACATATCCTTTTGAAGTACAAAAGACTGTATTTCAGCCTGCCGAAGATGCCCTTTTATGACGTGAAATGCCGTCTTTCACACGGCTGAAAGGCATACCTTGTTTTTTGATACGCTACGTAAAGCACTCATAACCGGCAGACATTCAACCGTTATACTCATTTCATTATCCGCCCTATCATCCTGTGGTTGGCCTTTGCCACGGCCGAAGTGTCGATGGTAGACAGATAAATCTGCGTAGTCTTCAGATTCTCATGACCGAGTCCGCGGCTCACTATCGATATGTCAAAGCCCATGTCGCGCATTGTGCTTGCCCACGTGTGGCGCGCCACATAGGTCGTAAGCGGTATGTGCAGGCCCACCATCTCGCCTATCTTCTTCAAATTACGGTTCACGTTGTGCTCCGTCTTCTCATACTGATAACGCTCTGTGCCGTCCAGCCGCGTTATTATCGGCATCAGGTAAGGGCTGCCCTTGGTCAGGTGTGAATATCCGTCTACGATGTCCTGCATCGACTGTTCCCAGCTTATAGTGATGCTCTGCCCCGTCTTCCTGCGGTTGTATTGCAGCTGTCCGCTGCGTATGTCGCTCTTCTTCATGTACGCAATGTCGACAAACGACATGCCTTGCAGGTACAGACTGAGCATGAACACATCACGGGCAAACGCCAGCGAAGAGCCTTCGGGCAGGCTCAGCTGCCTTATGGCACGTATCGACGCAAGCGGAATGGCGCGCTTAGGTGTGCGTGCAAAGCCGGTGAACACGTGGCAGAAGATGTTCTTGTCGGTAGTAAGTCCCATGTCTACGGCCTTGCGGTAGAGCGTGCGCAGGGTGCGCAGATAGCACGACGAGGAGTTACGTTTCAGTCCGCGGCTCTTCAGCCACGCCTCATACAGCGTGATAGTCTCGTCGTCGAGAGAGTCGAGCACAATATCATCGCCGCCGCGGAAGGCAAAGAAGCTGCACAGCACATCGCGGTAGGTCTTGGCCGTGCCGAGCCGTCCAATCTTCATCTTGCGCGCAACCATCGAGCGGATGAAGCTGAACAGCGTCTGACAGGGCGGCAACTGGCGGTATGCCGACACTATATCGTCGGCGCTGTATTCAACCATAGCCCTCTCCTTTCTGCTGATTATGTCAGCTATACGGTTTGCGTTCCACTTCACTTTAGAGTCTATAATCCTCAACTGCGCCCTGCGCTCGCGGCTGCCGGACATCCTGACTGCCGACAGCGAGCTGTCCCATTCGTCTTGCCTTAAATGCAGGTTGGTGCTGACCATTCTCGTTACTCTCTTGTGGATTACCTGTAAAAACAACGTTCCTTCTTTACCTTGTGCCGCCGAAAGGCGTAATTTCACTTTAATTGATGCCATAACCTTAGTTTAATATTAATACTTACAAGCGGTTTCCCCTTGCTCATTCACACACGCCTCAGCCTCACCACATAAGCTACCGGCATGGATTCCGTACCGCGCGACAGTCTGATTGCTGAACAGACTGTAACATAAAAACGCCGGTCTGTCATCGGCCGGAGCAAATGCGGCTGCTCTCTTCTCGTCCGAAACATAATCAAATAACGGCCTAAGCCACAAGGTTAATAAATGTACTGGCTGTAAACAGCATTTTAATGATAGATTTTGAAACAACTTTCTCATTTTCTTTAAGTCAATAATGTTAATATTTTTTCATGATGATCTGACAAGGTTTCTGCTTCGTGTGAATATATAAAAAGGTTACATTAATTTGCTCCTCTCGCCTTATTTTTATATATTTGTAGCGTGATTATTAAATGAAATGCACATCTTTTAGAGTGAAATCACTTCAAAAACAATGTAAAATATTATGTTTCCATGCTGCGATATGACATAAGTCTATGCCAAAACCGCACCGTAAGACTTAATTATTACATTGGTGTAAATCCCCAAAAGGGCAGCCTGCCACCGCGCGACAGACCGCAGACGAAGCACGGACAAGGCATGGCGCAGACACTCTCAACCCGACACAGACAAGAATCAAGGAATCAGCCTGGCTCTGACACCATGTTAATGAGCCACGGCTGATGATTTATTTTTACAACTAAAATGATTCTTAAAAAGGAAAATATCTCTGACACAGAATATCAACAGAAAAAACAAACAGAATATGGAACAGAAGAATTGTATAGCAACTATCCAAGAATTGCTAAAAGGAAGAAATGAAGAATTTGAAAATGCAGACCCTAAACGCATCAGACTTATCAGACATTTAGATACAAATGATGTGAAAACTATAGGTGGTAAAAGTTATAAGGATTCTCTTTACAACATATACTTATACGATAGAGAATCTTTCTTGATTTACCAAAGTGAACAACTAGTAAAACGATTTAAGGATGTTGATTATATCGTTTCCTTCATCGGTGAAGAAAATTCAACCTCGCGTTTTATAGGAGTATACAAGAACTGCGGTATCATCAAAATGTTAGAAGATTATAAAGGAGAAGCTCATGCAAGGTTTGACTTACGCGAACTCGACGGGTTTGAACTGCTGAAAGAACGTGTAATTATTGAATGGAAAAACCCGATAAGCTGGCTACAACATTATACAAACATAATGCCTGTTATACGGATTGATAAAGGAATAACTGAAAACAATCTGCCGGTATTTACCAGATTTGAGGACGTTATGCTTAATTACGACCAGCTGAAAATGATTATTGAGAGCAATAACCAAGAATGGAAATCAAAATTAGAAAGCTGCAACTGCATTTACCTGATATTGGATAAAAACACAGGAAAGCAATACATCGGTTCAACATATAACTCCACAGGCATCTGGAAACGTTGGGAAGAATACGCACAAACAGGACACGGAGGTGATATTGAACTGAAAAAGCTGCTCGACTCAGACCCCAATTATGCAAAGAAATACTTTCAGTGGTGTATATTGGAAACACTTCCTTTAAAGATTTTGGAAGAGCATGCCATTGACCGTGAATCTCTTTACAAACGTAAGTTTGGCACAAGGGAGCATGGATATAATAATAACTGATTGTTATCAGTTGTCTGGTTATATCAATAAAAAGAATCAATTTAAAGAACAATAAGAACTGTTATGTAATGAGTTAAACATTACATGATTTATAAAAGGGCATCTTTTAATTGCTAAAAGATGCCCTTTTGCCGTGCAAAAGACGGCTTTTTACAACGCATTTCAGTACCTTTTACAAAACGACAAAAAACAAGCTTGCCTGCAACATAAAATATCTGACATAAGAACTGACCGTAACGGACTGAAATATTAAACTTTGATGTAACTTTCAACTGACCAAAACAATCATTTCTTGTAATAAATACAACGGCACAAAACAGCCGTTTTTTTACTGTGTTTCGCAGGCTTTGACGTTCTTTCCTGCTGATACAGTTTGACTTACATCGCCCAATTACCCAAAGCAAAAGCAAAAATACGGTTACAACATGGCGATAATCCGAGTTTTTTCAGTACTTTTGCAACGAATTGGGCACATGTCCCTATTCTGTTATATAATTCAGATAAGATTATGGAACAAAAGAAAAATTATAAGCGCACGACCGTAACCGCCGCGCTACCTTATGCCAACGGTGGAGTACACATTGGCCATCTGGCAGGTGTGTACGTGCCGGCCGACATCTACGTGCGCTACCTCAGACTGAAAAAACAGGACGTTAAGTTTATCTGCGGAAGCGACGAGCACGGTGTGCCAATCACCATCCGCGCCAAGAAAGAGGGCATAACGCCCCAGCAGGTGGTCGACCGCTACCACTCAATGATAAAGAAGAGCTTTGAGGACTTCGGCATATCATTCGATATTTACAGCCGCACGACTTCTGAAACACATACCAAAGTGGCATCAGATTTCTTCAAGAAGCTGTATGACGAAGGCAAACTCGTTGAGAAAACCTCAATGCAGTATTACGACGAAGAGGCTCATCAGTTCCTCGCCGACCGCTATATCACAGGCGAATGTCCTCACTGCCACAACCCGAAAGCATACGGCGACCAGTGTGAGAAGTGCGGAAGCGACCTCGACCCGACCGAGCTTATCAACCCTGTCAGCGCCATAAGCGGCTCTAAGCCTGTATTGAAAGAGACAAAGAACTGGTACTTACCGCTGAACGAATATCAGGACTGGCTGAAAAAATGGATTCTTGAAGGACATAAAGAGTGGCGTCCTAACGTGTACGGACAGTGCAAGTCATGGCTCGACCTCGACCTTCAGCCGCGCGCAATGACCCGCGACCTCGACTGGGGAATCCCTGTCCCGGTAGACGGAGCGGAAGGAAAAGTACTCTATGTATGGTTCGACGCTCCTATCGGATATATCTCAAACACGAAGGAACTGCTGCCAGACGACTGGGAAAAGTGGTGGAAAGACCCTGAGACACGCCTTGTTCACTTCATCGGAAAGGACAACATCGTGTTCCACTGCCTTATCTTCCCGACAATGTTGAAGGCTCACGGTGGTTACATCCTGCCTGACAATGTGCCGGCAAACGAGTTCCTCAACCTTGAGAACGACAAGATTTCAACATCACGCAACTGGGCTGTATGGCTGCACGAATATCTCGTAGACCTGCCCGGAAAGCAGGACGTGCTGCGCTATGTGCTGACAGCCAACGCGCCAGAGACTAAGGACAACAACTTCACTTGGAAAGACTTCCAAGAGCGTAACAACAGTGAACTAGTTGGTATATACGGCAACTTCGTAAACCGTGCGCTCCAGCTTACAAAGAAATACTGGAACGGCGTAGTTCCTGCCTGCGGCGAACTTCAGGACATCGACAAGCAGACTATCGCAGAGTTCAAGGACGTTAAGGCTAACGTTGAGCGTCTGCTGGACAACTTCAAGTTCCGCGACGCACTCAAAGAGGCAATGAATCTCGCCCGCATCGGCAACAAGTATATCGCTGACTGCGAGCCGTGGAAGGTTGCAAAGACCGACATGAAGCGTGTTGAGACTATCCTCAACATCTCACTCCAGCTTGTAGCCAACCTTGCGATTGCCTTTGAACCGTTCCTGCCTTTCAGCAGTGCAAAGCTGCGCAAGATGCTCAACATCGAGACATTCGACTGGAACCAGCTCGGCTCTACCGACCTGCTTGAGGCCGGACATCAGCTGGCTGAGCCTGAACTTCTGTTCGAGAAGATTGAAGACGACGTCATCAACAAACAGTTACAGAAGCTTGAGGACACAAAGAAGGCCAACGCTGAAGCCAACTACAAGGCTAAGGAGATTAAGCCGAACATTCCTTTCGAGGACTTCGAGAAGCTCGACATCCGTGTAGGATTCATCAAAGCGTGTGAGAAAGTGAAGAAAGCTGACAAGCTGTTGAAGTTCACTATCGACGACGGAAGCGGCAAAGACCGCACTATCGTGAGCGGAATCGCAAAATACTACAAGCCTGAAGACCTTGTAGGCAAGCGTGTATGCTTCGTCGCAAACCTTGCTCCGCGCAAGCTGAAAGGCATCGAGAGCCAAGGCATGATTCTCTCAGCAGAAGACTTCGACGGCTCTCTGAGCGTAATAACAACATCAGCCGATGTTAAGCCGGGCAGTCTGGTATGCTGATAAAGCATTGCTGACACCAGCCCGAAAGCAATAAAACACATAAAAGGAGCAACCCCTGAACAGCCTTCCTCAGTATAAACAACTGAATGGAAACAGGCGTTCAGGGGTTGCTCCTTTTATGTTCTGCCTTTATTTCCTTATGCGGAAGGAGCGGCATTAATCCATGCTGTCCATGCCTCCGCCTTCCTCTCCGCTCATATTTGCGCTGTTGTCAACCTTCTTCTTAGGTGCTTTCGCCTTCATATTACCGAAGTTGTAAGTCAGCGTAAAGTTCACTGTGCGGCCGCTGCGCCAGTTTTTCTGGTAACGGGTGAATGTCTCCGAGCTTGTATATGTCTCAAACTTACCAGTGTTAAGTACATCACGGCAGTTTATGGCGAGCATCAGCTTGCGGTCGAGGAACGACTTGCGCAAGCCCAGATTGAGCCTGAAGTTGCCCTTGCGGTAGCCCTGTGCCACTGTCTGACGTGAACGGTAACGGCCCGTAACCTGGAAAGATATGTCCCAAGGCAGCATCAACGATGCCTGCATACGTGCGTTCCATGTGAAGTTACTGTTGCCCTCGCCCGTAACGGTCTGGCCGTCTATGTCGTAAGTAAAGCCGTTAAGCTTGTAGTAATAGGCGTTGGCTGTTGTGGTAAGATTAAGTATCTTGCATATCTGGTTCTTCATTACAAGCTCGACACCTGAGCTTAGACTCTTGGCAACATTCATGAAAGTCTGATACATCATGCCGTCGGAGCTGCTCTGATAGCTTATGCGCTCGATGACGTCTTCTGTCGGACGGTAGTATGCGCTGACAAGCAATGAGTTGGCGCTCCATGTCTTCAGGTAGTTGAGAGAGAACGAGTTGCTGTACTCAGGAGTAAGTTCAGGGTTACCGAACGATACCATTGAAGCGTCGCGAGTGTTGCGGAAGCTGTTCAACTGACCTCCCCACGGACGGCGAAGACGGCGCGTATAGTTAAGCTGCAACTGCTGCGACTCGGTCAGCTGATATGAAAGGAACAGGCTCGGGAACAACTGGAAGAAGTCTTTCTTGAACGCAGGGTCGCGCTTCGAGGGGTCATGCTCCTGCTCATAGTCGTAACTTTCAGAGTTGACACGCCAATACTCACCACGCAGACCGGCCATTACACCGAGCTTGCCGAACTTCATCGTGGCGGTAGCATAGAGCGCGTGCAGGTCCATATTGTATATAAAGCGGTTGTAGTATTCCTGGTCTTCCACCTGATTTACGCCTTCCCAGCTCGTCTCGTCGATATAAGACTCCTGCGGAGAGTTCTCGCGGCGGAAGTTGCCCTGGTATCCTGCCTGAAACATTATGTCCTCGGTTATAGGATTCTCATAGTCGAGTTTGACCTCCCATGAGTGATTTCGGTTGAACATCGGGCGGTACTGGTAGTCGTATTCGACAGGCTTCGGCTCGTCAAAATACTCCGTACTGTCCTGATAAACGTTGTCCTGATCCATCCGCCAGTTATTATAATCGACGGTGAAGTCGAGATAATGGCGGTCGGTGAAGTTGTGGCGATAGTTGAACTCGCCGTAGAACATACGCATATCGTTATGCCCCGACGAGTTACGCAGCATTATGTAGCTGTCCTGCGGAGCGCCGATTGTTCCGTAGTGATATGGAGTTACGCCGCCGTTCTTGTGGCTTCCGACCATCATCATGCCTGAGAGCGAGAACGCGTCTTTATTGGTTGCGTTGTAGGTTATGCCCGCACGGCTGAACAGGTTGTTGCCCATACGGTTGTTCTCGGTAGTGTACGACTGATACTGATGGGTGTTCAGATACTCCTGATAGCTCGACGAGCCGCCGTCGTTGGCACGGTGGCGGTAGCCGATGTTCACATATCCTTCCCATTTGCCTACATTGAAGTTGATGTTTCCGCTGGCGTTGGCGCTGCCTCTTGAGCTGCCACCGCCCTGCACCGAACCGTAGTAACCGGCCGTGCGGTCCTTCTTCAACACAATGTTGATGATACCTGCGCTACCCTCGGCACTGTATTTTGCCGACGGATTGTCAATAACCTCTATTCGGTCGATGCTCTCTGCCGGCAGCTGTTGCAGTATCTCGGCACGGTTGTCGCTGGTCAGTCCGCTGGCCTTTCCGTTAATCCAGACCTCCACGCTGGTGTTTCCGCGCAGCGATATGTTGCCCTCGGTGTCGACCTCTACCGACGGAATATTCTCAAGCACGTCGCTCGCCGCGCCTCCGGCGTTGCTTATGTCCTGCGACACGTCAAACGACTTGCGGTCAACCTCAAGCCTCATAGCCGGACGCTGAGCCGTAACCGTAACTTCCTGAAGCGTCTGGCTGTCCTCTGAGAGATTAATCTTCTTAAAATTGGTGTGCTTATGTTCAGCCTCAAGCGTGAAGTCCCTGTTAAACTCAGTATAACCCATGTACGACAGCTTTATCGTGTAGCTGCCGTATGGCAGGCCTGTAACATAAAACAGACCTTTCTCGTCTGATATCGCACCTTTTATAAACTTCTGCGTGGCTTTGTCGTACACGGCTATATTAACGAACGGCATCGAGCTGCCCGTAGCCGTGTCTACCACCTTTCCCCTTACGCTGCCTTGCGCGTGACACAGGGCAGCACTCAATACAAGTAGACAAAAAACGATAAGTTTCTTCATAACACTTTATCAGATTGATTACGTTCCGAAAAGTTTAATTGTTTATATGTTTTTTCACAAATAATTTGGTTTTACGATGCAAACAGATTACCTTTGCACGTGGATTGGGTCTCATAGTTCAATGGATAGAACAAGTCTCTCCTAAAGATTAGATCCGAGTTCGATTCTCGGTGAGACCACTCCAGACTCCTTTCATCTCTATGCGCAGGCCTAAGGTCTGCGCTTTTTATATTTAAGCAGGTTCCGACGGTATTGTCAAGGCAGGTCTGTAACCTGACAAATGACGGTAAAGCATAGCATTTTGTATCGTCAAATTAAACCTGAATAACTATTGTTTGTTATTTATTAACATAAATGTACAAAGTCTGACAACAGTCCGTCTTATCCCAAAGAAGCCCAGCAAGCAATCCACACATATAACAATAAACAATAATACTGCCCGGCAGCAGGCTCTAACCTGCAACCGGGCAGTACCCGTAAGTATTACCAACAAGGCCGACAGTCTTACGTTATCTTGATTACGCAAGTACAAACCAGCCATAGACAGAAAGCATTTACAGCACGCAAAAAAATATCTGAAGCGCTGATATTAAAGCTCTCTGAAGCCATTATCAGTCAAAGCCAACCCAATGTTCGGGATAGTCCTTATAATTCTCGTCCCAATCCTTTGGAGGCCAAGCTTCACCATCAGGCCACCAATAAGGCGGCCACTCCTTAACCTCGTAATCAGTTACTACCTCGTCAGACAAGACCTCAAGCACCTCGTACACATATCCGTTTACATAAGCAGGCTCGCCTTCCGCCGCCTTATGATACTCAGCCCTTATACGCACCTTATACCGGTGGCCTTCCTGCCAGATATCTCTCATCCCGTACAAACCACCAAACACCCCTGTCTTGCCCCTTGGGTCGGTTATTACATAGCCTTTCTTCCAAATACTTGGATCAAAAAAATACTCTGAATAACACCGTCCTTGGTAAGGCAGGACAGTCCACTCCTCCTCAAACGGCGGGGGTGTATTGTCCTCGTCGTCAGAACATGAAGCGAAGCCGAAGCACACGGACAGGACGGCGAGGAAAAAGAAATGAAAAGATTTAACAAAATAATGTTTCATAATTATACTATTGAAATGAATGTATCGTTTTTGTCAGGATTGCCAGTTTCATTAGGTATAGGCTTCTGCACACCATTAATTATAGCTTTATCCAAATATAAATATACCATAGGAGTATACATAAGGCTCTTCAATACTAAAAGCTTTAAAGCAGAAGAAGTTCCTTTCACCGAACCTTTCAAAGTTACACTTACATTAAAGCCTCCCTGAGGAATATTAACATTACGAATATAACTTTCTGTCCAAGTAGGAGATTGAGACAATGGTATTTCTGTATGATATACTTCACGTCCATTCCGCCTATTAGTTATTGAAATAATTGTTCTAACATCAAAATCGTTTATCGAATAACCGCCCAACGACGTTGGATTATATTTGTATTGGAACTTGAAATCTAAATTAGCGCCTTCAGGACATTGCAGACTCTTTGTCCTACGATATTCATAATCACTATTGTAAGGAGGATTGTATCCTGCCGGATCGAAAAATTTAAACTGACTGATAGGCTGTAAAAGAGCTAATGTCTTCATGTCTGTATATGATAAGCTATCCCTTTGACCACGGAAACTACTTCCATCCAACTTCTTCATATATTGGTCAGACCCATACAACATTATAGAACCGAAATCAAATGCGCCAACATCTACGCCTTTCAATCCGTTCTCAGCGTATTTTTTATATTGAACACGCATATTGTCCGACATACCTTCAAAATTTATCCTTACATAATTATCTCGGTCTGTACGGCATTGCTCATGATACATACCAAGATGGTGACAAATTTCATGAACAATAACCCCGACATTATAATCGTCATCTTCGTTAATTGTTATTGTCTGTTTTCCACCTTTTCTTCCTATATAATCTGAAGAGCCTCTCACACCATAATCCAATTTTGCCCTTAAGAATTGTATGTAATCACTCTGTCCATTACGTTCTTCCATATCAATATAAGAACCGTTTTCAATCCATTCAATAGCCTTTTGTATACTATTCAGATATGTTTGCGAAGTTATTCCTTCGGTAGAATAATACACCTTATTATTTGGCCACGACCTATTAAGTATCGCAGCACCTCTCGTTTGTACGCTGTCCAAATCCTCCTTTGCAAGGAATATATCACCTTGAAATACATAATGATCACCTTTATCAACAACAGCAGCCTCACTTCCCCACAAATTTATTGTGTTGAAGCTGTAATTGTTTTCGTCATACTTGGGATCATCAGGATTAAAAATTTCTTCATTAACGCTACTCAATAAGATGTCATCATTTTGGCAAGAAACAAAAACACTACCACATGATAAAACCATCATCCCACAAATAAACAAAACTTTCTTTTCCATAATAATTAAATTTACGTTGAATAATGTTAATTAGGCCATACAATATTGCAAATATTATAAATTGCAAATAAAAACATATAAATTAAACCAATTTCATTGTACAAATATATAAAATAAATAAATTACAACCATACTTTTTGCTACAAAAGCTTTGATATTTAATAAATTTTATAAAAAATCACAATAAACAGGCCTATATTCCGCACGGAATTGTAATCTTACAGACAACATAAAACAGGCTGGCACAGGTAATATTTAAAGAAGCAAAGAGATGGAAACAAAGTCCAAAGGTAACTATTAGAGAACAATATCAGTATCAACAGTTTACAGACTTACGGCCGTTGCCGATGCAAAAGGTGGCCTTTCACGCTGCGAAAAGGCATCTTTTACAGCACGAAAGATGCTCTTTCACAACGCAATATGCCACCTTTCGCCAAGCACGCGTTTGCATGACAATCAGAGAACGACGACAGACGGACACAAAAACGGCTGACAGTAACAAAAAGAATAATCTAAAAAAATGTTGTCGCGATTTTACTTTTCGGCATTTAGATACTCTAATATAATGAAACGTCTATAAATTTAAGGCGTTTAATCGAAAAGATTAATAACTTTAAAACTTACAGACCATGAAACATACATCAATACTGAAAACCTGCATAATGGCTCTATGCGCAGCCATGCTCTGCGGATCGTGCATTGTACAGAAAGACCGTCCGCACAGACCGCGGCACCACAAGAAGGCAAAACCGCACAAGAAACCCAAACCGCCGAGAAGACACGGGCCGCACCACGTATATTTAGAAACGGGAAATGACGGCAACACGTATTATGCGTGGAACGTGGAATAGCTCAATAAACAATAACCATCGCACCGCCAGCGAAAGGCGGAACAACCAATAAACACTGATTAAATCAAGACCATAAGCCGGAAGCTGACGCTCTGGCTTATGGTTGTCTGTACCTGAAAACTGCTGCTCCAAACAACCGGAACAACACTTATTAAGCAACCGCAGATATTACACTTCAAACACTTTACCTCTGCGACAGATGCAAATATTTATAAAGATAGCCTAATAATGTTACAAATATTGCATTAAAAAGTATTTTTAGCTATCTTTGCAGTTTGAACTGATGAGAATCTTAAAATACATAACGGCATGCCTGCTGGCGGCGCTCATGGCGGCGTGCGGCAATGGCGGAGACAACAACGAGAGAGTGCGCTCGGTGTACTACTGGAGTACTGTGCTCGACATCGACAGCACGAAGCAGGACTTCATCGACCGTCACGGCATAAGCCGCATGTACGTCAGATACTTCGACGTGGTAATCGGCGAGGACGGACGGCCCGTGCCCAACGCCACACTGAGGTTCAGAACAGGCGTGCCGCGCGGCATGGAGATTGTGCCGACGGTCTATATCGTTAACGACTGCATGGCAGCCGACACCACAGACCTTGCCCGACTGACGCTAAGACGCATAATGCAGATGAACGCCACGAACGATGTCGGCAAGGTGAAGGAGATACAGATAGACTGCGACTGGACACGGCGCACACGCCAGCGCTACTTCGGTTTTCTGCGCACACTGCGCCGCTTGGCGGCAGCTGAGGGCATAGAGGTTACGGCTACGATACGCCTGCACCAGCTCGCCGAGAGCGCGCCGCCCGTCAAGAGAGGCGTACTGATGATGTATAATACGGGCGACTTCACCGACATCAGCTGCGGCAAGCCGATTCTCGACATGCGCGACGCAGCGCCATACCTGCGCCATCTGGCCGACTATGAGCTTCCGCTGTCGGCAGCCTACCCTATTTACTCGTGGCGCATACTCTTCCGTGGCGGCAGATATGTCGGCATAATGCACCGCGACGACGACCTGCCCGTACTCCAGGGCGACTCAATCGTGATACGCGCACCTACGCTCGGCGACATAACCGACGCCGCAAAATCAATAAGCAGCCGGCGCATACAGGCCAACAGAGAGATAATACTGTTTGACCTGAATAATCAGAACATAACACGATTTAAACCCGATGACTATGAGAAGATATTTAATTACAGCGATATTTAGCCTGACAGCCGCGGCAGGAGCAATGGCCTGCATGCCCGAACTGCCGTCGCACAACTCATATATGTTCAGCGTATTCCGCCGAGAGGCTCTCACATCACCGTTCCGCGAGGATATGAACGACTGGTGGAAACGCTACGGCGGCCAGCCTGAAAGCACAGACGAGAACTACTATCAGTACAACCATGAGCGTATAGACAGCATTGCACGCCGCAACGGCGACCGCCAGATGCTACGCTACATGAGTCTGCTCGACGCTTATCTCAACGTAAGCGAGAATATAAGCATGGACGCATGGAACTATCCTACGAAACAGGAGCTTGCCTCACGCGACAGCACTCTGCGCGCTCTGCTCGACGCCTGCGAGAAGTACAAGGGCGGACGTATGGATAAACAGTACGCACTGATGACCATGAGAGCCAACATGCTGCTGGGCCGTGACAAGGCTAACATGCTCTACTGGACGGCTACGGCAAGCAAACTGCCCAACGGAGTATGGCGCGAGATGTGCCGTAACATCTACGCACGCGCACTGCTCAACAGCGGACTGCGCCGCCAGGCGTGCGACATCTACGCCGAACAGGGCGACATGCAGAGCATAAAATGGTGTATGCGTAAGTACCGCAACATGGCCGGAATACGCAAAGTTTACTCAGAAAATCCCGACTCGCCCACCCTGCTATACCTTGTTCAAGACCTTGTGAACAATCTTCAGGAGACTCTTGACACGCGCGACGACAGTCCGTTCAGACTGCACACGGGCGGAACTGACATACGCAAAGTGGCCGACAGCGAGGCAAACGAATTTCTGAATTTCGCCGATGAGGTTATAAAAGAGAAGCGCACACAGTCGCCTTGCCTGTGGCAAAGCGCGGCAGCCATGATAGAATATCTTATGGGCAACTATGACGAGGCTTACCGCAGAGCCGCACAGGCTGTCAAGATGGACGGCAGTCAGCGCATGAAAGACAACGCGCGCTGCATACGTATGCTGGCAAAGGCCACCACGATGAAGCTCGAAGGCAGCTCTACGGCATGGCTTACTGACGAGTTCCGCTGGCTCGACAGCAAGATTGAGGAGGAGCGCGGACGCTCAGGCGAATACGCAAACCACTACACAGACGTCAAGGAGCGCATTGCCTACAACGTGCTGGCACCGCGCTACATAGCCGCAGGACGTCCCGAAATGGCGCTCGCGCTCATTGGCATGGCTACCGAAAACGGCTTCAGCTTTGAGACTTCGGGCGACCATACAGCCGACAAGGACTTCAAATGGGGTGGCGACTGGCCGTGGAACCGCGACTATTCATGGGGTAACGAATACTTCGAGGCTCTGTCGCAGACGTCTGCCGACACTCTGGCCGCATACTATTCATTCCTTACATCGGCAAAGAGCGACCTGTTCGAGCACTACGTAGCGCAGCAGGTTTACGCAAACAAGGACTATTACAACGACCTTATCGGCACACGATACATGGCCGAAGGACGCTTCGCCGAGGCCGTGCCTTATCTTGAGCGTGTAAGTCTTGACTTCATCTCACGCCAGAACATCAGTTGGTACATGGCTAACAGAAATTACACTGAAGCCCGCTGGTTCAACAGACAGCTGCCCAACACGTATGAAACTGACGGCCCTGACAAGGGAGAACCTAAGGAAAACCTGAAACTGAAATACTGCAAGGAGATGATTCAGATGCAGTCAAGCTATAACCTCGCGACTGCCGGAGAGCAGAAAGAAGCACAGGCTTACGAGCTTGCGGTGCGCTATTATCAGGCATCGTGCTACGGCGACTGCTGGTTCCTGACACGTTACTCGCATAGTGTGAACGACAGCGCACGCGCCGGTGAACTTGACTTCGCAGCCAAAGCGATTGACTATCTCAGACAGAGCAGCCGCTCCGCCAATCTGAACACGCAGTACAAATCGCTCTACGCGCTGGCTTTCATCGACATAGAACCGTGGTATGAGGTTACTTACGACAGCGAATACAACCTCGTAATAATTCCTCACACTGCCTCAGCGCAATACAAAGCACTGGCAGCACTGAGCCGCTTCGCGCACGAACATCCGCAGAATATCGACCGGTACACAACACGCTGCGACGTACTTAAACAGTTTGAGAAACTGTCAGAATAAGGCATCGCAGCGCGTTGCGCTGTCATCTTTTATACTAAAAATAGGATTTTATTTCCATATTAACTGTAAAAATGTTAATTTTGCACGTTTAAACAACGTCTCAAAATATAAGGAAATGTCATCTGTAACAATAAAGAAAGTAAGCAGCAGGAAAGACCTTGAACGCTTCATAGACTTCCATTACGACCTCTACGAAGGCTGCGAACAGGACGTACCCAACCTGTTCAGCGACGAGATGAACACCCTCGACAAAACGAAGAACGCCGCGTTCGAGTTCAGCGAGGCAGAATACTTCATGGCCTTCTATGAAGACGGGCGCATGGCAGGACGCGTTGCGGCCATCATAAACCACCGCGCAAACAAGCGCTGGGGGCGCAAGTGCGTGCGCTTCGGCTGGGTTGACTTCGTCGATGACCTCGACGTGTCACGCGCATTGTTCCAGGCAGTGGAGGACTACGGCAAGTCAAAGGGCATGGACGAGATGATAGGTCCGCTCGGATTCACTGACCTCGACCCCGAAGGCATGCTCACATGGGGTTTCGACCAGCTCGGCACAATGCCCACAATATACAACTATCCGTACTATCCCGAGCACATGGAGAAGCTGGGCGGATTCGAGAAGGACAACGACTATGTTGAGTTTAAGCTCATGGTGCCCGATAAAGTGCCTGAGAAATACACCAAGATAGCCGAGATGATACAGAAACGCTACAATCTGCACGTGCGCAAACTGACTAAAAAAGACGTGTTTGAAGGCGGTTACGGCAAGAAGATGTTCGACCTTATCAACACCTGCTTCAAAGACCTTTACGGTTATTCGGAACTTTCGGAGAAGCAGATTCAGCAGTACATCAAGATGTATTTCCCTATGGCTGACCTCAGTCTGATTACCGTTGTAGAAGACTGGAGCGCCGAGAAAAAGCCCGTTGCCGTAGGTATTACTATCCCGTCACTGGCACGCGCACTTCAGAAATGCCATCGCGGAAGGCTATTCCCGTTCGGTTGGTGGCACATTCTGCGCGCCCTCAAGGCACACAAGACTGAAGGCGTAGACCTTCTCCTGCTTGGTGTTCTGCCTGAATACCGCATGAAGGGAGCCAACGCTCTTATGTTCTACGACCTCATTCCGCGCTATCAGGCTTACGGATTCAAATGGGGCGAGAGCCAAGTTGAGATGGAAACAAACGAGAATGTGCAGAGCCAATGGCAATATCTTGAGACCAAAATGCACAAACGCAGACGCTGCTATAAGAAATGGCTGTAGATTTCCAGCCGGCAAGCCGGCGGGAAATAATTAAAAATTAAAAAGTAAAAATTAAACAGCGCTATTTATGGCTGGCGGTAATCATATCGACTTAAACCCGCTGAAGTGGAGTAATAATTAACAAAATAATTAAACAGCGCTATTTATGGCTGGCGGTAATCGTATCAACTAAGACCTGCTGAAGTGGAGTAATAATTAAATAGCGCTATTTATAGCTGGCGGTAATAATATCGACTAAAACCCGCTGAAGTGGAGTAATAATTAAACAGCGCTATTTATAGCTGGCGGTAATAATATCGACTAAAACCCGCTGAAGTGGAGTAATAATTAAACAGCGCTATTTATGGCTGGCGGTAATAATATCGACTAAAACTCGCTGAACTGGAGTAATAATTAAACAGCGCTATTTATGGCTGGCGGTAATAATATCGACTTAAACCCGCTGAAGTGGAGTAATAATTAAACAGCGCTATTTATGGCTGGCGGTAATAATATCGACTTAAACCCGCTGAAGTGGAGTAATAATTAAACAGCGCTATTTATGGCTGGCGGTAATAATATCGACTAAAACCCGCCGAAGTGGAGTAATAATTAAACAAAAATGGTTATGGCTGACGGCAATAACATTGTGAAAGAAAAGGCGGAGAAGTTCGCCATACGCATTGTTAAGTGCAGCCGGTTCATAAGAGATACTAAACGTGAATACTCGCTTGCTGACCAGCTGCTGCGTTGCGGCACAAGCATAGGTGCCAATCTTTATGAAGCTGAATTTGCACAGAGCAAGGCCGACTTTATAAGCAAGATGAGCATCGCGCTTAAAGAAGCGTCAGAAACCAAATATTGGCTGTGGCTGCTCCACTCGACAGATATACTGGAAGACAAGATTTACTACTCAATGAACACCGACTTGAAGAACATCATAAGTCTTCTTGTCTCTATATTGAGGTCGTTGAAAGGTATAGAAAGCAAGTAACAGCTTGCGACGCCACATGCAGCCGCCACAATGTATCAGCCGCGATGTTTAATTTTTAACTTTTAATTGTTAATTTTGGAATTTTATGAGCGAAGAGAATAAAATTACAACTTCTTATACAGACGAAAACATCAGGCACCTGTCTGACATGGAGCACGTGCGCACACGTCCCGGTATGTATATCGGACGACTCGGCGACGGCTCAATGCCGGAGGACGGAATATATGTATTGCTGAAAGAAGTCATCGACAACTCTATCGACGAGTTTAAGATGAAAGCCGGCAAGAGGATTGAGATTGACCTTGAAGACAACCTGCGTGCAACTGTCCGCGACTATGGACGAGGCATTCCGCAGGGCAAACTTATTGAGGCTGTCAGCGTACTGAACACCGGCGGAAAGTATGACTCAAAGGCGTTCAAGAAGAGCGTCGGCCTCAACGGTGTCGGCATAAAGGCCGTCAATGCGCTTAGCTCCAAGTTTGAGGTAAGGTCTTACCGCGACGGTGTGGTGCGCACGGTGAAGTTCGAAAGGGGCGTTCTTAAAAGCGACGTGACAGAAGACACGCAGGACGAGAACGGTACATACGTGTTCTTTGAGCCCGACAACACGCTGTTCAAGAACTACACTTTCCATAACGACTTCGTCGAAACGATGCTCCGCAACTACACTTACCTTAACACGGGGCTTACCATAATGTTCAACGGTCGCCGCATATTGAGCCGCAACGGACTTGAAGACCTGCTGAACGACACGATGACCACCGACGGCATTTATCCCATAATCCACCTTAAAGGCGAAGACATCGAGATAGCATTCACCCACACCAACCAGTACGGAGAGGAATACCACTCGTTCGTCAACGGCCAGCACACTACTCAGGGAGGTACCCATCAGAGCGCGTTCAAGGAGCACATAGCCAAGACCATAAAGGAGTTTTTCAACAAAAACTTCGAATATACCGACATACGCAACGGCCTCGTTGCCGCCATCGCCGTAAACGTGGAGGAGCCGATGTTCGAGAGTCAGACTAAAATCAAGCTCGGCTCGCTGACCATGAGTCCTGACGGCGTGAGCGTGAACAAGTACGTCGGCGACTTCATTAAGACCGAAGTAGACAACTATCTGCACAAACACACCGACGTGGCAGAGGTTATGCTCCAGAAGATACAGGCTTCGGAGAAGGAGCGAAAGGAAATGGCCGGAGTAACAAAGCTGGCACGCGAGCGCGCAAAGAAGGCCAACCTGCACAACCGCAAGCTGCGTGACTGCCGCATACACTTCAGCGACGTGAAGAACGACCGCAAGGAAGAAAGCTCCATATTCATAACAGAGGGTGACTCTGCGAGCGGTTCTATCACAAAGAGCCGCGACGTAAACACCCAAGCCGTGTTCTCACTTCGAGGCAAACCGCTAAACTCTTTCGGTCTGACAAAGAAGGTTGTGTATGAGAACGAGGAGTTCAACCTGTTGCAGGCTGCACTCGACATAGAGGACGGACTTGACACCCTGCGCTACAACAAGGTTATCGTGGCGACCGATGCCGATGTCGACGGCATGCACATACGCCTGCTTATCATCACTTTCTTCCTGCAATTCTTCCCCGAACTGATAAAGAAAGGCCACGTCTACGTATTGCAGACGCCGCTCTTCCGTGTCAGAAACAAGCGCACGAAAATACGCAACAAGAAAGTACTTGATGAAGTAAAAGGCACTAAGGGCGACTTCATAACACGCTACTGTTACAGCGAAGACGAACGTCTGAAAGCCATAACAGAGCTTGGCCCTGACCCTGAGATAACACGATTCAAAGGTCTCGGCGAGATTAGTCCTGACGAGTTCCGCAACTTCATTGGCCCTGACATGCGCCTTGAACAGGTTACGCTGCACAAGACCGACCAGGTGCACAAGCTCCTGGAATATTACATGGGCAAGAACACACCGCAGCGTCAGAACTTCATCATTGACAATCTGGTAATCGAGGAAGACCGTCCCGAAGAAGGAGAAGTATTCTAACGCAGCACGGAAAGGCTGCCGGAATGCTCCCGAACCACAAAAAACAACAAACAAATGAAGAATAAAGCACTACCAATATTACTGCTGTATCTTTTCGTATCACTCCTGCCTGCAAAGGCACAATTGGCTATCGACTTCTCGAAAGACAGTCCGATACGCAAGCTCCAGATAGCCGAAATGGCTATAAACAACCTCTACGTCGACTCAGTTGACGAGAAAAAGCTCGTAGAGGACGCTATACGCGGAATGCTCGAGAAACTCGACCCACACTCATCTTACTCTAACCCGGAAGAAGTGAAAGCACTGACCGAACCGCTGCAGGGCAACTTCGAGGGCATAGGCGTTCAGTTCAACATGGTAGACGACACTCTGCTCGTTATCCAGCCTGTATCAAAAGGCCCGTCAGAGAAAGTCGGCATCATGGCAGGCGACCGCATCGTGACGGTCAATGACACCACAATAGCCGGCGTGAAGATGAAGCGCGAGGAGATAATGCGCCGCCTACGCGGTCCTAAAGGCACAAAAGTAGAACTCGGCATTGTGCGCCGCGGAGTGGCTGAAACACTGAATTTCACCGTCAAGCGCGACAAGATACCCGTAAAGAGCGTCGACGCCGTCTACATGATACGTCCCGGCATCGGCTACATAAGGATAGGCAACTTCGGCGCCACGACGTACGACGAGTTCATGCAGGGACTCCAACAGCTGAAAAGCCAGGGCATGACCGACCTCGTACTCGACCTCCAGGACAACGGCGGAGGCTACCTCGAGGCAGCCGTAAAGATAGCTAACGAATTTCTCGAGCGCAAAGACCTCATAGTCTACATGGAGGGACGCCAGGCTCCGCGTGCCGACTATAACGCACAAGGCAACGGCAGCATGCGCCAGGGCCGCGTGTTCGTACTCGTCAACGAGTTCACGGCGTCGGCCGCCGAGATAGTCTCAGGCGCAATACAAGACCACGACCGCGGCACCATAATCGGGCGCCGCACCTTCGGCAAGGGCCTCGTACAGCGCCCCATACCCCTGCCCGACAACTCCATGATACGCCTAACAATAGCCCACTACTACACCCCTTCCGGCCGCTGCATACAGAAGCCTTACACCAAGGGCGACCGCGAAGACTACGCACTCGACTTCGAGAAGCGCCTCAAGCACGGCGAGCTGACCAACCGCGACAGCATACACTTCGCCGACTCGCTGAAGTTCTACACACTGAAGAAGCACCGCCCCGTATACGGCGGAGGCGGTATAATGCCCGACGTGTTCGTACCGCTCGACACGCTCCAGTACACCAAGTTCCACCGCCAGCTCGTGCTCAAGGGCATAGTAATCAACACCGACCTGCGCTACATCGACAACCACCGCGACCAGCTTAAGTCGCTCTTCCCCACGTTCGAGTCGTTCCGCGACGGATTCCAGGTGCCCCAACAGCTCGTAGACGACGTGCTGAAAGAGGGCGAGAAGCAGAACGTCAAGCCGAAAGACGACGACGAACTGCAAAAGACGCTGCCCTACCTGAAGACGCAACTCAAGGCGCTGATAGCCCGCGACCTGTTCGACATGAGCGAATACTTCCAGATAATCAACGAAACGAGCGACATCGTGAACAAGGCCATCGAACTTACACAAGCCAAGGAATAAGCCGTCAAGGCACTTGTTTATACATAAAGTCCGGCCGCCGGCCGTTCCGTAACCATACGCGGAACGGCCGGTTGCCGGACTCTTTTTGCACCCTGCACCCAAAACAACAAGCCTGCGGACGGCAAAATGGCGCACGCACACGCCGCACGACTGTTATACAATGTTAAAATTTATGCCCTTCCCATTGCCGTAAGCACAAAATCGCATATCTTTGTAATATCAAAATGATATCATAATTTATTGTCTAATATAAAACAAAAGACCTATGGAAAATCGCGAATTCACCTTTACAGGCACGACGCTCAACGGCATAGCCATGCTCGTGTTCAATCTTCTCATGTATGTTGTCAGCATCGCCCTTATCGTAATGGCGTTCTCCACGTTCAGCGGCGCGGCTGCCGTCAGCGCAGGCGTGGGCGGCGCAGTGCTGCTTATAGCCAACATGTTCGTCAGCGGCGGCTTCATGCTGGTAGAGCCGGGCGAGGCCCGCGTGATGATGTTCTTCGGCAAATACCGCGGCACGTTCACACAGGCAGGCTACTTCTGGGTAAACCCGTTCTTCTCGGTAAAGAACCTGTCGCTGCGCGCTCGCAACCTCGACGCCGAGCCGATAAAGGTTAACGACAAGGCAGGCAACCCCGTAATGATAGGCATGGTGCTGGTATGGAAGCTCAAGGACACGTACAAGGCAATGTTTGAAATAGACGCGCAGACCATGGCACAGTCAAAGGCTGCCACCGACGCGGCTGCCGCCGGTGCCAAGACTGCCACGATAATGAACGCCTTTGAGAAGTTCGTGCGCATACAGGCGGACGCGGCACTGAGACAGGTGGCAGGCAGATACGCCTACGACAACGACGGTCAGGACGACAGCGAACTGACTCTGCGCGGCGGAAGCGACGAGATAAACGAGGAACTTGAGCAGAAGATTGACGAGCGTCTGGCTATGGCAGGCATCGAAGTAATAGAGGCACGCATCAACTATCTTGCCTACGCGCCCGAAATCGCGGCTGTTATGCTGCGCCGCCAGCAGGCCACCGCGGTAATCTCCGCACGCGAGAAGATTGTCGAGGGAGCCGTGTCGATGGTGAAGATGGCACTCGACAAGCTGGCTGACGAGGACATAATCGAACTCGACGAGGATAAGAAGGCTGCCATGGTGAGCAATCTGCTCGTCGTACTCTGTGGCGACGACACAGCCCAGCCGGTAATCAACACAGGCACTCTGAACCACTGATAATGCGCCGACGGCCGTAACCGTCATGACGGCAAGACCGCGTTTTCTGGCACGCTGATAAACGCTTGACTGTCAAGACGTTAGTCTACCGACGGCAAAAGGTGGCAAAACAGGCTGCAAAAGACGGTCTTTCATCGTGTAAAAGACCGTCTTTCGCGCTATGAAAGACGGCAAACGCCGCAACCATAAAATATGACCAAAAACGAGAACGCATGTTCAAAAAAATATTCAGAAAACTCAAAGTAGTTGAATTCAGATACAATCCGGCATTAGAAGGCAAAGCAGACATCGCTGCGGGTATGCTCGGACTGGCAGTTACGGCTATCATGTATGCCACCGGCATGTTCAACAGCTGGATATTCCTTGTCATCTCCATAGTCCTTTATGCCGGCGTAACAGCATGGGGAGTTTACCTGTGGCGGCTGCGCCGCAAACCCATGAAGCGCCAGATTACACTGGGCGGCACAAAACAAAAGCTATACCTGCGCAACCGGCCACTCTTCATTCTATACAGCCTTGCGGTAAAAATTGTCGATTGGCTTATCATAATAAGCATATTGGCACTACTGGAAAGCGATGCCGGATGGGCAAGTGCATTTTTAGAAGAGCTGTACGCATGGACATTCGTACTGCCGCTGGCGGTTTACGCCGTGATAATTGAATACCTGACTTACCTCCAGTTTTACCGCACGCCCGAAAATATGCGCAGCATATACCTGTCGGGCGACGGCAACACCGACCTCTATACGGAAGCCTTAAGGCAAATGGGAAAAGATGGCAAAGAAAGAGAATAGCACAAAGAGCTTCGTCCTGCGTGTAGACGCCGACACGATGGCGGCAATAGAGAAATGGGCTGCCGACGAGTTCCGCTCTACCAACGGACAGCTGCAATGGATAATAGCGGAGGCGCTGCGCAAAAGCGGACGCCTGCCCAAAAAGCGCCGCACGGCCGACAGCGGAAAGGAGGACGAGGCATGACCTACCGCGAACTGTGGCGCACGCTGACGCCCCTCTACGACGAGGGCGAGGCTCGCGCCATAACAGACTATGTGCTCGACGCCGGCTTCGGCATGGGCAAGGCCGACATAATATGCGGAGCGGTTGAGTCGCTGGCGGCGGACGACGAGGCAAGGCTCGAAGGCATATTCAGCAGGCTGCGGCGCGGCGAACCCGTGCAGTACGTCATGGGTTGGGCGGAGTTTGGCGGCAGGCGCTTCAGCGTACGCCCCGGCATACTGATACCGCGCCCCGAGACCGAGGAGCTTTGCGCCCTGATAACCGCCGACAGGCAGGGCTGTCCGTCGTCCAAGATAGTAGACATAGGCACGGGCAGCGGCTGCATAGCCGTTACGCTGGCGCTCGACGTGCCCGGCAGCGAAGTGTCGGCGTGGGACATTTCGCCCGTCGCGCTCGACGTTGCACATGAGAACGCAAGGGCTAACGGCGCAAGCGTAACCGTAGAGCGGCGCGACGCGCTAAAGCTGACGCCATGCGGCGAGCAGTGGGACGTCGTCGTAAGCAATCCGCCTTACATCTGCGACAACGAGAAAAAGGACATGGCGGCAAACGTGCTCGACTTCGAGCCTGCCACCGCCCTGTTCGTGCCTGACGACGACCCGCTGCGCTTCTACCGCCCGATAACCGCCTACGCCGCGCAGACACTGCGCCCCGGTGGCGCGCTTTACTTCGAGCTTAACCCGATATATGCCGACGAGATAGCCTCAACGACGCAGACCTGCGGCTTCACCGATATCGACATAATCAACGACTGCTACGGTAAACGGCGCATGATGAGAGCCAGAAAGACTGGTAGACAATAAGATAATAAAGACCAACAAAGTTTATCGCTTTGACAAGCAACAAGCTCCTACGTTCGTATTAGTCCCCTCCCATTACTCCCATCTCTCCCATAAATCCCATCCCTCCCATCAAAAAAACAACAACAATGACCGAAGAACAGATTTACCAGAAGCTCTCGGCGCTTTGCGCCTCGGCCGAGCACTGCTCATACGAGATGACCGAAAAGATGCGCCGCTGGCAGGTGCCTGACGACATGCAGGCGCGCGTAATGGAGCGGCTCGTCAAAGAACGCTTCGTTGACGACGAGCGCTACTGCCGCTTCTTCGTGCGCGACAAGATACGATACAACAAGTGGGGACGGCGCAAGGTGGAGCAGGCGCTCTACATGAAGCGCATTCCCGCCGGCATACAGGAGCGCGTGCTCGACGAAGTTGACCCGCAGGTGTACGTTGACATACTGCGCCCGCTGCTCGCGGCGAAGCGAAAAAGTGTCAAGGCAGCGAGCCTGTACGAGCTGAACGGCAAGCTGACACGCTTTGCCCTGGGGCGCGGCTTCACGCCGGACATCATAAGGGAGTGTCTCGGCGATTGCGCCGAAGACTGAGTTTATTTGTGCGGTTTAAGCCGTAAATTGTCAAATTATTCTTACCTTTGCGCTTGATAACATACCCGACAGAAAGGGACTACAATGACAGACAACGACTTTGACATAAGGAGCAACAACATATCGTCGGCCGAGAAGGAGTTCGAGAACGCCCTGAGACCGCTGCGCTTCGGCGACTTCAGCGGCCAGCAGAAGGTAGTGGAGAACCTCGAGGTGTTCGTGGAGGCGGCAAAATACCGCGGCGAACCGCTCGACCACACCCTGCTGCACGGCCCTCCGGGACTGGGCAAGACTACGCTTAGCAACATAATAGCCAACGAACTGGGCGTGGGCTTCAAGCTGACCAGCGGCCCGGTGCTCGACAAGCCGGGCGACCTGGCAGGCATACTGACGTCGCTCGAGCCTAACGACGTGCTCTTCATCGACGAGATTCACCGCCTTTCGCCCGTGGTGGAGGAGTACCTCTACTCGGCAATGGAGGACTACCGCATCGACATAATGATAGACAAGGGCCCGTCGGCGCGCTCGATACAGATTGACCTTAACCCCTTCACCCTTGTAGGGGCTACCACCCGTAGCGGACTGCTCACAGCACCGCTGCGCGCCCGTTTCGGCATAAACCTGCACCTCGAATACTACGAACCGGAGACGCTCACCAAGATATTGAAGCGCTCTGCCTCGATACTCAAGGTGCCTATCGACGACGATGCGGCGGTGGAGATAGCACGACGCAGCCGCGGCACGCCCCGTATAGCCAACGCCCTGCTGCGCCGCGTGAGGGACTTCGCACAGGTGAAGGGCACGGGCCGCATAGACACTGACATCGCACGCATAGCCCTGACGGCGCTCAACATAGACCAGTACGGACTTGACGAGATTGACAACAAGATTCTGCTGACCATCATCGACAAGTTCCGCGGAGGCCCGGTAGGCATCACCACCATTGCCACAGCAATCGGCGAGGACGCCGGAACGGTTGAGGAAGTCTATGAGCCTTACCTGATCATGGAAGGATTCATCAAGCGCACGCCGCGCGGACGAATGGTTACCGAACTAGCATACAAGCACTTCGGCCGTAAAATGTACGGCACAGACAGTCTTGAGCGCGACCTTTTCGGCAACTGACAGACGGTATACACCGAAGAAAACGATTAAAAGAAATGACCACAGGAATATTCACAGGCAGCTTCGACCCATTCACCGTAGGCCACGACGCAATAGTGCGCCGCGCCCTGCCGCTGTTCGACAGGATTGTGATTGGAGTTGGAGTAAATGTCCATAAGAAATACCTATACAGCGCGGAAGTGCGCGTTGACGACATAAAAAAGCTCTACGCCGGAAACGACAAGATAGAGGTTAAGGCGTTCAGCGACCTCGCCGTAGACTTCGCAAAGCGCGAAGGAGCAAGGTTTATAATAAAAGGCGTGCGCAGCGTAAAGGACTTTGAGTATGAGCGCGAGCAGGCCGACATCAACCGGCAGATAGGAGGCATTGAGACAATACTGCTCTATGCCGAACCGAAATATGAGAGTGTGTCGTCAAGCATGGTGCGCGAGCTGATTCATTTCGGTATGGACGTGAGCGCGTTTCTGCCAAAAAAAACTGACGACAGGCAGCAGTAAGCCAGGAATTAAGACCTGACAGCCTGAATATTTAGAATACAAAACGCAAACAGATGATTACATACAACACCGACGGCGTTAAAATGCCGAAAATCAAGAAACGCGAGACTACGGCGTGGATAAAGGCCGTTGCCGCAAGCTACGGACGCAAGACGGGCGAAATCGGATATATGTTCGTTGACGACGAGAAGATACTTGAGGTGAACCGCGAGTACCTCGGACACGATTATTACACGGACATTATAACCTTCGACTACGACGAAGGCGACAAAATAAACGGCGACCTGGTTATCTCGCTGGACACTGTACGCTCAAATGCGGAGATGCTCGGCAAGGAATATGACGACGAGCTGCACCGTGTAATAATTCACGGCATACTGCATCTGTGCGGAATAAACGACAAGGGACCGGGAGAACGTGAGATAATGGAAGCTGCTGAGAACAAGGCACTTGCCATGCTCGCCGAAATGAAAAAGCAGGCATAATAGCCTGCTCAGCATACGGAGCGCGGCTTAACGGCCGCTGCTCATCTTCTCGTAAAAGTGTTTCCACATGGGCGCAGCCATAAGGCTCTGGCGTATTTTGTTGCCCGAAAGCAGGGCAAACACCTCAGCCTCGCTCATAAGATGCACCTCGATATCCTCCGTGCGGTCAAGATGCTGACTGCCGGTCTTCACGACTCCTGTGGCAAGGAAGCAGTGGCACAGGTTGTTCATGGTGCTTGTATTGGCTGAAACGGTCATAATCTCACGCCATTCACCGCCACTGTAGCCGGTCTCTTCCATAAGTTCGCGGCGTGCAGAGTCGACAGGCTGCTCGCCTTCCTCGCACACTCCTGCCACTATCTCAAAGTTAGTCTCGCCTATCCCGTGCCTATATTGGCGTATCAGAACGTAGTCGCCGTCAGCCGTAATGGCTATTACGTTAATCCAAGTCGGATATTCAAGCACATAATATTCATCGTTGATAACTCCCGTAGGCAGCTCAACGGTATCCTTACGTGCCGTCAGCCACGGCCTTTTTATAAGATACTCGCTCTTGAGTATCTTCCATTTCATATCCCGTTCCATAATCATTTATCATTATTTTAAAGTTCTATATCCTATAACCCACAATACCGAGAAGTTGGGAAAACATACCCACGACCTTATGAGAAGGCCGTGGGGTGAATGTTATGGAATAACGATGCGGGCATCACTGTCCGGCATCAATCTAATCTATAAGCAAAGGGAGATTAACGTTTCAGCAGTTTTGTTGAACCGTTAGCGGCCTTCACAACATATACACCGGCAGGAAGTGACGATACAGACAATGTTGCGTTGCCGTCAGCAGACACTGCGGTCTCGACCAGTTTCTCACCAGACACACTGTAAACGGCTACCGTTCCGGCTGCCGCACCGCTAACCAAAACGCTTGTTCCGTCAGCATTAACAGAAGCCTTCAGTCCGGTTGAAGCCTCAGCAGTTACTTTGTCAATGCCTGTATTGGTAGCCTCAATCTTCAATGAGCAGGCCTTGTCGTTCCAGTCGTTTCCTATTGAGCCGGTTGACTCGGTCCATGTCATCGACTCACCGTCAAGATTGTCGCCTGTATAAAGCGTAACTTTATATCCGTCAACAAGTTTGAACGAACTGATGTCATTGGCACGGATACCGTAGAGAGCCATCTCGCTGCGATTGAATGAGCCTTCAGGCAGAGCTACCGAATAGCCACCATAGTTGGAGTTCTCATAAATATATGCAGCAGGTTTATCCACAGTCTTAGTCGGGAATATGCGGTTTATGGCTGTTGCCCACTCGTTCACGTCACGCGCCTCACTGTTGTAGTTCCACAGGAAACCACCCTGAGCTCCAGCATTGTCGCGCCAGTTCTCGAAACGGCTTTCCATATAAGGGAGGTTGCTGCTTGACTCACAGTCGAAGCCAACGTAAATAGGAACGTCGCCGAATACGCGCCAGCTGTTGGGATTATTGCCTGCACCACCGCCATAGGTCTGCAAATATACAATATCACAAGTGCCCGGCTCTTCGTTCAGCTGACTTACAAGTTGCTGCCAATAGCTTTTGTTCATATACGGAGCGATGGTTGTCTTGTAACCGATCTTGGCAAGCATGCGGTGGAACTCAACAGCAGTTTCAAGATCATAGTCCTGCTCCTGGTCGTTGTTCACTGCCTCGATTTCAGGAATAGCCTCCTTCAAAGCCTTGAAGTTCTTGTACAAAGTAGTTTCCTCTCCTGTTCCGTAACGTTTAATATAGTCGCGGATGTGTCCGTATGAGCCGTTACCCCAACCGCCAATACATATCTCCAGACGGCTGATTGATGTCGGCTGGGTTACGAGCGACTTAACGTCTTCGATATAATGCGGCTGGTATTTGTCGAACACATATTCGCCGTTCTGACAGATTATGCCACCTGCCTCGGCTGCAGTCTGCGTATCCCAGGTGAAATCCGTGGTCAGCGAGCCGTCGCCCTCAACATTAACGTTAAAGAGAATTGCCGTTGTATATCCTGAATTCTTTAGTTTGGTAATGGCTGTCTCGCGTGTGCGGCGTATGTGACCGCAGGCATAGATAGCCGACTGTGCGTAAAGGTCGGCCGCTCCGGCAATGAGCAGCGACAGCACGACGAATGTTTTAGTAATGTTTTTCTTCATATTCATATTAGTAATATGTTTTTGGTTATTCACCTATTATCCTGATTATTGTGAGTCCGTCGCGTAAACGACGGATTACTTTCTCCACACCTGTGCGCGGAACGTCATGCGCCGGCCGGTTACAGGATGAACGAAAGTTATCTCCTCAGCGTGCAGGCACAGACGGCTGCCGGAGCTGTGGCCGTAAAGGCGGTCGCCGACAATCGGCACACCAAGACCGGCGGCGTGGGCGCAGTGGACACGCAACTGATGAGTGCGCCCGGTGAGCGGAAACAGCTCTACGCGGGCAAAACGGCCGTCCTTATCGGTTATCTTGTATTCTGTTACGGCCGTCTTTCCGTTCTCACGGTCTACTTTCTGATACGGACGGTCTAACGGATCGGGACTCAACGGCAGACTGATTGTGCCACTTGCGGGGCGGTCGGGTACGCCGTCGAGCAACGCCACATAACGCTTCTTGACCTCGCGCGCGGCGAACTGAGCCTGAAGTTTACGGTAAGTATCATCATCGTAAGCCACAAGGAGAAGTCCCGACGTGTCCATATCGAGGCGGTGGGCAAGCATGACGTGCGGTTTGTCGGCACGCCGCTGGCGCATCTCGTCGAGCACAGACGCAGCCCCACCCTTGCCTGGCACTGACTTCATGCCCGACGGTTTGTTGACTACTGCCAGCCATTCGTCCTCATATACTATCTCAAGCGGCTGACTGACACCGCGCTCAACGCTGCCCTTCTCAACGTCAAGTCCCTGCAACATGTGGGTAAGTATGGGCAGACACTTGCCGCGGCAGGCAGGATAGTAGTGCAGATGGTGGCGCACTTCGTGGGCAGGCGACGCTCCCCACCAGAACTCTGCCATGCAGACAGGGCGCAGACCGTTGAGGTATGCACACTGCAACAGCTTCGGCGCGCAGCAGTCGCCGGCTCCCGACGGAGGCACTCCGGCAGGCGTCGAGGCGAAAATAGAGCACAGATCGCGCCGCTCGCCGCGTGCGTTGAGCATGCTGTACTGACTGAACAGCCAGCTTTGCAGACTGTCTGACATTGTCTTGCGCTGCTCTTTAAGCCTTGAGATACGGACCTCAACCTCACTGACAGCGGCGTCAGCCTCGCTCAGACGTGCCTTGCCGCGCTGGCGTATGCGGCGCAGTTCGGCCTTCATGAACTGGCTCTCGCGTATCATCCGCGCTTCCTCTTCCTCCGTAACAGGCTCTGCCGAGCTGCGTCGGGCATCGCGCGCGGCCTTTGCC
Organism: uncultured Prevotella sp.; assembly: GCA_902491375.1. GTDB lineage: Bacteria > Bacteroidota > Bacteroidia > Bacteroidales > Bacteroidaceae > Prevotella. The sequence continues at coordinate 52,600 of CABUHE010000008.1, forward strand.
TCAGCCATTCTGCTTCTGAAAGCGTCTCCCTCCGCCTTGTTGTCCTGCTCTATCCGGCTGCGCAGACGCCGTGCTTCGGCATAGCTCTCTGACCGTCGCAGACTCTCAATCTGCCTGTTTATGGCCGTTATCTCAGCCTCGTGAGTTTTGAAATAGCCGTCGGGCTGCATGGCGTCGAACACCGGCGGAACGAAATAGCTGTGGTCGTTACGGCCGGCAAGCAGTCCTGAATAAGCGGCAAGGAAACCAAGACGGCCGTCAGAAGTCCTGACAACAAGCACACCGAACATCTTGCCACGGTCGGCATCGGCACGCAAAACGCTGTCAGACATTATGTATCTCTGCACCTCGTCTGCGGCGGCAAGGCACAACGGATGGGGCTCATAACAGAAAGGGTCGGTAAACCTTGACGGCTCCGCAAGGCTGCTGTCGAGCGGATGAAATATCTGTAACACAATGCAAACATACAGAAAAAAACATAATTATGCCAAACATGAAAAGGAAACATTTGTTTTTTTATAGCATAAAACGAGAAAAACGTCACAAAAGCCGCACATTTCTTACATTATAGACACATAAAAAAAAGAGGAAGCCACGATGTTGACTTCCTCTTTTGTCTGTATCTAAAAGTATCGGGCATCGCCATAAACCGACCACAGCCCTGCCGACTTTACTATCTGCCTGAAGCTGTAGCCTCGCTCAGAATGATAACCGAAGCTACCTCGAACGTGATTCCATCCTCACTTTCGCTGTTGCCTTCAGTAATAAACAACTTGTTGTTGCTGAACTCTATCTTGGCCTCTCCGCTTAAATAATTGTCGTCAAATGTGTCAGGATTCCACGAATATTCCAGTATGCCATTGCTCTGATCGCCCCAGCGCCATGTCGAAACTGCCAGCATATCGTTAGTGTAAAGAACCATGTATGTTCCCGACTTGCTGAAAACAAACTGTTTTGGCTCATACTCAAACAATACCTCAGAGTCGTCTTCCGTATAGTCAGGATCCATCTCCTGCATCCATTTATTAAGCTTCTCGGTAAGCTCCTCAATTGATGTTGAAGTCTCGTCGAAAAACGTCTTGCCGTTTATTCGTATGTAATAACGGAATCCGTCGATGTTCCATGTACGGCAAAGATTGTCCGTCATGCTTCCGCTCTCAGGCGTACCGGCCTTGTTTGCCTCAAGGTCTACAGTCACGCCGTCTGTCTTTTCAATCCTAAGACTGTATGCGCTTCCACCCTCGCTGACAACGGTAAGCGTTCCATAACCGTCAAGGGTGTACTCGTTGTCGCCTGTCTTTGTGTATTTTCCATAAAGGATGTCTGACCATACCACGATTTCAGCCCTTGTCGCAGACTTGTCAGCCTCAGCTGCAAGATAAGGAGAAATCATGATATTCTTCTTCAAGAGTCTTGCCAACGGCTTTTCAGTCTTTGGCGCATAGTTCGCCGTGTTGTTCAGACGGATAATGAAATTTCCTGCCTCTGTAAGCTCAATAGACTTGATTTCGCTTGAGCCGTCAGTTACAGTAAACTTCGCAGCATCTGCCTTATACAGCGGTTCTTCAAACTTAGAAGGAGCATTTCCTTCATCGTCGTCGTCGCTACTGCATGATGTAATGCCAAAAACAACCAACAAAGCAAACATCATGAACAACCCCATGCGGAGTAAGCTAAAAGTGTTTTTCCTTTCCATAAATAATTTGTTTAAAGGTTTATTGATTTCATACTCATTAACATTAATTTTACAAATATACGAAATTCAACTTTTCAATGATGTCACTATCTGTTAAAAATCGCAAACTCTCTGCATTACATACATAAATAACAGCTTACTCACGCAATAATGTAAACTCTTTGTTTACAGATTATCAGGACTTAACCCAACCATCATCAGAACTCTGACAAGATATTATCAAAACAACGAGAACACACAGCAGAAAATCTCTCTTACACCGGCATAAGCACGCAAATATAACGCCTTGAAAATCAGCCGTGCAGAAAGCTCTCTGCAAAAGACGCCAAAACGCGATGCAAAACACCGTCTTTCAGGTTATAAAAGATGCCAAATCACAACGTAAAAGACCGTCTTTCAGAATGTAGAAAGACAAAAAGACATATCGTAAAAACATTAAGCACAGAACTGCATGATTTACAATTAGTTACGCTTAATAAAGTCTTTTACAGGATTAAAAGGCAGAAGTCGCGCTTCACCTTATTATATTTTATTGCTCACAGACCTGCAAACGGATATAAAAGAACAAAGCGCGACGAACGCTTTTGAGCCGTATCGTCACGCTTTGCTTTACTTATTAAAATATTGATTTAGACTTATTTCACAACAAACTTCTTGCCGTTCTGGATGTAAACACCCTGCGGAAGTTCAGACAATTTGCCTTCGCTGCTTACTACACGTCCGTCTACGCTGTAAACAGGGCCGTTATTCTCAACGCCTTCTGTAACTACGTCAGTTATGCCGGTAGCTCCGCCGTACTCTACATAGTTAGACTCTGCTGACTCGTCGCCCTCGACTGTAGCCGTAACTGTGTATTTACCGTCGGCTGCGTCAGCTACAACAAACTCTGTATCTGTAAGACCTGTCTGTACAGGAGTGCCGTCACGGTAAACTGTGTAAGTAACGCCCTCTGCGTCAGCAGCCTTAGGAGCAACTGCCCTGAGCTCCTGGTCGGCTGTCATGAGAGTAGCCGAGATTGCCCAGTTGTAGTCAAAGTTGAAGTCCTCCTTCATTGATTTCCAGTAGCCCGGATTAGCAGATGAAGAGATAAGGTCGCTGTAATAGCTTGCAGCGTTAGGACCGTCGTCGCATACAAGAGGCTTCACGCCGTTGTTGTATGAGAGGAAATAACCTACGCTTATATCCTGACCGGCCATTACAGGAACAGGATTGTCAAGACGTATGGTGTTAAGTCCGACAGCGAGTGTAGACAAATCGATGTCCTGCATGTAGACAACGTTGTCGCCATACATTACGACGGCCGCTGCTGAAAGCAGGTTGGTATCATTGAGACGGAAGCTGATGTGAGAGACTTTCTGTCCTACCTTATCAGCCATTTCCTCTGCCGGGAACTTTATCATCATGTAGCCTTCAACAACACCGCTGCCTGTCATGCCGAACGCAAGATACTTGCCACTGCCGTTCTCATAAGTAAGCTCAGGCGCAGCAGTTACGGGCTGCCATGTCAGCTTGAGGTTCTTGCCGTCAATAGTGCCCTGCAGATTGTAAGGAGCCTGCGTGCGCTGTGCTATTGTATTGGTGAATCTCATAACGTCGCTTGCCTCTGACTCCCAGCCGTTTTCATAGACTGTTGTAACATAATAATCGAACACGCCGTAACGGTCGAGTGTCTCAGCATAGTCGGTCGCATCGGTCTCAGTTACAAATTCTCCGTTGCGGTAGATGCGGAAGCTCTTGGCAACCGGCTTCTCAGCCGCCTTTGCAGGCGCAGTCTTCATGCGTACGCTCGGAGCTACGCCAAACTCAACGTCTTCGGTGCTGATGTTTGTATTTGGAGTAACGGTCATACGCTCAAGGCTCTGACCGCCAAGCGGAGTGCTGCTCAGGCTTACAGCCTTGACACCGGCAGGAGTCTGTCCGGCCTTGTCGTCAATGGCAAGAGCGCCTACGATGATGTTCAGACCTGAGAAATCAGACGCGATAGTGCCCAACTTGAGCCATGTGCCCGCACCGCCGGCCAGATTTACAACAGCTCCACCGTCAGCCTCAGGGCCTGCGTCGAGCAATATCGGGTTGCTGCCTGCCGGCAGAGTAGCGTCGTAAGCAATGTAAATATCCTTGCCCTCAGGTATTCTTACATCCTCATCGCTGCCAAGCGTGAGAGTATAAAGCACCTGCGGCTCGATGTCGCCTTTGGCAAACTGGCGTTCATAAAGAACGTCGCCACCCTCGGCAATCACCTTCAGCTTGAATCCGTCGAGCTCGTCACCAATACCGAATGTCAGTGAATGAAGCTTGTAGCCTACACACTCGGCAAGTTCTGTCTTGCTGAACTTAGCACCATAGAGAAGTGACATCTCCTCAGGGAAGCCGGCAATGTATGCCGCCGTGCCGTAATGTTTCATCTCGTATGCGCTCGGACTCCATGACATGGCGATGTCGCGGCCCTGCTGGCCGTAGTCAACGATTATCGGAGCTTTGTATTCTGACGGCAAAGAATATCTCATATTGGCAGAGACTTTGTCTGAAGTCTTACCGCCTTCGCCCTTTGCAACAATGTCGTAAGTGTACAGTCCGAGGTCTGGCACGTTGTCGGTGAAGCTGTTTCCGGTGACTCCCTCACCAACCATCTGACCGTCGCGGTAGATGTCATAGCCGACCACTTCCTGTGGCTGGGCAGCCTCATCGCTCAGAGCCTCAACGTCAGCTGTAAGCATGAAATTGCCCGCAATGTCGCCTTCTGAAAGCGTTTTCCAATAAGGTTTAGTATACTCAAATCCGTTTGACGACGGACTTGATGTTGAGAATGAGTTACCCTTGCCCTCAACGGCGGTAGAGGTATCTACACCAACGGGATGTCCGCTTGGTGTGTGGGTGTAGTAAAGACCGAAAGCATACTTGTTGCCAAGCTCCATCTTATACGGCGTTGAAAGAGTGAACTTGTTCCATGCGTCGGTGCTTATCGCAGCCACAACGTCTTCAGACATTATCTCATAATAATCTATCTTGTCGTTCTTCATGATGAAAGCGACAACAGAATTGATTGTGCCGTCATTTCTGACGTATGAGTTTATGGCCGTAATCTGATGGTCAGGGAAGGCTGCAAGATCGGCAGCATCAAACTGCTGAACAATCCAAACCTTCGGAGCTGTGCTTGATGTACCTCCGATTGACAGACCAAGTTCCTTGTTGCTCCATGTCATCTCTGGACCACGCTTCAACGGTGAGCCCCATGTCAGAGTGCCCTGAAGATGGTCTGCCTTGCCTGAAACGCTGCTCACTGGCGGCATATAGCTGTAAACCGACAATGATTTAGCCTCAACCTCGCGCGACATTTTTTCACTGCCGTCAGCATAAACTGCCGACACCTTATATTTATGTACGCCCTCAGGCTCTGATGTAAGAGTATAAGTCGTAGCGTCAGCAGGCAGCTCCTCGTTTACCTTTGTGTCATCACGGTAAACATAATAGCCCTGCGGCTGGTCTGTAGCCTCATTGTGAAGCATTGCTGTTATGAGGAAGTCGCCCGGTGCGTCGCTGTACCACGTCTTACCGTCGTATGAGTAAAGGTTTCCTTTACCGTAAGTCGGGCCGCGGTCGCAGATGGCAACAAAACTCATATTGCGTCCGCATGTAAACTTCACGGCAATGGTAATGTCCTTACCTTCAGGTATAGTGTAAGGTTTGTCAAACTTCACGTTGCGCCACGAGTTCTTCTCAAAACCAGTGAGATCAGCAGCCTGTTCGTAAACAGGTTTTCCGTCCTCATAGATTACAACAGAAGCTTTGAATACCTCACGATATTCCCAATACCTTACAGAATCAATCTGCTGTCCTGCATAATCGGCAAGTTCAGCTGCGGTGAACTTGCTGGCAACATAAAACTCTACAGCTCCCTGCGGGTCTTTAAGCTTTCCGTCAAACCCGTTGTAGTCTTCATCGTCATGCCACTGCAATACAATATTGTCAGCAGGAGCTTTCCAACTTAGTGACACATCCTGAAATGTAACATCGGCCTTAAGCGTGTGCGGCTGGCCATTCTGCGCACAAATCTTACCGCCAAAAATGCCGGAAGCAATGGTCAACAATGCAAATGTACGAAAGAGTGCATTTTTCATAAGATTGTGTATTAATTTAAACTCAGCGGTGAGAAAAGTTCTGTGGTCTTATAGTCCGCCGTTTCTACAAAACCGCATGGTCATACCAAATGACACCGCTTATACCAAAAGGCACAACCAAAAGTCACCAAATGCAAATGTAATAAATTAAATTAACACAACAATAACATTTCAACTAATATTGTAGCAAAATGTATTCTATATGGAAATAGTATAAATAAAAAAGAAAAGGCGTACCATAAAGGCACGCCTTTTCTGTAATTTATAATTATCCTTTAAACAGGATGATTATTTCAGTTTAGCATATCCGTAGTGAGCTGTCTCACCAAGCTCTTCCTCGATACGGATGAGCTGGTTGTACTTAGCCATACGGTCTGTGCGGCTCATAGAACCAGTCTTGATCTGACCAGAGTTAGTTGCTACTGCGATGTCAGCGATAGTAGTGTCCTCTGTCTCGCCTGAACGGTGAGAAGTAACAGTTGTATAGCCGTGACGGTGAGCCATCTCGATAGCGTCGAGAGTCTCAGTCAGAGAACCAATCTGGTTAACCTTGATCAGGATTGAGTTAGCAGCACCCATCTTGATACCCTTCTCAAGGAACTTAACATTAGTTACGAACAGGTCATCACCAACGAGCTGGCAACGGTCGCCGATAGTAGCTGTCAGTTTAACCCAGTTCTCCCAGTCGTTCTCATCGAGTCCGTCCTCGATTGAGTCGATAGGATATTTAGTGATGAGCTCCTCAAGATACTTGATCTGCTCGTCAGCGCTGAGCTTCTTGCCGTTAGGATCCTTCTTCTTGCCATCCTTGAGCTGACGGTAGTCATAATACCACTCGCCGTTCTCGCATACTGCGAACTCGCTGGCTGCGCAGTCCATGGCGATCTTGACGTCCTTGCCCGGCTCGTAGCCAGCGTCCTTGATAGCCTGGCAGATGCTGTCAAGAGCATCCTCGATGCCGTTGAGTGCAGGAGCGAAACCACCCTCGTCACCTACTGCGGTAGAGAGGCCGCGCTTCTTCAACAGTTTTGCAAGTGCATGGAAAACTTCAGCACCCATGCGGATGGCTTCCTTCTCGTTAGGAGCGCCTACCGGACGGATCATGAATTCCTGGAATGCGATAGGAGCGTCAGAGTGTGCACCACCGTTGATGATGTTCATCATAGGAACGGGCAGAGTGTAAGAGTTGCATCCGCCGATGTAGCGGTACAGAGGCATGTTAAGAGCCTTGGCAGCAGCCTGTGCCGTAGCCAGTGACACGCCGAGGATGGCGTTTGCGCCGAGCTTGCTCTTTGTAGGAGTTCCGTCGAGAGCCAGCATCTTATAGTCGACAGCACGCTGATCGAAAACGCAGTCGCCTTTCAATGCAGGTGCTATGATTGTGTTAACGTTCTCAACAGCCTTGAGCACGCCCTTGCCCAGGTAACGGTTCTTGTCGCCGTCGCGAAGCTCGAGTGCTTCGTTCTCACCTGTAGACGCTCCTGACGGAACGGCTGCACGGCCCATAACGCCGTTTTCAAGGGTTACTTCAACTTCAACTGTAGGATTGCCTCTTGAATCGAGGATTTCTCTTGCATGAACTTTTTCAATCTTCATAATTACCTTAAGTTTAAAAGAGTCGTAATTTATGTTATATTGATTCTGACTGCAAAGTTACTGCCAAATGACAATATATGAAACAATAAAAAGGCTTATTTCCTGCTATTTAATTTTTTTTAATACATGCGCGTACAATATTATAAAGATAGGCTTCATATTGACAAGTCCGTGTGACATCGTGACACGTTGGCGTCCTGCCATTACCGGTACGGGGTGCATGGCAAGATACGTTTAATTCGCAAGCATTGACATTTCATCGTAAACATTAAATATTTTTTACGACACATACGCCGCAAGTACATTTTACTCCTTTTATGAAAAATGATTGTAATTTTTACAATTAGACATCAAAATTACATTTTAAGTATAAAAAAACAATATATTTTTTGTAATTTTAGAAAAATGAAGTATATTTGCAGAAACGAACGACAAATGTCCATATTACACGTCAACATTCCGGCGGGAATGTAATTCACATATTTTTTAATAACTTAAAACTTTAATTATTATGATCAAACAATTACTTTTCACTTCATTATTGCTCGCACCATGCGCCCAATCCATGGCACAAAGCATTAAGAAGGCCGACAATGTTACGATGTACAGCATTTCGCAGGACGGACGGTACGCATGCTCAGCAAACGAGGGTACAGTTGTTTTGTGGAATACTGAGAAAGACAACAACTTCACAATACTCGACAATGAATATTATTATTGCGACGGTGTAAGCAACAACGGCATCATGGCCGGATCAGTAGGAACAACCGGAAGCGAGCTGCCCGCCCTCATATCTGCAGACGGAGTAACATACCTGCCCATGCCCGAAGACACCGAATGGAGCTACGGAAGCGCACGCGGAATTTCGTCGGACGGAACGTTTGTGTGCGGACTGCTGTCAAGCGCAGGCTTCGGCATGACCGGCAACGTCACAACGGTAAAGCCTTTCGTATGGGAGATCGACGGCGACAACATCACTTGCACTGCCCTGCCCTATCCTGAAAAGGACTTTACGGGACGCTGCCCGCAAGGCTACCACGCACTGATGGTATCAGAGAGCAAGAACCGCATCCTCGGACGCCAGATAGACTATTCAGGCTTTGGCGGAGCCCTGGTGGTTTGGGACCGCACGGCACCGGGCGAACCTTGGACATGCACCGTCCTCGGCGAGGATATATTGTACAACGACGGCCCCGACTTCCCCGAATATCCGGAGTCACCCCAGAGCGTGGACTACAAGGAGTATATGACTGAAGACGAGATTGCCGCTTACGATCAGGCATACCAGGACTGGATGTACGGCGGATTCGTAGGCGACGCCCCGAAGCGCGAGGACTTCATCACAGACGAGACAAGGAAGAGCCAGTATATCGAGGCATTGGAAGAGTACAACAAGGCAATGGAAGAGTACAATGCGAAGTACGAAGCATTCAACGAAGTGTACAACCAGCGCCGAAGCGAGTATTCGCTCGACCTCTACTCGTTCTCAGGCAGCTTTAACGGCCGCTACGTAGGATGCACGATGCAGACAGTCGACTTCTCAACCGGATGGCCGACTACAATAAGCTACCCGTGCTACTACGACATCGACGACAACTTCAAGTTCGTCTCACTGATGGACGATAAATACAAGGACACGGGAATGTCAGGACGCATCACCGACAACGGCGACCTTGTAGTCTCGATACCTGCAAGGGCTACCATGTTCGACCCGAGAACATCTTATATCATACCTGCAAACGAGGACAAGATGGTTACCATTTACGACTTCATGAACAAGACCAACGAAGGCAAAGTGGACCGCCAGACATTCGTTGACGGAGGCCTGCAATTCTCATGGGAGGGATATGACCCCGAAACGTTCGAGCCAATGGAAATCACCGACTCTGTACTTGTAGGAGCGACATTCATATCAGCCAGCGGTAAGAACGCCGTAGGCTTCACCGTAGACCCGACCACATTCTCTATATCTTCATGGGCGCTGAACAGCTTCACCACGACCGGCATCAACACCGTAAAGACAGGCAAGGCTGAAGCAGTACTCCGCTCAAGCGTCATCGAGAACGGCATGATCGAGTTCGTTGCTGACGTTGAAAGAGCTACACTTTACGACCTTAGCGGTGCTACTCTGTACAGCGGAAAACCTGTCAGCAACAGCATATCAGTACCTGCCAAGGAAGGCGTTTACGTACTCCAGTCTAAGCTGAAGAACGGCGCCGTAAGAACAGACAGAATTGTCGTAAAATAAATAATGATGTCTAAGCACCGATGAAGCGGCAATACGCAGACAAAGGGCAACAGACATAAACATAAAAACCGCACAGCTGAGACTTAACACTCTGTCAGGCTGTGCGGTTTCCTTATCCGTCAGTACGATACACATTACTTATAAGAGACCGTGAATATAAAGAAATGAGCGGCAGGCGCCAATGCTCAATCACAATCTTTCAATCATGCAACGCATGCCGTCCGTATTCATAAACATCAGACGTGAAAAGGCCAAATTTCACATTTATAAAAAATATGTAATTATTTTTTACTTACACAATGTTCAAATTTTAACTATTAAAAGTTCTATTTCACACCAAAACAAGTATAGACATTACAAAAATAAAGAGAGCAAATATTCTATATCATTACTGTCCCGTAAAAGTGGATAAATAGTTCTTTGAAATTATTGAAATATAGT
>CABUHE010000009.1 GCA_902491375.1 uncultured Prevotella sp.
GGAAAAACTAAATTTTCTCACTCCTACCGAAGCGTTTTTCAAAAATTTTCCGTAATGTTGCACTTGCTAGTTGACTCTGCCGGGCTGAAGCAGCCGGGGCAACTTGTAAAAAACTTTGTTTTTCATTTGTCTTTGCACCAGCCTTTGCTTATCTTTGCATGCTAAAAACCAACAGTAAAGATGAAGATAGGAATTATCGTAGCAATGGACAAGGAGCTGTTGCAGTTGAAGTCGGTTCTCGAAGACTCGACCGTTGAACGTCGCAACAACAAGGATTTTATTATAGGCAGCATATCCGGCAAGGAAATAATCCTTCAGAAATGCGGTATAGGCAAGGTAAACTCTGCCGTAGGAGCTGTTGAGATGATTAACAACTACCATCCTGATCTGATAATATCTTCAGGAGTTGCCGGCGGAGCCGACAGCCGCATGAACGTCTGCGATGTCGTTGTAGGTACAGAGTATCGCTATCACGACGCCTATTGTGGCGACGATTGCAGTTTCGGTCAGATAATGGGAATGCCTGAAGCGTTTACTGCGCCGAAGCATCTGGTAGACAAGGCTGTGGCTGCATGCGAGGGTATGGCTGTACATACAGGACTGATAGCCAGCGGAGAATGGTTCGTAAATTCGCAGAACAAGATGCGTGCAATCATTGCACGATTTCCGGCTACGGTCGCGGTCGACATGGAGAGCTGCTCTATCGCACAGACCTGCCATATCTATGGCGTGCCGTTCATCAGTTTCAGAATAATAAGCGATATTCCGCTGAAGGACAACAAGGCGTCGCAGTATTTCGACTTCTGGTCACGGTTGGCTGAAGGTTCGTTCAATGTTACACGCCGTTTTGTCGCTTCGTTATAATATATTGGCGAATGATATACGGAATGATGTATCGTGATAACTTTCGCATTAAATTAACAGCAAAATTATAAACAGATGAAAAAGATACCAAGTTTTACAATCAATCATGAACGTCTGCTGCGTGGCATATATGTTTCTCGCAAGGACGAGGTCGGAGGTGAGGTGGTAACCACGTTCGACATCCGTATGAAGGAGCCTAACCGCGAGCCGGTTTTGCATCCGGGCGCACTCCACACAATAGAGCATCTGGCTGCGACATATCTGCGTAACGACCCCGAATGGAAAGACCGCATAGTTTATTGGGGCCCTATGGGCTGCCTTACGGGCAACTATCTGCTTGTGCGCGGTGACTTCGAGTCGGCTGACATCGTAGAGCTTATGCGCCGCACGTTCGCCTTTATCGCTGATTTTGATGGTGAAGTGCCTGGTGCCGCACCCCGCGACTGCGGTAACTGGTTGCTGCACGACCTGCCCATGGCTCGCTGGGAGGCACGCAAGTTCTTGACCGAAGTACTCGAAAATATAAAGGATGAGAATCTGAATTATCCGGCATGACTTTTGTGTAGGCCGCGCGCATGCCGGCTTACTGACAGATAAACAGAAACCGGGAACATTGATGTTGATAATAATTTCAACTTTTTCAATGTTCCCGGTTTTGTCTTTATGCAGTTAAGCGCGTTTCTTTAAATCAGCCTTATAGATAATTGTCTGCGCTACGCCACGGATAAACAGGTATGAGATGAACGCAGCCCAAAGGCCGTGGTTGGCATAAGCTCCGCGCAGCGAGTAGTAAAGAATGAAGAATGTTACGGCTGCCGAGAACATGGACAGCAGCATTCCGCGTGTCATTGTGCAGCCGATGAAGATGCCGTCCCACACGAAGGCTGCCATGCCTGCAAGCGGAATGGCCAGTGCCCAATAACGGTATGTGCCTGAAGCTGCCACGACAGAAGGTTCGTCGGTAAGCAGGGAGAGGAACGGGTCGCCTCCGAGTCCGTAGATAAGAGTGAAGACTATCGCCATGCCGAGTCCCCAACGGAAGAGATGAGCTACCGTATCGGCAAGTGCCGAGGCGTTGCGCGCTCCGTAGTAACGTCCGCTCATGGCTTCGCCGGCGTATGCAAAGCCGTCCATGACATAAGAGAACAGCAGGTAAAACTGTATCAGCAAGGTGTTTACGGCCAGTACGATGTTACCCTGACGTGAACCTGCCGATGTGAAGAACAGCATTACCGACACCATGCAGAGAGTGCGGAGGAATATATCACGGTTGACGTTGAAGAAATGGATCATGGCTGAATGTCGCCATACTCCGTCCCAAGTGAAATACTTTTTCAGTCTGCCGTAATGCACTGCGCACAGCACTGCTGCCATTATGAAACCTGAATATTGTGCTATAAGTGTGCCGGTAGCCACGCCGACAACCTTCAGTCCGAATCCGAACACGAGCAGTGTGCTTGCCGCAATATTGACAACATTCTGCACAATGGCGACAATCATCGGTGAGCGTGAGTTCTGCATGCCGATAAACCAGCCGGAAAAGCTGTACAGCCCGAGCATGGCCGGCGCTCCCCATATCAGTATGTTGAAGTATGTCGATGCAAGTTGTCTGACTTCGTCGGTAGGCTTCATTATGGTCATTGCTAATCCGCGTAGTGGTATTTGCAGGATTATCAGTGCCAGTGCAATGGCCATGGCTATTCCGAGAGAACGTGCCAGCATGCGCATAGTCTCGCCCAGGTCGCGACGGCCGAGCGATTGCGACGTCATTCCGCTGGTACCCATGCGCAGAAATCCGAAAATCCAGTAAATCACATTGAATGTCATGCCTCCTACGGCAATGGCTCCGATATAAGCTGCTGAGCCAAGATGGCCGACAATAGCCACGTCGACCAAGCCCAGCAATGGAACTGTTATGTTGCTGACTATCGACGGTAGGGCAATTTTAAGTATCTGTTTGTTGCGGTTATCCATGTTAATTGGTTGACAAAGGTAATACTTTAATTCAAAAGAAGGTCTGCTTTAGCTTGAAATTTGTTGTTTTTATTCAATTCTTTATATATCTGCTTATATAATAATGTTCGTACCTTTTTATATTATAACTACAATGCTTGGAATCGTTATTTTTATGTCTAATTTTATAATACATTTTGATTTTTCTTGTTATTTTATTTTTACAAATGTTAAGTAGAAAATCAAGATTTTATTTGTTTGTTTAAAATAAATTTGATACCTTTGCGCCAAAGTTGTATAGATTTTTAAATAGAAAAAGGGATTTAAACTAGATATTTTTAATTAATATTGAGTAATAACTTAAACAAAATGTCAAATGAAAAAGAAAATTATTAATGTGTTTCTGATGGCGCTTATATCGTTAGTTGCCGTCGGAACCGTAGTTTCTTGTAAAGACTATGAGGAGGATAACTACTCAGAGCTGAACGGGAAATTTACGAATCTGAATCAGCAGTTGCAAGACAGGGTTGATGCTCTTGAGGCTGCAAGGGACAAGATGCAAGGTGAGCTTGACCAGCTGAAGAATGATTATGCAGCAGGAGATGAAGCTCTCAAAAATCGTATAGATAATCTTGAAATCTTGATTGAACAACTTCAGCAGACTATCGATGAACTTAAGAGCTGTAACTGTGAAGAAGAGATCTCAAAGTTGTGGATAGCTATAAACGAGGCTGATGGTCGATTAGAAGCACTGGAAGACTTATATGAGAAGTTGGGCGGCGAGCTTGATATTGTTACAGAGAACAAGGACAAATGGTCACAGGCTGTTGAAGATGCTGCCTCAGCATTGCAGCTTGCAAAACTTGACTCTATAAGACTTGACAGCTTAGGAGGTGATCTTGCAGACTATGACAAGATGAGAGATGCTTTGGCTGAGTCTTTGAAAGATGCTAACGGCAACTGGATGACTCTTGAGGAATATATCGAGAGCCAGGGACTTGTTACAGCTGATGATATTAAGAACTTCGTAACAGACGAGACTCTTCAGAGTGAGCTTGAGAAATTCCAGAGCCAGATTGATGATCTTGCTAGTAAACTGGAAACTTTGAATACTGAAATCAATACAAAATTTGGTCTGATTCAGAATTCACTTAACAAATACGTATCAAGCGTATTGATCCAGGGCACTGACAATCCTGTATTCGGCTCATTCGCATTCCCGGCAAACATAACAAGTAATGTACTTGCTGCTTATTATGGAGATGTTAAGGATTTGAGATTCCCTACTAATGAGACTTATAATTATGTAGATGCTACTAATGCACTTACAGCTGCTGATTTGAAAGAGCTTGGTGTAACTGCTGCTAATCAGTTCTTCTACAATGGCCGAGTTGTTGGTCACCTGCAGGCTGACGGAAATGTTGCAGCTGGAAACGCTGGAACTCTTTATGTTACTGTAAACCCGAATACTGTTAATGCAGAGGGTGCTACTCCTGTACTTGTAAATAGCCAGGATGCTCAGTCTGGCGTTATGCTGTCAGAACTGAAGAAGTCAGACAAAGTTCTGAATTTCGGTTATACAAGAGCAGCTAACAACGGTTTCTATGAGGCTGCTGCAACAGTTACTCCTGGTGTCGTAGAAAGCGTATCACCGAGAATCTCTTATAGTGATTTAAGTGGATTGAAGGACAAGGTTAAGGAAGCAGTTAATGCTGTACGTAATAAAGGTAATGTTGATGTAACAGGCCTTATCTATTCTGTTTATTCAATCAGCTCTAATATCCTTGATGCACAGGCTGTTAAGTTCCCATGGAGCGACACAGATATTTATGGTAATACTGTAGAGCGTGCTACTTATTCTCAGTACTCACTCGCTGCAACAGCAGTTCATCCTCTGTCTTACGGCTTTGCTTACGGTCTCCACTATGATGAGTTCCCTGGAATCAACAAGATTGAGGACATCATCGGTGGTATCTTTGACAAGATTGAAGATGCAATACCAAATGTAGATGTTGACGATTTAAACATACATATTGAAATCGAAGACTTCGTGTTCGACCCGGTAGAGTTGGAAGACGGAAGTGTTGTGGTTAATGTTGATATTTTGGATGAAGAAACAGGTAAGCACTATACACAGACTATTGACATCACTGACAAGGTTGAGGAAGCTGTAAACGAAGCTCTTGGCAGTGCAGCCGGAGACGTTTCCGCCTATATTAAGGATGTTGTTGACCAGCTGAACGAGCAGGTTGCCCAGATTAATGACATCATCGACCAGCTCCGCGACATCAACGAGATTGGCAACAAGCTGGATGAAATCGAGGACAAGATTTACGACTACCTCAGCAAAGGTGAGAATCTTCTTCTCAAGTTTGTCAACAATGCTAACAACCTGCTCCAGCCTATGATGTTGGCTAAGACAGCAGATAGCTATGTTGTTCTGAGCCGTTCAGTAAGTGCTCCTACTAAGTTCAGAGCTGCAAGCATGACATCTGACGGTATCATTCTTCGTCCTACTTCTTACTCAGCTGAAGTTCTTGCTCCTGCATTCAAGAAGTTCGTTGGTGTAGCTAATGTTTACAAGGATGGCAAGAGCGCACAGGGTGGTGATGCTAACTGCCAGGCTGCTCTTAAGGATGCAAACAGTTCAAGCGAAGGCTTCTGTACTGTACAGGAAGGCGATTGGAATAAGGCTCAGTTCAAAGTTAGCTCTCAGTATAAGGGCTATGTTTTCGAGATCGTTTACACTGCTGCCGACTATAGTGGTAAGATTGTGGTTAAGAGATTCTATATCGAACTTGTATAAATTTAACCGTCAAATAATATAAATCGGGACGATGGCCTTATGGTTCGTCTGTAAGGTCATCAACCCTCGATTAATAAAAGAACTTTAAAAATATAAAATTATGAAATTCAATAAAACTTTGATTTTGACGGGTCTGTTGGCTTTGGGAGGTCTTACGGCTTCAGCCCAGGAACAGCAGGAAAAGACTGAAAATGTTTTCAACCCGCATTGGTATATTGAGGTTCAGCCGCTTGGCATGCAGTACACTCTTGGTGAGGTGTCTTTCGGCGATCTCTTGTCATACAACCTGCAGGTAGCAGGTGGATATAACTTCAATCCTGTTATTGGTGCACGTCTCTCTTTTAATATGTTCCAGAGTAAAGCTGGATGGGAGATGGACGGTCAGGAACTGAAGTGGAAGTGGAATTATGTAGCTCCAATGGTTGACGTAACAGCTAACCTCTCAAACTTGTTCTGTGGTTACAATCCTACACGTCTGTTTAACTTCAGCGTATTTGCTGGAATAGGAATGAACATTGGCTTCGGTAATGATGAGGCTGCTGACGCTAAGGCTGCTTTGAATAATTATTATGGCACTGACGCAGGTAACCTGGCTTATCTGTGGGATGGAACAAAAGTTCGTTTCGCTGGTCGTGCAGGTGTAAAGGGCGACTTCCGCATCAACGACAACTTCAGCGTTGGTCTGGAACTTCAGGCTACAACACTTAGCGATCACTACAACTCAAAACGTGCCGGCAACTCTGACTGGTATTTCAACGCTCTTGTAGGTGTTAAGTACAACTTCGGTAAGACTTACACAACCCGTAAGGTTAAACCAGCTCTTCCTCCTGAGCGTGTCGTAGAGCGTGTTGTAGAGAAAGTTGTTGAGAAACCAACTACTACACAGGCTGCAGCTGTACGTGAGCCGATGCGTCGTGACGTATTCTTCATTATTAACAGCACAAAGATCAGTGATACTGAGCAGCTCAAGGTTAAGGAGATTGCTGATTATCTGAAGAAATATCCGGAGGCTAAGGTTGAAATTACAGGTTACTCAGATAAGGGTACAGGAAACTCTACAATCAACAAGCGTCTCTCTGGCAAGCGTGCTGAGGCTGTTAAGAATGCTCTTGTTAATGATTTCGGAATTTCATCTTCACGCATCTCAACTGAGAGTAAGGGTGATACAGTTCAGCCGTTTGAGAAGAATAACCTCAACCGTGTAAGTATCTGTATAGCAAAATAACGCAAGTGTGTGTTAATTTAAGCTTATCACATATTGCTTTATGATAAAATAACTCTGTTCCGTGCTTATTGTTTTAATGGGTGCGGGCAGAGTTTTTTAGTGTTTTCATTAGGTTTTAGTCTTTTTCCGTTAGATTGAATTTTATTTATTTAATTAAGGATTGTAATTGAGATGATAAAAAAAATATTTTTCACGTTAACTATGTTAGCAACCGCTGGTGTGTCTTTTGCTCAGACCATCGCCAATGGTTATTACAGATTCCAGAATCAGGCCACAGGCCGTTATATTGTTGTAGTTGATAATAGAGGAAGTGTTGATATTTTCTCTACTTCAGCAGATTTAGGAGCAGTTCATACTTTCAGCGATTTTGAGGGCAACGTTGTATCTAATCCTGGTTCGGTTATTTATGCGAAGGCTGTTGGTGACGGCTACGATTTGCAGTCGCAGGGCGCATCAACATACGATATGGTTGGCTACTATCTACGCATCAGAGAAACGCGTGACAACGACAATACTTATTGGGCCTATGCAACCAAGTCTGGAATGACTCAATACATTAACGATGCTGTTTTTGAAACAGATGAAGGCATGGTCGGTACAAACGACAGTCGTGGCCGTAAGTGGTACATCCTGCCGATAGATGCAGGCAGCGACAATTATTTTGGTGTGCGTCCTTCTTGTGAGGTTAGCGGTAAATATTATCAGCCGTTCTTTGCTGATTTCCCCTTCACATTCTATTCAGAAGGCATGAAAGCATATTATGTTACAAAATATGCTGAAGGAATGGCTGTACTGAAGGAATACACAGGTGGAACAATGCCTGCCAATATGCCGATGATTATCGAGTGCACCTCTTCTGAGCCGACAGGTAACAGACTTAACCTGCTGACTGATTCACCGGCTGTTGCTTCTGACAACATTCTTTCTGGTACATACTTTAACAATTCATGGCCCACAGACCATATCAACCGTGTGGCTAACGACCCTGAGACAACAAGACTTCTCGGAGTAACATCAACAGGTAAGCTTGGTTTTGTTAAGAAGACTGATGTTGACTATGTTCCGGCAAATACAGCTTACCTTAAAGTAACTCCAGGAACAGCTGATGAGCTTCGTCTTGTAAGTGAAGAAGATTTTACTGCAGGTGTTGATGAGATCATGGTAAACGGCAATGCCAATACACCTGACGGTATTTACACACTTACAGGTGTAAAGGTTGCTGAAGGCAAATCTATTCCAGCTAATCTTCCTGCCGGTGTTTATATTTCAGGTGGCAAGAAGTTTGTAGTTAAGTAATTTGACATTATTGATTTATATAAAAAAAGCTCCCTGGCACTGATAAAATAGTGCCAGGGAGCTTTTACAATTATGGGTTTAATGTCAGTTTCTGAATACAAGTCCGTTTGCATCAGCATCGACTGTAATCGGATTCTCTCTGTTTACCGTGTTGCTTAGCAACTGTTTGCTCAGGTCGTTGAGCATGTAGCGCTGTATTGCACGCTTTACAGGACGAGCTCCGAACTCAGGGTCGAAGCCTACATCTGCAAGGAAGTTGATAGCAGCCGGTGTAACGTCGAGTTTAACGTCTTGCTCCTCCAACATCTTCTTCACTGCGTTAACCTGCAGACGTACAACATCGGCAATCTGATCCTTCGTAAGCGGCAAGAACATTATTGTCTCGTCAATACGGTTGAGGAATTCAGGACGGATAGTCTTCTTCAACATTTCCATCACGGTCTTCTTCGTCTTGTCTATCACGCTGCTACGGTTGGCGTCGGTAATGTGTTCAAATTCACTCTGTATGTATTGGCTTCCGAGGTTAGAAGTCATTATTATTATTGTGTTCTTGAAGTTTACCGTACGTCCCTTGTTATCAGTCAGACGGCCGTCATCAAGCACCTGGAGCAGGATGTTGAACACATCCGGGTGAGCTTTCTCAATCTCATCGAACAGCACAACTGAATAAGGTTTGCGCCTTACTGCCTCTGTCAGCTGTCCGCCCTCGTCGTAACCAACGTATCCAGGAGGCGCTCCGATGAGTCGTGACACGCTGAACTTTTCCTGATACTCACTCATATCGATACGTGTCATCATCGTCTCGTCGTTGAACAGATATTCAGCCAATGCCTTTGCAAGTTCTGTCTTACCGACACCGGTCGTACCCAGGAATATGAACGACGCGATAGGACGTTTCGGATCCTGAAGTCCTGCACGGCTACGGCGCACGGCGTCACTTACGGCCGTGATTGCCTCGTCCTGACCGATTACACGCTTGTGAAGTTCCTCCTCAAGATGCAGAAGTTTCTCACGTTCACTCTGCATCATACGTGTTACAGGTATTCCAGTCCAGCGGCTTACCACTTCAGCGATGTCGTCGGCTGTAACTTCCTCACGTATCATGGCGTTGCCGTCCTGAGTTGAACGCAGTTGAGTCTGAATGTTTTTTATATCGTCCTCAAGCTGTTTCAGACGACTGTAACGTATCTCGGCCACACGCTCATAGTTTCCTTCACGCTCGGCACGCTCTGCCTCGAAGCGCAACTGTTCCATCTGCTGCTTGTCCTGCTGAATCTTGTTTACAAGTGCTTTCTCGCTTTCCCACTTTGCGCGGATAGTCTTTTCCTTGTCTTTAAGTTCAGCTATCTCCTTGTCGAGCTGTGCAATCTTAGCAGTATCGTTCTCACGTTTTATGGCTTCACGCTCAATCTCAATCTGCTTCAGCTTACGTGTCAGCTCGTCAAGTTCCTCAGGCACAGAGTCACGTTCCATTCTCAGTTTTGCCGCAGCCTCGTCCATAAGGTCTATGGCCTTATCAGGCAAGAAACGGTCGCTTATGTAACGCTCTGAAAGTTTGACGGCTGCGATGCAGGCATCATCCTGTATACGCACTTTGTGGTGGTTCTCGTAGCGCTCTTTCAGTCCACGCAGAATACTTATCGCACTCAGCTCATCAGGCTCGTCAACCATAACAGTCTGGAACCTACGCTCAAGCGCCTTGTCCTTCTCGAAGTATTTCTGATACTCGTTAAGGGTTGTAGCACCTATGCTGCGCAGTTCGCCACGTGCCAATGCCGGTTTAAGAATGTTGGCTGCGTCCATTGCACCTTCACCGCCTCCGGCTCCGACCAGTGTGTGAATCTCATCTATGAAGAGAATTATCCTGCCGTTAGAGTTGGTAACTTCCTTGATGACGCTCTTCAGACGCTCCTCAAACTCGCCTTTATATTTTGCTCCGGCAACGAGCGCGCCCATGTCGAGAGAGTAGAGCTGTTTGTCTTTAAGATTTTCGGGCACGTCGCCACGGACTATTCTTTCAGCCAGTCCTTCTACTATGGCTGTCTTACCTGTACCAGGTTCACCTATCAGAATAGGGTTGTTCTTGGTTCGGCGTGATAGTATCTGAAGAACACGTCTGATTTCCTCGTCACGGCCTATTACCGGGTCAAGCTTGCCCTGACGGGCTTCTTCAACCAGGTTTTTGGCATATTTCTCAAGCGACTGATAATTCTCGTCAGCCGACTGCGACTGCACTTTCTGTCCCTGTCTCAGTTCGTTGATGGCTGTACGCATGTCTTTCTCTGTGCATCCAGCGTCTTTCATGATGCGTGACGCAGTAGAGTTGACTGTGAGCAGCGCGAGCAGCAGCGGCTCAACTGAGACAAACTCGTCGCCCATCTTTTCAGATATGTCGACGGCTTTCTGTAACACTGCGTTAGAGTCGTTGCTCAGATATGGCTGTCCGCCCTGCACGCGCGGCAGTCTGTTGATTTCGCGCTCCAGCACATTGTCTATCTGTGTGGCATTCACTCCGAGTTTCTGGAAGATGAAGTTGGCCACGTCTTTGGCTTTTGCCAACACTCCTTTCAGCAGGTGCACAGGTTCTATCGCCTGTTGGCCGTCCCTTTGTGCTGTGTTTACAGCCTCTTGCACGGCCTCCTGCGCCTTGATTGTGAATTTGTCGAATGTCATTATTTTGATCTCCTTTCTTTTCTGTTTTATATGGCTGGCGGTTTCTGTTACACAGCCAGTGTTGTGTGGCTGGTTTCAATCGCTAACCGATAACTGTGGACTCAAAATATATGCCTTTGTGCTAAAAGTGTCATTGTGTCGCCTAAAAGTGACAAAATGACATGCTTATTTGCTGTAATACAATAAAAAAAACCGTCACAATTTCATAATTGCAACGGTTCTGATTCTGTGGGCGTTGAGGGATTCGAACCCCCGACCCTCTGCTTGTAAGGCAGATGCTCTAAACCAACTGAGCTAAACGCCCTTACTTGTTGTAAGCGAGTGCAAAGGTATAGCTTTTTGTTTAAACTGCCAAATTTTTCACTGAATATTTTTGGTTTGTTAACAAAAATCCTGTTTTTCAGGCAACCATATTCAGATTATAGTGACCGATTCAGGTTATTTCGGCTTATTAATTAATGTGAAAGTTTCGTTGTGGTCGTGGTTTTCTGTCAGTATCTTTTTGCCGGGTCGGCGCGTTGTTGAATGTTCTTAATAAGACAGGTTTTGGCTTAGAAAATTATGGCTTTATTTCATTGCTTTTGCAAAATATGGTCTTTTATGTCGTAAAAGAGGCTCTTTTACATGATGAAAGGTGGCCTTTTGCATCTCAAAAGACCACCTTTTGTTGAGTGTCCTATTGCAGGCCGTAACTTACCGGCTATCAGGCGATAGACTCAAATGTGACTATAATACTGCCGTTCAGCTGAATATGCCTTGATGTCTGTAAGTTAGGTGCTGGTTTGTTCTTTTTATTTTGCAATTTCGACGATAGCTCTTCTGTTGTATGAAGGAGGTACGAGCATATCAACGCCGCCCTTAGCTTCAATATTGATGTTCTCCTTCTTTACGCCCATCTTTTCGAGTTCTTCAGCTACTTTTTCCGCACGTTTGCGTGAAAGTTCCTGGTTAAACTCTGCCGGACCTGTCGAGCTGTCTGCGTATCCGGTAACAGTTATCTTGGCGTTGTTGTTCTTTGAGTATTCGGCGAGCTGCTTCACGTTCACGAGGTCTTTGTCAGATGCAATGGTAGACTCGTTGATGTTGAAGAATACAGATACCGGGTAGGTTACGACTGTTGTCTTTGTAGTCTCCGTTTGGCTGTTGTTTGCCCGTTTGCTGTTCTCTACTTCCTTTCTCAGTCGCTCGTTGTCGGCTCTTTCGTCTTCAAGCATTGCGTTGAGTGCGTCGATTTGCGATTGCGACAGTTCCTTTATTGCGTTCACGTCAGGCACCTTTTCCCATGTGCATTTGCCGATTCTGTATGTCAGACCGACTTCTGCATATCCGTTGTTCGGGTGGTCCATAATGCCCTGACCGACGTCAGACAGCATTCCGCAGATTTCGCTTTCGTATCTGTTCCAGCCTAATTCAAGGTTCAGAGATACCCTGCGGCTTACTCTGAATTCGTTAAGTATACCGACACTGAAGCCAGCGGCATACCTGTTGTAGGTGCACGAGCGGCCTACGCCCACGCCGAGGAACGGTATGAAGCTCCATACACGCTTCTCATTGTAGCCGCATAGCATGTTGCTGAGGTTGAACATTGCCTGCTCGTTCAGTATCCAATACTTGTTCTCGTTGGTGGCGTTGTCGTCTGTAAATACGGCTTTTCCCCATATTCCTGACAGCTTTGTACGCAGACCAAGGCCAGGAGTGAACCATTTACCAACGGCCAGTGATATGCTTGGGGTAGAGCGGAATTTTGCAAAGGGACTCTTGTCCCATCCGTGTCCGTCCTCGTAGTTACCGTACCATGCGTTCCAGCTGACGTGTCCTTGTATGAACCAGTTGTGCCAGAACCTGTTTGTTGCCACTCTGTACTTCTCTTCTGTGAAAGAGTCTTGCGCAAAGGTGATGGCTGCCATCCCTGTAAAGGCAAGTAAGATTAATAGCTTCTTCATGTTCAATCAGTTTTTTGTTACAGGTTAATAAATGTTTTGCGGTTACCCGCTTCAGTAGTAAGGCAGTGTGACACAATACTGTGTATCCGATAATGTTACAGTGCGAATATAGTGATATTTTCTTAATGTGTGTTGTTTAAGTGAAGAAATAAGTCTTTTTTTATGTAAAATGTATGAATAATATGTTTCTGACGTGTTTTCTCAGTGTTATTAACGCTTTTGTATGTTGCTGTTTCCTTTTATTCTTGAGAAGCTTCATTATTTATATTGTTAAGCTTCTTGGATGGCATTTTGTCCTGCTTCCTTATGATGTAAAGTTATGATTTGAAAACAGAAAAGCCGCCCTCCATTTTGTTTATTATGGAGTGGCGGCCTTTCGCGTCGTCAAATCATTCATTAAGTCATGTCATATCTTTAGCAACTATCACCTTGGTTTCAGTCTATGTCAATCACTTCGAATTTCTTATTGAAAGTTATCTCGACGTAGTTTGACAGTTTTACTTCATATTCGTCGTCACGTTCTATTTCCAGAATCCGGCAGTTCGGATAGTGTGTCCTTACGTATTGTGCTATCGGGCCGGGTACGAGCGATGCCGGTACTGACGACCTTTTACATTTCACCTCTGTCCATCGGCCTTGGCCGTCAAACTCAATCTTCTCACCGTTGGTGAATATCACTGTATAGCTCTTGCTGAACAGTCCGCTCTCTACTTTGGCAATTGCGATCTTGCGGCCGGGCAGGTGCGAGCTTATTGTTTGGGTTGCGGCTTTTGGCAGTCTGCTTGGCGATATAGCCTTGCCTCCGTCAGTATTGGCTGCGCCCGGTATTGATATAAGTATGGCAATGGCTACTAACAGTGATTTCACTAATGTCTTCATCTTTGTAGGGAAGTTTGATATGTTAAGAGGTTGGTTGCGTGGTTGGCAGCTTATTTAGCTCTGTCAAGCCTGAGCCTTGCGCTTTCAGCCTTGGCTGTTATGGCTTAGGCTCAGTCTTGTTTGTATCGTTATGGTATTGCTGTTGTGGCGTTCAGTCGTCAATGTCGACAACCTGGAAATTCTTGTTGAATGTAACTTCAAGTCTGTTCGACAGTTTCACTTCGTATCTGTTGTCGTCTTTCTCTATTTTCAGAATCTTTGTTCCTGGATAAGTTGACTTCACATATTGTGTAATCTTTGCCGGGATGAGCTTTGCCGGAACTGATGACATCTTGCAGTCAATCTCGGTCCAGTTGCCGTTACGGTCAAACTCAACCTTCTCGCCGTTGTTGAAAACTATGTCGTAACTCTTTTCAAATATTCCAGTTTCCTGTTTGGCGAGAGCCACTTTCTTGTTAGAGAAGTATTTTTTGATTGTCTGCTGTGCTGTTGCCGGCATCTGTGTTACGTTTATCGGTTTGTCGTTATCAGCTACTGCACTTACTTGAAACGCTACGAGACAAACTAATGCTACTACTGCTGTTTGGATAATTCTTTTCATAATCTTGCTTTTTTTAGGTTTGTTATTCATGCTTGTTTCTTTTCTCTGATGCAAAGATTATATGTGTTTCTGTAAAGAATCTGAAATAATCGGGAATGTCCTGTCTTTTAACTAATTTTTAGAAAAAAGGACTTTAAATACGTGCATTCCGTCTTTAAAACTGTATTTAATGCCGAATCCGTATAGTCTGCATACGGCTTTTACCAGCGCCAGACCAAGTCCTGTTGACGATTTCTTGTCAGCAGAATGGTAGAAACTCTCGAAAATCTTGCTCTCATCAAGCGGTTCAGGTGCTCCGGTGTTAGCGATACTTAATGAGTTTTCGTCTGTCTTTATGTCAATCCGACCGTCAGTAACGTTATGTATGAATGCGTTTTTCAGCAGATTGGCTATTAATGTGTTGGCAAGTGAGGCGTCCATTTCGGCAACAGGTGCGCCGGTCAGGTTTTTGTTTATGGTTATGTGTTTATGTCCGTAGATAGACATAAGGTCTGGCAGTATCTGGTTTATTGTGTCTTTGAGATCTATCTCAACGTTGTTCCTGAACTGTCCGTTGTCGATTTTGCACAGCAGAAGCAGCGAGCGGTTTGTAGCCGAAAGATTTTTCAGCGTCCGCATTGTCTTTATTATTTCAGCCATCTGGCTTTCCGTAAGTGTGTCTTCGTCAAGAAGCATCTCCAGTCTGTTGGTGCAGACAGCGAGAGGTGTCTGCATTTCGTGCGAAGCGTTGGCGATAAACATCTTCTGCTGTTTGTAGAGTTGTTCGTTGCGTTCGGTACTTTTCTGTACTGTTTCGTTCAGTTTCTTGAATTCAGTTATATTTGTAGGATTGTCAAGCGGTGTGTTGTTTTGTCCCAGTTTGTATGAGTCGAGCCAGTCAAACAGTCTTTTCAGCGGTTTCATACTGTGTTTCACAGTCCACAGATTGACGCTGATTATACCTATAAGCAATACGGCATACAGTGCTATCAGCCAATACAGAATCGACCGTTTCAGCTCGTTTTTGTCTATTGTAGCGGTGAATACCGACAGTTCTCTATATTCTCCGCTGTCTGTCTGGAATATGTATGTTACCGAACGGGCAGGCTCGTATCCGTAAGTTGACCTGAAATGCACTTCCGTGTCCTTATATCTGATGTGCCTGTGGCGCCTTGCATAATCGGCAGTAATGTTGCGTATAAGGTAAAAGTTGCCTGATATTTCATTTGAAGGCGGCAGCTTTACGCCTGCCAGATAGTCGGTTATGATGTTCTCTGCGTAGTTTGTCAAAGCCTCGTCAGTCTCATTGTTTATTTCTTTTATTATGGCAAAGTAAAAACATACCGCCCAAAGGGCTATGCTTATGGCCTTCAGTATTGACAGACGGAATGTTATGACGTTTTGCAGTTTCATGCTTATAGCTTGTTTATGGTTCTTTCCTGACGTGGCTGTATTTAGTTTGTGTATGGCTGGTTGGTGCTTTTCAGCCTGCTATATATAAGTTTTCTGAAAGGCCGTTTGCCGTTATAAGGCAACCAGTTTGTAGCCGAAACCGTAGACGGTCTTTATCTCTATGCTTGCTCCTGCTGCTTTCAGACGCTTGCGCAGGTTCTTCATCTGTGCGTAGATGAAGTCGAAGTTGTCGGCCTGGTCTATGTTGTCGCCCCATACTGCTTCTGCGAGAGTCTGCTTTTCGATAAGTCTGTTGGCGCGGTTGACCAAATATACCAGTATGTCATATTCCTTCCGGCCCAGGTCGAGGTCTTTTCCGTCAACCTCAACCTTGAACTTATCAGGATGAATGGTTACGTTTCCTGACTTAATGGTGTTCTCTCCGTTCTGTGAGTTGCGTCTTAACACGCTGCGTATTCTTGCGTGCAGTTCAGCAAGATGGAAAGGTTTAGCCAGATAGTCGTCAGCTCCGAGTTCCAGTCCGTTCACCTTATCGTCGATAGAGTCTTTCGCTGATATTATTATTACGTTCTTGCGCTTGCCTTTACTTGCCAGTTCGCGCAGCAGGTTCAGGCCGTTGCCGTCGGGCAGCATTATGTCGAGCAGTATGCAGTCGTATTCATATACAAAGACCTTAGTGCGCGCGGTGGCATAGTCAGGAGCTGATTCTACGACGTAACGCTCCTTCTCAAGCGAGCGTACTATAACCTCGCGCAGGTCGGCATTGTCCTCAATTACAAGTATTTTCATTAGCCGTAATATTTCTTTAATTAATATAGTAAAGAACTGAGAATAAGCCTCATGCTCTGTTATGGCTGCACTGTGGCTTATTCTCAGTTCCATACTGTCAGTTATTTAGTTCTCGGATTTCTCTATCCTTATTCTCGCATCAACTGCGACAACGTTGTCCTCATCGGCGAGCAGCGGATTGATGTCCATTTCCTTTATTTCCGTCGCGAAGCGCAGAAGCGTCGACAGACGTACTATTATCTCGGCGTACTTCTTCTCGTTGATGCCCTTCTGTCCGCGCGTACCTTTTATAATCTTATATGCGCGGAGTGAATGTATCATAGAGTAAGCCTCTTCATAAGACAACGGAGCGAGTCCGCTCGATACGTCTTTGAGTACTTCGACGAAGATTCCACCGAGTCCGCAGAGCACAATATGGCCGAACCGTGGCTCGTATTTTGCTCCGATGAACAGCTCACGACCTTTCAACATCTTCTGTACCATGATGCCGGTGGCGCCTTCAATCTTCATCATTCGGTCAAACTCAAGTGCGAGATGCTCGGCAGTCCTGATGTTCAGTGCAACGCCGCCTACGTCGCTCTTGTGTACAGGGCCTACCACTTTGGCTACGACTGGGTAGCCTACTTTCTCGGCAAATGCCACGAGTTCAGCCTTGTCTGAGCTTACTTTTTCGGGTACCATAGGTATTCCGGCGCAGTCGAACAGTTCGTGAACCTTCTCAGGAGAGATGTATCCGTTGCCCTCTATACTGCCGATAACCTCGCGTATGCGCGGAACGTCTACGCCGAACAGTTCTATTTCGCCTGAAGCAGGCTTGGGAGTCTTCATTACTTGGGTAAGGGCTGTGGCAAGTGTTACCTCATCGCTGAAGTTTACATGGCCTTTCTTGAGAAATTCCGCAACCTCTGGGCCTGCCGTATGGAGGCAAGGCAGAATCGGGAATATAGGTTTCTTGCATTCAAGTATCTTCTTATGCAGCACATCGTAAGCTTCATACAGCTGTACAAGACCAGGTGTTCCGAAGATTACGAAGATAGCGTCAATGTCCTTGAACTTGTTCTCGCAGTAGTCTATTGCCAGTCCCAGATGCTCTGGAGTACCTGTCGCGAGTATATCGATAGGGTTTGATACTGACGAACCGGGGAACAGATGGCTCTTCAGTTCGTCGGCTTCAGGCCCTTCAATCTTGGGCACGTTAAGTCCGCCTTTCGACAAAGCGTCGGTCAGCATCACGCCCGGACCGCCGGCGTGGGTTACTATTGCGAAGTTTCGTCCTGTCAATGGTGGCAGTGTGAAGATGCATCCTACGGTTGTAAGCTCCTCTCTTGAGAAGCAGCGCACTATGCCGGCTTTGCGGAACAGAGCCTCTACGGCAGAATCGCTGCTGGCTATCGCGCCTGTGTGTGATGACGCAGCGCGGCTTCCACTTTCACTGCTGCCGGCCTTGATTGCAGCTATACGGCAGCCTTTGCGTATCAGTGAACTGGCATGGAATAGCAGTTTGTCAGGGTTGTTGATGTTTTCGATATACAGAAGTTTGATGTGCGAGTCGCGCTCTGCATCAAAGTTTTCATCCATGTATTGAAGAACGTCCTCAATGCCTATCTGCTTACTGTTGCCGACACTCCACACGGAGTTGAACGGCAAGCCTTTGATTACAGCCGATTCAAGTATGAATACGGCTGTAGCTCCTGAACCGCTGATGAAGTCGACGCCTTTCTCATGCAGAGTTGGGATAGGCTTTGTGAACACGCTGTGGTGCCATGAGTTCATCAGACCGATACAGTTAGGCCCTATAAGAGCAGCTCCGTATTTTGCGCAAGAGTCAACTATGCGCTGCTCCAGAATGGCTCCCGCTTTGGTCTCTTCACCGAATCCGGCTGAGATTATGATGAAAGCCTTGACGCCTTTCTGACTTGCGAGCAGTTCTACCGTGTCAGGACATGCCGGAGCAGGAATCACAAGCACTGCCAGGTCTGTAGGAGGTATGTCGGCAGAGTCGTGGAATACTTTGATGCCCTGCACCTCGTCTTCTTTCGGGTTGACAATTCTCAGCGTGCCTTTGTAGCCGCCGCTGATAAGATTGCGTACCAGTGCACCGCCAGGCTTGTGAACGTTGTTCGAACCGCCCACAACCACGATGCTTTCAGGATGTAATAATTGTCGGTTAATCATAGATTGATTTTAATATAGTTAACTTGGATTTTTTATTTCAGAATCTGTGCGGCGTGTTCTTTCACCTTTATTTCCTTAGGTGTTATCACGCGCTCTATTATTCCGTCGCCGTTGATTATGAATGTTGTGCGCAGTGTGCCCATATACGTGCGTCCGCACATTTTCTTCTCGCCCCAAACGCCAAACTGTTCTACAAGAGTTTTCTCTGTGTCGGCTATCAGGTGGAAGGGCAGCTCGTTCTTTGCTATGAAACGCTGGTGCTTCTTCTCGTCGTCAACGCTTACGCCTACGACCTCATAGCCTTGCGCTTTCAGTTCTTCATAATTGTCGCGCAGGTTGCAAGCCTCAGTTGTGCAGCCTGAAGTAAGGTCTTTGGGATAAAAATACAATACGAGCTTCTTGCCTTTGAAGTCGCTGAGTTTTATTTCATTGCCGTTCTCATCGTGTCCCAGTATCTCGGGAGCCTTATCATTTACGTTAAGCATAATGTCTTAAAAGTTTTAAATATGATTGTTGTTTTTCTTATTGCCGGCATCCAGTTGTGTTGATTATTGCTTTGTTTATGTGTTTATGCAATATCAGCCGTGTTGCCGGGTTATGTTCTTTAAATAATGCAAATATAGCGCAAATATGGCGTAACGCAAAATAAAAGAAGATGATTTTGCCTTTATTAGTCATAACATCGGTATGCTGTTTCGTCCTTGGGGCTTATGCCTGCTGATTCAACGGCGGGCATATCGTTATCTGCTTGGCGGCATATTTCTTGCCAAGTTGTAACTTATTTATAATCAATAACTTAGTAAACGTATTGTAAAAGATGGCATTTCGGCTTTTAAAAGAGCATCTTTTGCAGCGCAATAGGGCGTCTTTTACACGGTGAAAGACGGTCTTTTACAAAACCGTCAGTGTCATACGGTTAAATAAAAAACAGACACATGGCCCGAAAAGAGTCAGATGTCTGTTTTATGAAAATCATCAGTTGTATTTCAGAAGTGTATCGTTCGGTCTCTGAATAACCGTAAACGAGTTGCTGCCGTTGTCTTAGTGATGTTATTTCACATAGTCAACGAAAGCGAAGCGGTAAGCATGGCGGTCGTCAATAGCGTGTTCCTCACGTGAAACTTCACGCCATCCGTCATACTTGGGGAAGAACGCGTCGGCATCGGCAGGTGTGTCGTAAATCTCTGTCAGACACAGACGGTCGGCCATGCCAATAGACTGCTCGTAGACCTTCGCGCCTCCTATGATGAATACTTTTTCATCAGGAGCGCAGTGGCTGATGGCTTCTTCGAGTGAGCTGTATGTGTCGCAGCCGGGAAAATCGCTTTTCGTGCGGCTCAATACGATGTTACGGCGGTTGGGCAGTGCGCCTTTCGGCAGCGAGTCAAACGTGTTGCGACCCATCAGTACGGTATTGCCTGTAGTGAGAGCCTTAAAGCGTTTCATGTCGTCGGGCAGACGGTAAATCAGTTTGTTGTCCTTGCCGATGGCTCCGTTGCGTGCCACTGCGGCTATTATTGTTATCTCCATAATGTCAAAACTTTTGTTTCTGTTCTGTATTTCAGTGATGTCTTATACGCTCACCTTGCCCGATATGTGCGGCCACGGGTTGTAGTTCTCCAGCTTGAAGTCCTCGTAATTGAAGCTGAATATATCCTTCACGTCGGGGTTGAGAGTCATTGTCGGCAGCTGGCGTGGCTCTCTTGTCAGTTGCAGTTTCACCTGTTCTATGTGGTCAAGATAGATGTGCGTGTCGCCTGTCGTGTGGATAAAGTCGCCTGCCTTGAGTCCTGTTACCTGCGCCATCATCATAAGCAGCAAAGCGTAAGAAGCTATGTTGAAAGGCACTCCGAGGAAAGTGTCTGCGCTGCGCTGGTAGAGTTGCAGGCTCAGACGGCCGTCAGCGACGTAAAACTGGAACAGACAGTGGCATGGCGGCAGGTGCATCTGCTCGATGTCGGCCACGTTCCATGCGCTTACAATCATTCGGCGTGAGTCTGGATTGTGCTTTATCTGTTCAACGACGTTCTTTATCTGGTCGATATGTCCGCCGTTATAGTCAGGCCATGAGCGCCACTGGTGACCGTATATAGGGCCGAGTTCGCCATCGGCGTCAGCCCATTCGTTCCATATTCTTACTCCGTGGTCTTGCAGGTATTTCACGTTTGTGTCGCCTTTTAGGAACCAGAGCAGTTCGTAGATAATCGACTTCAGGTGCAGTTTCTTTGTCGTGAGCAGCGGAAATCCGTCCTCCAGGTTGAAGCGCATCTGGTTGCCGAATATGCTTATCGTGCCGGTACCCGTGCGGTCGTGCTTCTTTACGCCCTCCGTCATAATGCGGTTGAGCAGTTCAAGATATTGTTTCATTTTATTGTGGAAGTTTGTTTATTTTCTGTATAAGCGTTCTGTGCCGCTGCCGGTGTGGCTGTTGCGGTCATTTCTTTATTATCTCATTCAGGCCTTCAGGTGTGTGCTGGCTTTTTATTTTCCATTCGGTAGGGTAGAGGTTGTTGGCTCTGTTGCCGATGTTTTTCTCAAAGCCGAGCGGTATGCCCTTGTATTTTACAATCACGTAGCCGCGTGGAGTGCCGTCAGGCAGTGCTACTGCTTCTTTTCTCAGATAGCTTAATGCCTGGGCGTAGTCGAGTTCTGCCGTAGCGAATGTTGACAGGTTGAGGCATGTCGACAGTGCAAGTGCATGGGCTGGAATGATGTCTTTCCCTTTCAGTTCGCCCATAGGTACGCCTGCCGAGAGTATTTTCAGACTTTTTGCAGCCATGTCATACATGCTGCGCCATGCTTTCGGAATGGCTGTATAACGGCCATTATTGTCGGTAATGTCGAAGTTTTCGGGGTTTAGCAGCCATGAGCTGTCGGGCAGTATTTGCTTGCCTGCACTTGGCTTGTTACGTTCTTTTTTCTTCTTGTTGTCTTTTTTCTGTGAGCACGGTTCACTGTCGGTGTCTCCGTCTTTGCGCATTACGGCCATGAAGAGGCCTTCACCCTTTGTAAGTCCTGGCAGAAAGCGGTAAACCGGTTTGTCAAAGCCCGGCAGAACAGAGCCGGTGATGTTCCATTCTGCGTCTGTTTCAACTGTAAGGAGTTCTGCTCCGAGTTCTTCGCAGATATATCTCACGTTCTCCTCGTCTTCCTTTGTATTGAAAGTACAGGTTGAATAAACCAGCAGTCCGCCTGGTTTTAAATTGTCCCAGATGCTTTCCACAATGCTGCGTTGCAGCTTCCAGCACTTATCAACGTTCTGCATACTCCATTCTTTTATGGCTTCCGGGTCTTTGCGGAACATTCCTTCACCTGAGCAGGGAACGTCGGCTATGATTATGTCAAACGTCAGTCCGCTGCGCTTGAAGTCGTCAGGATAGTTGTTGGTTACGATAACATCGGGGCTGCCGAACTTCTGAATGTTCTCTGCCAGTATCTGCGCGCGCTGACGTATAGGTTCGTTGCTTATTAGCAGACATCCTTCGGGCAGCACCGAACGGGCTACTGTCGACTTGCCGCCGGGTGCGGCGCACAGGTCGAGAACGGCCGTAGGTGAGCCTGCGTACTGGCGTAATACTTTATCTAGGAACATTGATGACGCTTCCTGCACGTAATAAAGACCGGCATGAAGCATCGGATCGAAAGTGAAATTAGGACGTGATTTAAGATAATAGCCGTCTGCACACCAGGGCACACGCCCTGAACAGCCCTCTATTGTGACGTCATCTACATTGCATTTCTGTGGATTAAGCCTTATGCTTACAGGTGTTTCGGCTTCGAGACCGTTGCACAGAGTCTCAAAAAGGTTGTTACCGAGTGCGTCTCTTGTGTTATTGATGAAGTCTTCAGGTAAAATCATATTCTGCTGTTAGGATGCATTGTTTGTCTTAAATATGGCAGGCACGTCCATAATGCGTATAATCTTTATGCAAAGTTACAAATTATTTTAAAGTTTTTATATGAAATGTTGTATGATTAGTTAAATTAACTTATCTTTGTAAAATCAAGCGTTTTTGATAAACTTTGTAATTAATCACAAAATATCGTTACACTACTATGGGAATAAAACGTTTCTTTATTTTGGTTTCATTGGCGTTGATAGCTTTTAGTGCCAATGCTCAAGAAGATGATGATAAGAATATCTTTAATCATCTTTCAATTGGAGTTACAGGCGGAACACCGGGTATTGGTGCTGATGTTGCTATGCCTGTATGCAATTATGTACAGGTGCGTGCCGGATTTTCGGTCATGCCTAAGTTTACATTTAGTACCGATCTGGATGTTAGCGGGACACCGTATGATTTGTCATACGTTCCAAATGAGATAAGCGTTGAGGCTAAGACAGGATTCACTAACGGCAAGTTGCTTTTTGATATTTATCCTTTCAAGAGTAGCGGATTCCATATTACAGCCGGAGCTTATTTCGGTGGAGGCAGTGTAATTAAAGGTTATAATAAGGAAGACGGCCTGTTGAAGGAGGTGGCTGACTACAACAAACGTAATCCAAACAATATGATTGGATACGAACTTGGCGACTATTTGCTTACTCCTGATGAAGACGGTAACATCAATGCGGAAATCAAGACAAAGGGATTCAAGCCTTATCTCGGAATTGGTGCAGGTCGGGCTGTACCAAAGAAACGTCTTGGATTCATGTTTGAGCTTGGTGTTATGTTCTGGGGTTCACCCAAAGTTTATTGTAATGGAGATGAACTTACAAGCGAAGACCTCGGAAGTGATGGCGGTGAAGTTATGAAAGTGCTGAGTAAGATAAAGGTTTATCCGGTTCTTAATTTCCGCCTTTGCGGTAGAATATTCTAAATATTCCGTTTTTTTATCTGATAAACAGTGCTTGTTGTAGTGTGGTAAGAAAGATCAAGTCCTTTTTTGCCACACTATATTTTTTGTTTTTTCTAAAAAAGTATTGGTTCGTTGCAACTTTTCAGCATTGCTTTACGTCTAACATACAGAATAACGAAAAAAGTATAATTAAATGAAGAATCTTATATTAATAATTACAACAGCGTTGGCTTTATGTCTGCCAGTGGCAGCTCAGGCACAACATGCTAAGTCTGCGAAACATGCAAGTGTGGCTGATACGAGCAGTATTGTTGCTTATTCGGACACAACGGCAAACGACACGGCGACTGCGCATCATTCGTACAAGAAAGTCAATCCAGACGATGAAGGAATCTCTTTCTCTGACGTAGATAGTGATCCTTTCAGCCTTATTGCTTATCTTACTTCAGTAAGTACAGGAGGAATTATTGTAGCAATCTTCTTTGTCTTGCTTTGCATTATTACGGTATTGTCGCCTGTTATTCTTGTCGCTGTAATCCTGTATCTTGTGTTTAAGCGGAGGAAAGACCGTTACCGTGTTATAGAAAAGGCTATGGAGAACGGTCAGCCTGTGCCTGATGACATGAATAAAAACTATCTTGAAAGCAACGAAGTGTTGTGGCGTAAGGGTGTGAGGAATTTCTTTTTAGGTCTTGGTCTTATAGCCGTATTCCTGTCTTTAAGTATAGAGTCGCTCATAGGTGTCGGTGTGCTGGTGGCTCTTTATGGTGCAGGGCAGGCCGTGATAGCTAAAACTTCGGCGAAAAAGGAGGATAAGAATGACGATGATAGAAATCTGTAAAGGTCAATGAAGTTGCTCTTACTGCTAATTTGAGAAATTAATGAAAGTTGTTAACGACATATCGTTGGTTGCCCGTGTAGTGGCGTTTGGCGACAAACGTGCCTTCGGCAAGCTTGTCAATAAATACCAGTCGCAGGTGCGCCGGTTCTTTCTCGGCCTAACCCTTGGCGACTCTGCGTTGAGCGATGACCTTGCACAAGAGACTTTCATTAAGGCTTATACAAATATACGCAGCTTCCGCGGTCTGTCGGTTTTCTCAACATGGCTTTTCCGTATAGGTTATCATGTCTTTCTTGATTATGCTAGGTCGCGCCGTGCAACTGGCATGATAGCGGCTGAAAGGATAGAACGTGCAGGACAGAATACTGACGTAGGACTGAAACTTGATATTTACAACTGCCTTAAAATGCTGAAGGATGAGGAGCGTCTGTGCGTTGTCCTTCAGCTGATAGAAGGCCAGACTATTGAACGTGTGGCTGAGATAACAGGCATGCCGACAGGCACTGTGAAGTCACATTTGTCACGTGGAAAGACTAAACTTGCAGCAATATTAAAGGAAAATGGATATGACTGAAGATAGGGACGAACTTCTTGTAGGGAAGTTTTTTGATGAGAATAATGTAGAATTGCCTGACAACGGTTTTTCAAATAGGGTTATGCGCAGGCTGCCCGACCGCACCCGTCGGCTTAACCGTATATGGACAGGAGTGTGTGTCCTGGCCGGTGTGTTGATGTGCTTTGTCTTTGATTGGTTTGACAAGCTGTCAGAAATATTCCATTATGCGCTTTCTCTGATGCCTGAACATAGCGGACGGTATATTGTTCCTTATCTTATATGGCTCTTGTTGCTCTCGTTGATATGCGTAGGAGGATATAAGGCAGTGGCTGATGATTGACGTTTGTGTCAGGAAAATAACCGTGGTTGTTTTCCTGTTAATGAAGTTTCTTGTGATACTATAAAATCAGATAAATTATAAAAGGCCACCTTTTGCACGACAAAAGGTGGCCTTTTATGCGATAAAACATGGCCTTTTATGATGTAATATGTGGCCTTTTGCTAACTGATTGATTATCAGTGCTGTTACGACTCATGCGCAGTCGGCAGGATATTTACTGAAAATCGAAGAACAGGTCTTCGCTGTTGTTGCCGCTGTCGGCCGGTTCCTGTGTCTTAGGCGGATTCTTCAAGTTGCCTTTTTCGTCAAACATTCCGTATGTTATACGCAATACAACGAACTCGGTACGGCGGTTCAGCTGGTTGCATATTTCCTGTTTGTCCTTGTCGAGCTTCTTGATGAATTCCTCTGTCAGTACGTCACCTTCTTTCAGCCACGGATATTTCTCGGTCAGTTTCTTGCGTATTGTCTTCGGTTTTTCCTTTCCGTAGCCTACCGGCGAGAGTCTGTCTTTGGCTATTCCGTGCTCAATCAGATAGTTAACGACTGTCTCGGCTCTTTTCTGTGACAGTGTCTTGTTATATTCCGCACTGCCTTTATAGTCGCAGTGGGCACTGAGTTCTATTGTAACATTCGGATTCTCGTTCAGCAGCTTGACAAGTTCGTCGAGCGCTTTCTTTGATTCCGGGCGGAGCGAATACTTGTCGAAGTCGTAGAAGATGTTGTCAATCAGTACCGGCACACGTATTGACGCAAGCGGGAATTGCAGCACGTATTCCTCTGATTCGGTTACAGGCTTCACTTTAAGTTCTTCCTTATGGTTAAGGAAACCTTTGCATGTGGCAAGGAATATGTAGTCAACATTAGGGTTTATTTCCTGTGTAAAAGAGCCGTCTCCCTTAACACTCAGTTTCAGGTTCGTGCCGTCGCTGCCAACCATATATACCTGTGCCTCAGGAAGTTCGTAGCCGTCCATCTCGTAAACCCAGCCCTTAACGGTCTGTATTATCTCTGGTTTCTCGAAGCTGTAGATGTGGTCCCAGCCTCTTGCATCGCCTCTGTTCGACGAGAAGAAACCGCGATTGTACAGGCCTTCAAATGTCATTCCGAAGTCATCGCCCTGTGAGTTGAGCGGATATCCGGGGTGTTCCAACACGAAACGTTTGGTCTTCTTGTCAACTTTTGCAATGTAAATGTCGAGTCCGCCGAGTCCCTTATGTCCGTTAGACGAGAAATACAGGTCGCCGTTAGGCCTGAACGTTGGGAACATTTCATCGCCAGGCGTGTTGATAGGTTCACCCAAGTTCTCGACACCTCCAAGTCCGGCGGATGTTATTCTTACGCGCCAGATGTCGAGTCCGCCATTGCCTCCGGGCATGTCTGATGTGAAGTAGAGCCACATTCCGTCAGGAGATATAGCCGGATGTGCATAGCTCGACAGTGTGTCGCGGGTTATTTCGAGAGGTTGAGGCTTGCCCCATGCAGCGTCGGAACGTGCTGATGTAACGATGGTTGCAAACCTCGGATAGTTCGGGTCGGTAACACATTGTGTAAGATACATCTCACTCTGGTCGGGCGTGAAGCAGCATGCGCCTTCGTCGTATTCAGTGTTCAGTCCCGATTCTATGGTTTCAGGGCGTTGCCATTTGCCGTTCTCATCTTTCTGTGAATAGAATATGTCACCGGGTTTTGTGCCTGTTATTCCACTAAGCTCATCGCCCTGAGCCTCGTTTCGGGTAGAAGTGAAGTACAGTTTGTCGTATTCATCACCGAAAAGCATTGGTGAATAGTCAGCCCGTCGGGAGTTGAATATGTCCATTTTCTTCACGATATACCTTGAGCCTGCTTCCTTTTCGGCCTGTGCAGTCTGTGCCGACAGCAGTCCGGTTTGTGCAAGTTCGTTGTCGGGAAGTGAGTCTAAAACCAGTTGGAATTCTTTGGCGGCCTCTTTATAGTTGGCTGCTTTCATCAGCAGGCGTGCCAAAGCCAGGTGTGTGTCAATGCTGTCTTTCTTGTATCTGATAACGTTACGGTATGCCGCAATGGCCTTTGAGTTAGAGTTTATGCGGTCGTAACAGTAAGCAACCTTCTTCGCACGCTCGCCACGTTTGTCTCTTTCTTTCGACGGAGTCTTGTTGTATGCCGTCTTGAAGTCGGCAGCCGCATCGTAATATTCGCCTAAGGCGAGAAACTTCTCGCCTTTTTTCATATAATGTTCTGCTCCGCACGAGGCTGTGAGAAGAGCCACGAGACCAATGAGTATGTATGGAGTGAGTTTGACTTTCATATCTTAAAGTAGAATAAAAGTCCGCATTATGTCTGCTGCCTGATAATGGTCAGCTGTGCTTTGCCGGCTGCTTGGGATAACCGTCTGCGGCCGATGCCGGACTTTTATATAATAACTTGTTTTCCTGTCATTTATTGTTTGAAAGGCAGACGGAAAGTACATCCCTCACGCCAGCGGTCACATCCGTAGGCTGTTTTTCCTTTTATAATATGTCCCTTGCCGCATTCGGGGCAGGTCTTGCCTATTATTGAGTCGTCGGCTGGCAGTTCCGGCTTGCTTTTCTCTTCCTTTGCAGGCGCGGCTTTGGCAACAGTCTTGCTCTTCGGCTTTGGCCGTGAAGTCCTCTTTTGCGACTTCTTCATGTCCTCGTCCGTCATTATAGTTACGTGGCGGTTGCTGTTGTCGGCAAGAACGTCGTTTACGATGTTCGTAATCTGCTGTTTCAGTTCGTTGATAAACTGTCCGGCGTCATATTTCTCATGCTCTATGTCGCGCAGTTTCTTCTCCCATATACCTGTAAGCTCGCAGCTTTTCAGCAGTTCTTCCTTAATAGTGTCAATCAGTTCGATGCCGGTCGGCGTGGCAACAATGTTCTTGCGCTCGCGCTTAATGTAGCGACGCTTGAACAAAGTCTCTATTATATTGGCGCGCGACGACGGTCTTCCTATTCCGTTTTCTTTAAGAGCTGCACGCAGTTCCTCGTCTTCTACGAACTTTCCGGCGGTTTCCATTGCGCGCAGCAGTGTCGCTTCGGTGTAGAATTTAGGCGGAGTTGTCCACTTCTCGGTAAGAGTCGGTGTGTGAGCGCCGCTTTCTCCTTTTGTGAATGCAGGTAGAGTGCGCTCTTCGTCCTGCTCTTTTGTATTCTCGTTGTCGTTCGTCTGTGTGTCTTTTGCATACAACACGCGCCATCCCGGGTCAAGTATCTGCTTGCCGCTGACCTTGAACTCTACGTCGTCGACCTTTCCCTGTACGGTTGTTGTTGAGAATTTGCAGTCCGGATAGAACACGCTGATGAAGCGTCTTGCCACAAGGTCGTAGACATGTTTCTCCAAATCGGTCAGGTTTGAGGCAGGAACACCGGTCGGTATAATGGCGTGGTGGTCAGTAACTTTTGACGAGTCAAACACCTTCTTACTCTTCGGCAGTTTTACTCCGGCAAGCGGCAGGGTGAACGTTTCATATCCGCGCAGTCCTTTCAGAGTAGCAGGACACTTTGGATAAATGTCGTCGCTGAGGTACTGAGTGTCCACACGTGGGTAAGTTGTGAGCTTTTTCTCATAGAGCGACTGTATCACGTTGAGCGTGGTTTCTGCACTCATTGAGAACTTTTTGTTACAGTCTACCTGCAATGAAGTAAGGTCATAGAGATGTGGAGGAGCTTCCTTGCCGGCCTTCTTCTGAACGTCGGTTACGGTGAAGGGCTTGTCGGCAATCTTGGCAAACGATTTTTCGCCTTCCTCCTTGCTTGTGAATTTGCCTGCTGTGGCGGTGAAAAGCGTGTCGCGGTATATTGTAGAGAGAACCCAGTAAGGTTCCGGCTTGAAATTGTCAATCTCTTTCTGTCTGTTCACAATCAGCGCCAGAGTAGGTGTTTGCACACGTCCTATCGACAGTACCTGTCGGTTCTGTCCGTATTTCAACGTGTAAAGGCGCGTCGCGTTCATGCCTAGAATCCAGTCGCCTATGGCGCGGCTAAGTCCGGCAAGATACAAAGGCTGGTATTCGCTTTGGTCTTTCAGCGTGTTGAAGCCTTCGCGTATTGCCTCGTCGGTCATTGACGAAATCCACAGACGCTTCACGGGGCACTTGGCCTGAGCCTTCTGCATAACCCAGCGCTGTATCAGTTCTCCTTCCTGTCCGGCATCGCCGCAGTTTATAATACCGTCGGCAGCCTGCATAAGTTTCTCTATTATGCCGAACTGTTTTATTATTCCTTTGTCGTCAATGAGTTTTATTCCGAAACGTGCGGGCAGCATAGGTAGTGCGCTGAGGCTCCAGCGCTTCCACATCGGCGTATAGTCGTCAGGTTCTTTCAGCGTGCACAGGTGACCGAAAGTCCATGTAACCTGATACCCGTTGCCTTCGATATATCCGTCGTGTGAGGTCGTTGCGCCCAAAATACGGGCTATGTCTCTCGCAACACTTGGTTTCTCGGCAATACAGACAATCATTTATTGAATTAAGAGTTATGAAAAAATCAGTCTTTATGAATAATCAGTCATGAAAACATATTCAGCCATTGTCCTTGCAACTGTCAAAGACTTACGGCTGAATCTGTTACCTTGACTTGTATAATGTTTAATATCCCAAATCCTCACCTACCAGTACAACGGTGTGGCGTCCTGCCGGATGAGAGTTGCGCAGGAAGTGGATGTAGTTGCAGATACTTTCAGGTGAATTGCAGTTGTGGCATATTCCGTCAATCTGGCAAGGAGTCTTTATGTCGAAACGTGCGGCGTTGATAGGGCTTGCAGTTGAGCGGGCACGTGCCAGAGCGCTGTTTACGTCTTGCGCTACCTTGTTAAGTCCTACTACGAATATAACCTTTTTAGGTCCGAACGTGATGGCGGCCACACGGTTACCGTTGCCGTCAATGTTGACAATCACTCCGTCCTCGCTTATTGCGTTTACGCTCGACAGATAATAGTCAACGTCGAATGCCGCGCGGTATATGCGCTGTGCCTCGTCGCGGTCGGCTGCCTGGTCACGGTCTAATATATTAAGATTGCGCTTGTGAAGTGCTGCTGTCAGTCCCATGTCGCGTATTGTCATCGAACCGCCCCATGTAACACTGCTCCCGTCAGGAATCAGTGAAGAAACCTTCTCGACAGCTTCGGCAGCCGTAGGGCAGTAGAATGCTTCGAAGTTGCGTCGTTTCAGGTTCTTTATCATCTTTTGGGCAAGCCTTTCGTTGCGTATTTCTTTTGGTGTCATAATGCTTCTGTATTAAAAGGTCTGACTTATAGTGAATGCAAAATTAATTATTTTTCTCTACATCACTATAAATGTTCCGTTGTTTTTTTGATGCCTGTTGTGGGTGTCGGTGTATGTTGCCGGTTTTGTGCAATGATGTAAAACAAGATGGCTGATGTACACTTTATTATGAGTTTAAAGCCCAGTTTTGAAATGTTGAGTTGTGTTTATATTAATGCGGAATTATCGTACAAGATTATGTTTCATGATTTTTATATGTTTTAGTCTTGTGTTATCTCAATTTATTGAAAATCAGATTGTTATGAATGTAATGCTTTGTGAGTGTATTTACGGTTTTTGACTGCTTCCTAAAAGAGCATCTTTTGCATTGCGAAAGATGCTCTTTTGTGTGATAAAACATGCTCTTTTACAACGCGATTTGCCGTCTTTTGGTTTTGCATTGATTCTTTATCGTAAATCTGAAGCTTATAATTGAAAATAAAAAACTTGTTTCACTCATTTTTATTTTGCATTTCACTCGGCTTGCGGTAACTTTGAATAAGTTAGGCTTCGCCTCGGAATTGAAAATAAAAACTCGTTTCACTCATTTTTATTTTGCATTTCACTCGGCTTGCGGTAACTTTGAATAAGTCAGGCTTCGCCTCGGAATTGAAAATAAAAACTCGTTTCATTCGTTTTTATTTTGCATTTCACTCTGCTTGCACTAACTTTGCAAATAAAAAAGATGGACGCACTGAGAGAACGGATATTGCGCGACGGCAAATGTCTTGAAAATGGTATACTGAAGGTTGACAGTTTTATAAATCATCAGATGGACCCGGTTTTGATGAAATCGATAGCTGTCGACTTTGTAAGACGATTCGCATCGACAGAGATAAATAAGATTATAACAATAGAGGCGAGCGGCATTGCGCCGGCGATAATGACAGGCTATCTGCTCGAACTGCCGGTGGTATTCGCAAAGAAGAAAAAGCCGGTAACAATGGAAGGCATGCTTACAACGACGGTATATTCGTTTACCAAACGGAAGAATTATGATATATGCGTAAGCAACGAGTTTCTCTGTCGTGGCGACAAGGTGTTGTTTATCGACGACTTTTTGGCTAACGGCAATGCCGCTAAGGGTATTATCGACCTTGTGAATCAGGCAGGAGCCGAACTGGTAGGTATGGGGTTCGTTATTGAAAAAGCCTTCCAGCACGGTGGCGAGTATCTGCGTAAGGCCGGCATACGTGTAGAGTCGTTGGCTGTGATTGAGAGCCTTGACAACTGCAAGATAACGCTTAAAGACTGATTGAAAGGATAACATTGCATATTAAAAAACATGAGCCGAAGGTCGAGAATAGACGAGGAGAAGCGCACGGTTGAGATGATGATACGCCTGTATTGTCGCCACAAGGAAGGCAACAGG
The DNA here is from genome assembly GCA_902491375.1 of uncultured Prevotella sp. Classification (GTDB taxonomy): domain Bacteria; phylum Bacteroidota; class Bacteroidia; order Bacteroidales; family Bacteroidaceae; genus Prevotella. The sequence goes on from CABUHE010000009.1 coordinate 31,769, forward strand.
GAACTTTGCGACAGTTGCCGGGCGCTGATTGACTATGCTCACGGGCGTCTGTCAAGATGTCCGTTCGGTGAGAATAAGCCCACGTGTAGGCTGTGCAAGGTGCATTGTTACAACAATGAGATGAAGCAGCGCGTAAAGGAAATAATGCGCTATGCCGGTCCGAGAATGATTCTCTATCATCCGCTGCTTGCAGTCCGTCATCTGCTAAGGGAATTGCGTTAGTCTTTTCTTTGCGTTTTTTGTTGCCGTCAGATTTTACACCGGCTGTCTTCAGCAGAGTTGACGGCTGTCAGCTGTGGTTTTGTGCTTTGACAATCACCATAAAGATGTTTGTTAAAAAGGAAAAAACTTTAAATCGTTTTGCTGGTTGAGGTTATTTGTCTACCTTTGTAAAACGGTTTCAGGTAACTATGCTTTCACTGTATACGGCTGCCTGCAACTTATTAATGGAGAACATAAAAATACTTTATCATGAGAAAAACGGTATTTTCATTATTTGTCATATTTTTTCTGATACCTATGAGTATGCTTGCTGACGGATATACAGAGCTGTGGAAAAAGGTAGACGACGCTGCAAAGCGCGACCTGCCAAAGACTCAGATTGAATATCTGGAGAAGATCGCAGCAAAGGCCGGAAATGAGAAAAACTACGGTCAGCTGCTGAAAGCAGAATGGCATATAATGTGGACATGGGGTAAAATATCTACAGACTCAATAAAGCCACAGATGTCACGGCTTGAGGAGAAGGCTGCCGGATATGAGAAAAATGACCCGGCTTTGGCTGCCGTGTGCTACGCCGCATTAGGCAAGTCGTGCGATGAATTGGTATTCTTGCGCAGTTCTTTGCAAGACAAGAGAGATACATATTTCAAGAAGGCGCTGGCTGATCCGGCAATGCTTGCGTCAAAGAAGGCCGACGCTTACGTACCGTTTGTTGTAAAGGGACGCGACGCCGCTCTCTTCGGCAACGACCTGCTTAGTCTTATAGGCTATACCGCCGAAGACTATGCCACGATGCACACTTACTATGTGAAGACCAAGAACCGCACGGCTGCGCTGCTGACGGCTCTCGACATGGTAACGCAGAAAGCGAATAAAAACGGACAGATATATCAGAGAAGTATTGAAGACTCAGAATATATAGAGTCGCTCGACTCGCTTGCTGATGTTTATGGTGACCTGCCTGCATGCTGCGAGGTCGCAATAAAAAGATACTCGATGATGGCTCGGGCTTATGACGTAACGGCTAAAGAAAAGGCTGAATATATAGAAAACTCACTGAAACGCTGGGGCACATGGCAGCGTGCGCAGAAGCTGAAGAATGAGATGATGACGCTGACTAATCCGGAGTTTTCGGCTAATATGGAGCACGATGTAATAACACCGGGCAGTGTGAACAGCCTGAAAGTAAAAGTACGCAATATCGGCAAACTTACATTTACGCTGACACGTCTTAAAGTAAACGGCGACGTTGACCTTAATCCGAGTATAAGCGAAGATTTTGCTAAACTGAAAGCTAAAGCCTTAGGCAGCGTAGTAGCATCTGTAACGAGAAATTACACAGGTCATGCTGCTTATGAAGAAGTTGAAGATTCGATTGAAATCAAAAACCTGCCTGTCGGTGTTTATCTTGTAGAACTGTCGTCAGACAATAAGAACGTGAAGCCAGACAGACGACTGATGTATGTTTCTGACATGTTTATCGTCGGTCAGGAATTACCTGACAACAAGATACGCTTTGCTGTTGTAAATGCAACCAGCGGTCAGCCTGTGGACGGAGCGAAGATTGAAATACTGAAAGGAACTGATAATATAGCTACATTTAACTGTGATAAGAACGGAGAACTGATTTACGATTTAGGAAAAGACGACATAGACTACATCCGTGCCCGCAGCGAAAATGACAACGCATTGCCTTTTGATCCGTTCATTTCAGGATTCTATTATAGCTCGAACACAACAAACCGCGACGCTGCCTCGCTGTTTACGGACCGCACCATTTACCGCCCCGGACAGACTGTACACGTAGCAGTTGTGGTGCGTCATATAGACAAGCTGAAGCAGACAGCTGTAAGCGGCAAGACCTTCAAGCTGGCTTTGAAGGACGCTAACTATAAGACTGTGGCGGAAAAAGAACTCACTACTGATGATTACGGTACGGCTTCAGCCGACTTTGTATTGCCTCATGGAGGACTTACAGGTAATTATACGCTGACAACCGAAAGCTCACTCAGTGCTTCTGCAAGTTTCCGTGTAGAGGAATATAAGCGTCCGACGTTTGAAGTCGTGTTTGATGAGGTTAAGGAAAAGTATGAGAACGGCGATACAATAAGCGTTACCGGGCGCGCCAAAGCATATTCAGGCGTGCCTGTACAGGGTGCAAAGGTTAAGTACACCGTGCGCCGCAATCAGGCTTTGTGGTGGCGTTATTATAGTCCGCTGGTAAGAGTTGACGAGCTTAACAGCAACATTTTGGCTGAAGGCGAGACTGTAACCGGTGCCGACGGTACGTTTAAGATAGACATGCCTATGGTGTTGCCGGTTTGGGAAGATGGCCTGGGTGTCAGCCGTGAGGACTTTTACAGCATACCGAGATTTTATAATATTGTTGCTGAAACGGATGTAACCGATCAGGCAGGCGAGAGTCACAACGGTCAGATAAGTCTGCCGTTGGGCAGCAAGGCTACTGCATTTAGCTGCGATATGCCGGAGAAGACGCTTCGCGACAGTCTTAAAACAATAAGATTCTCATTGAAGAATTCAGCCGGAAATGATATTCCTGGCGAAGTCGTTTATACTATAAGCGGTATTGAAGGCAAGTTTACAGCCAAGGCAAATACCGACACTGAACTTACATGGAACACTGCGGACAATCTTAAATCGGGCAAGCATACACTTACTGCTATCTGTGGTAACGATACTGTTAAGCACGATTTCTATGTATTCAGTTATGATGACAAAGTGCCGTGTATAAAGACTCACGACTGGTTCTACATATCAGCCAGTGAGTTCCCTCGTGACGGCAGTCCTGTTTATTTACAGTTGGGCTCATCGGATGCAGATGTTCACGTACTTTACAACGTTGTATCAGGCGACAAGGTGTTGAAGAGCGGTACTTTTGAGCTTAGCAATGAGGTTGTAACTCACAAGATAACTTATAAAGACGAATATGGTGACGGATTGCGTATAAGTCTTGTTTGGGTGAAAGACGGTAAGGCTTATTCTTATAGCGTAGGTATTTCCAAACCGCTGCCCGACAAACGTCTTATACTGAAATGGAAGACATTCCGCGACCGTCTTACACCGGGACAGAAGGAGGAATGGACACTTAACATTGCACGTCCTGACGGAAAACCGGCTGATGCACAGCTTATTGCCTCGATGTATGATTCTTCGTTGGATCAGATTAAGCAGTTCTCATGGTGGTTTGCTCCATACATGTCGCAGTCGTTGCCTTATTCTGCATGGAGCATTCCAAGTATCGGTTCGTTGAATCTTAGTAATATGGCCGATCTGAAACTGCCTGATGTGTCTGTTTTAGACTTCGGTCGTATTGATATCTCTTCTGGAAACAAATATGGAGGAATGTATGGCATTGTAACACAAGAAGAACTTTCAGACATTACTCCTGGCGTAATGGTCAGGGGTTCGCGACTCTTGGCGTCTTCGTCAGCACCGCAGAAGAATATGGCAATGAGCAAAGATGAACTTTCTAAATCATCTGAATTGACTGAAACTGTCGTTGTGTCTGAAGGAAAGACCACGGACAATGCCGGGAGTGGGGTGCAGTTGCGTGAGAATCTTGATGAAACCGCTTTCTTCTATCCGGCACTTAATGCTGATGCCGACGGCAATGTTTTGATTAAGTTCACGTTGCCGGAAAGTGTTACTACATGGCGCTTCATGGGCTTTGCACACGACAGGCAGATGAACAATGGTATGATAGACGCGAAGACAGTGGCAAGCAAGACCGTAATGGTTCAGCCCAATGTTCCACGCTTTGTACGTGTCGGCGACCGTGCGCAGATATCTACAAGAATATTCAATACCTCTGATAAGGCTGTTAAGGGTAAGGCCACTATGCAGCTCGTTGACCCTGAGACAGAGAAGATAGTGTTTGAGGTAAAGAAGGATTTTGAAGTTGAGGCTGATTCAACAGGTAACGTTACATTCAATTATCATCCTAATGCAAACAACGCACTGCTTATTTGCAGGATATTTGCGGAAGGCAAGGACTTCAGTGACGGAGAACAGCATTATCTGCCGGTTCTTCCTGATGCCGAACTGGTTACTACAACTGTGCCATTTACGCAGCATGGAGCAGGGGTTAAGACAATAGACTTGCAGAAGCTCTTCCCCGAAGGCGGACGCAACGAAAAACTTACGGTTGAATATACGAATAATCCAGCGTGGATGATGATACAGGCTTTGCCGTATGTCGGCAATGTTGACAACGACGATGCGATAAGCCTTGCAACGGCATATTATGCCAACAGCATCAGCGCATATCTTATGAAACAGTCGCCGAGAATTAAGACAGTGTTCGACCAATGGCGCATGGAAAGTGGTCAGGAGAGCCTTATGAGCAATCTGACACGTAATCAGGAATTGAAGAATATTGTGCTTAACGAGACTCCGTGGGTGGCTGATGCCGATTTTGAAGCAGAGCAGAAACAGTTGCTTGCCAACTATTTCAACGAGTCAACACTTGCAAATAGTCTGATAACAACACTTGACAAGCTGCGCAGACTGCAAAGTCAGACAGACGGCTCGTGGTGTTGGTGGCAGGGAATGCCTTACGGATCATTCACTCTTACGGCCAGCGTTGTTGAGACGCTTGTGCGTCTTAATGAGATGATAGGTACTCAGAGCAGTACAAAGTTAATGATAAACAAGGCAATGAAGTTCCTCGGAACGAAGGTTGTCGAGAACGTTAATGAAGTAAAGAAATGGCGTAAGGACGGCACACAGTACATTACAGACTGGAGCAACGCTGTACGTTATCTGTATGTCTGCGCCTTGAGCGGATATGAAATGACAAAGGAAGAACGCGAGGCAACAGACTATGTGCTCAACGATGTGAAAGGTAACAATACTAATCTGAGTCTTTATAGTAAGTCGATGTTGGCAGTCGTGCTGGCGAAACGTGGTGAAAAGCAGCTTGCTGCAGATTACGTTAAGAGCCTTGACGAATATACTGTGGCTACAGAAGAGATGGGGCGTTATTACGACTCGCCGCGTGCCGGCTACAGTTGGTTTGACTATCACATCCCGACACAGGTTATGGCTATCGAGGCTATGACTCTTGTAGATGCCGGCAAGTATGCTTCAGAGCTTGAGGAAATGAAGCGTTGGCTGCTGCAACAGAAGCGGACACAGGGCTGGGACACGCCTATTAACAGTGTAAATGCAGTCTATGCTTTCCTTAACGGTAATTTGAGTGTGCTTGATAACAGGGAACAGACAGAGTTGGCTATTGACGGTAAGCAGCTTGAACTGTCGAAGGCTACAGCCGGAATAGGTTACGTTAAGACAACGACAGAACCTGAAGGTGCTAAGATATTCACAGCAACGAAGACTTCTGACGGTACATCGTGGGGTGCAGTTTATGCACAATCGCTTCAGAAGACATCGTCAATAACATCGTCATCGGCAGGTATTACTGTTACAAGAGAAGTGCTTGGCAGCGACGGAAAGCCTGTCGGAACATTAAAAGTCGGCAACCGTGTAAAGGTGCGTATAACCATAAAGGCCGACCGTGATTATGACTATGTCCAGCTGAAAGACAAGCGTGCGGCATGTATGGAGCCTTTAAACCAGCTCAGCGGATACCATTGGGGATATTATTGCACGCCTAAGGATAATACGACAAATTATTATTTCGATATAATGAGTAAAGGAACTCACGTTGTAGAAACTGAATATTACATTGACCGCGCCGGTGAATACGAGACCGGAACATGTACAGTAGAGTGTGCTTACGCACCTGAATATTCTGCACGTGCAGCTTCACAGAGAATAGAAGTAGAATAAAAACAGATGTGAATTTGATATGAAAAGAAACCTGATATTTGCAGCCTTGCTGCTTTCGGCTTCGCTTTCAGCTTCGGCTCAGCGTATATCTGCCAAGCACGAAGTTATTGATTGCGGCAATGTGCTGTATGAAAGTCCTGTAACGGCAAAGTTTGAACTGCGTAACAAAGGTAGCGACCTTATAATCGACACGGTAAGGACGAGCTGCGACTGTGTTGTGGCAGACTATCCCAAGAACGTCATAGCGAAGGGCGATAATTTCACGGTTGAAGTTACGTTTGACGCCCGTCAGCTTGGACATTTCTATAAAGAAGCAGCCATTTACACAAATGCTTCCAACAAACCTATATATCTTACAATGCGCGGAGTTGTTGTCGACCATTTGACTGACTTCACGGGACTTTATGATTTTACACTCGGCAGTGTGCGTGCAGACAAGAACAATATCGAGTTTGATGATGTAAATTGGGGTGAAAAACCGGTGCAGAAGATTCATATAATCAATAACGGCACTAAGAGTGTCAGCCCGGTTGTCATGCATTTGCCTGATTACATTACTGCATCAGTATCGCCTACGACGATAGCTCCAGGCCATACAGGTGTCGCAACACTGACGCTTAATTCTACCAGACTGCGCAGTTACGGACTGACTCAGTCGTCTGTATATCTCGGAATGTTCCCCGGAGATAACGTAAGCGAGGACAAGGAAATTTCAGTTTCAGCTGTATTGCTGCCTGAATTCAGGAATATGTCAGAGACACAAAGGCTCAATGCACCTGTGATAAAACTCTCTACTGAGACGCTTGATCTCGGAATATTTGGCGATAAGGACGAGAAGAGTGGCACAATCATTATTGAAAATCAGGGTAAGAGTATGCTTAATATCAGTTCAATGCAGATGTTTACACGTGGACTGAAGGTGCGGTTAAACAAGTCGAGACTTGAACCTGGAGAGTCGGCTAAGATGAAAATCACGGCATACAAGAAGAATCTGAAAAACGCGAGGAGCAAACCGCGTGTGCTTATGATTACCAATGACCCTAATAAATCAAAAGTAGTAATTAACGTAAAGGTAAAATAACCGTCGGATGCTGAGGCTTTCTGACACTGTGGCCGGTGCTGCCGGTCTGTATATTCTTAAACTTCCAGTAAAACAAACAAGATTATGGATCATCCAGAGAACAGCAAAGAATACAAAGGATTGGCGGTGAACGCCGGTGTAGAGCAACCTTCGATAGTCAATCCTTACCTGAAACGAGGTCGCTTTAAGCGGCATGAGATGTCGGTCGGTGAGATGGTTGAGGGCATATTAAAAGGCAATGTAACAGTATTGAGTCAGGCCGTTACGCTAATTGAAAGCGTAAATCCTGACCACCAGGCTAAGGCGCAAGAGGTCATAGAGAAATGTTTGCCATTCAGTGGTAGCTCTCTGCGTGTAGGCATAAGCGGTGTGCCTGGTGCCGGTAAGAGTACGTCTATTGACCAGTTCGGCATCCACGTGCTTGACCGTTTTGGCGGAAAGCTGGCCGTTCTTGCAATAGACCCGAGTTCAGAACGTTCAAAGGGCAGCATCCTCGGTGATAAAACACGCATGGAGAAGCTCTCACAGCATCCTAACGCATTCATCCGTCCTAGTCCGACAGCCGGCTCGCTTGGCGGTGTCGCACGTAAGACAAGAGAGACAATAATACTTTGCGAGGCTGCCGGTTACGATAAAATTTTTGTTGAAACAGTTGGAGTAGGACAGAGTGAGACGGCTTGCCATTCAATGGTTGACTTCTTCCTGCTGATTCAGCTTGCCGGCACAGGTGATGAGTTGCAGGGCATCAAGCGAGGCATTATGGAGATTTCTGACGGTATAGTTATCAACAAATGTGATGGCGAGAATGTGGATAAATGTCATCTTGCAGCACGTAACTTCCGCAATGCGCTCCATTTCTTCCCTGCACCTGACAGCGGATGGCTACCTAAAGTTCTATGTTACAGCGGATTTTACGGTACAGGTATAAAGGAAATATGGGACATGGTGTACGAGTATGTAGACTTTGTCAAGGCTAACGGCTACTTCGCTTACCGTCGCAACGAGCAAAGTAAGTACTGGATGTATGAAAGTATCAACGAACATCTTCGGAACAGTTTTTACAACAATTCTGTAATACAGCAGCGCCTGAAGGATGCCGAGCGTTCAGTACTGGCCGGTGAACGTACCAGTTTTGCTGCTGCCAAAGAGCTGCTCGATCTGTATTTCAAAAAGTAATAGCTTATGTTATAAGCATCAAACCGTCAGACAGACGCATCAGTTTGAGGCTTGAATGTATATGAAAACGAAAATAAACCAACAATGCAAATTGAAATAGACAGCGGCAGCGGTTTCTGCTTCGGCGTAACTACTGCCATACGCAAGGCAGAGGAGGAACTTGCTGAGGGCAAGACTCTTTACTGTCTTGGCGATATTGTTCACAATGGAATGGAGTGTGAACGGCTACGCAAGATGGGGCTTATAACGATTAATCATGACGAGATGAGCCGTCTGCACGGTGTCAAAGTGTTGTTGCGTGCTCATGGTGAACCGCCTGAGACGTATGCCCTTGCACAGCGGAATAAGATAGAAATTATCGACGCTACGTGTCCAGTCGTTTTGCAGTTGCAGCGCAGGATAAAACAGAAGTTCGACTCAAACCCTGACGCTCAGATTGTAATATTCGGTAAACCGGGCCATGCTGAGGTGCTTGGTCTTGTCGGTCAGACCAACGGACGTGCTATTGTTGTGGCTAATCTTGATGATGTTAAGACGCTTGATTTCAACCGAGACATATATCTCTATTCGCAGACAACTAAATCGTTGGACGAATTTCACCGTATAATTGACTACATTTCGGCGCATATCTCGCCTGATGCAACGTTCAAGAGTTTTGATACAATATGCCGACAGGTCGCTAACCGTATGCCGAATGTAAGTGCGTTTGCACGTCGCCACGATCTTATCCTTTTCGTCTGTGGACGTAAGAGCAGTAATGGCCGTGTGCTGTTCAACGAATGTAAGAGCGTTAATCCTAACAGCCGACTGATAGAAGGACCTGATGAAATAGATCCGTCATGGCTGGAAGGTATTGAAACTGTTGGCATCTGTGGAGCCACGAGTACACCGAAATGGCTTATGGAGCAGTGCCGTGATAAGATACAGGACGGACAGTAGTCCGCCCTGTTTTTATTAGAATACTGGCAGTGCAGCCAACTGTGTTACAAGTGTCTGTGCCAGTCGGCGCTGTCCTTTGTCGCTTGGATGGAGCAGGTCAGTTTCCACATTATGGAAATATTGCTGCTGTGTTTTAACCATAGGATTCATTCCGCTTACAGAGTTAAGGTCAATTACAGCAACTCCCCATACGTTCCCGGCTTCTTTTACAGCTTCAACGTATGCGCTGAAATACTCTCCACACAGGTTCTGCCAGCTCTCATCGGGTTGAAGGTTTGTCTCTCCGAATTCTGCTCTACCGCGGTGTATAGGCGTAAGAAGTACTATCTGTTTGTCTGGGAACAGAGTCTTCAGTCTGTCAATGGCTATGTTTATGCGACCTTTGAAGGTATTTTTATCCATAGCCGGTGTGCGCCGTTTGCGCTTATATTCCTTTCTTTCACCATGAACAGCAGCCGTAACAGTACCCTCACTTTCATCATACCAGTTGCCGATGGGCACTCCAGCATTGAAGTCGTTCGTGCCGATAAACACCGTTATCGCGTCAACGCTGTCGCCGTGCTCGGATTTCAGTTTCTCCGCCTGTCGTGGAATGTCGTCCCACTGGCGTCCACTGACGCCGTAGACGTAAGGCGTTATCCCAAGCATTTCTTGCAGATAGTTCCAGTATTTTTTAGGTACGTCCTTGCTGTTGTTTTTCGGGTCGGTCATCGAGTCGCCCAAGAATCCTACACGTTTACCGGTCCACGGATGTGTTATTGTGCAGGCCTTGCACTGGTTTGCAGCACATTGGGTCTTGTCTGTCTGTTGTCCGAATGATGGCAGGATTGCCATTATTGCCGAAATAAATATAATTGACTTCTTCATAGCAGATTGTTTTTACGGCTGTAAAGTTAGTCATTTTATTGCGTAAACGAGCGTTCGTTGTCTGATAAATATTCATTGTCGACCGTGTTCGCTGTATGCAGAAGTGTAGATTGAGAGTTTTGAATGTCGATTATTCTTTAACTCATAGTCCGTCAGTGCGGAATGATTCTTGTGCGTAAGGTTCGGTTACAATTTTTCCATCGAAAAGATGTATAGTCCTATGGGCTATCTTTGCGTCGTGTTCGTTGTGTGTAACCATCACTATTGACGTGCCGTCTTGATTAAGTTCGGTCAGTAGGCGCATAACTTCGGCTCCGTTTTTCGAGTCGAGATTACCTGTCGGCTCGTCGGCCAGTATCAGTTTTGGGCCGAATACAACGGCTCTTGCTATGGCTACTCTCTGCTGCTGACCGCCCGATAGCTGGTGTGGAAAGTGCTTTGCGCGGTGAGTTATGCCCATGCGTTTCATTACTTCCTGTACCTTCTGTTTTCTTTCTGTCCTACCTACTTTTAGATAAGTTAGTGGCAGCTCGATGTTCTCCTCGACATTAAGCTCGTCAATGAGGTTGAAACTTTGGAATACAAAGCCAATCTGTCCCTTGCGTATGCCAGTGCGGTCTTTCTCTTTCAGCAGCGACACATCCTGTCCGTCAAGCCAGTATTGTCCTGATGTGGGGTTGTCCAGCAGTCCGAGAATGTTCAGTAATGTGGATTTACCGCATCCCGAAGGCCCCATTATGGCTACAAACTCACCGTCTTCCACGCTGAATGTTACGTTGTCAAGTGCTATAGTCTCCACCTCATCAGTGCGGAACGACTTGCAAAGATTTTCTACTTTAATCATATTCTGTTCTTTTTATGCTTCCTCATAGCTTTTACATTATTCAGAAGCTTAGTTTATTTAAATTGTTACTGTTTTTTATTCTCAATGCCTGTTCTTCAGACTTTACTTGTCTATTCATTCTTCAGGTATTTCACAGGGTTACTGTTTGCCGTGCGGTAAGAGTTTAGAGCTACGGTTGTTGCAATAACAGACAGCACAGCAAATATTCCTAAGGCAAAGAGCCAAAGACTCATATTGGTCTTCACGCTGAAATCCTCAAGCCATTTGCCTGCCGCCATTCTGGCAAGTATAGCCCCGACTATTGCTGACGGAGTGGCCGTCATCAGCACATTCCCAAGCATCATGCGCAACACATTTATTGCGGTTGCGCCGTTCACTTTGCGTATGGCTATTTCCTTGCTTCGCCTCTGCATCTCGTCGTTTACGTAGCCTATAAGTCCCAGCAGAGCTATAAGCAACGCGCATATTCCGGCTGTCATTACAGCCGAGCGGAAATGTTTCACGCTGTCATAATATGTGTTCAGTTGTCGTGCATAGCTGTCCACGATGATTGTTTCGTCTGGATATAGCTGTTGCAACCGTTGCTGTACGGTCTGCATATTGTCTGCTGTAAGATTGTGAAACTTCAGCAAAAAATAGTTTATATAGCCCCCGTAGGGTTCTGAATAGAACATCATTGTGGGGCGGTAGTTTTCATCGAGCGCCGTATTTGGGTGGAAATTGTCGTATATTCCTACAATTGTGAACAGGTCTTTACTCGTCTGACTGTGTTCCGTTATCTGTATTTTGTGTCCTGTTACATCTTCCCATCCCTTCTCGTTCTTCAGCTTTTGGGCGAAGTCGGGGCTTACCATCATCTCTTTCAGACTGTCGCTGTTGGCATTGAAGCCACGTCCCTGCTTGAGCTTTATGCCCAACATGTCAAGATAGTTGGCGCCGGCCATGTACAGGTCGGTGGCATTAAACAGCTCTTCTCCAGTTTCAGGGTCAATAATGTTGTTGCCGCTTCTACTTGAAAATATTGGCGATGTTATGGCTGTCCAGTCCTCAATCTCCGGCATATTGTTTAGTTCTGTAACCATGGCGTTACGCTTCTCTCCCTTTATCTGGTTTACGTTGACTATCGCGAGGCGGTCATACGAGTAGCCGAGGTCAAAGTCAACGAGCTTGGAATATTGCCTGTTGACAACCAGCAGCAGGCATATAAGGAAACTGACGAACACAAACTGCACTGCCAAAAGTGCCATTTTCCACCGCTTGCGGTTCTCGGTGAAGTTGCGGAAAGCCGTCGCTACAGGTACGGCATTGTAGATTTTGCCTGGCAGCAGGGCACTTACAATGAACACAACTATCAGCAAAATAAGGAGAAACAGTGTGCCCTTGCTTGTGAAAAGTGAGCTTACCGGGGCCGACAGCAGCGTCTGTATAGAGCCTTTGCAGACGTATATCAGTGCTGCGGCCAGCACCATTGCCAGCACTATATGTACCAGAGTTTCGGCTATTGTTATGCCAAATATGTTTCGTGGCATAGCTCCGTAGCATTTTCTTACGGCCATTTCGCGTCCTCTTGTAACCGTGTTGCCAATCACAATAAGCAGATAGTTGAGCACGCTTGCCGCAAGAATCACCACCGCTAAAATCATCATCATCAGGAACGTCTGCTTGAAGTAACTGTCCTCTTGATGATATTTTGATATGGGTGTGAAATTCAGCGAGAATTTTATCTCATTCTTTTCAAGGTCCGGAATAAACTTGTTTATTATTCCGTTCACCTTATTGTCAAAGTCGCTTAGCTCAGGATTGCATCCTTTGTTTACTTTTATGAATGAGTAGTAACTGTCATTGCCCCACATGTTGTCCTGTCCGTCATAGCTGAAGCTGCGCTGAGTAGTCATTGAGAGCATTACGTCATAGTCGTGGAAGGACGAGTTCCACGGATAGTCTTCATACACGGCGCCGACAGTCATCGTCAGTCCCGGGATGGATGTACACTCCAACTTGCGTCCTATCACGTCGCCGCCCATACGCTCGGCCAATGTCCTTGATACAAGACAGTAATACGGCTTTTCCAACACCTCGTCGGTGTTGCCGTCTAATATCTTTGTCGGGAACATCTTGAAGAAACACGAGTCAACAACGTATATGTTGCCTTTTACGCGCCGTTCGCTGTCGATTTTTATCTCTTCATCAAAACTTAAGGGATTTATTCTGGTGGCAGTTTCTATTTCGGGGATATATTTTTTCAGCGTCGTGGCTATTCCTCCCGACGTGTTGCCATATATGGCTTCCGGGTCAGAGCCTCGACTTATCTTCTCGCTTATGCGGTATATGCGGTCGTGGTCGGGGTAGCAAGTGTCATATTCGTCCTCATACCACAGTTTGGCTATAAGCACTGACGCAAGCGCAAAGCCTATGCCGAGGCACAATATCTTTATTATGTTGTGCTGTCCCTTGCGTGTCAGGTTCTTTAATGCCATTTTGATGTTGTTCATCTTCTTATGCTTTGTTTAGTGATATTCATTGTTTTCTTCTTGCCACAGTATCGTCTTCAGATACAAATGTTTACTCCTGTCTGATGTTCTTCACCGGGTTTTCGTTGCTTGCAATCCAGCTCTGCACGGCCACGGCGGCAAAACTGATGAGCATGACGATAGCGCCTGCTGCAATAATCCACGGCCACCATACTATTCGGTAGCTGTATTGCTCAATCCATTCTGACATGAAATGCACAACTATCGGCACTGCAATTACGAATGCTATGCCTACGTAGAGCATGAATGTGCGTATCAGCCGCAGGCGTATCTGGTTGCCGGTAGAGCCGAACACCTTGCGTATGGCTATCTCCCTTGCGCGCTGCTGTATGAAGTATGTCGACATAGCAACAAGTCCGAGCAGCGAAATGATGATGGCGATGACGGCGAAGAGCGACACGATTTTTGTTGTGCGCAACTCCTGCTCGAAGCGTGCCTGTACAAACTTGTCTACGAACGGCGAACCGGATTCGTCAATGTCTTCGTGGAAAACTTCCTTATATACATCCTTTATCTTGGCGTATGCCTCTATCGGGTCGCCGCTTACGAGTATCGATATGTTCCACGGCTCCTTTATGTTGTTACACACCTGCACGAGCAGAGGGTGCTGTTCTTCGAGTATGTTGCGTATGCGGAAGTCGTTGAGCACGCCGCCGAACTGCGCTTCCTTTCCAAAGCAGCCAAACCTTATCTGGTCGTAGCGGTTGCTGAGATGCCTGTCCGTAGGTTTCATCTGCAATGCCTCCAGAGCCATGTCGTTAAGATATACAATGCTGTCGCCTTTGGCGTGCAGGTCGTTTTTCAGCGTGAGGCCGTATATCTTCATCATTTCGGTTGTGCCGCAGATAAACTGAAACGGCCATTCACGTTTCTCCCCGTCAAACGTTACAGTGTTGTTGTTGCCGCCGGTAGCCGGAGTTCCGTATGACGGTGCAACCGCCTTTACGAATGGCAGGGTGCGCAGTCGGTCTTCAAACTCGCCCGAATGCAGGCTGGTGAATTCATCGGGATACTCTATGCAGATAATGTTCTCTGTATTGAAGCCCAGCGGTGCCTTTATCAGGTGTAGCATCTGTATCGACATTATCACGGCGCATGCCAGCATGACGATGGTTATTATGTTCTGCACCGTGATGAAAACGCGCGAGAATATCATCTTGGTGTGCTTGCGGAACGTGCCGCGCACCACCTCGATAGGCTTCACCCGTGACAGTATTGTGGCCGGAAGCGCGCCGGCGGCGAGGCTCACCAGCAGGATGAAAGCCAGCATTATGCCGACCGCCTGCGGACTTGCAAGCAGGCTGATGTCTAGCTTCTTGTCTAGCAGCTGACTTGCGTAAGGCGTGCAGATGCAGGCAAACGCCACGGCTATGAGCATAGAGATGACGCACATCACTAATGATTCTTTGAACATGTTTACGCCGACTGCGCCTTTTGTACAACCGAATAGTCGCCGTGTTGCCATCTCTCTTGCGCGGTAACCGCTCTGTGCTACGGTCAGGTTTACATAGTTCATTATTGAGAAAAGAAGTATCGCAATGCCGACGGCGAACAGTATCTTGACCAAAGTAGGATTGCCCATTTGCAACATAAAGGCATCCAGACCTGAAAAATACAGTTTGTCGAGGCGTGTGATGATAGGGTGGAATCCTTTAATAAAGAACGTCTGGAAGTAGGCGTCTACGTCTTTCTGCTTTGCGGCGAAGTCGCAGCCTTCATGCACCTGTACGAACGATGACGTGCCGGCCATGTTGACCATGTTCGGAAAATTCTCGTCCTTGTTTGCAAGGTTGGTGCAAAATGAGAAGTCGATAACGCCCTGTATGTCTTTGTGTATTATGGTATTGTCGAAGTCTTTAACCACGCCCGTAATGCGGAAATGACTGTTGTCGGCTGTCGTAAGGGTGCGTCCTACTACTTCCGCATCGCCGAACAGGCGGCGTGCAGTGCTCTCCGTCAGCACGATGTTGCCCTTCTGGCTGAGGCAGTTGGCACGGTTGCCTTGCAGTAAGGGAAAGTCAAACATCGAGAAAAATGTCGAGTCGGCCTGCAAGACATAGATATTGAGAAAGTTGTCTTTCTCCTTCAGTTTCAGGCTTCCTGCCGTAAAACCGCACGTCTGCTCTATTTCCGGGTATCGTGAACGCAGGTATCGCAGCACTACATGGTGGCAGTCGGCTGTTCGCCTGTCACGATCGTCCATGCTCATGCCTATGTTGTATATGCGCTTTGACTTACTGTGTTGTTGGTCGATGCTGAACTCCTGCCATGTGTACAGTCCTATGATGATGACGAACGTAAGGCTGACGGCCAGTCCGAACATGTTTACCGCCGTGTATGCCTTGTTTCTTGATAGAAACGTGAAATAGCTTTTAAGGTTGAATTTGCCCATATCCTATGTTGTTGTTTTGTTTCGTTTTACATGCGCCTTGCAGCCCTTTCCAGTGCTGTTTGCCGCGTTTGTTCTGTTGTTTTATAACTGCTTTATTGTCAGGTGGTTACGCAGTGCGTTGTAAAAGGCCGTCTTTTGGCCTCTGAAAGGTTACCTTTTACAGCCTGAAAGACCGTGTTTTGCAGTGCAAAAGGCCACCTTTTGCATTATGCCTTTGCGGCTGTCGCCATATTGATGGCGTTTCCTAATGCCGCCGCAGACGTTGAAGGTTACTGTTCGAGCACAAGTATTTCGTTGTTCTTATAGCCCTCATATCCGCTCACGATTACCTGTTCGCCCGGCTCAAGACCTTCAAGCACCTCATAATACTGCGGGTTCTGCCGCCCTATGCGTATCTTGCGCCTGTAAGCCTTGCGCCCGTCCTTGTCGAGAACGAATATCCACGAGCCGCCCGTCACGCTGTAAAACGTGCCTTTAGGTATGATTATTGCCTTTTTAGACTCGCCCAGTTGCAGGTCAACGTAGTAGGTCTGTCCCGTGCGTATGTTCTTGGGGCGTGCGCCGCTGAAGGTGAAGTCTATCTTGAAGCGGCCCTCGCGCACCTCTGGATACACCTTGCGCACGGTCAGGCGGTATTTCCTGCCGTTCTGCTCGAACGTGGCCGACAGTCCGGCATGCACGCGGTCTATGTAGTGCTCGTCTACCTGCGCCTCCACCTTGTAGTCGCTCAGGTCGTTGATGACGCCTATTTTCTGTCCCGGCGATATGCTTTGGCCGAGTTCAACGTCGAGCAGGCCAATCTCGCCGTCTATGGTCGAGCGCACGTTGAGCCTTGCCTTGCGCTCGCGCACCAGCTCTACGTTCTTGCGCATCGACGCCAGGTCTGATGTCATCTGCTCCACCTGCGAGCGGTTAAGCTCATTGGTCTTCTTCAGTCTTTGCTTTATCAGCTTCTCCTTCTGTACCGCCAGCTCATATTCCTCTTTGGCTTTCAGATAGTCTTCGCGCGAGTTCAGCTCCTCTTTTTGTAGTGCAGCCTGATGGTTGTAGGCTCTGTGCTTGGTCTTTACGTCCATGCTCAGCTGCAACGCCTCGTTGCTGTTGTTCAGCTGGTCCTGCTCCATTGACAGGCGCGTGCTGCGCAGCATGTTCTGCTTCTCGGCCAGTTCGCTCTCGGCGTTGAGTATCTCAAGGTCGAGGTTTGAGTTGCTCAGGCGTATTATCACGTCGCCCTTGCTGACGTGGGCGCCTTCCTCTTTCACCTTTTCGAGTACTATGCCGCCTTCTTCCGACGATATCTGTACCACCTGTATCGGCACTACGCTGCCGTCAACGCTTACGTAGTCGTCAAACTGTGCGTTGCTGACCTTGCCAATGCTGAGGCCGCGGCGGTCAACACGCAGCGTCGAAGTGAAGTTCATTGTGCCCAGCCATATCAGCA
Organism: uncultured Prevotella sp.; assembly: GCA_902491375.1. Lineage (GTDB taxonomy): Bacteria > Bacteroidota > Bacteroidia > Bacteroidales > Bacteroidaceae > Prevotella. Next base: position 49,073 of record CABUHE010000009.1, read on the forward strand.
GTGCTATTATAAATGCGCCTGCGCCTGCCCATGGCCAGTATTTCTTCGGAATCCAATATTTCTTCTGTTTCAGTTTGATGTCCATAGCGGTTCGTTGTTTATGTAGTATTTTACGAGTTTTCCCCTTATAGCGAGCAGCATTCTCAGTTGCAGCAGCGTTATGCTGCTTTCGAGATAAGTCTGCGCCGCCTCGTGTATGTCGAATGTCGAGAGCATGCCCTCTTCATATTTACGGTATGACAGACGGTAGGCAAGCGAGTCGGCAGACATCTTTATCTCCATCTGTCTCACTTCCTTCTGGTAGCCCTCATAGTCAGTTACGGCCTGTATGGCGGCGTCGTTCAGCTTGCGCCTTGTGTCTTGCGCGTTTAGTCTTGATAGCTGATAGTCGGCTTTGGCGCGTTTGACCGAGCTCCATGTGGAAGGAGAGAAGATGGGGATTGAGAGTGTCAGATAGACATATTCGCCCAGGTTGTTGCGGAACTGCGACCTGAACGGCAGTCTGTCTTGACGTTGAGAGAGAGTTATATTATAGTTGGTTGACACGCCTGCGCCCAATGACAGCTGCGGCAACAGGTTTGCGCGTCTTATTTTCCATTCAAGTCTGGCTTTCTCAACGTCGGCGTCGGCCATTATTATGTCGGGTTTGCTGTCAAGCGCCGTGCTGTTTACGGTAAGTCCGGCGGGCAGCAGTGTCGTCAGTGCAGCTATCGAGCAGTCGGGGCATAGAGTGTCGGCTGCCGGATAGTTCATCGCCGTCTTCAGTGCAAGCAGTGCGGTGCGTGCCAGGTTTTTCTGGTGCAGCAGGTTGTAGTCGTCCTCAGCTACAAGGCTCTCCATCTGTGCCACGTCGGGCCGGCTCTTCTCGCCCAGCTCGTATAACTTGCGTGTCTTTGCCAGCAGGGCTTTCGAGTCGGCCAGCTTTCTGTCGGTCAGCTCTATCGACTTTATGGCGTACACGGCGTCGACAAACTTCTGCATAACGTCTATTGCCTTGTCGTCCTTGGCCTTTTGCAGCGCCGTGGCCGATGTGTTCTTGGTTATGCGCGCCATGCGGAACGCGTTCCACGTCTGTCCCCAGTCTATGACAGGCATTGACGCTAATATCTGGTAGCCGTTGTTAAAGGTGGTTACGTTGTTGTACGTGTTGGTCTCCGGGTCGATGTTTCGTCCCCAGTTGTATTGTCCGCCCACCTGAGCCGAGACGCTTGGCAGGAAGTCGAGCAGCGAGGTGCGGTATTCCGTCATGGCCTGCTTCTGCTCTATGCGCTCGCGGCTTACTTCTGTGGCATGCTCGATTGCGTAGCTTATGCAGCGGTCGAGCGACCATTCCTGTTGCGCGCCTGCGGTCCCGGTGCAGGCAAGGGCAAGTGTAATTATGGCAATTTTCATCTTCATACGCTATAATATTTGCCAAAACCGTGCCAAAACATGTATGTTTCTGATTATCAGAATGATACGTAAAATGCGCATTTCGGGCATTGTCTAAAAATTGGACAGTGGTATATAAAAATTGGACAGCAGGCATGATTAAGGCCGTAAAATCAGTTATTACCGCCGGTTTTGTGGCTGCATGAAGTGCGGGATGCAGGCTGATAAAGCCGGGCAAGGCACACGGAAGCACGCAGGAGCAGCATTATTTGTCGGTATCTGAAAATTTTAGTGTCTAAAAACTTTACAGGCTCTTGTTTTTGTCGGTTATACAATCTATCTTTGCATTTAAATGAAACAGGGAACAATACTTATTGCAGACGATAACCGCAACATCCTTACCACCGTAAAGATGCTGCTCGAAAACACTTTTGAGCATATTGTCACCATTGCCAATCCTAATAATATTCCTGCGCACATGCGTGACGACCAGCCCGACGTGGTGCTGCTCGACATGAACTTTCAGAGCGGAATAAACAGCGGCAACGAGGGACTGTACTGGCTGGCGCAGATAATGAAGATGAGTCCCGATACTCCGGTAGTGCTGTTTACAGCATACGCCGACATCGAGCTTGCCGTGAACGGAATAAAAGCCGGTGCGACCGACTTTATCGTGAAGCCGTTTGACAACGACAAACTGGTATCCACGCTTAAGGACGCTTGCCGCAAAAGCATGGGAAAGGCAAGCGAAAACAGAAGTGAGGGCCGTATGTACTGGGGCGTGGCTCCGTGCATGCAGGAACTCAGGAATATGGTTGCGAAGGTGGCGGCGACCGATGCCAACATACTGATAACCGGCGAGAACGGCACGGGTAAGGAGGTGCTGACCAACGAGATTCACCGTCTGTCACGACGAAGCGGCAAGAGTCTGATGACGATAGACATGGGAGCCGTGAGCGAGACGCTGTTTGAGAGCGAGCTGTTCGGCCATGTCAAGGGGGCGTTCACCGACGCTAAGGCCGACAAGGCCGGCAAGTTTGAGATGGCTGAGGGCGGCACGCTGTTTCTCGACGAGATTGGTAACCTAAGCTATGGGCTGCAAGCCAAGCTGCTTACGGCGCTGCAACGCCGCAGCATTGTGCGCGTGGGAGGCAGCAAGTCGATACCTATCGACGTAAGACTGATATGTGCCACCAACCGCGACCTGCGCCAAATGGTGGCTGAAGGAGGGTTTCGCGAGGACTTGCTCTATCGCATCAACACCATACACCTGCACCTGCCGGCTCTGCGAGAACGCAGGGAGGACATTCCGGCGCTGGCGCGCCTCTTTCTCGACCGGTATGCGGCCATGTATAACAAGCCGGCAATGGAGCTTACGCCGGCTGCCGAACAGAAGATTAAGGACATGCCATGGTATGGCAACATAAGAGAGTTGCAGCACGCAATAGAGAAGGCCGTGATATTGGGCGACGGCAGGGAGATAGGCGAGCAGGACATAAGTTCGAGCGCGTCGGCGGCAGGCAAGCCTATGGACGGCGTGCAGACAATAGACGAGATGGAGTGCCGCTTGATAGAGAAAACCATACGCGAGTGTGACGGCAACCTGTCGCAGGTGGCTGCGAGGCTTGGCGTGTCGCGCCAGACATTGTATAACAAAATAAAGAAGTATGGACTTTGAGGTTGTTTTGCTGCTCGTCATTGCCGTCGTTGCGGTTGCTGGCTGCATGTATTTCTGGCGGCGTTACAGGTCGACCGTGGGCAAGGTCGCCTTCCTTTTCAACGCTATCGACAACGGCGACTACAACTTCCGCTTTGCCGAGGGCGACAAGGTGACAGGCGACAGGGTGCTTAACAGGTCGCTCAACAGGGTGAAGGGCATACTGACACATGCCCGCGACGAACAGATGGAGCGTGAGAAATACTTTGAACTCATACTTGACTCTGTCGATACAGGCATTATCGTGGTTGAGGAAAGCCGTGGAGTGGTGCTTCGCTACAACCATGCGGCACAGAAACTTCTGAAGCGTGAGGTGATAACGCATGTTGACCAGATAAAGGAAAGCATGAAAAACTTTTCGTCGCGTGAGACCAACACCGTGCTGAAAGGCCGCCGGGTGAGGATTGTCGCGTTCAGTGACATCAAGGGCGAGTTGGCCAATCAGGAGATAGATTCGTGGGTTAAGCTCATCAGGGTGCTTACGCACGAGATAATGAATACGGTTACACCAATCGTGTCGTTGAGCGATACGTTGCTGCGCCAGTCTGAAGGTGAACAGCGCGAGGGGCTTTCTGTAATTAACCGCACAGGCAAAGACCTTGTTAAATTTGTTGAGAATTACCGTCGTTTCACCCATGTTCCCACGCCACAGCCAACGCTTTTTTATGTCGAGCCGTTTCTTGAAAGAATGTCACGGCTTGTCGGCCAGATTCTGAAAGATGGCTGTACGGTGGCTGTCGATGTACAGCCTAAAGACCTTATTGTGTATGCTGATGAAGGACTTATCAGCCGGGTTGTGTCCAATCTGCTGAAAAACGCAGCGGAGGCTGTGCCTGCCGGAGGCCATATTTGGCTGAAGTCTTACACCGGCGAGAACGACACTGTGGTGATAGATGTCGTCGATGACGGTCCGATGATACCCGACGATGTGGCTTCTCACATATTTGTTCCGTTCTTCACAACGAAAAAGGACGGCAGCGGAATAGGTCTTTCAATATCAAGACAGATAATGCGCGTGAGCAACGGTTTTATTTCTTTGGTTACAGACAAGCAAAATAAGCTGACTATATTCAGGCTTGTGTTCAATTAATGAACATCATTTTGCTTTTGAATCCGACCTGTCTTAAATAACAACAACGATTATTTAAGACTTTTCAATGCCGTGTTTGCCAAGCATATTTGAGTATTTATGCTTTCACTGTAACCGTAGATTAGTCTGACAAACGTCAGATATCTTCCTGCTTTATGTTCCCAATCATCTCTTTTATCGTTATGAGCGGTTTACAAAGTGCATAAAAGTTGTCGCTTTGCATTATGATTGAACACTCATAAAGGCTGTTTGATGTACAATCTGTTAACGATTTAACAAAAAAACATTAAATTTAACTTATTGATACTTTGTCTTCTTTCATAACTGAAAAAATATCTGTAAATTTGTACTGCTTAACATAAATATTCCTATATATGAAAAAAGATTGTTTTTTTGTTTACCTGGTTTTGGATTTCTTATGAAGTAATATTTATGTCATGACGCGATATTATTAAAATTAATTTTGTTGATTTATGAAGTACTTGAAAATATTATTATTTTTATTGTTCATTGGAGTTTTACATACAAATGGACAAAATCAGACGGACAGTGTGATATTTAAGGTAACGTATAACGCCACATTTAAAACTAAGCAGGAAAGTAAGATTGAGCAAGACTTACAGGCGCTTGAGGTTGGAAACGAATGTTCAAAGTATTACAGCATTTATGATTATGAGTTTAAGCATATTGCAGATTCTTTGAGAAATGCCGGGTTTAGCGATATGCAAGTGACATCGCAGCTGTATGGCGAAAATGGTCCGAAGGATGGTGACGATTATCAGGTTTTCAAGAATTATCCTACGGTAGGAAAACTGACATACACTTATATCTTATTTAATTTCCCTTATCTGTATGAAGAGGATATGCCTGCAATGAAATGGAATTTGGCCGAAGGCGACTCAGTGATAGGCGGATATGCCTGTAAGAAAGCCGTATGCGAATTGCGCGGGCGCAAATGGACGGCATGGTACACGCTGGATTTGCCTTACAGCGACGGCCCTTGGAAACTCTGCGGACTGCCCGGTCTTATCCTTGCGGCTTCTGAAAGCGAAGGCATCTACAGTTTCAGCTTTGCAGGAATAGAGAAGTGCGATTATCCAATGTCGTTCATAAACAGAAAGAAATATGAACGCTGCACGCCTAAGCAGCTTCAGGATGACTTCTGCGCTTATTGTGAGAAAGGCAGTAATTGGATTTTGCGTAAGTCCATCGGGTTGTCTGTTCCGATGGGTAAAAACGAAAAGTCGTTCACACCGTGTCTTATGGAGATTTATAAATAATAAATAATGGTGAAAACATTTTTAGTTGCGATATTATCATTTATTGTTTCGTTCACTGCTACGGCACAGACGTATAAAGGCAAAGTAGTGAATGAAAATGGTAAACCGCTACGTTCGGCGAGTGTGGTTCTGCTGGCAGATGGTGGTCGTACTACGCTTACTTTCACACGTACTGCGGGTGACGGAAGTTTTTCTCTCAGTGAGAACAACAATGGCGGTAAGCGTGCTGTAAGCATAATGTTTTCTTATATCGGATATGCGCGCGACACAATCAGCATAAAGGACTTTCGTCAGGGACAGACAGTTGTGTTATATGAGAAGTCGGTAGTTATAAAGGAAGTGAAGGTGAAAGCACCTCGGATAACACAGCATGGCGACACGCTTAACTTCCTCGTAAAGAGTTTTAGGCAAAAGCAAGACCGCTCGCTTGCTGATGTAATAAGGAAAATGCCTGGACTTCAGGTCGGTGAAGACGGTACAATAACGTACCAGGGAAAGAATATTAACAGGTTCTATATTGAAGGACTTGATCTGCTTGGCTCGAAATATTCACAGGCTTCGGAAAACATTTCGGCAGATAAGGTTAAGAGTGTGCAGGTGTATGAACGTCATCAGCCAGTTAAACTGCTGCGCGACGTAAGCTTCTCTGATCAGGCAGCGCTAAATATCGTGCTGACCGACGATGCCAAAAACATTTGGCAGGGACTGGCAGATATAGGAGCCGGAACCAAGGCACAGGGTGTAGCCGACGCACTTGGCGACAGCCGTCTTATGGCAATGATGTTCTCACGCAAGATGCAGAGTATCTCTATGTATAAGTATAACAATACAGGAAAAGATGTTATGAAGGAGGTGCACGACAGGCAATCCGTTGAGAACGACGCTGATGTTGAGAACGACATACTTAGCGGAATAACCATGCCTGCGCCGTCTCTTGATAATGTGCGTACAACTTTTAACAACTCTAACCTGCTGGCCACCAACTGGCTGTTCAAGACTCACACGGGCGACGACCTGCGCTTGCAGGTAAGCGGACTGCTGGATAAGACTACACAGAGTCAGACTACACAGACTGTTTATACAGATCTTGCAGACGGAAATGCCATTGTTGAGGATGTGGATGCAGCTCAGCATACAAGTGAAGTTTCTGCCGAACTGATGTACAAGAAGAACAGTGATGACATATATCTTGTAAATACGTTGAAGGGATTTGCCGACTTTAACAGAAGCAATGCCCTTACCCTGCTTAACGGGAGGGAAATGTATGAAAACGTGAAACCGCGTAAACGGTATGTTCAAGACTCCTTCACGATGAGTAAACGACTGAAGAACAAGCGTCTGTTTTCTCTTAGCGCGTATTTTTCTTATAACAATCTGCCCGGCAGCCTTTTGCTGTCAGACAGCACTGTGCAGCGACTCGACATGCAGTCGTTTCATTGGGGAGCGGAGACTTATTTCAGTCATAGATTGGGCCGGTTTAATTTCAGATATACACTCTCGACAAAAGGAAAGTCGCAGCAGCTCTCAATAAATAATACAATGGCTGACGGCGACGACAGATATGACGAGTCGGATACGCGTCTTACACCTCAGGCAAATTACTCGAATGGCTCATTTAAATTAACGGCAAGGGTGCCCTTAGTGTGGCTTATGCGCAGATTAAACAGCGACACACGCAATGATTTTCTGTTAGAACCGAGTCTGAAGGCTAATTTCAGTCCTACCGCCCGCTGGAATTTCTCTGCATCTTATTCTTATACATATAGTCCGCTCGACGTTTCGGTATCAGGCGGTCTGCCCATTTTTACCGATTACATAACCATGAAGCAGGGCATCGGTAAATTGAGCAAGACCACATCGCACGTCTTGAACGGAAACATAGATTATAAAAATATTATAAAAGGACAGTTTGCCTCATTGTCCGTTACGTGGAACAATATGTTCGACAATATTCTTTATTCAAGCGAGATGGTAGACGATGTCTACAAGAGTTATGCGACAGACAAGACGTCTGATTCACGTTTACTTATCGTTTTTGCACGTCTGGCACAGTCGTTCCGCTGGTCAAAGTTGAATATTGGCGTTACGGCTTATTATTCGTGCAACAATTACGACATGTTGGTTTCTGACGTAGTTACGCCGTTTCTGATGAATAACCTTGTTGTTTCGGCAGATATTTCTTTGCAGCCTGTTGAATGGCTCTCGTTTGAAGCGTATTCAAGTTATACGATGTCAAACTTGAAAAACAAAAGCAACGGAGTGTACTTCATGCCTACTTTAAATTCGTTCAGTCATGGCATAAAGGCCTTTCTGATGCCTGGCAGCTGGCAAATAGAATGGAACAATGAGATTTATCACAGCAATGACAAGAGTGTTTCGTTCAATTATTTTTCAGATATTTCAGTGTCTTACAGACGCAAGACTTATGAAATAGGCCTTACGTTGGACAATATCTTTGGTAACAACACATACAGAAGGCAAACGGTAAATACAACCGTATGCCGTTATCAGGTTATGCAGTTGAGGCCACGGTCGGTGATGGCAAGAATATCTTTTAACTTTTAATTGAGCTGAGTCTTTGTCGTTATTATTAGGTTGTATTCAGATAAATAGCAGTTTGATGTTTTTCAATTTTAGATTAACTGATTATTGACGCTACAACAGATAATCAGTAATTTAAAGGCTGGTTTTAGTATAAAAAGCAAAAGGTGGCATATTAGCTTGCAATATGCCACCTTTTACCTTGTAATATGCCGTCTTTTACAACTCAATTAAGCCTCTTTCGCATCCTGTGCATAAGAAAAATACAAAGTAGCCGGTATTTTATAGAATGTAAATTCAGATAATTCACGCAAATCATCATGGATTGTTCTATAATATTCAAGCTTATTCTTACTGTTTATCTGTTATAGTACATCTGTATTTTTCTATCCCGATTATATATAAAATAAGGTTTATAATTATGTTTTTAGTTTCTTAATTGTAAACGGATGTTAAAACAAGGGTATATTTAAAACTTTTTGTTGAAAATATTTGGATATATGTTTAAAAGGCAGTACTTT
>CABUHE010000010.1 GCA_902491375.1 uncultured Prevotella sp.
AAATATTCCATTCCCAAAACTTTTTTAATGGTTTTCTTATGCCGAACTCACGTATAAATTTATATTATCCTTTGTAATTTAATCGGCATATTGCCGTGCAGCAGTTAAATCTTTGATTGTCAGTAATTTATATTATGTAAAATGAAAGAGCATCTTTCGCATTGTAAAACACCGCCTTTTCGTTTGTAAAAGAGTATGTTTTGCGCGATAAAACATGCTCTTTTATAATAATGGTTATTGTGATAATGATTTTTATATGAATTTATCCTTTTGTCTGTTTTGTTAATTCTTATGTTTGATTAGTCAGAATATTTATGACTGTTGTATTTTTTTCAATCTTCTTTCCGCTTCCTTTGCTAGTGGATATAGCTCTAATGCCTTTTTATAATTAGCAATTGCAGCTTCGGGCATGTGTTCAGCTTCACACTCTTTTCCCATCAGAGTGTATTCTGCTGACAGGCGTTTCAGCAGTTTCTGTTGTCTGGATATTTCGTTTTTTAGAGCTTTGTTTTCGTCCCTCAAAGTATTTATTGTGTCAAGTTTGCGGCGTATCAGTCTGCGTGCAGCTGGCTTTTCAATGTCGTATCGGTGGTGTATGGCGCGGAACAGGGCATTCAGACAGGTTTCAAAGTCTCCTTTATCGAAAGCCTCTGCCGCATCGTGATATTCCTTGTCGGCTGTAGATTCTTTAAGTGCTTTGGTTATCAGAGAGTTGTTATTGAAGCTCGCAGCAAACCGTGTTACATCCTGACGCACGAATATGTCTTCATGATGTAGCGGTCGGGCTAGCGTTATACCGGCCAACGTAGTGCATCTTGACAGTGCTACATAAGCCTGTCCGCCGGCAAATACACCGCCTGTAAAGTCAATATTTACGCGTCTGAATGTCAGCCCCTGGCTCTTATGTACAGTTATAGCCCATGCCAGTCGCAGCGGAAACTGTACATAGCTGCCAATTTCTTCCTCCTCGATTTTCTTATCGGTCTCGTTGAATTTATAACGCATGTTGCTCCATCGTTCACGGCGCACGTCATATTCTGACCCGTCTTCCGTTACGACGTATATTGCATTATCTTCTTCATCTATGCCTTCAACTACACCGATAGTGCCGTTTACCCAGCGTCGGTCAATATCGTTTTTGATAAATATCACCTGTGCGCCCGGCTTCAGTTCGAGTTGTTCTGGAGTAGGCAGACTGGATGCCGGGAAGTCACCTTTTATCTCACCGGTGAAAATCGTAGGTTCTTCCGGCAGGCATTTTAGCTGGCGTTCATTAATATAGTCCACAGTGTCGCGTCGGGTCGACAGTGTGATTGCCATGCTGTTGTTGTCGTTGTCCGGCTTGGTCACGCGTGAATTAAGCGCATTCAGGTCAGCATCGGTAGCATTGCCTGTGCGTATGTGGTCAAGTATTCCTATAAATCCAGCGTCAGTTTGTCTGTAAACCTTATGCAGTTCAATACTTACAAGACTCGTTTCACGCCATACACGCGCTCCAAAGAATAGGGTGGTGGGGTAATATGGATGTAACATCCGGCGTTCATCTTCCTTTACGACAGGTTCTAACTGGAACATATCACCTACTAGTAAAAGCTGTTTACCGCCGAACGGTTGGCGCATATTCCGTGAGAATACACGCAGGACTTTATCTATAAAATCAATTACGTCTGCACGCACCATGCTGATCTCATCGATTACAATCAATTCCACTTCACGCAGAATCTTGCGTTTCTCTGAAGTGTATTTCATTGTTGCACGGAGATTTCTTATTGAGTAACGTTCGTCATCAGGCAAAAGAGGATGGAACGGTAGTTTGAAGAAACTATGCAGTGTTGAACCGCCGGCGTTGATTGCAGCGATGCCGGTCGGGGCGAGCACGATATGTTTCTTTTTCGTATTGGCACAGATATAGCGCAGAAATGTTGACTTACCGGTACCTGCTTTTCCTGTTAGGAATATTGAGCGGTTGGTGTATTGTATTATTTGCAGAGCCTGCTGCAGCTCCTTGTTGTCAGTGTCGAGCATCTGGTGTTGCGTCTGTGTCAATTTTTTATGAATTTGTTGTGTGCGTAAAAATACGGAGGTATGACTCCGTAAGCGTAGTAGTATAAGTCTGTATAATTATAAGAAGGGCGAAAGTGTGGTCGTTTCTGATTCCGCCTTTCGCCCTTATATATGTTGTTATAGGTCTTCAAACCTTATTACTTCTTCATGTGGTTTCTCTTTCTTCTGCGGCTCTTTTCGCTCCCTGCGTTCTCCTTCTTTTGGCTCAACGCTTACGGCGTTGCCTGTAACCATCTTTTCGAGGGCGTTCATTGGGTGACCGTGCTTCTCTGCAGCGATTGAGTCTGATATTGCTGCGCTGTCAACTACTGCTGTATCTTTCTTTACTGGATAATAGCTATTGCAATTATACATATCGCTTGTAATATCGTCGTCAACCGGTTTATTGAAGTGTCCATGGTATTGTCTGAAGTTAGGATCGGCCATCAACGACTGCAAGAAGTATCCGCAGATAGGCAATGCCGTTCGGCTTCCTTGACCGAGTGCTCCCGTTCGGAAGTGTATACTTCGGTATTCGCCGCCTACCCATGCTCCACATACAATCTTCGGACTTACGCACATAAACCATGCATCAGAATGGTTGTTTGATGTACCTGTCTTACCGCCGAAGTCGGTATCTTGTGCCTTGCCTACATATCCCCACAGGCTTTGTGAAGTTCCGCCCGGCTCACGCATACCACCCATTAACAGCTGCTGCATGAAGAATGCACTCTTATATGGTATTACCTGCTTTTCCTCTTCCTGGCTGGTGTATACTTCGTTTCCGTCCTTGTCAACGATTCTTGTTACAAGTACAGGCTCAATATGTTTACCGTCATTGGCTACTGTGCAGTATGCATTAACCATTTCAAGCAGATTGACGTCAGATGAGCCAAGTGCGAGTGAAGGTTGCTCGTCAAGCGGACTCTTGATACCCATGTCATGAGCAGTCTTTGCAATGTTCTTTATACCCATTTCCTGTCCTAATCTGACAGCTATTGAGTTTATACTTCTTGCGAATGCTCCCTTTAATGGAATTGAATCACCTGAGAAACGACCATTGGCGTTAGACGGAGTCCAAGTTGTCATGCCATGTTTCTGCTTGTCGTACACTTCCATACGTATGTATTCGTCACGGCGCTTATCGCATGGGGTAAGTCCCTGATTCATAGCTTCTGTATAGACAAACAGCTTGAAAGTTGAACCCGGTTGGCGCATTGCCGTAACTTTGTCGTACTTCCATGAGTTAAAGTCTATATCACCTACCCACGCTTTCACGTATCCTGTCTGTGGCTCCATTGCAACAAATGAGCAGTGCATGAATTTAACCATGTAGCGTATTGAGTCGAGTGTACTCATCTCTTTCTCAATAGTACCTTTCTCATAATCGAAGAGTTTAACCTTATGGGGCTTATTGAGATAGTAGTTTATTGAGTCTGGCTGATCAGGGAAACGTTGCAGCAGCATTTTATATGCAGGCTGACGTTTGGCTATGTCCTCAATGAATCCAGGGATTACCTGTTGATTCTCATCACGCCAGGGGTCTTGGCCGGCCCAGTGGCGGTCAAAGTTGCGTTGTACTTGTCGCATCTGTTTCTTTGCGGCTTCCTCTGCATATTTTTGCATGCGGGTATCGATTGTGGTGTAAATCTTAAGTCCGCTGCTGTACAGGTCGTAACCGTTTTCCTTACACCAGTCTTTCAGATATTCGGCAATTGCTTCACGGAAGTATTTTGCCTGACCGTCATAATTGCTTTCTACGCTATAATTCAGTTTGATTGGTATTGCACTTATTGAGTCATATTGAGTACGGGTCATATCTCCGTGTGTCATCATGTTGTGCAAAACCACGTTACGTCTTTCAAGACTGTTATCCGGATGGCTGATCGGGTTGTAATATGTTGTTGCTTTCAACATACCTACAAGAACAGCTGCCTGCTCTGTTGTCATTTCAGCAGGAGTAGTGTTGAAGTATGTCTTGCATGCAGTCTTAACGCCATAGGCGTTTGAACCGAAATCTACTGTATTTGCATACATAGTCAGAATTTCCTGCTTATTATAGAGCATTTCCAATTTGGTTGCTATAATCCACTCTTTGCTTTTCATAATAAGCATACGTACGCCTGGTATATAGCCCAATAATCCTGTAGAATATTGAGTTCTGACACGGAACATATTCTTAGCCAACTGTTGGGTTATTGTTGATGCTCCACGTGCTTCATGACTTACGGCCATCTCTTTGAGTACGGCAAAAAGTCCGATAGGGTCAATGCCACGGTGCTTGTAGAATCGTTCGTCCTCAGTGTCAACAAGCGCTTTCCAGAAAACAGGATTAACTTCCTCGTATTTTACAGGAGTACGGTTTTCACTGAAGTATTTTCCTATCAGTACACCATCTGCACTGTAAATCTCAGAAGCTTCACTTGTAGTAGGCTTCCTGATTTGAGAGAAACCGGGTGATTTACCGAATAGCCACAAGAAGTTTATGTCGACCATTCCCAAATAGATAATGAACGCCACAATCAGTGAGACTATTACTACAAAGGTTTTCTTATACCATTTACTTCCAATGTAAAGCCCTTTGTACCATTTCCAAAAGCTTTTTACCTTACTCTTGCATAATGTAAGGAATCTGCCTGTTCGTGAGTCCTTGAAATTCTGAAACATAATTTATTTCCTTTTTCTTGTGCAAATGTAACGAAAAAGATGTGTCTTAATCGAAGTTGTTTATGTAATTTATGATTTCTTCAACATTTTCGGGCGGAAACCAGCGTATATCTTTGTCTCGTTTGAACCATGTAAGCTGTTTCCTGCAATATTTATGTGTGTTGCTTTTTATCTTGAAAACTGATTCGTCAAGCGTACATTTACCGTCAAAATAGTCGAAAAGTTCTTTGTATCCAACTGTATTAAGTGAATTTAAATCTCTGTATGGATACATCTTTTTAGCCTCTTCCAGCAGACCTTCTTCCATCATTTTGTCTACACGGCAGTCAATACGTCTATACAGTTTTTCACGGTCACGTATCAGACCAATCTTCAGCAGTCTGAATGGACGTTCCTTCTTGGCGTTTTTTCTGAAAGATGTATATGTCTTTCCTGTTGACAGGCAGATTTCTATAGCGTGGATTACACGTTTATGATTCTTTCTGTCAACAATGTTATAATACTCCGGGTCAAGCGATTTCAGCTTTTCGCACGCAGCATCCAAGCCGTAAAGCTCATAATCTGATTTTACTTGCTTGCGTACACTGTCTTTAACTGATGGTATGTCATCAATTCCGTTGCATACAGCATCAACATACATCATGCTCCCGCCAGACATTACAACTTTGTCGTTATCCTTAAAGAGGGTATTGAGCAGGTTTACAACATCGTTCTCAAACATCGAGGCATTATAATAGTCACCGATTTTGAGGTTGCCAACGAAATAGTGTTTCGCTCTGCTTCTTTCCTCTTCTGTAGGAGCAGCCGTGCCGATAGGTATTTCTCTGAACATTTGGCGTGAGTCGGCATTTATGATTACTGTGTTGAACTTCTCGGCAACTTTTATGCACAACGCAGTTTTTCCGACTCCGGTCGGTCCCACTATGACTACAAGTGTATTCATAAGTTTACCTTATGATACCACGTTTTGAACTTTCAATGAAGTTTATTATATAGTTGATTTCTTTACATTCAGGCAAGTGCTTGCGAATTTCCTCGATACCTTCTTTAAGTACACCTTTAGAGTAAAGCAGTCTGTATGTCTCGTGAATATTGTTTATAAGTTCATTACTGAATCCACGACGTCTCAGACCTACGAGGTTGATTCCGCAGTATTTTGTTGGTTCTTTACCTGCAATTATATATGGTGGAATGTCTTGACTGAAGCGACAACCTCCTTGTATCATTACATATCCTCCAATGTGGCAGAATTGATGGCAGAGTACAGTCGCACTTATTATCGCATTATCGTCAACAGTTACTTCACCACCGAATTTAGTAGAGTTTCCTATAATACATCCACTTCCTATCACACAGTCGTGAGCAATGTGCATATTTTCCATAAGAAGGTTGTTTGATCCAACCTTAGTTGTACCTTTAGATGCTGTACCTCTAGATATTGTTACATTCTCACGTATGCTGTTGTTGTCGCCGATTTCACATGTAGTTTCTTCTCCCCTGAATTTAAGGTCTTGCGGTTTTGTGCTTATGCTTGCTCCGGGGAAGAACTCATTACCATTACCTATTCGGGCACCATAATTAATAGTAACACTATTTTGCAGTACGTTGCTGTCACCCATTACTGTGTTCTTGTCAATATAACAAAATGGACCGATGATATTATTGTCACCAAGTTTTGCCTCGGGATGTACGTATGCGAGTGGACTAATCTGGTTCATATCTGTAGTATTAGTTATTTTATAGGAATTATGTAAAACTTATTAGAACGTAAAGGGGCTTAAGCGTCATGCTTGTTTGCCCCTTTTCCGTCTGTTATTGTCTTACCTCATATGTATGTTACTTGTTTTTTACAATTTGTGCTGTGAATGTGGCTTCTGACACAACCTTATCACCAACAAACACATAACCTTTCATTGATGATACTCCATGACGGACAGGGGCGAGTAGGTCAACCTTAAATATCAATGTATCTCCAGGGACAACCTTTTGACGGAACTTAACATCGTCAATCTTCATGAAGTATGTAGACCAGCGTTCTGGTTCTTCAACTGTATTCAGAACCAACAGACCGCCACACTGTGCCATTGCTTCAATTTGGAGTACGCCTGGCATAACCGGTTCTTGCGGAAAATGTCCTTGGAAGAAAGGCTCGTTGCTTGTTACGTTCTTAACACCGACAATGCTTGTTGGACCGAGAGCAATAACTTTGTCAACCAACTGCATCGGATAACGATGTGGAAGCAGCTCGCGTATGCGGTTAACGTCCATTATAGGCTGCTCGTTACAATTATATATTGGTGCCTGTATTTCATGCTTGCGTATTTCACGACGCATCAGACGGGCGAACTTGTTGTTTATCGTATGACCTGGTTTGGTCGCGATGATACGGCCCTTAATAGGTTTGCCTATGAGAGCCATGTCGCCAACAATGTCAAGCAATTTATGGCGTGTGCACTCATTTTCCCATACAAGTGGTTTGTGCTGTATGTATCCGAGCTTTGTTGCGTCGAGATGAGGAACTTTGAGGAAATCTGCAAGTGCGTCAAGACGCTCCTGAGTTGTCTGTCTTTCGTAAATTATTATAGCATTGTCCATGTCGCCACCTTTTATAAGATTGGCGCGGAGCAACGGTTCAATGTCTCTTACAAATACAAATGTACGCGCAGGAGCAATTTCCTTTGAGAAGTTCTCCATGTGGTCAAGTGTCGCAAATTGGCTATTGATGAATTTTGAGTCAAAAGAGCACATCGCAGTAAGACTGAATTCATCATCCGGCAGGATAGTTATGCATGAACCACTCTCTTCATCTTTTACCTCAATTTTATGGCGTATGATGTAATAGTCTTTTGGAGCATTCTGCTCTTCAATACCTATTTCATTAATTTTATTGATATATTGTGACGCAGACCCGTCAAGGATTGGGAATTCAGGGCCGTTAACCTGAATCAGACAGTTGTCTATTCCAAGGGCATAGAGTGCAGCCAGGGCATGTTCAACTGTTGACACTTTGATATCACCTTTGCCGAGTACAGTGCCACGTTGGGTGTCCACAACATTCTCAGCAACTGCGTCTATTATTGGTTCGCCTTCTAGGTCGATTCGTTGTATTTTATATCCTGTATTTTCCTTTGCAGGATTAAACGTAATTGTAAGGTTCAGTCCTGTATGCAGACCTTTCCCACATAAGGCAAAGCTGCCTTTCAATGTATTTTGTTTAGACATTTCCATTGTTGTTATTTGGTCTTTTTTAATTCTTCCACTTGTTTCTGTAACTCGTTGAGCTGTTTATAAATTTCAGGTAGTTTGCGTGACAAAGCTATTGTCTTGAAATATGCTTTAGGCTCCATCGGTGGTGTTCCGATAAGTGTTGTATTGCCTTTGATATTGCCAGGTGCTCCTGATTGCGCACCCAAAAATGTCTTGTCGCCTATGCTGATATGTCCTGATATTCCGACCTGACCTCCGAACATACACCATTTGCCGATCTTGGTGCTTCCTGCCACACCTACTTGAGCGGACATTACTGTATTCTCGCCAACTTCAACGTTGTGTGCAATCTGTACGAGGTTGTCAAGCTTAACGCCTTTGTGTATTATTGTTGTTCCCATTGTGGAGCGGTCAACACAAGTGTTTGCACCTATTTCCACGTTGTCTTCTATTGTTACAATTCCAATCTGTGGAATCTTGTCATAGCCTTCAGTGTTGGGCGCGAATCCGAAGCCGTCAGCACCTATTACTGAGCCTGCGTGGATGGTTACATTGTTTCCCAATTTACATCCTTGATAGATAGTTACGTTGGGGTATATCAGGCATCCGTTACCAAGACTCACTCCGTCTTCAATAACGGCATGCGGATGTATCTGTGTATTGTCTCCTATTGTTACGCCTTCGCCAATATAAGCGAATGCTCCAATGTAGCAGTCTTTTCCGATTTTTGCGCTTTCAGATATGAAAGCCATCGGACTGATGCCGGTCTTCTTGGGTAATGAAGCTTGATAGAGTTGCAACAATTTGGCAACACATTCATAAGCGTTCTTTACCCTTATCAAAGTAGCTTTTACCGGTTTTGTTAATTCAACATCATCGTTTACCAACACAATGCTGGATTCTGTGTCGTAAATATAATGCGTATATTTAGGGTTTGACAGGAACGAAATTGCTCCGGGAACGCCCTCTTCTATCTTTGCGAAGGTGTGGACGGTTGCGTTTTCATCGCCTTCCACTTTACCTCCGATGAAACTTGCTATTTGCTTTGCCGAAAATTCCATTGCAATGTAATTACATTTAATAAATGCAAAGGTAAATATTTTTATTCAAAAACGTTGATAACAGAAGTAATATTTGCGAATTTTTTTGGAAAGTAGCGCAATGTTCATTACTTCTGATGCTTCCGAAATGTCTTTGACTGTATTGTCTTTAAAAAGTATACTTATGTGTTCGTCGTTTACGTCGTACATGTCTTTTTGTATCATTCCGTCACTCATTAGATACCGGGCATCTTCATAGCTTATCCCAAAATAGTCGGCTAGCTTTGTCCTTATTCCGTGAATCTGCTCTGAGTCAGCAGGTTTGTCTGTGATGTCAATCTTGAACAGATTCCTGTTTAAGATATTGGATGATAAGATTGAGAGAGTCTTGTCGCTGCTCTCTGTCCAGACTTTCAGTGAACTCCAAATGTCATTGTCGTCCAGCATTGCGTATTTTTTCTGTGCCTCTTCGCTGTTTTTGAATTTTTCAGCGTCAATATCATTGTAGAGAAAGTATTTTAAGCATGGTGTTGCGAATATGTCTTTGCCTTCGTATGCCAGATGTTTTGCGCGTAGAAGGGCGTTTACAAGCACTTTCTCACTTGATACAGTTGTCTTGTGCAGATACACCTGCCAGTACATCAGGCGTCTTGCCATAAGGTAATTTTCAATAGAGTAAAGTCCTTTCGAGTTTACAACGAGTCTGTCGTCCACGACATCAAGCATTTTTATGATTCTCGCACTTCCTATGTTACCTTCCGTAACGCCGGTGAAAAAACTGTCACGTCTCAGGTAGTCAAGTCTGTCCATATCGAGTTGGCTGCTTATGAGCTGGTGGAGGAATTTCTTTGGATATTCATTTTTGAATATCTTCAGAGCAAGGTTTAGTTCACCTTTCATTTCTCTGTTGATTTGTTCCATCATCAGCAGAGATATTTCTTCATGGCTTATTCCGCTTATCAGCGTGTGCTCAAGAACGTGTGAGAAGGGACAATGACCTATGTCGTGCATCAGTATTGCGGCCTCAACTGCTTCCTCCTCACTGTCAAAAATGAATATTCCTTTTTGCGTCAGTGATGTAATTGCTTCGCTCATCAGATGGAATGCTCCTAAAGAGTGCTGGAATCTTGTGTGTTGCGCAGACGGATAGACCATTGACGTGAGGCCTAGCTGTTTTATCCTTGTAAGTCGTTGCATCAGTGGATGTTCCACAATGTTGAGCAACAGACCATGTGGAATTTTTATGAATCCGAATATCGGGTCGTTTATAATCTTGCTGTCGTTCATTTTCAAATATTATCAGTTTCTTTGTCTTAAACCGGCAGTCGGTTATTCATCCCCGGAGGTAAGGGCTTGTTCCAGTTTCAATAAATATAGTTTTGCTTCCGTACCACCGCCGTAGCCTGTCAGCTTTTTGTCACTTCCTATAACTCTGTGGCACGGCACGAAGATGGATATTGCATTAGCTCCGTTAGCGTTGGCTACAGCCCTTACTGCACTTCTGTGCCCAAGGTTTTCAGCCAGTTCTTTATATGATACAGTCTGTCCGTAAGGTATTTGTGTAAGTTCTTGCCACACGCGTTTCTGAAACTCAGTGCCGGTTAATAACAGACGGATATCGAAAACTTTTCTTGTATGGCTGAAGTATTCGTCAAGCTGGCGCCGTGCTTCGTCGGTTATGGCCGAAGGTGCTTCGACATAGTGGGCTTTTAGTGTTGAAAGTAGGCGCCGATCAATCCTTCCGGGGTGTTTCTCGTTTACCCAGTTGCACACACATAGACTATCGCCATACGAGCCGAGAATCATTTCTCCGCACGGTGTCTGGTAACGTTGTATGAATATTTTATTATCCGTCTCATTTGTCATTTTAATTGCTCAATCGTTTTTGTTGGGTATGTTAAGACGTCGTTTCAGAGTTTTACAGTCTGTTTTTTTGATGTCTAAAAGTTGATTCATTTATTCGGTTTTGTTCCTTTCAGGCTTTCCTGATCTGACGTCAGGCAGGAATATCGCTATTATTCCTAACAGCGGAAGCCATGTGCTGACCTTGAAGATAAACTCTATGCTCGTTATGTCGGCAAGCCATCCGAAGAAGGCAGAACCGATACCGCCTAGTCCGAACATGAGTCCGAAGAATATTCCGGCTATCATCCCGACCTTATCTGGTTTAAGGTCAGTGGCATAGACTACTATCGCCGAGAAGGCAGAGGCTATGATAAGACCCGTAAATACAGACATAACGATCGTGCCGAAAAGATTGAGATAGGGTAGGGCGAGAGTGAACGGAGCAGCTCCAAGTATGGAGAAAAGTATGACGTATTTGCGTCCGTATTTGTCGCCCAAAAATCCTCCGAGTAATGTTCCTATCGCAAATGCCGCGAGGTATGCGAAAAGACAGAATTGTGAGGCCTGCACCGAAATGCCGAATTTATCTATGAGGAAAAACGTAAAATAGCTGGTCATGCAGGCATTGAAGAAATATTTTGAGAAAATCATCAATACAAGTATTGCCAGAGCTGTCCGTACTTTCTTTTCTGGCAATGTACATTTCTGAATTCTCATCTTGCCTTGTTGGTTTTTTATTTTCTTCAAGACAATGCTGTACCAGTATCCGACATGTGTAAGCAGAGTAGAAGCCAGCAGAGCTGCCAGGGCGAAATATGCCACCGCGTGCTGGCCGTATGGTATAACGATAAGTGCCGCCAAAAGAGGGCCGATGGCGCTGCCACCGTTGCCTCCAACTTGGAATATCGACTGTGCAAGACTCTTCCGTCCTCCTGATGCAAGCTGTGCCACTCTGGACGCTTCCGGATGAAATACTGATGATCCGCAACCGATAAGCGCGACTGAAAGCAACAGAGTGACGAAACCAGGCGCGAAGGCTAATGCCAACAGTCCGACTAGCGTGAAGCACATTCCAAGTGCCAATGAATAGGGCTGTGGATGACGGTCGGCATAGTTGCCTATAAACGGCTGGAAGACAGACGATGTTATCTGAAATACGAATGTGATTGCACCAATCTGGGCGAATGTGAATCCGAATTTATCTTTGAGTAACGGATACATTGCAGGTATTACCGACTGAATCATGTCGTTAAGCAGGTGGCATGTACCCATGATGAACAATATTGCATAGGCTGTGCCCTCTGATACGTGCGGATGTCCTTTTATTTTGTTTATTAAGTTCATCACTAATTCTTATAATCAGACAGTTATTATTGTATGCTTTGGTGTTAAAGCAATTAAATGCAAAGGTATATTTTTTCTGTCTATGTACAAACGTTGGATTGAATAATTTTGATTTATATGTTTCTGGCTCTTATTTATAGCTGGGGCGTTTTTGCATATCTTATTTTGAGTCTTTGTATGTGTGCTTTTGTCATACTTTTATGGCTTTTTGTGTTAATTTGCTATATCGGATATGTACGGTAAGTTGCCATAATGAAGTCAAGAATATTGTTTGCCGGTTCTTATGTGGATGCAAAAGTTTATGTTTTTTTCGTCAGGAGATTGCAATTTATATATCAATTAATGACAAACTGATTTTATTTACTCATTTTTCTGTGTGTGAAATGTGTCTTTCCGCAGTGTAAAGAGGTATGTTTCAGCCTTTAAAAGAGTATCATTTATAATGCGAAAGGTGCTCTTTTGTAATATTGTCAATGATTCTCTATTGCGCAGATGATGTCTGATTGTTTGTATGTGGTTGATAGCCAGGTTTTTATACCTGCACACTTAAGTCGCCGTTTTTATGGATATTACGCTATTATTTCAGTTAATATCGGTTCCCGATTGTTTACTTGGAATCATTTAGTTAATGTAAATCTGTTTTATCTTACAAAATGTAAAAACGCCCGTAAGGCGATGTTTAGCCTTACGGGCGTTTATTTTATTGGAAAATTCTGTTTATCCCTGTGTCTGAATCTGTTCAAGTTCTACAGCCATTTCCTTTTGCAGTTCTTTTGCTTTCTCTGCTGCTGCCTGAGCGAAGTCTGTACCTTTGGATGCATAGATGATGCCGCGACTGCTGTTTACGATAAGTCCGCAGTCCTTAGTCATGCCATATTTGCATACTTCCTGAAGACTTCCGCCCTGTGCGCCTACACCCGGAACGAGCAGGAAATGTGTCGGTGCTACCATTCGGATGTCTTTGAACATTTCGCCCTGTGTGGCACCTACGACATACATCATGTTTTCGTTATTGCCCCATGCCTGCGACTTGCGTATCACTTT
The DNA here is from genome assembly GCA_902491375.1 of uncultured Prevotella sp. Classification (GTDB taxonomy): domain Bacteria; phylum Bacteroidota; class Bacteroidia; order Bacteroidales; family Bacteroidaceae; genus Prevotella. Next base: position 13,191 of record CABUHE010000010.1, read on the forward strand.
CTCAAACAGGTGTTCGCCTTCCTGGTCGGTTGTCATCTGGAAGTCGTGTGAGCCCGCATTGCTTGTCAGAGCCAGAACAATTACCCATTTGCCGTCATATTTAAGGAACGGTGTTACGCTGTCCTCGCCCATATAAGGTGCGACAGTCAGTGCGTCAACATCGTATTCCTCAAAGAATGTGCGTGCGTACATTGCAGATGTGTTGCCTATGTCGCCACGCTTTGCATCTGCAATGATGAAGTGGTTGGGATAATTCTCTTTCAGATATTTCACTGTGCGCTCGAATGAAGCCATGCCCTTTGTGCCCATGCACTCGTAGAAGGCAAGATTCGGCTTGTAGGCTACACAGTAATCGGCTGTGGCATCGATGATAGCCTTATTGAAATCGAAGATAGGGTCTTCGCTCCCAAGCAGGTGCTCAGGTATTTTTTTGATGTCTGTGTCAAGTCCTACGCAAAGAAAAGTTTTCTTTGTGAAAATCTGTTCGATAAGTTGTTGTCTTGTCATGTTGATATGATTATTTGTAAAGATATTCTGTACCGAGTGAAGTTACATACTTTCTGATAGCTTGTTCCTCAGTCTGTTATAATCCAGACGGTTGTCAAGAGCTGTCATACAGGATGCTTTTACGACACGGTCTGACTATCTCTTAAAATTACAGTTCAGCTTCTTTCATTCTTTCCGCGTTCTCTGCTACTGTGAGTGCGTCAATCATGTCTTTGATGTTTCCGCCGAGGAAGCCTTGCAGGTCGTGTGTGGTGTAACCTATGCGGTGGTCGGTAACACGTCCTTGCTGGAAGTTGTATGTACGTATCTTTGCGCTTCTGTCGCCAGTAGAGACAAGAGTCTTGCGTCGGCTTGCTATGTCGTCCATGTACTTCTGGTGCTCTCGGTCGTAGATGAAAGTACGCAGACGCGACAGCGCACGTTCCTTGTTCTTAGGCTGGTCGCGCGTTTCTGTACACTCGATAAGTATTTCCTCCACTTCTCCAGTGTTCGGATTCTTCCACGGATAGCGTAGACGTACTCCTGACTCAACCTTGTTGACGTTCTGTCCGCCGGCTCCTGAACTTCTGAAAGTATCCCATTTTATATCACCTTCATTGATGTTCACCTCGAATTTGTCAGCTTCGGGCAGCACAGCAACTGTTGCCGCACTGGTGTGCATACGCCCCTGTGTTTCAGTAGCAGGTACACGCTGTACACGGTGAACGCCTGACTCATATTTTAATGTGCCATATACGTTGTCGCCGCTTACGGCAAAGTCTATTTCCTTGTAGCCGCCGACAGCGCCTTCGCTTACGCTTGTTACAGACAGTGTCCAGCCCATAGAGTCACAGAACTTTTTATACATCTGGAACAGGTCGCCTGCAAACAGTGCGGCCTCATCACCTCCCGTTCCGGCTCTGATTTCCATTTGTACGTTCTTGGCGTCCTCCGGGTCTTTAGGAACGAGGGCTATTTTGATTTCTTCCTCAATCTTAGGCTGAAGTTCCTCATTTATCTGAAGTTCCTCACGTGCCATCTCTTTCAGGTCAGGATCGCTCTCGTTGGCGAGTATGTCTTTCGCCTCTTTTATTGAGTCAAGACATGCAATGTATTTTTTGCGTGCCTTCATTATGTCGTCCAGGTCTTTGTATTCACGTGTCAGTCTAACATATCTTTCCTGGTCGGCTATGACTGAAGGGTCTGTAATCAGTGTCGATATTTCTTCGTAGCGGCTTTCAAGGCCCTCGAGTTTCTCAAGTATGCTGTTGTTGTCAGACATTGTTTAATATTTAAATTCACCAAATTCAGATTTGATCGTAAGGCTCTTCTGTCCTTCTTCGATGTGTCCGATAACTTGTGCGTCGATGTTAAAGCTCTTGCTTATTGCTATTACCTTTTCGGCGATTTCCGGCTTTACGTATATTTCCATACGGTGTCCCATATTGAAAACCTTGTACATTTCCTGCCAGTCTGTTCCGCTTTGTTCCTTGATAATTCTGAACAATGGCGGTACAGGGAACATGTTGTCTTTAACTACATGGCAGTTGTCACCAACGAAGTGAAGCACTTTCGTCTGTGCACCTCCTGTGCAATGTACCATTCCGTGGATTTCAGGTCTTAGTTCATCGAGCATCTTCTTGATGACAGGTGCGTATGTACGGGTAGGAGAGAGGACAAGTTGTCCGGCATTAACAGGTACTTCTGCTACTGTATCTGTCAGTTTGTAGCTGCCGCTGTAAACAAGCTCTTCGGGTACGGCGTGGTCGTAGCTTTCCGGATATTTCTCTGCGATGTATTTAGCGAATACGTCGTGGCGTGCGCTTGTCAGTCCGTTGCTTCCCATACCTCCATTATAATGGTCTTCATAAGTGGCCTGACCGAAAGACGCAAGTCCTACGATTACATCTCCGGGACGTATGTTCGCATTGTTGATTACGTCGCTTCTCTTCATTCGGCAGGTTACGGTTGAGTCTACAATTATTGTTCTGACAAGGTCACCTACGTCTGCTGTTTCTCCACCGGTTGCGTAAATGCCGATTCCCATTTCTCGCATGCTGGCAAGCAGTTCGTCAGTTCCGTTGATTATTGCAGAAATCACTTCACCCGGAATAAGCATCTTATTGCGTCCTATTGTGCTTGAAACTAAGATGTTGTCTACTGCTCCAACACACAGCAAGTCGTCTGTATTCATTATCAGAGCATCTTGTGCTATGCCTTTCCAGACACTAAGATCACCGGTTTCTTTCCAGTATGTGTATGCAAGTGATGATTTTGTACCTGCCCCGTCAGCGTGCATGATGTTGCAATACTCCGGGTCTCCGCCGAGGATGTCTGGTATTATCTTGCAGAAAGCTTGTGGAAATATTCCTTTATCGATGTTCTTTATTGCATTGTGAACATCCTCTTTTGCGGCCGAAACGCCGCGCATCATGTAACGGTTGCTTTTGTCCATGCTTTATATTGGATTATGATATTGTATGTGGTTGTAAGTTATAAAGTTGTCGGAAGATAAAAGCCGCTTTGCAACAATATGTTGCGGTGCTTTTGTTTTGTATCTTCCTGACCTTGATAACTTGTTGTTATTTATTATTCCAGAACTCCCAGCTTGCAAACGCTTGCAGCAGAAGCATCTCCAGACCATTTTTAACGGTTGCTCCGTGTTCGGCTCCTTTCTTCATGAATAACGTCTGGTCAGGATTGTATAAGAGGTCGTACAATAAGTTATGGCTATCCATTGCGTCGTACGGAAGTAACGGACATTCGTCTATATGTGGATACATTCCACAAGGAGTGCAGTTTACAATGACGTTGTATTCGTGTATAATGTCAGGCGTTATTTTCTCATATTGTATGGTTCCGGGACGTTCGTATCTGCTGACAAATACTGTTTCTAATCCTAGCGACTTAAGTCCGTAGTTGATTGCTTTAGACGCTCCGCCCGTGCCTAGGATCAATGCTTTTTTATGGAAACGTTCAAGCAGAGGCTCTATGCTTTTTGTAAATCCTATGACATCACTGTTGTAACCTTTAAGGATAGTCTGGTTGCCTTTGTGCATGACACGTATTACGTTGACAGCACCAATCTCCCGTGCCTCAGGACTAACAGAGTCGAGATAGCTGATTACTTTCTCTTTATAAGGTATAGTAACGTTCAATCCTTTGAGTTCGGGATTTGAGGCAAGTACTTCCGGGAGTGATTCAATGTGTGGAATCTCAAAGTTGATGTATTCCGCGTCAATATTCTCATTCTCGAATTTCTCGTTGAAATAGCTTTTTGAGAATGAATGGCCGAGCGGAAAGCCTATAAGTCCGTATTTGTCCATAATGAATTATTTATTTAATCGCGAAATAACATGTGCAGATGCCAAAAGTAAGGCGCTTGAATCTGGTTTCAGTGAAACCTGCTTTCTTGAAAATCGTCATCATTTCTTCGCCTTGAGGAAAGGACTCGATGGTCGATATTAAGTATTTGTAGGCCTCGTTGTCTTTTGAAATAAGTTTGCCGTAAAGAGGAAGCAGAGAGTGGGAATATATCCAAAACAGCTGCTTCATGGGGAAACGCATTGGTCGGCTGAGTTCCAGTATGCTGAGTTGGCCGCCAGGTTTGAGTACGCGGCACATCTCTTTCAGACATGCGTCGAGATTCTGGAAATTCCTGATGCCGAAGGCTGTGGTTATTGCATCGAATGTATTATCAGCAAATGACATGTGCTCGCAGTCTTCTTTCCTGAAAGATATAATGTTGTCAAGTCCTGCGGCTTTTACTTTCTCTTCACCTATGCGCATCATACCTTCAGATATGTCGATGCCGACAACCTTTTCAGGACGCAGTCTTTGTGCTGACATTATGGCAAAGTCGCCTGTTCCTGTAGCTATGTCGAGCATTGCCTTTGGCATGTAGGGAGTCAACTGTCTGATTGCAGTCTTGCGCCACATATAGTCTATGCCGAAAGACAGACGATGATTGAGCAGGTCGTATGAATGGGCGATGTTGTCGAACATCGTTTCAACCTGTTTGCTTTTCTCCTGTCCGTTGCCGTATGGCGTTATGCGTTCCTGCTTGTAAGTCATTGTGTTTTATACAGATAAACAAAAACTACAGACAGACAAGGAGACTGCCTTTGCCGATTCTTGATAACCTGATTTTTGCATAAGACTAATCTCCTTGACTGTTATTCTTTTGTAGCTGTTGGCTTAAATGGTTTTCAAATATTCTTTCACGTTCTTCTCGATACGTGCTGCGATGTCGCCTTCTTCGGTAGCCTTGTCAAACTTATCGCCTGTAATATGTTCGAAGAGTTCGATGTAACGCTCGCTTACGCTTTCAGCATATTCGTCAGTAATCTCCGGCATAACCTGTCCGGGCTGGTTCATGAAGCCACGCTCGATGAGCCACTGGCGTACGAATTCTTTTGAAAGCTGGCGCTGCGGCTCGCCCTTCTCGAACTTCTCCTCATATCCGTCAGCATAGAAATAACGGCTGCTGTCTGGGGTGTGAACCTCGTCAATAAGGTAAACCTTGCCGTCGCGCTTACCGAACTCATACTTTGTATCAACAAGGATGAGGCCGTGCTTTGCTGCTATTTCCTGTCCGCGTGCGAAGATCTTGCGAGTGTAGTCTTCCATTACTTCATAGTCTTCCTTGCTTACGATGCCCTGAGCGATAATCTCTTCTTTAGATATATTCATATCGTGGCCTTCGTCAGCCTTTGTTGTCGGTGTGATAATCGGTTCCGGGAAACGCTGATTCTCACGCATTCCGTCAGGAAGTTTGACACCGCAAAGCTCACGGCAACCTTTCTGATATTCGCGCCATGCTGAGCCTGTAAGGATTGAACGGATAATCATTTCAACACGGAAACCTTCGCACTTAAGACCTACTGTAACCATTGGGTCGGGAGTCGCGAGCTTCCAGTTAGGACAGATGTCTTTTGTCTGGTCAAGGAATTTGGCCGCTATCTGGTTGAGAACTTGTCCCTTGAAGGGTATGCCTTTAGGCAGGACAACGTCGAAAGCTGAAATCCTGTCAGTCGCAATCATGACGATAACGTCGTCGTTGATGTTGTAAACATCGCGCACCTTTCCGTGGTAAACGCTCTTCTGTCCATCAAAATGGAAGTCTGTTCTTGTTAATGCTTTCATTGTTATTTTATTGTTAAGTATACAAGTGTGCAAGCTCAAACCGTTAAGCAGATACTTATGTCTGTATTGCCTGGGCTGTGGCTGGTTCCCCTGTATGTCGTTATTAGTGTTCTGTTACATTGACTGGCATCTCTATCGTTCTTTTTTCTTTTGCCAGCCGGCGTGCCTCGTCAGCGTTCTTATAGGCTTTAACGATGCGGGTTACGAGTCTGTGTCTTACTATGTCTTTCTCGTTCATGTTGACAATCGATATTCCCTCAACGTCTTTCAGTATGTTTATGGCCTCGCGCAGTCCGCTCATTGTACCGTGAGGCAGGTCTACCTGTGTGAGGTCGCCAGTAATAATCATCTTTGTGTTCCAGCCCATACGGGTAAGAAACATTCTTATCTGGGCGGTCGTAGTATTCTGGGCTTCGTCGAGTATTACCACAGCGTCGCTCAGCGTGCGGCCTCGCATGAATGCCAAAGGTGCAATCTGGATGACATGCTTTTCCATCATGTCCTGTAGTTTGACAGCAGGTAACATATCTTCAAGCGCGTCATAAAGCGGTTGCAGATATGGGTCAATCTTGTCCTTCATGTCGCCTGGCAGGAAACCTAATTTCTCACCGGCCTCTACGGCAGGTCGGCTGAGTATTATCTTTTTTGCTTTTTTCTCTTTAAGAGCTTTGACAGCGAGAGCTATACTAAGGTAAGTCTTGCCGGAGCCGGCCGGACCTATTGCGAAAATCATGTCAGTCTTATCGTAAGCATCGATAAGTTTCTGCTGGTTCTCGCTGCGGCTTTTGATGGGCTTCCCCGATATATTGTAGACGACAACGCCTTTGGTCGTGTCTTCTTTTGCTTTTCCGCCTTTTATTATGTCTATGATGTCTTCTTCATTGATAGAGTTGTATTTAAGCACGTGCTTACGCAGTTTCTCTATATTCTCTTCGAAGTTGGCCATCAACTCTTCGTCACCGAGCACTCTGACAACGTTGTCTCTGGCTACGATTCTTAATTTAGGATATAAAGCCTTGATTATTTGGAGGTAAGCGTTTCCTGCCCCGTATAACACAACGGGGTCGATATCTTCAAGTACGATGTGTTTCTCTATCAATTTACCTATTGTTTTTAATTTTGTGCAAAAATACAGTTTTTTTTTCATATCACGTTGCTTTTTAGCCTTTTTTGCTATGTTTGACCTCCAGTCAATTATATCTCTTTGCCAGGATTAAGTGGTGTTGTGGTTTGTGAGTTATTTCTATGGTTTTGTAAAAGGTGGCTTTTCGGATTGTAATCGGGCATCTTTTGCCGTGTAATAGGTGGTCTTTTATAAGCTGAAACATGGTCTTTTAGAAGGCGAAGTCTAATGACTTGATATTCAGCACGATACAAAATTCATTGTGAACGTCAAACCACTGTGCCGCGTTTTATATAATACAGACTTAAAAGGTAGTTATCAAAATAAAATATTATTTAGCTTACAACATTTCATTTAATATGAAAATTTGCATTATCTTTGCACGCTGATATTCAGCATACAGGAGCGGAAAATGTATGTCTGTTGCTTCTGTTTATGCTGTATGTACACATGCTCTGAAATAAATTAAATTAGTAGATTTCAATGTTTGGTATATACCGTTCTTGTAGATGTGTCATGATGTTGTTACTTGGCATGTCGTTTGCCTCATGTATGGCAAAAGTTGTTGAAAATGATTTTTATCTTAAGTTTGTTGATGCAAAACAAGCCGCAGTTATGTTGTCAACTCCTGACAAGAATACTGAAAACTGGGGTAAGTTTGATGTTGAGGCACGTATGGGACGGTCAGGGGCTACTCGCAGTGACCTTTTGGAGAAGATAAAGACTTTCACGCGCGACTTTACTGAAGCGGATAAGGATTCGCTGGTTAAGGCGTTTACCATAATGGATAAGAATCTTACAGATATGAATCTGCTTCTGCCTCTTCCTAAGGAGTTCATTCTTGTAAAGACGACAATGGAGGAGGAAGGTGGAGCTGCGGCTTACACTAGAGAGAACATTATTTGTGTCGGTGAGGACGCATTGAAGAAAATATCGGCAGAAAGAATGGCTGTTCTTCTTGCTCATGAGACTTTTCATATTTTGACCCGTAACAATCCAGGTTTCAGGAAGGCGATGTATTCTATCATAGGATTTAATGTTCTTGATAAAGAGATTAAGTTTTCAAAAGATGTAACAGAAAGACGCATATCTAATCCTGATGTGAACCGTTATGACAGTTATGCAATGCTGACTGTAGATGGCGTAAAGAAGCCTTACACAATGGTTATTTATTCTGACAGGGATTACAAGGGTGGCTCATTCTTTGATTACATGAAGATAGGTCTTATCCCTCTTGACAAAAACAATGAGCCTGTTAAGGAAAATGGCAGTACTGTTATTGTTCCTCTTGAAAAAGCAACAGACTTCTATGCGCATGTGGGAAAGAACACGGATTATGTTATAAATCCGGAAGAATGTCTTGCTGATAATTTCTCGATTGCAGTATGTGGCGCCAACAAGAAGCTGCCTAATCCTGAGATTGTCGAACGTATGATATCTGTATTAAAGCAGCTAAAGGCTTAGTCATAATAATAGTTTTTTTAATTGCAAGATTTAAGTTTGACCGTAATTTATATTAGGCCTAATCTTTTGTCTTGTCATGTCTGAGAGCTTATAATTCATTATTTGAAGGATGAATCTCCGTAAAAAGATAACAAAAAATAATTATTTAGCTGGTTTTGCTATAATCGTAGTCATTTTGGCTATTGTCCGTTTGATTTTCCCGTCTGTAGCCAAGGATAAGTCTGAAGTTGCTGTTGTGGCTCAGGTCGATAGTGCAGATGTTGAAAAAACAGAAACGGTAAAGGCTGACACAGTAAATGTTTTGGTGCCATTAAAGGCTACACCGGCGTCGCCGGAATATCCGCTTACTTCATTTTTTGATGGTAAGGGCAATGAGTTGAAAAACCGTATAAACAGTGTTCCGGGCTTCAGCCGTACTTTTCCTGATAACAATGACGTGCAATTGATTGCGGCTAATACACATGGTGTTAAGCCGGTTGAAGACCGTATTGATGCAGAGAAAAGACGTAAGGAACTTGTTTATGTAGGTGCGAGTCCGTATTTTCATATAGATCCGTTAAAAAGCAGTATACCTTACCTTGTGCCTCGTGCGGCTATTCTGCTTAACGACATAGGCCGTGCGTATTACGATAGTTTGCAGATTAAAGGTATACCGCTTCATCAGATTATCGTAACGAGCGTTCTGCGTTCTCGTGAGGATGTTAAGAGCTTGCGTACACATAATTCTAACGCTACGGAGAACTCCTGCCATATGTATGGAACTACCTTTGACCTTTGCTACAACAGATACCGGACTGTAACTCCAGTAGGAGAGAAACAGCGCCGTGCTGTTCGTAATGATACGCTTAAATGGGTTTTGAGCGAGGTGTTGAGAGACATGCGTGAGAGAGGTCGTTGTTATGTAAAGTATGAGGTTAAGCAAGGTTGTTTCCACATAACGACAAGGTAGTATTTTGCGTATATTATTTTATTTTAATCTGAATTGCCAGAAGGCCACTGCCGAGGCTGCGGCTACATTTAGCGAGTCGACGTTGTTAAACATAGGGATGCGGACAATATAGTCCGCATTTTCTATTGTATCGTGTGGCAGTCCGTCTCCTTCAGTACCCATAATAATTGCAAGTTTAGGTTCTGCCGCAGGTCTTGGGTCGTCTAGCGGAATGGCTTTGTCGCTTAATGCCATTGCCACTGTCTTGAAGTTAAGTTCATGCAGGCTGTTTATTGGAGCGTCAAGCCATGCCCATGGAACGAGGAATACTGAACCCATAGAAACTCTTACAGAGCGGCGGTTTAACGGGTCACACGAGTTTCTTGTTAGCAGTACTGCGTCAATTCCAAGAGCCGCGGCAGAACGGAATATGGCTCCTATGTTTGTCGTGTCTACAACTCCGTCAATCACAACAATACGTTTTGCGTTGTAGCATATTTCTTTTGCTGTTCTTTCCTTTGGTCTGCGCATTGCGCATAGAACACCTCTTGTAAGCGTATATCCTGTTAAATCAGCTAGAATTTCCCTTTCTCCTGTGTACACAGGAATATTACCACATCTTTTGATAATATCTGCTGCGTCGCCTTTTATGTGCTTACGTTCGCATAATAGGGCAAGTGGTGTGTATCCGGCATTAAGCGCGACATTAATGACTTTTGGACTTTCAGCGATGAATATTCCGTCCTCTTTATTTGCACGGTTACGCATTTGGGCTTCCGTAAGTGAACTGAATACTTTAATTTCAGGGTCGTTGATTGAGGAAATGTTTATTATGCCCATCGTGTTCTATGGTGTTTTAATTGTGTTTTGACAAAATAAAAAAGCCTTATAAATCGATGATTTATAAGGCTTTTTTGAGTAGTGGATAGGGGAATCGAACCCCTATGCCAAGATTGAGAATCTTGTATCCTAACCATTAGATGAATCCACCGAATGATACTCAGTACGAAGCGGAAGCTGGGGGATTCGAACCCCCGGTACGATAAACTCGCACGGCAGTTTAGCAAACTGCTGGTTTCAGCCACTCACCCAAACTTCCATTCCGGCTTATTGTACCGAAGCATTCTCGCTCAAATGCGGTTGCAAAGGTATGGATTTATTTTTATTCCTGCAAATTTTCATTGCGTTTTTTTTAGAAAAACACAAAAATTATGCTTTTTGAGGCAAAATTTCCCCGCTTCCTATGCATTTATGGTGATTCTCATCGTATACGACACAGAATTGTCCTGGAGCAACTCCTTGAATAAGGTCGGCCGAATGTACGTTATATGAACCTTCATCAACGCGTTCGAGTGTCGCTTTATGGAATTCTGGAGTGTGCCTAATCTTGAATGTAATGTTGACACATGCTTCATCTTTCCATGGGTTGCATGTCAGGAAATTGAATCCATGGATAGAAAAATCTTTTTTATATGCCGTTAGCGGCTCGTATCCTTTACTTACATAGAGGATATTATTGTCAATGTCTTTTTTGACAGCATACCACGGTCCGCCACCGAAACCGAGCCCGTGACGTTGGCCTATTGTATGGAACCACAATCCTTTATGCTGTCCGATAACGCGTCCTGTTTCGAGTTCAACTACGTTTCCGGGATTTTCTCCAAGATAACGTCGTATGTAGTCATTATAGTTTATTTTGCCTAGGAAGCATATTCCTTGACTGTCTTTGCGCTTGGCATTAACAAGATGTTCACGTTCGGCTATTTCTCTAACTTCTTCTTTCATATAGTGACCGATAGGGAAGAGAGCTTTACGCAGTTGCCAGTCGTGTATCTGTGCAAGAAAATCAGTTTGGTCTTTTACTGGATCAGGGCTGGTTGTCAGCCATTTCATGCCGTCAATTATCTCGGTCTGTGCGTAATGTCCAGTGGCAATCAGGTCGTATTCATGTCCGACTTTCTCATCAAAAGCTCCAAACTTAATCAGCCTGTTGCACATTACATCTGGATTTGGAGTAAATCCGGCACGCACTTTCTCCATTGTGTAGCGTGTTACTTTGTTCCAATATTCTTTATGACAGTCAACAACATTAAGTTTACAGCCATATTTGGCTGCAACTGCTGTTGCCATTTCAAGGTCTTCCTCGCTGGAGCAGTCCCATTCTTCGTTCTCTTCTGGACCTATTTTAATGTAGAAACAATCAGGGTGAAGGCCAAGTCTTGCCAGCTCATATACTACCACAGAACTGTCAACACCGCCTGATAGCAGAACAGCTATACGTTTGTCGAGATCGCTTTTATTAATCATTCTAATAACATTTAAAATACGTTTATTGCTTCTCTTGACTCTTCTTACGGTTTATTAGAATCATGTAAACTAAATACCGAGCCTGTAACTTTCTAAATCTCTGAATCCATTAAGAAAAGCTTTGGCTTCCATTCTCTTTTTGCCGCTCACTTGTATATTTTCAAGGCCTAACCAACAGTCGTTTGTTGCAACAAGTAGGTTGCCGTTGTACACCATAATTGTACCTACAGCTCTTCCGTTGCATGGTATTGAAGTAATAGTTGTTTTGAAAACTTTTAATACAGTAACTTTACCGTTTGGAGCTGTCATATTTGTCCATGTACCAGGATAAGGAGAAAGTCCTCTTACAAAATTATGGATGTTTTCTGCTGTATTATTCCAGTTTATCTGGCAGGTTTCTTTGAAGATCTTAGGTGCAGGATGTAGCTCTGTACCTGTTGGAATCATTTCTTCCTGTGGAAGTGATTTTACAGAACCTTCGCCTTCAATGATTTTATCAATGGTTTTGACCGCAATATCAGCTCCCAGCTTCATCAGTCCGTCATACACATCTTCAACGTTGTATTCGTCCTTTATCTCAAAAGGCTCCTGCATTATAATACGTCCTGTGTCGATGTCGTGGTCAAGAAAGAATGTGGTTACTCCAGTCTGTTTTTCACCGTTGATTATAGCCCAGTTTATAGGCGCTGCACCACGGTATTGTGGCAGAAGGGCTGCATGAACGTTGAATGTACCGAAACGGGGCATGCTCCATACAATTTCGGGTAACATTTTGAATGCCACTACAACCTGAAGGTCTGCATTGTAACTTTTCAGCGTATTGACGAATTCCGGGTCTTTCATTTTTACCGGTTGCAACACGGGGAGGCCCTTAGATAGGGCATATTGTTTTACTGCTGATGGCTGAAGTGTGTCTTGATGTCTGCCTACGGGTTTGTCCGGTTGAGTTACCACTGCTACGATGTTGTATCCGTTTTCGACCAATGAGCTCAATGTGCCAACTGCGAATTCGGGCGTGCCCATGAAAATTATCCTTAAATCTTCTTTTGTCATTTATGCTTTATTAGTTGTTTTGATGAGGAAAGAAGGCGCACCTTATATATAAATAGGTGCGCTTTTATAGTTTTATTGTTATAAATATAAATTCAATTCAGTCAGTAGCTCTTATTCTATTCTACGGTAACTGATTTTGCTAAGTTACGTGGCTGGTCTACGTTGAGTCCTTTCTCTACGGCAACGTGGTATGCAATTAATTGAAGCGGTATGACTGACAGAAGCGGAGCTAAAGGAGCGAGTGTAGAAGGTATTTCGATGCAGGCTTCAGACAAGGCTCTCACAGCTTCATCGCCTTCAGTCACTATCGATATTATGCGACCGTTGCGTGCAGTAACTTCCTGTATGTTGCTGAGTATCTTCTTGTACAGTTGGTGATGTGTGGCAACGAAAATTACAGGCATGTCTTCGTCAATAAGGGCTATCGGTCCGTGCTTCATTTCTGCTGCCGGATAACCTTCGGCGTGTATATAGCTTATTTCTTTCAGTTTCAAAGCTCCTTCAAGTGCCACCGGGTAGTTGAATCCACGTCCCATGTAAAGTGCGTTTTCAGCATAAGTAAGTGTACGGGCAATATCCTTTATTTTGTCATCCTTGTCGAGAACTGCTTTTATCTTTTCTGGTATACGGCCAAGTTCTTCGATAGTGTCCTCATATTCTTTTTGTGATATCTCGCCACGTTCATGTCCCAAAGCCAGTGCGAACAGCGTCAATACTGTAACCTGTCCGGTGAATGCTTTTGTCGAGGCAACTCCAATTTCTGGGCCTACGTGTATGTAGATTCCCGTATCTGATGCCCGAGCGATGCTTGAACCTACTGCGTTCACTATACCGAAACAGAGGGCGTTGTTGTCTTTTGCTAGTTTAAATGCTGCCAGTGTGTCGGCTGTCTCGCCACTTTGTGAAATCGCGATAACAATGTCGCCGGGCTGGATTACAGGATTGCGGTAGCGGAATTCTGATGCGTATTCAACCTCTACCGGTACGTGTGCCCACTGTTCGATGAGCTGTTTTCCTATCAGTCCTGCGTGCCAAGACGTGCCGCACGCTACAATTATGAATCGGTTTGCATTGACAAGCTCACTGCGGTGAAGGTTTAAGGTACTCAGCACGATGCGCTTTTCTTTCAGCAGCAGGCGTCCTCTCATGCAGTCAGCTATACACCGGGGTTGGTCATATATCTCTTTCAACATGAAGTGCTCGAATCCGCCTTTCTCCAATGTCTCAAGATTTATGTCAACTTCTTTTATGTCGAGGTTTATCTCCTTGTTGTCAAGGTTTCTTATCTCAATCTTTTGTCCGACTTTCAGAAGTGCTACTTCATTGTCGTTGAGGTAAACCATCTGTTTGGTATATGACACAATCGGCAGCGCGTCTGACGCCAAGAAGAATTCACTGTTGTTCTCGCCTATACCTATGACAAGCGGGCTGCTCTTTCTTGCTACAACAATCTTGTCAGGACAATCTTTGTCGATAACGGCTATTGAGTATGCTCCGACGACACGGCGTAAAGCCATGACAACAGCTCCTTCAAGGTCTTTGCCATACTCGTCCTGCATAAACTCTATGAGTTGTACAAGAACTTCTGTATCAGTCTCGCTTTTAAAAGTGTAGCCTTTCTTAGTGAGAAATTTCTTCAGACTTGAGTAGTTTTCTATTATTCCGTTGTGTACAAGAGCCAGTCGGCCGTTCTGTGATACGTGTGGATGGGCGTTTACGGCTGAAGGTTCTCCATGAGTAGCCCAGCGTGTATGGGCAATACCGATATGTCCAGACGTGTCTCTTTGTGAGGCTATTGCTTCAAGGTTGCTCACTTTGCCTTTTTCCTTATACACATTCATTTTGCCTTCACCGTTTATAAGAGCTACTCCTGCCGAGTCGTAACCACGGTATTCAAGGCGTTTAAGTCCTTTGATAAGTATGTCGTAGGCATCTCTTGAACCTATATATCCAACTATTCCGCACATAATGTTTTTTATTTTTATATACTTATAACGCAGACGTGAGGTATTTTAATACAAATTATAACGTATTTTTTTCAGTCTAACAGCATTATTTAATGCAAAGATAGTGTTTTTTTATGAATTTGTATGCTGATGTGTGCTTTTTTGGTTTAATATGCTATTAAGTGGAATGAGGTGAAATATTTATTTTTGTTGATTATTTTCAAACGTAATTTGGCCGCTTATTATTAGTTGTCATAATGACATTGTTTTGCTTTATTGTGTGACAAAGTGTGATTTTTGTTTTGTGTGATGTTTCTAGTAAAATAGCGTTTCATGGAATGTTTATATGTGCTTTTCTATGTGAAATACTATCTTTAATGGTATGAAACGTGGTGAGTTGTTACACGAAAGATGGCCTTTTGTAATGTCATTTAAGGTCTTTAGTTTTTTATTTTGGCATTTATCTGAAGTCCATACAGTTGTTTTTTCATGCAAAATATGCTTAATTGAGTAAGAAAAGTAAGCCGTTGATATGCACATCTTTTCATGTCTTTAGCTCAACTTATTGATTATCAGGACTTTGATTCTGCACAACTTTTATCTGGCTTTTCTGTGTAATTGTTCGTTTTTTATAGAAAGTGTATGGTTTATAGATGTCTTGTAAATACAAGATGTAACTAAAAAGGCTGAATTAGTTACATCTTGTATTGTAATGATTGAATATAATTTGGTAATAATAAAAGATAAGACCACGTAGCATTGTTCAGCTGCGCGGTCTTACCTGATTTATTTTGAGAGAGTCAGTATTTATTTTTATAAAGCAGTTTTTAGCTGTAATGTCATGATATAGTTATTTTATTTTCTTAATTGCAATGTCAAGTCGGCCTTCGAGATATTTGTCAGTACTGTGTTTCTGCATTTCTTTCAGACCTTTTATGCATAAATCCTTTTCGTCTTTATCGAGCAGTGAAGAATATTGAGAACACAGCTGGACCATTTTATTTACGAGTGCTGTATTTAATGAACTGTCTATTCCGCCGATTGTATGTGGCATTTTTACGTATGTTGAGCGGATTATGCTGAACTTATTTAAGAATTCATCTTTTGTCATAATGCTGTCGGTCTTGATGTTGTCGACCAATGCATTGATGTTAATAGTCCGTTCTTTGTCTGGTGTTACCATGTTTCCTCTTCCGTCCCATTTGAATGGTACATTTATTCTTTTACCTTTATTGTAAAAATAAATATTTCCGTCAGTATCTAGCCTTATGGCTTTATTGAAGTCTGTTTGTTCATTTCTTCGTGCTGGGTCAAGGCTGTATATTTTGTGGAGAGAGCCGCAGATATGGTTGTTGGTTGAATCGACTTGCCATACTATTCCATAAACATATCTTCTTAAACTGTCATTCGGATCAGTTGTAAGCATAGTCATATAGTTCTTCTCAATATGTGAGCCGAATATGATTCTTTTTTCCAGATTCTCACCGTATGCTACGTTTACTTCAGATTGCGGTTCGATACCTGCTGATTTTGTGAACACGCTATAAGCCGAATCACGGTCTTGGTTGAATGCTGCAATGACCTGATTCAGGGCTTTACGTTTATTGGATGGCAGATCAAATTTATAGATGTAGCTGAATGATGTCGGCTTGTTGCTGCTTCCTGATTTGTTGACTTGTGTGCTTGATGTGATGTATTCAGCCAGATTTTTGTCGTTTACAAAATTGTCAAAAGCTGAAGCTAAATGCTCCTGGGCATCGGTTGCTATGGAAATTGAGGAGCATAACATTGTGATTGTTAATAATTTAAGTATTTTCATATTACTTTGTTTTTTAATAACATTCTTCTTCGTCTTCATAATTTTCGAGAGCGGTCATATAGATTTCTATGTTTGTTTCTATGCGCCTGTATTCATCAAATATGTTGTTTATCATTGTTTCCTGTTTTATTTCTTCTTCTTTTATCTTTGTATCGGCAAACTGGTCGTATGTATTTGTTACAGAGTCAGTTTTCGCATCAGCTATGTATGTGCGTGGAGGCATTATTTTATATGTACCTCGGTTAAGCTTACGCTTTGACCTTTTTTTAGAAGTTGTGTTTGTTACTTTTATAGTGTCTTGGCTTATTGTATCTGTCTGTGTATCCTTATTTTTGTTGTTAGCAACAGTTGCAATCGTGTTGTTTATTGCGGTTTCATCTTGGTGTGGTTTATTTGTAGCTGTGAGTATTAATAAAAATGTAAGTGTTGCTGCTACTGCGAAGGTAGATATTATTGCCCATATTCGTTTGTTGTGCTTTGTTTTTGTAATATTTGTGCTATTCGCAGTGTTGTTTTTTGATATGGAGTCTTGTGCTTGTCGGTCAGATGTAGGCATACCTTTATCAAACCAGGCAAACATTTCTTTGTATTCTTGCCATTGGTCGCTTACTTCGTGTGTCCTGAAGTATTCAGCAAGTTTTTTTTCTTCTTCTATAGTTGTCAGACCGTTCATGAAGCGTTCGACGAGCTTTTTTATGTCATTGTCCATAGTCTTATCTTATTCTTGTTCTAATTTCATTTAATAATTTCTTTCTTGCTCTCGAAAGTAGAGTTACAACAGATGTTTTCTCTATTCCTAGCAGGTTTGCTATTTCATCATTTGATTTATGTTCAACTTGTCGTAACTTTAATATCTGAAACTCAGTTTCTGGAAGTGATGCAAGCCGCTTGTCAAGCCATATTTTGTTTTCTCTGTTTTCAACAGCATTTTGTGGACTTGTTAGTTTTTCGTCAATAATATCTCTACCTGTTGGCAAAGCTATGGTATGATTTCTTCTTTGGTTGTCTATTGATAAGTTACGTGAAATGCGGGAGGCAAGTCGTTCTGCATGTTCACAGCTTTCAATATTTTTATGCATGGACCAGAGTCTCAGCATTACTTCTTGTGCGATGTCTTCTGCCTCGTCATTATTTGAGGTGTACGATCGCGCAATACGTAAAGCTTTTTGCCTTATCTTTTTAGCTGCGTTTTCAAATTCTGTCTGTTCCATTATTCTGTTTCTACTTCATATACGTATAAAGTGCTAAAAGGCAAACACACTTTAATGTATTTTAAGAATTTAGATTTCCATTTTTGTCTTTTATCAAATTTGATGTATCTTTGCAGAAAACGATTCTTATTTAGACAATATGAAATATTAATGATGTTATTGTCTGTATTTTATATTTATGTGAAGAAAGAAATATGTTGTTTAAACGTGAGATAATTCTGGAAATCGTACGTTTTGGAATAGTTGGCTGTATTGCCACTGTTTTGCATTACGGTGTTTATTGGCTGTTGCATGAAGCAATTAATGTCAATGTGGCTTATACGATTGGCTATTTCGTAAGTTTTGTTGCTAATTATCTGCTATCGGCACGTTTTACTTTCCGTAAAAGAAAGTCTGTGAAAAACGGTTTCGGGTTTGCTTGTGCCCATCTGTTTAATTATGTATTGCAGATTTGTCTTCTTAACTTTTTTATATGGCTTGGCATCAGTGCGTCTTTGGCGCCTGTACCTGTTTATTGTATTGCAATACCTACGAACTTTCTTATTGTAAGATTTGTTTTCAGACGTTTAGGGTAGGGATGTATTTCTTCAAAAATATATGATTTAAATAAAATCAGAGACGGCAATCAAGCTAGAGAAGACCAGCTTGATTGCCGTTTCTGATTGTTTCTTTTGATGTTTTTGTTATATTTGCCACCAACGTTTCTTTTTAGGCATATCTTGATATGGGGTCTCACCACGTCTTTCCATAATGATGTCCTGATATGTTTTGTGCTCATTTATCATTCTGTATATAGTTCCCCAGTCTGGCAGACCGCCGATGTTACGGTCGTCGATGAATATGTCGGCTTTAAGTTTACGAGAGTAAAAGTTGTTGCTCTCCTTTCCGTTTTCTTCAGGATAGTCCCTGTTTACAGCGTAAAATTCTACTCCACGTTCTTTACACCAGTTTACCGCATCATCAAGAAGCTTGCCTTCACGTACCGACCATAGTATCAGTTTGTGATGGTCGGCTATGAGCATCTTCAGTGTTTCGGTGGCAAATGGTATTTCATTGCCTATTTCCGGATACCTGTGTTCAACGATTGTTCCGTCAAAATCTACTGCGATTGTCATGATTCTTTTATTGGTTATTTGTGAAATAATATCAGCAAAAACAGAAAAGTAATGTATTTTGCCTTTTACGACATAATGCATTCCGCTTATAAAAAGTGGAATGCATTATTATCATCAAGGTTGTTATGCTCAGTTATTTCTTTACAGAATTATCATTAGCGTTACCATAATGGCTGTTTGAGTATTCACCGTAATTACCGTATGTTCCGTACGATTTACCTTTGCCATAATGGCCGTATCTTCCGTATTTACCATACTTGCCGTAACCATAGTAATAACCATATTTCTTTTCAGAGAGGTCAATACCGTTAATTGCTATACACAAGTTCGGCAATTTATTTTCTTCTGCAAGATTGTTAATCAAGTTGAAGCTTACCTTCGGAGTATAGTCAGCTCGACACATATAGATACTCATATCTGCAAGTTTACCGATTTGTAGAGTATCGGTAACAAGTCCGACAGGTGCAGTATCTATTAATACATAATCATAATGTTGCTTGATCTGTGTTATGACTTGTTCAAGTGCCGGGCGTGAAACAAGTTCTGCCGGGTTTGGCGGAATAGGACCAGCCATAAGTAAGTCAAGGTTGTCGTTAACTTCAGATGGTACTATTTGTGAACTTATATTCTCCCATGTAGGATTGTTTATAGTAAGCAGGCGGGTGATGCCGCTTGTGTAATTGTTTATCTTGAACAATTCTGCAAGTCTCGGTTTACGGATATCAAGACCTATAAGTATGACTTTCTTGCCTAACAATGCGAAGCTGACAGCAAGGTTGGCAGCTGTAAATGTCTTACCTTCACCAGATGTTGACGATGTGAACAAAATAACATTCTGGTCTGGCTTTAACATAAACTGGACATTCGTACGCATTGATCGGAATATCTCCTCCATCTGGTTGTTCTGGTTCTCGTGAACAACGATGTCTGCTCTTGATTTTGCAGTCTCACTTGCTACAACAATGTCAGCAATAATAGGTAATTTTGTCAGACTTGCAACATCGTCATGGCCTTCGATTCTGTATCTGAAGAAACTGATAATATAAAGGACACCAGACGGAATGGCAATACCCAATATCAGAGCAATGAGCATTATTATGCTGCCTTTAGGACTGACTTTCTTGTCAAACTGTGGCATTTCAATTAGTTTTGCCTTATCTGCGGTTGCTGCAAGAGAAATAGAATTCTCTTCACGTTTCTGCAAGAGCATAAGGTAAAGACCTGATTTTACTTCCTGTTGTCTGCCGATTTGGGTAAGTATACGTTCCTGCTCAGGGGCTTTAGTTACTTCGCTGCTGTATAAGCCAAGTTGTTGATTTATGGCATCACGTTGTATAATGAGTCCTTTGCGTGCCTGTTGAAGTGCTTGTTTGATGCTGGCCTGCATATCGTCAAGCTGTGAGGTCAACTCTGCGACAACAGGGCTGCTTTCTGAAGCTGTACGCAGTAATCTGTTGCGCTCAAGTGCAATTTTATTGTATTCATTAATAAGTGACGTTGAAGCTTCATCTTGCAGACCGACGTTTGATGGCAAAACTTGATGTCTGTTGCCTGGACGATTGGCAAAGTTGATAAGGCTTCCGATGAGTGATATCTGTGTGTTTGCCTCATTGAGCTTCTGCTCGTAAGTGGAGGTGTTGGTAGAAGTTGTCATTGCATCAAGTTGAAGCTCCATCAACTTGTTGCGTCTTTTGTAATTTTCAAGTGCTCCATCAGTTGTGCTCAACTCAGCATCAATTTTTGCCAAACGGTCATTAATAAACGCTTCTGTTCTTACCGCAATCTCATTCTTGTCCTCGTTAGCCTGTCGGTTATAGCAAGTTACAAGCTGATTGAGATAATCTGTGCTTCGTGTTATGTTTTCTCCCTTTAACTGAATGTTGAACACAGAAGATGTTTTTGATGTCTGTTCAACAGAAAGGTTTTGAATGTAAGCATGAGCTGTGTTGCGTGGTGAATTAAGGTACACAATAAGAGTTTCACCATCTTCAAGTTGATAGCGACTGTTGGGGGTTAATGTAAGATTACCGACTTGTGTTCGTATAATGGCAGGTAGTTGTGACAATGTCCTTTTTATTTCGAAAGGACCAGTTGATGTCACTTCATCTTCGCTAATAAAATATGTACCCGATACATTATACTTATTGTTATTGCGTGTTATTTTTAGCTCAATAGGCGTATTGAGCTTATCAAGATGCTCAAAATCCATGTCTACATTGATAGGCTGTTCTTTGTAGACAAGTTTACTTTTTACGCTTCGTTTTATGTAATAGCTTGCGTATAACTTGAGATCCTTTATTGCTTGTTCAGCAACTGTTGTTGATGTAATGATTTCCTGTTCATTTTCAACACCGTAATTATTGCTGATTATTCCAAGATTAGACATACTTTCTAATGCTTGAAGTGCACCACCACCACTTCTCTTATCATTGTTGTCGTCTTTTATAAGAAGCTTGGCTGTTACATTATACACAGGCGTTGAATACTTTAAATATAGGAAACCTATGCCAACACATATTATAATTGACAAAAGGAACCATTTCCAATTAAGAATAAATGCGGTGTAAATCGTTTGAAAATTAATTGACGATTGTTCTTCCGCTGTGTTCTGAACCTCTTGGCTGTTATTTAACTCGTTCATTTATCCTTGTGTTTTTGTCTTGTTTGTTTCGTTAATCAAACTCATGAGATATTTCCCGTAATCGTTTTTCAACATAGGGCTAGCAACATTTTTAAGCTTTTCTTCATTTATCCACCCTTGTTTGTATGCGATTTCCTCAAGACATGCTATTTTAAGTCCTTGTCTTTTTTCAATAACTTCAATGAAAGTTGATGCCTCGCTCAGACTGTCATGCGTTCCTGTATCGAGCCATGCAAATCCTCTCTGTAATGTCTTGACTTTGAGGTCATTTCTTTTTAAGTATTCTTGGTTTACAGAGGTGATTTCAAGCTCTCCACGTTTGCTTGGCTTAATGTTTTTTGCTATTTCAACAACGCTGTTGGGATAAAAATATAGGCCAACAACTGCATAATTGCTTTTGGGCTTTTCTGGTTTCTCTTCAATACTAAGGCAATTCCCGTCAGTATCAAATTCAGCAACGCCGTATCGTTCAGGATCATTTACGTAATATCCAAAAACTGTAGCTTTGTTATTTTGCTCTGCTTCTTTTACGCAGTCTTTAAGCATAGCAGAGAATCCTGCTCCGTGGAAGATATTATCTCCCAATACAAGACATACGCTGTCGGTACCTACAAACTTTTCTCCTATAATGAATGCTTGTGCAAGGCCATCAGGTGATGGTTGTTCTGCATATTCAAAATGGACACCATAATCAGAACCGTCTCCTAAAAGACGTTTGAATCCTGGAAGATCGTAAGGGGTTGATATGATGAGAATTTCTTTGATTCCGGCAAGCATCAGGACTGATATTGGATAATATATCATAGGCTTGTCAAAAATTGGTATCAGTTGTTTACTGATGCCTTTTGTAATTGGATATAGCCTGGTGCCCGATCCACCTGCTAACACGATTCCTTTCATTTTGTGACTGGTTTAGTGTAGTTTAAATTGCCCGTCATACAGATCGCATAACGTGCGTTAATATTCAATTTTATGTTCTTGTGTATGTTGTCTGATTTTATTCCAAACATTATCTGTGCAAAGGTATAATAAAAATTGATAATAATCAAATTTTATTTTGATTTTTGCTGTATTTGCTGTATTTTTGCACTTACATTTTAAATGGGGTGTATCCCCATGTTTTTGTAAATAAAAAATAATATGGGATTTTTAAGTAAAATATTTGGTAAAAACAATAACGGGGAACGTAAGACTGGCGGAATGGAAGATTACATGACGTTGGTACGTGTTTATTTACAGGCTGCTATAGCTGAAACAGCCGGAATTACAAATCTTGCCATGTTGCCGGATTTGAGACTTTTTAAGACTACATTGCATGTCCCTACTTTGAATAACAAACTTGGTGTTGGAGAGAAGAAGCATTGTAAGAAAATGTTGCAGGATCTTTATAAGACGGATGATGTGTTTTTCAAAGAATTAGACCAAAGTATACGCCGTAATTGCCGTAAGATGCAGGATGTTCAGACTTATCTGATACAATTCCAAAACTTTACGCAGGATACTATGATGTTGATGGGCAACCTTATGAAGTTTAAGTTGCGTGTGCCGTCTTTTATGAAGAAAGCGATTTATTCAATGACAGAAAAGACCGTTTCAGATATTTTCAGTAAAAACGACTTCAAAGATGTTGGAGTAATGAAGACAGTTGTTGCTATCCGTACATATAACAAACGTCTCGGCTTTTCTGAAAAATGGATTACGGATTTCGTATATCAGGTGGTTATGCTTGCTAAGAAAGAGCCAAGACCTTCTTCAGATGATGAAGATGTGAAGACAAGAAAATAAGTAATTCTGTTTATGATATTGTTGTATAAATAATACGAATATGTTGTGATAGCTTTAGATTTGATTTTCATCAAAATACATTGAATAAATTTTGCAATGTGATGAAAAAAGTCTAATTTTGTAGACAAAATCCATATTGATGGCTGATAAAGACAAAATCTTGACGCTTTTTACGACGCGTGTAAGGCAAATGATTCTTCAGTATAATGAATTGAAAGAAGAAAATAAACAGCTTTACGCGCAGATCAGTTCGCATGAAGATCAGATCAAGCGCCTGACTGCAAGTCTTGAACAGGCACATAAGGATTATGAAAGCCTAAAAGCGGCTAAGATGATAGAAATATGCGATGGCGACATCGAGTCGGCAAAGCGTAGGTTGGCCGCGTTAATCAGAGAGGTTAACAAATGTATTACGCTTCTGAGCGGAAAATGATGAAGTGGAGATGGCTGAAGAGAAAGAAAGATTAAATATAAGGTTACATGTCTATGATACAGACATTCCTGTAAAGATAATGCCAGAAGATGAACCTTTTTGCCGTAATGCTGCGAGATTGATTACGGAAAAGGTTAATGCTTTTTCAGATATGTACAGATCAACTCGAAGTGAAAAAGAGATTCTTTATATGGCTATGCTTGATATAGCTATCAGCTATGAATTTGAGAAAACGAACAATGACACAGAGCCTTATGATAATATTCTCACAAATATCACCCACGAAATCGAAGACGCTTTAGGTGTTAAAAGCTCAGCGCGTGATATGTTGGAGTGAGAATATTAATTTAAAATCAAATAGCGGATGATATTAAATATTATTGTGGCCGTAGTGGCTCTCGTATTAGGAGGTCTTGCGGGGTATTTTGTATTTAGGTATATACTTACTGGAAAATACAAGGAAATGGTCAGCGCTGCAGAGAAAGAGGCTGATGTATTAAAAGAGAAAAAGTTGTTGGAGGTTAAGGAAAAATTCCTTAACAAGAAATCGGAATTGGAAAAGGAAGTCCAAAGCCGCAATCAAAAGATACAGCAGAGTGAAAACAGACTTAAGCAGCGTGAGCTTTCATTAAACCAGCGCCAAGAGGAACTCGGTCGTAAGAAACAGGATCTTGATCAGCAGCAGCAGCGTGTGGATAATGAAAAGAAACTTGTTCAGCTGCGTCAGGATGAGCTTGACAAGTTGCAGCTGCAGGAGCGTGCGAAGCTTGAGGAATTGTCTGGACTTAGTGCAGATGAGGCGAGAAATCGTCTTGTTGAGAGCTTAAAGGATGAGGCACGTACAAATGCAGCAAGTTACATTAATGAAATAATGGACGAAGCAAAGCTTAATGCCAATGCCCAAGCAAAAAAGATCGTTATTCAGACTATTCAGCGTGTAGCAACTGAAACTGCTATTGAGAACTCAGTAAGTGTGTTCCACATTGATAATGATGAGGTGAAGGGACGTATTATCGGACGTGAAGGACGTAATATACGTGCGCTTGAGGCTGCAACAGGAGTTGAAATTGTTGTTGATGATACACCTGAAGCAATCGTAATATCAGCGTTTGACCCTATTAGACGTGAAGTCTGCCGTCTTGCTCTTCATCAGCTTGTTGCTGATGGCCGTATTCATCCGGCACGTATTGAGGAAGTTGTTGCTAAGGTTAAAAAACAGCTTGACAACGAAATCATTGAAACAGGTAAACGTACAGCTATTGATTTGGGTATTCATGGACTACATCCTGAACTGATAAGGATTATAGGTAAGATGAAATACCGTTCGAGCTACGGACAGAACCTTTTGCAACATGCTCGTGAAACAGCTAATCTTTGTGCTGTTATGGCATCAGAACTTGGTCTTAATCCTAAGAAGGCAAAGCGCGCCGGATTGTTGCATGACATAGGAAAGGTGCCTGATGAGGAAAGTGAGTTGCCTCACGCTTTGTATGGAGCAAAGATAGCTGAGAAGTATAAGGAGAAGCCTGACATTGTCAATGCAATTGGCGCCCACCATGATGAGTTGGAAATGAATACGCTGCTTGCGCCGATTGTACAGGTCTGCGATGCCATAAGTGGTGCCCGCCCGGGTGCCCGTAGGGAGATTGTCGAGGCTTATATCAAGCGTTTGAACGATTTGGAGGCCATTGCCATGAGTTATCCTGGTGTTACGAAGACTTATGCGATACAAGCTGGTCGTGAGCTTCGTGTCATAGTCGGCGCTGACAAGATGGACGACAGTCAGACTGAAAAGCTTTCAGGTGAAATTGCTACGAAGATACAGAACGAGATGACTTATCCCGGACAGGTTAAGATAACAGTCATACGTGAGACGCGTAGCGTGGCTTATGCAAAGTAAGCAGGATAGTAGTTTAATCATATAATGTAAAAGGCGGTCCTTGGATAAAGGACCGCCTTTTATATTCATGTGGCAATATTGCCGTGGTTGTGCATGATTGTGACTTTTCCGTGTTCTTGCCATGTTATGGCATGGTTATTTCATCCGGACTTTCTACAAACGTTGTTCCGCCGTTTCGTAATAAGAAATCCTTGTCACGGAATCCCCACAACACGCTTATGCACGGAATACCGCAGTTGCGTGCCGTTGCAATGTCAACATCGCTGTCGCCAACGTATACGGCGGTGGCCTTGTCTGCATTTAACCGTTTCAGGGCTTCATTCACGGTGTCAGGTGCCGGTTTTTTGCGTATTGCCTCGCTCTCGCCGATTGCCACCTCTATATATTCGTTGAAGAATGTCTGGCATAGGGCTTCCGTTGCCTTGCAATATTTGTTGCTGACTACTGCAAGGCGCTTACCCCGTTCTTTGAGTGTCTTGAGCATTTCCATGATACCTGGATACGGCTTTGTTGAGTCTAGACTGTGCTTCAGGTAGTATGTGGCGAATTCGGAGAACGTTTCTTCATATTTCGGATTGCCGGTTCCTCCGGGTATTGCCCTTTCGATGAGTTTCCTGATGCCGTTGCCTACCATCTGTCTCACTTCGTCTTTTGTGTGTTCCGGAAATCCGTAGACACGTAAGGCGTGGTTTGTGCTTGCAGTCAGGTCGTCGAGGGTGTACAACAGAGTTCCGTCAAGGTCGAAGATGTATGTTTCGTACTGTTTCATAATTTTATTATATATAGATGTTTCCGACGTGCAAAATTACCTCAAAATGTTTTTACCTGATACATTTATCCTGATTTTTTGTTTCCAAGCATCCTGTTTTTATGCCTTTACATTAATTGTTTATTTGAAAACGTGTGTACTGTTTCTGATTATAACTTTGCCTCTGTTGTTTAGGATGAATTAGGCTTAAAACCGCTTTAAAAGCAAGAGGTGGCCTTTTGCGTTGTAAAAGATGGTCTTTGGTAACCTCAAAGGTAACCTTTTACAGCTTAAAAGGTTACCTATTATAAATGCGGGATTTGTTTAACAAGACAAGTACTTTAACCTGTACAATGGTAATAATTTAATTTATTGATAATCATTGTGTTATAAATTATACTATTTTCTGTTGTGAGTTGCCAAAATGATTCGCCAGAAGAAGTGATGTATAGCAAAACTTCAATGGAGCAACAGACAGAACAAAAGTTGCAATGTCTTTATGAAATGTATAAAGACAAGCCTATTCAGTCTCTTTTCAATACAACACGAGCAACTCGAGAAGTATTAAATGGAGAATGTGTTATCGGTGCGATACAATATTGTGGAAATCATTTTAACGAGAACATCTCAAAGAATGAAATTGTGAGATATTTCGGAGACAAGGTTCAAAGAGACAAAAATGGCAACATCACAGGAATAGCCTTAAATACGTCTGATTGGGATGCCGCATTAAACAATTGGTTTACGGCTACATATCCTTATAGCCAAGCTTACCTGATAAACGAAATAGCCAATGGTAAAATAGCTTGCTGTAGATTGGGGAGTGATAGAAGTCATGCCGTTGTTTTATTGGGAGTTGATGCAGATGCGGGGAAATTCATATATTATGATCCTGTTCTTGGTGGCGAAAATAACAAGGCGGCTTTTACTGAAATATATGACCCTAGAATTATTACAAAAAAGTAAAATGTATAGCTTAGAAAGATGCAGTTGAAACTCTATATATTTTAAACCAAAGAGTCATGGATGTTATAAAAATATCCAGGACTCTTTGATTATTTATAAAAATACTTAAACTATTTCATCAATATAGGTATGTCATAACTTCCATAACCAATAATTTCAACATCTGTAAGAGGATGGATCGGGGTCAGTGAACCTTGTATTTTATACTGAAAATAAATGGTGTCTGTTTGTTGAAGTTTATTAATTCGGATATTCTTTACTTTATCAAAAGCCTCCAATGTTGCACTCTTGAATTTTTTATTGTTGCAATCCACAACTTTTCTTTTGACAACATTTCCCTTGTTATCTGTTTTATATTCAATAGCAACAATTGCCTCTTGGTTACTGGCTTGAAGCTTTATAGGATATTTACAGATATGGCTTAATTTTGATACAAGCAACTGCTTATCTTCACAACTGCGATACCCTTGAGCACTGGCTTGTAAAAACAATAATACCGCTATAATAATCAATATTTTTTTCATACCACAATTTTACAATAAGATACTAATTCACTTTTACAAAAATACATAAAATATTTATGAAATAAGAAAAGTTCTCTGTAAAATAGCTTTTTGTGTAGAAAAAAGATATAATATTTAGTATATTTATGAGATTTTATAAATATTTTACATATATTTCGTGTCAATTTTGTATCTTTGTGTCGTATTTTGGATGGTATTGTCTATTGACTTTCCACATTAGTTATGGGACTTCATGAAAAAACGACTATTGTCTTTCTTTTCTTGACAGATCTTTTCCTCTCGTCATTCTCTCCCTTGTGGCAGAGTCTATTCGCATTGTGTCATGTAAAAAAGTCATAATTTCTATGTTTCTCTTCTTGCAAATTATGGGATATTAAGAAAAATATCGTATCTTTGTCCCCGAATTGAGGCGTTCTTTGCATATTGCAAAATACAGAAACGAGCAGAAGTCCGCTCGTTTCCATATTGTTACCTATATAATATAGGCAAACGCCCAACTTCTTGATTTTCAATCAAAGTCCAATTTAGAGCGAGTTAGTATTTTTTGCCAGCTTTGGCCGTTATAGACTGAAACCAGTTGCGGGTGCAGCCACCGTCCTGGCTCTTTGTCGGGCATGGTATTACGCTGTTATTTAATGTGAAGAGGCTCATGGGCGGTTGAATTGTTACTAATCATAAAATATTTCGTTTTTTTTCGTCGGTTCAAATTTTATTTACTATCTTTGTGGCGTTTAAATAGAATACTCTTGAAAGACAAAAATCACGTAATGCGTAGCGAGAACGAGATATTACGAAAGTTGGGTATCGATGCCCTGAGCGATATGCAGATAGGTATGAAGAATGCCATGCTTAACTTAAAGGGTGATGTCGTACTGCTTTCGTCTACAGGCAGTGGTAAGACCATTGCATATCTATTACCGTTGACAAGTATGCTTGATGCAGGTTCTGATGCGTTACAGGCTGTAGTCATCGTGCCTGGTCGCGAGCTGGCATTGCAGTCTTATGAAGTTTTCAAGAGCATGGGCGGAGGCTTTCGTGCGATGTGTCTTTATGGTGGTCGGCCGGCTATGGATGAACACCGGGAGATGCATAAGATTGTGCCTCAGGTCGTATTTGCTACTCCGGGCCGTCTTGTTGACCATCTTGAGAAAGGTAATCTGAATCCTGACAAAGTTAAGATACTTGTCATTGACGAGTTCGACAAGTGCCTTCAGATGGGTTTCGCAGGTGAGATGGAGAGGGCAATTGAGCTGTTGCCGGCTGTAAGGCGTAGATTCCTTTTGTCAGCTACAGATGCGGATATCATACCGTCGTTTGTCAATATGCATAATGTTGAACGTCTTGACTACCTCGGCAAAGGCGATGCTGAAGACCGTGTTGATTTGTATTATGTGGAAAGTCCTGATAAGGACAAGCTTGCAATATTGTCAGCTCTTCTGTGCGGTTTCGGTGATTCCAGTACTATAGTGTTCTTGAATTTCCGTGAGAGTGTAGAACGTGTAAGCGAGTATCTTACAGAACAAGGCTTTGTTGTAAGTGCTTTTCATGGAGGATTGGAGCAGAAAGAACGTGAGGATGCTATCTTTAAGTTTTCCAACGGCTCAGCTAACGTGCTTGTTGCTACCGATTTGGCCTCGCGCGGTTTAGATATTCCGGATGTTGATAATATTGTACATTATCATATGCCGGTAGGTCATGATGAATATGTTCACCGTACTGGCCGTACTGCAAGGTGGAAAGCTGACGGACGTGCATTTTTCATTCTTGCTCCGGGAGAGCAGATTCCTGAATATGTTCATGATACGGTATCACCGTTTGAAGTGACTTATGGAAATATTGTTCCTCCCAGTCCGCGTATGGTGACATTATATATCGGTAAGGGTAAGAAAGACAAAGTTTCTCGTGGCGATGTGCTTGGATTCCTTTGTAAGACCGGAGGTCTTCAAGGTTCAGATATTGGTCGTATTGATATACGTGAACGATGGGCTTACGCAGCTGTTGCGATAGATAAGTGGAAGGATGCTGTAAAACGTGCTTCTGGCCAAAAGTTGAAAGGCATAAAGACGCTGGTGGAACGGATAAAGTGACATAATGTCACATATTTTACATTATTTAACTAAATAATTTGCCGTTATCAAATTAATTGTGTAACTTTGCAACATTCAAAATAAACATTTAAACCAATAATTACTATGAAGAAGTATAACTTTAACGCGGGTCCTTCAATGCTTCCCCGTGAGGTGATTGAGAACACAGCTAAGCAGATTTTGGATTTTAACGGAAGTGGTTTGTCATTGGCAGAAATTAGCCATAGAGCAAAAGATTTCCAACCGGTAGTAGACGAGTCTATGGCTCTTGTTAAAGAGTTGCTCGATGTGCCTGAAGGATATTCTGTCCTTTTCCTTGGCGGCGGTGCTTCTCTTGAGTTCTGCATGGTTCCTTACAATTTCCTGATTAAGAAAGCTGCATATCTTAATACAGGTACATGGGCCAAGAAGGCAATGAAAGAAGCTAAGCTTTTTGGCGAGGTTGTTGAAGTCGCTTCTTCAGCAGATGCTAACTATACATATATTCCGAAGGACTGGAAATGTCCTGAAGATGTTGATTATCTGCATGTTACAACAAACAATACAATCTATGGTACAGAGATGAGAAAAGATCTTGACGTGCCTGTCAGATTGATTGGTGATATGTCTTCAGATATATTCAGTCGTCCGGTCGACGTTGCAAAGTATGATTGTATCTATGCCGGCGCACAGAAGAATCTGTCAATGGCTGGTGTAACTTTGATTATTGTAAAAGATGACGCATTAGGCAAGGCTCCGCGCGAGATTCCTACTATGCTTAACTATAAGACACATGTTGACAAGGGTTCAATGTTCAATACTCCTCCTGTTGTTCCTATCTACTGCTGTCTGGAGACTCTCCGCTGGATAAAGAAGATGGGTGGTGTTGAGGTTATGAACAAACGTGCCCTTGAGCGTGCTGATATCCTTTATTCAGAGATAGATAGAAATAAGCTCTTCCGTGGAACTGTTGCTACTGAAGACAGGTCTGTTATGAATATCTGCTTCGTTATGAACGATGAATATGCAGAGCTTGAGAAACCGTTCTTTGAATATGCTACTTCACAGGGTATGGTTGGTATTAAGGGCCATCGCTCAGTAGGCGGATTCCGTGCAAGCTGCTATAATGCACAGACTATAGAAGGAGTTCAGGCACTGGTTAAGTGCATGAAGGACTTTGAGGCTAGCCATTAAGCTTGTGTTTCTGACACCATAATGTTTGGTGATGAGTAATAATAAAGGGTAGCATGCCGTTATTAGGCTGTTAAGTATAGCCTGCTGTACGGCACGCTCCCTTTTAGCAGTTTTTTATAATAAATTCTATTAACCAATAAATCTATACATAATATGAAAGTTTTAGTAGCAACCGAGAAACCTTTTGCTCCAGTAGCAGTTCAAGGTATAAGGAAAGAAGTAGAAGGAGCAGGACATGAGCTTGTTCTTCTTGAGAAATATGCTGACGCTGCTCAGCTATTGGATGCAGTGAAAGATGCAGATGCTCTGATAGTACGTTCAGATAAGGTTACTCCAGCCGTTCTTGATGCAGCTAAGAGCCTGAAGATTGTTGTACGTGCCGGTGCTGGATACGACAATATTGATACTGCTTATGCAAAGGGAAAAGGTGTGGTCGTTGAGAATACTCCAGGACAGAATTCTAATGCTGTTGCAGAGTTGGTATTCGGCTTGTTGGTTTATACTGTACGAAATTTCTATAACGGTAAGGCCGGTACAGAACTAAAGGGCAAGAAGCTGGGTATTCTTGCTTTTGGTAATGTCGGAAGAAACGTTGCACGTATCGCTAAAGGTTTCGGCATGGATGTTTATGCTTATGATACTTTTTGTCCTAAAGAGGTGATTGAGGAAGCTGGTGTTCATGCAGTTTGCTGTCAGGATGAATTGTTTAAGAGCTGCGATATAGTTTCATTGCATATTCCTGCAACTCCAGAGACAAAGCAGAGCATAAACTATGCTCTTGTAAGTCAGATGAAGAAGGGTGGTATTGTTATCAATACCGCGCGTAAGGAAGTTATCAATGAGCCTGAATTGCTTAAGTTGTTGGCTGAACGTGATGACTTGAAGTATATCACTGACATCAAGCCAGACGCTGATGCAGACTTTGCTAAGTTTGAAGGACGCTATTTCAGCACACCTAAGAAGATGGGTGCTCAGACTGCTGAAGCAAATATTAATGCCGGAATTGCAGCTGCAAAGCAAATTAATGCTTACTTTAAGGACGGTTGCACTAAATTCCAAGTGAATAAGTAAGATTTATAAGGCCGAAATATAAAAAACTGAATATGGCTAAAATAAAACCTTTTAAGGGAGTACGCCCTCCTAAACAGTATGTTGAGGAGGTTGAGTCAAGACCTTATGATGTACTCGATTCAGAAGAGGCACGTAAGGAGGCGGGCGACAACGAGAAGAGCCTATACCATATAATTAAACCGGAAATAGATTTTGCTCCTGGTACAAGTGAGTATGATCCGCGTGTATATGAGAAAGCAGCTGAGAACTTCAAGAAGTTCCAGGATAAAGGCTGGCTCGTACAGGATGATAAAGAGCAATATTACATTTATGCCCAGACAATGAATGGCAAGACACAGTATGGTCTTGTAGTCTGTGCTTATGTTGATGACTATCTGAATGGTGTTATTAAGAAACATGAGCTGACACGCCGTGATAAAGAGGAAGACAGAATGAAGCATGTGCGTGTAAATAACGCTAATATTGAGCCTGTTTTCTTTGCTTATCCAGACAATTCTGTGCTTAACGACCTGATTCTCCGTTATGCTCAGACTGAGCCTGAGTATGATTTCATTGCTCCGGTAGACGGATTCCGCCATCAGTTCTGGATTATTTCAAATGATGAGGACATTGCTGCAATAACCAGTGAATTTGCTAAGATGCCTTCATTGTATATAGCTGATGGTCACCACCGTTCTGCTGCTGCTGCGCTTGTAGGTGCAGAAAAGGCAAAGCAGGATCCACATCATGACGGTACAGAGGAGTACAACTATTTTATGGCTGTATGTTTCCAGGCTTCTCAACTTACGATTTTGGACTATAACCGCGTTGTTAAGGATCTTAACGGACTTACTTCTGAGCAGTTTATTGAGGCTTTGAAGAAGAATTTTGACGTGGAGGATAAAGGTACAGGTATTTACAAACCAGACCATCTGCACAACTTCTCAATGTATCTTGATGGTAAGTGGTATAGCCTGACTGCAAAACCTGGTACATTTGATGATACAGATCCGATTGGTGTTCTTGACGTTGACATCTCTAGTCGTCTGATTCTTAACGATATTCTTGGTATAAAAGATCTGCGTTCAGACAAGCGTATCGACTTTGTCGGAGGACTGCGTGGACTTGAAGAGCTCAAACGTCGTGTCGATAGTGGAGAGATGCGTATGGCTTTGGCTTTGTATCCTGTTACAATGAAGCAGATTATGGATATAGCTGACAGTGGTAAGATCATGCCACCTAAGGCTACATGGTTTGAACCTAAACTGCGTTCAGGATTGATAATACATAAACTTTCTTGAGTTTATATAAAGATTAATGGTTTTAGACGAGTTTAAAACAATAGCAACAATTGGTGAAGGAACTTACTCCGAGAAAAGGAGTAAGTTCCTCGCTTTTTCACATCATGTGGAAAGCATAGATGAGGTAAAAGAAATTGTACAGTCGTATCGTAAGAAATATTTTGACGCCAGGCATGTTTGTTATGCTTATATGTTGGGGCCTGAACGTAATGTATTTAGAGCTAACGATGACGGTGAGCCGAGCAGTACTGCCGGAAAACCAATTTTGGGACAAATAAACAGTCACGGTCTGACTGACATCCTGATTATAGTCGTGCGATATTATGGTGGTGTAAATCTTGGTACAGGAGGACTTATTGTTGCTTATAAGACAGCTGCGGCTGCTGCGATTTCGGCTGCTGAAATAGTGACAAAACAAGTTGAAGAGATTGTAACGTTCAGTTTCCCTTATGTTATGATGAATTCTGTCATGAGGATTGTTAAGGAGATGAAGCCACGGATAGTTTCTCAAAGCTATGAAGGTGTATGTGAAATTAAGTTGAGCATAAGAAAGTCTGAGGCAGAAATATTAAAGTCAAGGCTTGAAAAACTTTCATTTGAGTGATGTTTTTTCTTTGCGGAATCAAAAAATAATGTTACCTTTGCATGTCAAAATAAGGATATGTTTTTAGTATTAGTTAAAGACTGATGCCGCATATTTAAATGATTAGGAAGATTGGCAGAGTGACCGAATGCGCTGGACTCGAAATCCGGTATACCCATTTACGGGTATCGGGGGTTTGAATCCCTCATCTTCCGCATATTGTTTGTTTTTGAGATACATTCCTTGATGTATCTCTTTTTTATAATTGAGAAATAAATATTTTTTGATATAAATCAAATAACGTTTATCAAAAAATTATGTAGAGATGTTCTGATTCTTCGTACTTTTGCATAAACTAATTTACTATACAGCAACGTCTTTTAAGGGTATCATAACAGGAGATCATTAATAATAATCAATTCTATATTGAATAAAACTAATTTAATAAGATTGGTTCTAATTCCATAATAATGGATGCAGATTATTTGTCATTAATTTAGGTAATGACAAAGTATTGATATCTGTGTATGTCAATGTAAATCAAAGAGTATTGACATTTGTGGAAAATGTCTATAGAGCTGGTTTGTTGGTAAATAGTGAAGCTGGTTGTTATGTCAATGTTGACCTATATTTGCTGTATAGAGATGAAATGAAGTGTTTTGTTATGAATTGATACGAAAAAATGCGCTTGGTGTTTTACTGCCAAACGCATTATTTATTGTTGTCTCTTTGTTTATTTTGAATTGTTTATTTGATATTCATCTGGTTTGATTGCAGTGAAATGAAAATCTTTTTCATCGAGGTCTTTTATTGAAAATCTTTCTGCCTTGACGTATTTATCTTTCATCTTCTTGTATTTCTTCTCTATATCCTTGCGTGTGAGTGCATAACTGATTACACATGTGCGATGTTCCAGTCCTATTCTGCTTAAATAATTTTTGAGTTGATAAGAATAATTTTCTCTGTTAACTAAAAATTCATTCTTTTCACCAACCCATGCACTGTCAATCTCTTGAATGTCAGTAAAGTATACAATAGAATCATTGAATGAAGCTGCAAAACCGAATGCGTATATCTTAGGAACGCATTTGATTTTAGCAGATACACTCAACGACATCAAACTTGCCATTATGATAACAGCAGTTACGAGTAATGTCCTGTATGATTTCATTCTTGTTTCCTGATAATATTTTTATTAAATATTTTTACCTTTATTTTTTATATTATTGACCTAAATATGATTTCAGCAACTTATTTTTTGTGTTATGACGCAGGCGTCTTATAGCTTTTTCCTTTATCTGTCTTACACGCTCGCGGGTCAAACCATATTTGTCGCCTATTTCTTCAAGTGTCATTTCCTGCTGGTTTATACCGAAGAAAGCTTCGATAATGTTACGCTCTCTTTCATTAAGAGTCTGAAGCGCGCGGTTGATTTCCTCACGTAGAGACTCCATCACCAACTTATTGTCAGCCATAGGGGAGTCGTTGTTTGGAAGTACATCCAACAGACTATTGTCTTCTCCTTCGGCAAACGGAGCGTCAACAGATACATGGCGGCTGTTGACCTTCATTGCTTCCTCTATTTTGTCGTGTGGAATATCAACGTTGTCTGCAATTTCATCGATACTCGGTCTACGTTCGTGTTCTTGTTCGAACTTATTGAGGACACGGTTTATCTTATTTACAGAACCGACTTGGTTAAGTGGCAGTCGTACGATTCTGCTCTGTTCTGCTATAGCCTGAAGGATGCTTTGACGTATCCACCAAACAGCATAGGAAATGAATTTAAATCCTCTTGTCTCATCGAATTTCTCGGCTGCTTTGATAAGACCTACATTCCCTTCATTTATTAAGTCGGGCAGACTTAACCCTTGGTTCTGATATTGTTTTGCTACTGAAACCACAAACCTTAAGTTGGCTTTCGTCAGTTTCTCAAGTGCCTTGCGGTCTCCTTTTTTTATACGCTGAGCCAACTCTACTTCTTCTTCAACACTGATAAGCTCTTCGTGGCCTATTTCTTGAAGGTATTTATCCAACGAGTCACTTTCTCTGTTGGTTATTGATTTTGTGATTTTCAGTTGTCTCATTAGCGTAATAAATTTAAAGTATTTGCAAATATAGTGATAAATAATTTAAATAACAAATATTTTTGTCTTTTTATTATTAAAATATTTATTTTGATAAAAACAAAGCCCTGCACATTTTTTTGTAGTGCAGGGCTTCATCTTTATGTGGTTTTAAGTGTAATTTATCAGTCTGTTCAATCGTTCTGAAGGGGAACTGCGAAGTAAGCCTTCTTGCCTGTTGGATAAATTCCTTGTATATATAGTACAGGATCTTTGCTTGTTGAAGCATCCTTAACAGCTTTTTGCAGGTCGGCAATTGTAGTCATGGCTTCATCATTTACTTTCTGAATTATGAAGCCTTTGTTTATGCCTGCATCTTTAAGTACACCATTGTTGACTTTCATTACAACAAGACCGCTGCTTATGTTAAGCTGTTTCTTCTCGTCTTCGTTTATTTCGCGGAAGTTGCCGCCAAGGACATCAAGGTCTGCATGTTTTACAATGCTAGTGTTGCCCTGCTGATTCTTCAGTGTGAGAGTTGCTGTCTTTGACTTCTTATCGCGCAGATATGTTATTGTCACTTTATCACCTGGACGCTTGTTTGCAAGATACTCTTGCAGTTCAGCCATCTTTGTTACTTTCTTGCCGTCAATAGCTGTTATGACATCACCTTTTTGCAGACCTGCCTCACTGGCAGCTCCATTGTCTTCTGTACTGCTGACATATATGCCTTGCATGGTTCCGAGGTCGACATCTTTGTTGTCCTCTTTCATCTGGTCGACATAGTTGTTTACATCTGTACCGCTTATACCGATCATTGCTCTTTGTACGGTTCCGTATTGTTTCAGATCTGCTACAACCTTATTCATAATCGTTGTAGGAATAGCGAAACCATAGCCAGAGTAGCTTCCTGTCTGTGATACGAGCATTGCGTTGATACCGACAAGTTCACCCTTAGTGTTGACAAGCGCGCCGCCTGAGTTTCCTGCATTGATGGCTGCGTCTGTCTGAATGAATGACTCAACAGAGCTTGGGCTTACGCCGATAGTACGTGCTTTAGCACTTACGATGCCGGCTGTTACAGTTGATTTGAGGTTGAACGGGTTACCTACGGCTAATACCCATTCACCGACTTTAAGGGCGTTGCTGTCGCCGATAGTCAGAGTAGGCAGGTTCTTGGCATCGATTTTTATTAATGCGAGGTCTGTCGTTTTGTCAGTACCAATGATTCTTGCTGAGAATTCACGGTTGTCATCGAGAGTTACTGTCAGTTCGTCAGCTCCTTCAACCACGTGGTTGTTGGTTACGATGTAGCCGTCTGCTGATATTATTACGCCAGAACCAGAGCCTTCACGCTTAGGTGTCTGTATTCTACGTTTTTGCTTTCCGCTGTTGCCCGGATTTCCGAAGAAGCCGAACGGATCAAAGAAATCGAACGGGTCTGACTCCATTTCCACTGTTTGTACTTTGCTGTTCTGTAAATATTTGATGTGGACTACTGCCGGCAATGCTTTCTCTGCGGCATAAGTAAGGTCAACAGGCTGTGCCGCTGGCAGGTTGTTTGTGTTGGCGCTTACTTTGATGAAAGCTCCGGCTGAAAATGCAACTGCGATAATACATACCGCATAAACAAAATAGTTAGATAACTTTTTCATTTTCATTAAGTTTATGTTTGATTGATACTTTCATTTTGATTTTGATAGATGCAAATTTAGACGCAAAATTTGTTAATCTGACATTTTGTCCTACATATTTGTCCTCTTTTAACACTAAAAATATCACTATTAACGGCTCTTAGTGGGAAATGAATGTAATTTTACATTCGTTTGAAATGTGGAAAAAAAGTTATTTTGTCATGTGTAATGTTTATGTACTGGTTTTATTACGCATTATTTGCTGTCTGCACGTTTCTTCTTCCGGTTATTACAAGATTGTTTTCTTTATTAATATTTAAAATTTAAGCATGTAAAAGGCCATCTTTCGAAGCGTAATTGATGCTCTTTTACGTTCCGAAAGATGGTCTTTTGCATGGCAATATGCCGTCTTTTATATCCTGTGCTGTTTTCGTAAGATTTTCAACCTGATGTTGATTTCAATATATCTTTTTCGTGTTTACGTTTC
Organism: uncultured Prevotella sp.; assembly: GCA_902491375.1. GTDB lineage: Bacteria > Bacteroidota > Bacteroidia > Bacteroidales > Bacteroidaceae > Prevotella. The sequence goes on from CABUHE010000010.1 coordinate 51,166, forward strand.
TTACGTTGATGTATTTTGTCTTTTCTTACTTGAACAGCCTTATATCTGTCTTGCCTTCATAAGAAATTATTAGCTCAACGATGAAACTGCTTGGACTGTCAGGTATTGCCAGCTGTGTCTGATAATGCAGTCCGTCATTAGCAAGTCGCATCAGCTTTATATTGCTGAGGACACATTGCTTTAACATGTTGTCTGGTACGGCTTTATTGAAATCAGCTTTTCTGAAGTCTTTTGAGAATACCTTGCGTGCTCCGTTGAATACACTTATATGTATTATATTATCATAATAAATATTTTCAACCTCCATACCTTCGCCATTATAGAATGATCTATAGACCTTATAAGTCGTCGGGTTTACTTGTACATAACTATGGTATTTTTGGTCTCCATGCATAACAACCGTATCGGTCTTTATGATTTTGCCTTGATTTAGCTGTATTGGACTGTGGCGCACGAATTGAAGAGAGTCATACGGATTCTCGCTTTTTACGAGTTTTATTATATCGTTACTTTGATTTTTGAACTCAAAGATATGGGCTTCTTGGCGTATAATCGGGTATCTTGACGCATTATTGCCAAGCAATATCATTGTGTCTTTGATAATTTGGAATTTTACGGGCTGGCTCGTTGAGTCAGGATAATAAATCGTATCACCGTGAATTTTGAACACAACAGTTTCCTCGTCGGCGTCTATCCAGATTCCTTGAAGCATTGTTTTTGCTTTCAAGTCTTCTTTTGGGGCGTCGACAGGTTTGTTTGTATTCTTGCATCCTACTGATGCTAAGATTATAGCCACTATGGCAATGATATTGTAAAAAGCCGTTCTCTTCGTCATTTCCCTATGCAATGATACTCAAAACCTTGCTCGTTCAGGTCGTCTTTATCATATATGTTTCTGCCGTCAAGTACTAGTTTGTTACGCATCAGTTTGCCTATACGTTCCCAATCTGGCAGTCTGAATTCTTTCCATTCGGTCAGCATCATCAGTGCGTCTGCGTCTTCTACTGCGTCATACATGTTTTTGCAGTAAGTTACTGTATCACCAATGATACGCTTACATTCGTTCATAGCTTCTGGGTCATATACTTTTACGTTGCAGCCTGAATCAAGCAGTTTCTTTATTATAACCTTAGCTGTTGATTCGCGCATGTCGTCTGTCTCAGGCTTGAAGGCCAGTCCCCAAATTGCTATGTTCTTACCTTCAATCGTATCTCCGGCAAATGCTTTGCAAAGTTTGTCAAATAAGATACGTTTTTGTTTCTCGTTCACTCTTTCAACCGCTTTAAGTACTTCAAGTGAATACCCATTGTCATCGGCAGTTTTTATAAGAGCTTTTACATCCTTAGGGAAACATGAACCGCCGTATCCGCATCCTGCGTATAAGAACTTACGCCCGATTCTTGTGTCAGAGCCGATACCTGCACGTACCTGATTTACGTCAGCACCAACCAGCTCACATAGATTAGCAATATCATTCATGAAGCTTATTCTTGTGGCCAGCATTGAATTTGCCGCATATTTTGTCATTTCTGCACTTGGAATATCCATGAAAATAACTCTGAAATTGTTTATTAAGAACGGCTTGTACAGTTTTGTCAGTATTTTCTTGGCTTTTTCGCTGTCAACACCAATTACAACACGGTCAGGACTCATAAAGTCTTTGATCGCATTACCTTCTTTCAGAAATTCAGGGTTGCTGGCTACATCGAAATGAACGTCTGCACCACGTTTGTCTAGCTCGGATTTAATTGTGTCGTAAACTTTATGTGATGTTCCAACTGGAACAGTGCTTTTTGTTACAACTACAATGTATCTGTTAAGATTCTCGCCAATGGTTTTTGCTACTTGGAGCACATATTTAAGGTCTGCGCTGCCGTCCTCGTCTGGTGGTGTGCCGACAGCTGTGAATATTATTTCCTGTTCGTTGATGATATCAGGCAATGAAGTCGTGAATTTAAGTCTTCCTGCATTGATGTTTTTCATGACAAGTTCATCAAGTCCAGGTTCATAGATAGGAATGACTCCTTTTTTCAGAGACTCTATTTTCTTTTCATCAACGTCAACGCATGTGACTGTTGCTCCCGTTTCAGCGAAACAAGCACCTGAAACCAAGCCTACATATCCTGTGCCTACAATTGCTATGTTCATAAAAATAATACAGTATTCTTATTTATTGTATTTCGTTTTCAAATCCATGCAAAAGTATAAAATATTATCTAAAAATACGGCAAACGGGCTTGTTTTTTTGTGCTTAAGTAATGTTATATTTGGTTTTTCAGATAAAATGTACTAATTTTGCATTCGTGATTGAGTTAGAAAGACATATTGAGATATTACTGCTGAAATGTGATTGTGTCATAGTTCCAGGATTAGGCGGATTTGTGGCAAGTCATGTCTGTGCCAGATTTGATGAGAACGATAATATGTTCATACCACCACTTAGAACATTGGGGTTCAATCCGAAATTGAACGTTAATGATTCTTTGTTGGCTCAGTCGTATTCAGAAGCATACGATATCAGTTATCCTGAGGCGTGTGTACGCATCGACAGTGAGGTAAGTGAGCTGAAACAGCAGATTTATAATAACGGTTCATATTGTTTGAATGATATCGGTACGCTTTATATGAATGCGGAAGGAAATCTTGAGTTCATTCCCTGTGAGGCTGGTATTTTGACACCGGATTTATATAGTTTAAGCTCATTTGAGATGCGCCGTGATGTTACGGCAGGTTCTGTAAGTACAAAGCCTGTTGTTACGGCAGAGTCTGCCACTATTATTCCGTTTGCTGTTCCTGATAAGGATTTAAGTGATAGACGTAATACCGTAAGTGACAGCGAAAACGGAAAAACTTTGCAAATAAGAATCAGTGCCATACGTAATTTTGTAGCGGCTGTAGTCGCTGTAATCCTGTTCCTGGTTTTAGGTACACCAGTGAACGAAAATACTGACGGTGTTCGTACAAGCACAATAGAGAATGGCGTTATACAAAATCTTATAAGTAACGGTTATAATAATATAAGGAGTAGGAAGAGTCTGGATTTGACTGTTGCTAACAGAAAACTGAATCAGGAAACTGCAAAGACAACTGCTGTAAAAGATACAAAGTCGAAGTCTGTCGGCATTTCAGATACTGATAGCTTTTATATAGTTCTTGCAAGTCGAGTTGCCAAAAAGAACGCCGATGAGTTTGTTCATAAGCTTGTTGCTGACGGATTAAGTGAAGCCCGTGTTTTGGTTGAGAAAAACGGATCGGTCAAGGTTGTGTATGGCAATTATTCAAGTATGGATGAGGCTTATAGCGCATTGGATAAGTTGCATGACAATGCAGTGTTCAATGATGCGTGGGTTTACCAGGTAAAGAATTAATATGAAGAGAGTCAGATGTCCGAAGTGTGATAAATTCATCACGTTTGACGAAACTGTCTATAAAGAAGGACAGGCGTTGGTCTTTGAATGTCCGGCTTGCGGAAAGCAATTCGGGATTAGAATAGGAAAGTCTAAATTACGTGCAACACGTAAGGAAGAAAAACTTGATGAACTATCTAATGAGAATGGATGTGGTTCGATAGTTGTCATTGAGAATGTATTTCATTATAAGCAAGTGCTTCCTTTGAAACTGGGAGATAATACTATTGGGCGTTATATGAAAGGTAGCAAAACAACGCTCCCTATTGAGACTAATGATCCTAGTATCGATATTAATCATTGTGTTATTAATGTTTCTAAAGACAAGGATGGTAAATTGAAATACGTGTTGCGCGATGGTCCCAGTAACACAGGAACATTCGTTGATAATGAAATATTAGGTGACCGTGAGCGTAGAGTAATTCATGATGGTACACTTTTTACTATTGGTGCGACAAGTATTATATTAAGATCTGCTGATAGTGAAGAATAGAAATATACCCTTCAATAAGTTATATTGCAGATTTATTGTGTTAAATAAATAAAAAATAATCATTCTTTATTAAAATATTGTTGTATAAATCTTTGAAAGATGATTAAAGGTTGTACCTTTGCAGCCGATTTATAAACCAATATAAAGTCGAACTTTATTAATTTAAAACTTAACTATTATTTTTATGTCAGATTTTAAGAACGTACAACCATTGGCAGACTTCAACTGGGATGAGTTTGAGAATGGAAGTAGTGCTAGTGTAAGCAAAGAAGAACTGGCTAAAGCTTATGATGAGACTCTCAACAAAGTGAGCGAGCACCAGGTCGTAGACGGAACTGTTATTTCAATTGACAAGAAAGAAGTTGTTGTAAATATCGGTTACAAGAGTGACGGTATAATTCCAGCAAGCGAATTCCGTTACAATCCTGATCTGAAGGTAGGCGATGTTGTTGAAGTTTATGTTGAGAATCAGGAAGACAAGAAAGGTCAGCTTTTGCTTTCACACAAGAAGGCACGCCTGAGCAAGAGCTGGGAGCGTGTTAATGCTGCTCTTGACAACCAGGAAGTTATCCAGGGTTACATCAAGTGCCGTACTAAGGGCGGTATGATTGTCGATGTATTCGGCATTGAGGCTTTCTTGCCTGGAAGCCAGATTGACGTTCACCCGATACGTGACTACGATGTATTCGTAGGCAAGACTATGGAATTCAAGGTCGTTAAGATCAATCAGGAGTTCCGTAACGTTGTTGTTTCTCATAAGGCTCTTATCGAGGCTGAGTTGGAAGCACAGAAGAAGGAAATTATCAGCAAGCTCGAGAAGGGACAGATACTTGAGGGTACTGTAAAGAATATTACTTCTTATGGTGTGTTCGTAGACCTTGGTGGTGTAGACGGACTCATCCATATCACAGACCTTTCTTGGGGCCGCGTAAGCGATCCGCATGAGGTTGTATCACTTGATCAGAAGATTAATGTCGTTATTCTCGACTTCGATGATGAGAAGAAGCGTATAGCTCTCGGTCTGAAGCAGCTTACTCCACATCCTTGGGATGCTCTTGATCCTAACCTCAAGGTTGGCGACCATGTTAAGGGTAAGGTTGTTGTTATCGCTGATTACGGCGCATTCGTTGAGATTGCTCCTGGTGTAGAAGGTCTTATCCACGTTTCAGAGATGAGCTGGAGCCAGCATCTGCGTAGCGCTCAGGAGTTCATGCACGTTGGTGATGAGGTTGAGGCTGTTATCCTTACACTTGATCGTGAGGAGCGCAAGATGTCTCTTGGTATCAAACAGCTTAAGGAAGATCCATGGGAGACAATCGAGGTTAAATATCCTGTTGGAAGCAAACATACAGCAAAAGTTCGTAACTTCACTAACTTCGGTATCTTCGTCGAACTTGAAGAAGGTGTTGACGGACTTATTCACATCAGCGATCTTTCATGGACTAAGAAGGTTAAACATCCTTCAGAGTTCACACAGGTTGGTGCAGAAATCGATGTAGTTGTCCTTGAAATTGATAAGGAGAACCGCCGTCTGAGTCTTGGTCACAAGCAGCTCGAGGAGAATCCTTGGGATACTTATGAAACAATCTACACTCCGGGGTCAGTTCATACAGGTAAGATTACTGAAATAATGGATAAGGGTGCAGTCATCTCTCTGAATGAGGGTGGTGAAGGATTTGCTACTCCAAAACACCTTGTTAAGGAAGATGGAAGTCAGGCTCAGCTTGGTGAGGAACTGCCGTTCAAGGTTATCGAGTTTGTAAAGGAAACTAAGAGAATCATTCTTTCTCATAGCCGCACATTCGAGGATGTTAAGGAAGAACCGAAGAAGGCTCCTCGTAAGAAAGGTAAGAAAGAGGATACACCTGTAATCAACAACGTTGCTGCAGGTACAACTCTTGGCGATATCGATGCTCTTGCTGAGTTGAAGGCTAAGATGGAAAAAGGTGAATAATTCGTAAGATTATTATTCAACTAAAATATAAAAACTCCGATTGATATCAAGTCAATCGGAGTTTTTTGTTAATGATGAATTTATTTGGTATTAATGGTAAGTAATATTTGTATTTATACGTGAGTTCGGTATAATAATCTTATGCAATAAGCCTGCTTTTATCAATGATGTC
>CABUHE010000011.1 GCA_902491375.1 uncultured Prevotella sp.
ATAGGGCGAACTTTAAACATCGAATTTATTGATTGGCAACTTGCGGACATTCATTTTTTTATATGCTTTTATTCTGTTTTCAGTATGTTGTTGTTAATGAAATGAAGTCCATATTTTTCTTAGTATTAGGTAACACTTTTCAGCCAGACTGAACGGACATTTGCCGCGCAGCAGCGCTGCCGTAAGGCGGAAGACAAGGCCTTTCGGCTTGTATGCGAGCAGGCTGTCTGTCTCGCTGAAGTCGAGTCCGTGGCTGCGTATGGTGCGTAGAACGTTGAGCATACCAATCTGCAAAGGTGCGGAGAAGCGTCCTTCGGTGTCGTTGGCAGTAAAGAAGTCGAGCACCACCCGGTTTGAGCGGAGGAACGAGCGCACGTGTTTTGGCGACGTGGTATGTGTGTATGAGCCTGCGTTGTCGTCGCTGTAAAAGTAAACTGGGTCGTTGATGAACGAGCGGTCGGCATAGAACATCAGGCGCGTCATTACCGAGAAGTCCTCGCAGAAGTCTATGCCCGGCACAAGCCGGATATTGTTTTCTGTGAACAGACGGCGTCGGTAGAGCCTGCCCCACATACGGTTTGACACGATGTTCTGGCAGAGCATCAGGCTTAGGTAGCGTCGGTTGTCGCGTCCCTGATAAGGTTTGTTCACAGCGGATATGCCGTAGCGCGTCACCCGCTGCCATCCGCCATCAACCATGTCGGCGCCGCTGCGGTTCATCTCGTCGGCAAGCAGTCTTATTGCATCATGCGGTATATAGTCGTCGCTGTCTACAAATGTCAGGCAGTCGCCCGTACACGAGTCTATCAGTTTCTGCCTTACGGCGCCTATTCCGCTGTTTTTCTCGTTGTGGATTATCTTTACTTGAGCCTCGCGTGCAGGGTATCGTTGCATCACGGAGCGCAAAACGTCGATTGAACGGTCGGGTGTGCAGTCGTCGACAAAGACAAATTCAAGGTCGTCGTAACTCTGACTGAACAGCGACTCGGCGCAGCGTTCGATGTATTTTTCAACCCCATAGACAGGGACAAGTACCGATATTTTCATTATGTAAGTATTTTCAGACCGTCGTCAGCCGGTGTTTTGCCGTAAGACAAGCCATCGGCTTAGGCCGTAGCTTATACCAGATAACTGATGTAGAGCGTGATGTTGTAGACAAGCAGCCATACTGTAAGCACGGTGAGCAGCACGCGCAGCCAGATAGCAGGGCGCTGTCCGTCGAGCTTCTTGAGCAGGAAGCCTATTGCGAGAGGTATCACGAAGAGCCAGTGTGCGCCCATAATGTAGACTTCGTTGATGCCGAAGCCAAGTCCGAGGTGTATCGCCATGTCGAAAGCGAAGCCGCTCAGAGCCATCCAGAGGAAGCGCGACCTGCGTCCGAACCATATTCCTGCTATGAACATAAGCACAAGCAGAGCCTCCACTATGTAGCTTATCGCCCAGCGGTAGTTCACTATTACGGGGCGGCTGCGCAGTGTGTCCTGCAACAGATAGTCCTGATGCAGCTGTATGGATTCGCCGAACAGGTTGTCGACAGTTGTCGACAGGCGCGACGTTGTGGCGTCGGTCCATTTCATAAACTCGCCGTTGCCCATCGGTTTTCCTGCGTGTTTGTTCCACGGCTGTTTGTGGTCGCTGACATATTTTGCCTTGACTCTGCGCTTCATTTCCTGGTTGAAGGCTTTCCGTATTTCAACGCTGTCTTTCAGTTGCGTGGTGTCGCGGAACGCTTCAAACATCTTCTGGCGCTTCTCTGTGTTCTTCTTTGCTATCGATGCTTTGTTCGCCTTTTCCTTAGGCAGCACGTAAGTGCGGTATTCCCAGCGTGCGAATACCCATATAAGTGCAGGCGGCAGCAGTACGGCGAAGATGAAGTATTTAAGACGGAAGAACTTTCTGCCGTTTGTGAACAGTGAGTATAGATAGGTCTTTATACCGTTACTCAGTGTTACGCCGGCCGTTATGAAGAACAGCACCACGGTCTGCCATATTTTGAATGTGGTGCCTGTCTGTATCTTGATTCCGGCTAAATAGAGCGTGAAGACAAGCAGGAACATCGATATGCAGAAGTGGTCGGGCACGACGGCTGCCACCATGACATAGGCGAACGAGAACAGCATGGTTGACAGCACGGTTGAGTCGAACCAGCGCAGCTTTATTATTTCCCTGAAGATTCTGAACATGAAGATGAACGTGTAGAATGCGCACAGCAGCAGTGGAACGGCTACTATGAACTGCACCAGATTCATTCCGGTAAGCTCCATGAGCAGTGAGTTGAGCTGAGACAGCGGCCATACCATGAACGCGAGCAGCGGATGGCGGTACACGTTGTAGTTGGTGTCCCAGAAAGTTACCACCGTATAGGTGATAGGATCAAATCCTGAGACAGTGAAATTCTTGATAAATGCGTTCCAGTGGCCTATGTTCGTTTTGGTGAACAGGTCGAAGTTGCGTGCTATTACGAATGCGTGTAGCGTGATAAGCATGACGAGCGTCAGTGCGGCTGCCGCCCATTCTCCGCGCTTCACCTTGAATAGTCTTATAAGTTTTCTCATGTTCTTTCTTGTCTGGATTTATTGTCTGTTGTGCTGTGTGGCCTGTCTTTTATGTTTTGTGGTTGTATAAAAGACTGTCGGCGCACGTCTTTTATTGCGTCTTATCTGAATGGTTTGTAGTGACTTTCGTTGGCAAAGTCGAGCAGTTCGAGGTCGCCGCGGCTGTCGCCGTAGGCAGTCAGCCAGTATTCTGTGCGTTCAGGATAAAGCTGGAGCAGGCGTTTCACTTTCTCTCTGCCGTAGCAGTTCTTTGTAAGAAAGCGTCCGGTGAGCACTCCGTCGCGCTCCTCAATCATCGTTCCGATAACATAAATGTCGCCCATATCGGCAAAGAAAGGCTCAACCCAGTTGTTTACGCTTGCGCTTATAATTATCGCCTTGCTGCCTTCTTCAAGCACTTCGCGCAGCTTCTGTATGCCTTTTGGTCGCATTATGCTGGACTTCTTTTCCGCAAAACGTGTGCATAAGGTGTTGAAGTCAGCCGTTTTCATACCCTTGAAACAGTATGAAAATACTTTCTGTTTGGCTTTCCAGTTAGGATAAAGTCTGATTTTCATCAGAATAAGCAACGGCAGATAGCGCAGAAAACACAGTGCGAATGCCTTGTCGCCTTTGGCAAAACGTATGAATTCGATAAGCGAGTCGCTTCGTGTCAGAGTGCCGTCGAAGTCGAATGCGTATATCTTGCCCAACGGATATTTGCTTTTTTCAATATCGTTCATCGTTCTTTTTATATTATATTTTTTAGACGTTTGCAGCCCGGATGGCTATGAGCCTTGCTGCCGACAGCCGTCATAATAAGTATATCAGCACAAGGAATGTCAGTGCCCAGACTAATACCACAAGCTGCGTGAACCTGTCGTGAAGTACCATTTTGGTTGGGTCGCCGCTTTTCTTGTCCACCACCGTAATTTGCATATAGCGCAGCAGACCGAGCAGTACGAACACAGAAGTGAGGTAAAGCATGTCTGAATCGAAGCGTGCCACTACCTCCGGCGACACTGTGTACATAATGTAGCACACGAGAGTAACCGACGACGTTACTGTAATTGCCTGATTTATGAAAGTCAGGTTATAGCGTATTGTGTTCTTACGGGGCGGTTCTCCTGTCTCGTTCATGCGCAAAACATCGTCGCGGCGTTTTGCAAACGAGAGGAAAAGCGTGAGCAGGAACGTCATAAGTACCAGCCATTTACTCGGTGTTATGTCTGTCGCGAAACCTCCGGCAAGCACTCTCAGTACGAATCCGAAGGCAACTATGCACACGTCGACGATGGCGTATTGCTTCAGTTTTGCGCAGTAGCAGATGTTCATTATATAGTAAAACAGCAGTATTCCGCCTACTTTCAGAATGTGCTCCTGGTCGCCGAGCATGACGACAAATGCGGCTGCAATGACGAGCATAAGAGCCATAAGTGTCCATGCCGTGCCTATCTTGATTGCGCCGGAGGCAAGCGGACGCTTGCATTTCACGGGATGACGGCGGTCGGCTTCGACGTCGTTGATGTCGTTGAAGCAGTAGACCGACGACGCAATGAAGCAGTATGCAAAGAACGTCAGCACTGAAGCGCGTATGTCTTCAGGGTCGAGCAGGCTGCCGCCGAAGAACATCGGTATCAGCACAAACACGTTCTTGATCCATTGGTGAGGGCGGATGAGTTTTAATATGCTGTTCATATAACTTATTATGGTTAAAGTCTTATAAGGTGCTTCATGGCTTACGGCAGTGCTTTTGAAGGTTTTATGCGCCACTGTCGTGCCTGGCTTATTTCTTTGTCTTTGTCAACGGAGCCGTTACCAGACTTATGATTTTGTGCAGAATCCAGGCCAATACGGTCGAGATGGCAATCATTACGAGTGCCGTGAGCAGGTAGCCGAGATGCAATCCCGATAATTTTTTCAGTACGAACTCTATGTGTATGAGATACAGTTCAAGGCTGATTGTGCCGATGAAAGCCAATATCCGCAGAATGAGTCGTGGCGTATGGCGAAACAGTTCGGCAAAAATCAGAATGCCTGAAATGGTCAACGGAATGTAGACCATGCGTTCGAGAAACAGCGGAAAGCGTCCTCTCCACGACTCTTCGAACTCTATACACATGGCAAGACTAAGCACGAAGATTATCAGCAGAAGCCATATAGCAGAGCCTTCGATAGTCTGTTTCTCCTTAACCAACGCTCCGCAGTTGAGTCCGATGAGGAATATCGGAATACGGCTGAAGAATATTTCGAGGTGGCCTACGGCCTGATGAACAGGCGGATAGTACTGAACCATTACGGCAACGACCATCGCCAACACTGCCAGCCAGCGGTAAGTAGGGTTGCGCTGTATAAGATTCATGTAGGCCGGAGCTATTGTATAGAGCATCATTATTGACGGAATGAACCAGAAAGTGAGGTCGTCAATGCGCCAGAAGCTCCATCCTATCAGTATGTTTGCTATCAGATTAGGAATGTCAGGGCTGTATCCGCCGCCCGGAGTGTTAAGATAATTGGGTATGTAGAACAGGCAGGCGATAATCAGCCAGGCAGGATATACGCGCAGATAGCGTTTCTTGAAGAAGCGGAACGGTGACGGGTCTTTAGTCCATGAATACCAAAGGCCGATGCCGCTGAGGAAGAGAAACATGTCGACACCTACGTTACCGCAGCGCGCCAGACCGTAGAATGCGTTGCTCTTGGGCATCCACACGTGGAAGAACATGACGAAAATCATCGCCAGTCCCATCAGTTCACCGCGGTAGCGGCTGATTCCCGCAAGTTCAATCGGTTGTTTCATGAGCGCAGTTTAGGTTTTGGTATGTACCTGAAGGCCAGCTTGAACAGCCACGCAAGCAGTATTGAGGCCACTATGTAGATAATAAGTCCGGTGTAGACCTGGCCTCTGTACGACATTTTTATTATTATCTCGCGCGTTATCGGATGAACTACGAAGAGTGCGGAAGATATGGCTCCGAACCATACACATGGCGCAAGAGCCTTCTCAGGAATGAGTTTGACGGTGGCAATGGCACCCGTAACGATGAACAGAGGTACCCAAAGCCACGACTGGAAGTTGTAACTGCCGGCGAAAACCACCACTGCCGAAACCACTGCAATTACGGCGTAAGCCCACGAAGGCAGGCACTTGCCGTAGCGTGCGTAGAGAACTCCGGCGCCGAAAGGCAGCATTCCTCCTACGAAGTTGTAGCGTATGCGGTTGAGAATCTCGCCGCCCGGGTCGTTGGCAGGTGTGAATACAGCCTGAGCCAGCCAGCATAATGCAATCAGTATGATGACGTTAAGCGAAGACCGGCGGTAGATTATAAGCCTGTAAACGATGTAAAGCTGAAGCATAAGGCTGAAATACCAGTAGGGGCCTGGCTTGATGATATGGTCTGGGTCAGGCAGGAAGTTGATGTACATGAGCAGCTGCGCTATGACGCGTCCGACTGTGTAGCCGTGGTATCCGTGCGGATGCAGATAGCTGACAACGGCGAACGCTATGTAGCCGAGGAACATAAGGCGCAACAGTTTTAGGTAATGATAGCCCGTGAAGGGCAGCGCACCTACCTTAGGAGCGTTGTTCTGCTGCTCATATTTGGATACAAGACCGAATCCGCTGATGAACAGAAAGACAGGAACACCATAGTGCCCGAAGAATGAAAGAATGTGTACGAACAGATAACTGTCGGGCGACATCAGTCTGTCGAGCAGCTGCATGGGCTTTGCCACGTTGAATGTGTACTCGTTTTCCTTTACGGCAAAGCCGAGGAAGTGGCAGTAGTTGTGCAGCATTATGCCGAGAATGGCGATGCCCCTCAGGGCTTTCGACTCGGCGAGTGAGAGTATAGATGTTTTCATTTGACTATTTTTGTTGAGACAGAACGTCATTTCTGCCATACTTTTATCAGCTTAATCCTCGTCAGAGAAATCCAGTTTGTCATAATCAGTAGTATTCTTCAGAATCCTCGGACGGTCCTCGTTGTAGTCAGGACTCAGCAGGTTGAGACTGTCGCGGTAGTCAGGCGAGCTGATACCTGCAAGGTATAGCAGCAGATGAGGCAGCGCGTCGGTCATGTAGCGACGGTCGCGTGCGTTCAGAATGTTGCTGTACACATCTGGATTCTGTACTATGTAGTCGTGCGAACACCATATCCAGAACGGAATGTCGAACTCTTCGCGCGCCAGACGGGCGGTTATATCGGTTGAGTGCATACGTCCGTAGAAGTGTACTCCCTCGCCGTAGCACTCCTCGCCGTGGTCGGGCACGTAGACGACTATGGCGTTGTCGTCCTCGAAGCGGCGTATTATCTGGTCGACAATCGAGTCGTTGTAAAGTATGGCATTGTCGTAGTCAGCCAGTATGCGCAGCTCTTTCTGCTTCAGGTCAGGGCGGTCATAATCGTCAGGAGTGAAGTGGGCGCGGTCGCGCGGGAAACGTGTGCGGTAGTCAACGTGCTGCCCTTTCAGATGGAATATTATGAGATTGTTCTCCTTGTTCTCTTTTTTCAGCTTGTCATATACGCCAAGCATGTTGCCGTCGAAGCGGTAAAGATGCTTGTTGCGAGTGTCGAACATGGCCTTGCTCAGTTCAGGATTGTTGAGGAAGAAGCCTCCGCTGAAGTCGTATACAGCCTCCTTTGCCTGCGGCAGGAACTGGTTGGTGAGGAATGTTACGTGGTAGCCTGCCTTGCGGAACAGCTCCGGGAAAAGCGGATAGTCGCACCATTCGCCCTTGTCGCCGACGGTGTATAGAGAGAAAAGATATTTGAAGACAAAGCTCGTAAGGTTCCACGGCGACACTACGTCGGTAAACGGAACGAGTCGCCCGGTCCTTGCTCTTTTCTCCTGTCGGGGCGTTGTTTTCTTGTTGTAGCCGTAAAGGCTGGCGTGGTGGCGGTTGTAGCTTTCGCCGATGATAAGCACAATGTTTTTGCTGCGGTATGAGCAACTGTCAACCTTCGCCTTATCAATGTTGTCCACAAGTTTGGTGAGCTGCTTGCCGGTCAGCTCGTTGGCGTAGACACTGAATATCAGACGGTAGACAGGGTGATACATTACGGCGCAGTCCTTGCGCGTAAGTTCATGCTCGACATCGCCTATCCTGTCGTAAGACATCAGTCTGACGTATGCTATCTTGTTAGTCCATCCAACAGTAAGACAGTATATGAAGACTGCTGCAAGAACCAGTCCGAGCCATGGTCTGACAAACGTTGTCCTTTCGGCAAACGACTTTGTTGCGAGCTTTATACGGTTGAGCAACTTGTCTGCACGTCCGTGTGTCAGTCTGCTTGTGAGCCTGAAAGTACGCTTGCGGAGCAAAGTCCATGCCACATGAGCAATCAGTACGAGCAGCACCCAGCCTACACGGCTGAATATAATGCCTGGCGACAGATATGACTCAAGAAACTCTGATGCCTCGTCGCTGTTGGTCTCGCCGACCAGCAGCAGCATTGTCGGCGTGATGGTAGTGTCGAATTTGACGAAGCAGTACACGTCGACGATGACAACCAGATAGGCGATGACGTATATCGCGCGCTTGAGCCACAGGCTGATTTTGTGCGGAATGGCCCACAGTATGAGCGTCAGCAGGCACACATCGACGAACAGTTCCTCTGGAGCCAGCGCATAGGCATGGTATCCGCGTTTAGCCGGTACAACGGCGTAGACAGCTACCAGTCCTAATACGTACATGAAAACGGCGAATGCTCCGTATTTTTCAAACGGCTTGAGCACTGCTGCCAACGCACGTGTTATTTTATCTAAAATTCTCATCAGTGATATTTAGTTTCCTTTAAAATAATACAAACAAAGTGCAATACAAAACAAATCTGTGTTTGTTCTGATTGCCTTCATGCCGCTTATTTTCGGCAAAAATACATCTTTTTATCTTATTTACAATAAATAAATGGGGAAAAGTGATTGTTTGGCCTGTGGCGTATCAAAAATTGAAGTCGGTCGCATGGTCGTGCCGTATGCCATGTTTTGCGTTGCAAAATGTACTCTTTTAAGCGCTGAAAGACCATGTTTTGTAACGTGAAACATGGCCTTTTGTAAACCTTTGTATGTCAGGACGTTATGCCGTATGCCAAAAATCAGGGCATACGTGTGCGTCTTATTCTGATTCAGATGCTCTTTTTCTGTGCGCAATACGCATTTATGCGCTGTGTCAGTCGCGTCTGTTTTCAGACGTTAAAAACGTGAGTCTTGGTGAGTATAGAGATTGTTGGCACGTATGAATCTGGCTACGGCAGAGGGCACAAGACCGTCAATCGGCTCGCCTGCGGCTATGCGCCGGCGCACTTCCGTGCTGCTGCCGGGTATCAGGCCAGTGTCGGCAAGGGTAACGCCGGCAGGCAGCGACGCCGCGTCGACAGGCGCGTCCTCGCGCGGATAAACCGCTATGCGGTAGTTGGCAAGGATTTTGTCGGCTGCATACCATTCGTTGAAGCGTGCCCAGTTGTCGGCACCTATAAGCAGCACGAACTGACGGTCGGGATAATTGCGTGACATCGACTGCAACGTGTGCCACATATACGACGGCCGCGGCATGCTGAACTCATAGTCGGAGGGCTTCATGCGCTGCTCGCCGATAAGTGCAAGGCGCACCATTTCGAGGCGCATGCAGTCGTCGAGCAGATGGTCGTTGCGCTTGAATGGATTCTGTGGCGACACGACAAACCATATCTCGTCGAGCTTGGCAAGGCTGAGCAGCCTGCGAGCAAGCTCGATGTGACCGTTGTGTACGGGGTTGAATGAACCTCCGAAGATACCTGTCGTCAGCATTGTTGTGTATTTACGGGGATGTATGGCGGTGTCTGTGGCAGTCGTTTCCGCATTCGGATTATTTGCCGATAAAGTCTTTTACGGCTTTAAGTGCATCGCTGACAGCGCTTTCAAGATCGTCGTTTATTACCACTTTGTCGAAGCGCGGCGCGAATGTAAGTTCGAATGAAGCACGTGCCAGACGGTCTTCTATGACGTTTGGCGCGTCTGTTCCGCGTCCTTCCAGGCGGTGGCGCAGCTCCTCAATCGATGGAGGCTGGATGAATATGCTTAGCGCACGGTCGCCGTAAAACTCCTTTATGTTGCATCCGCCTTTGACGTCTACGTCGAGAACAACGTTCTCTCCCTTTTCGAGCTGGCTCTCAACCTGGCTTTTCAGAGTGCCGTAGTAGCGGTCTTTGTACACTTCCTCATATTCGAGAAATTCTCCGTCGGCTATCTTCTGGCGGAATTCTTCAGGCGTAACGAAGAAATATTCAACGCCGTTGCGCTCTGTGCCGCGTGGCTGTCGGCTTGTGCATGATATGCTGAAAGCCATGTTCAGTTCCTTATTAGCCATAAGACGGCCTATTATCGTGCTCTTGCCGCTGCCGCTTGGAGCCGAGAATATTATTACTTTTCCGGGCATAATGTTTGGTTTAAGAAGGTAAACAATAGTGGAAAAAGAACAGCGCGGAGCCGACGGCAAATGCCGTAGGCTCCGCGCTGCGGTATGTTTACAGTACGTTGAGTACCTGCTCTTTAATCTGTTCAAGTTCGTCTTTCATCTTCACCACGATGTTCTGCATCTCCGCATTGTTGCTCTTGCTGCCTGTGGTGTTGATCTCGCGTCCCATTTCCTGTGCTATGAAGCCGAGCTTCTTGCCCTGACCTATGCCGTCGGCCATGGTCTCGCGGAAGTATTTCAGGTGGTTTGCCAGTCTTTGCTTCTCCTCGCTGATGTCGAGCTTTTCGATATAATAGATAAGCTCCTGCTCCAGACGGTTCTTGTCATACTCTATTTCCGGTATGTTTTTCAGTCCGTCTATGATGCGCTGGCGTATCTTCTCGACGCGCGACTTCTCGTAGACCTCGATTGAGGCGAGCAGCGTTGCGATGTTGTCCACCTTCTCGGTGAATTTGCGGAAGAGAGCTTCGCCTTCCTGTTTGCGGAATGCAACGAGAGCGTCGATAGCCTTGTCGAGTCCGTCGCGTACAATTTTCCACTCCTCATCACTGAGTTCTTCTACCTCTGTCTTCATCAGAACATCAGGCATGCGCAGCAATGTCGCGAACCAGTCCTGCGGCTCTGGAATACCAGTATTTGCCGCAATATCCTTTATCTGTTTATAGTAATTGTCAACAAGAGCCTTGTTTATCGGAGCAGCATCAGCCGATTCGTCCTTCTCAATCCAGATGGATATGTCGACTTTGCCCCTTAACAATGTCTTTGAAACAACCTGGCGTATCTCCATTTCCTTCTCTCTGTAGAGTGGAGCTATGCGTGTCGATAAGTCCAAAGCCTTGCTGTTGAGCGATTTGATTTCTACGTGAATCTTCTTTTCATTGAAAGTTACGACTGACTTTCCGTAACCCGTCATTGACTGTATCATTGCTCTTTTGTAGTTAAATTTATGCAAAAGTACATATTTCTTCGGAAAAAAGCGTATTTTTGCACGTTATTTAAAAAGATATTTTCATTTTATGTCTTGCATTTTAAATATAGAGACAAGTACTAACGTATGTTCAGTGGCTGTAAGCCAGGGCGGTGTATGCCTGTATAAAAAGGAAGACCATAGCGGTCCTAACCATGCTGTAGCCTTAGGAGTGTTTGTAGATGAGGCTCTCTCTTTTGTTGACAGCAGAGCCATTCCGCTTGACGCGGTGGCTGTAAGTTGCGGCCCCGGTTCATACACGGGTCTGCGAATAGGAGTGTCTATGGCCAAAGGTATCTGCTACGGCCGAGGCATAAAGCTGATAGGAGTGCCTACACTCGAATTGTTGGCTGTGCCTGTATTGCTTCATCATGAGATTGAGGACAACGCTCTGCTGTGCCCGATGCTCGACGCACGCCGCATGGAAGTGTACGCCGGAATTTACGACAAGTCGCTGAAAGAGGTAAGACCAGTGCAGGCAGATGTCGTAGACGGCGAGACGTACAAGGAATACCTTGACAAGGGAAAGGTGTATTTCTTCGGTAACGGTGCATGCAAATGTGTTGAAGCAATCAATCATCCTAATGCCGTATTGATAAAGGGCATAGAGCCGCTGGCTGAAAACATGTTCCCCCTGGCAGAGAAACGTATGGCTGCTGAGCGCTTTGAGGACGTGGCTTACTTCGTGCCTTTCTATCTGAAAGACTTTGTGGCTAAAACTCCAAAGAAGCTTCTGTAGGCGACGGCTACTTGAATTACACCCTTAATTTTAATTTCTTAATTAGATAAATGAACATCGAAGGATTGGACTACAACACCCAAAGGGAACAGCTGATATTGCCCGAATACGGGCGTGAAGTGCAGAAAATGGTCGACTATGCCGTAACTCTTGAGAATAAGGAGGACAGGCAGAGATGCGCCGAGACCATTGTCAGCATAATGGAAAGGATGTTTCCGCAGACTCAGGACAATATTGACTACCAGCAGAAGCTGTGGGACCATCTTGCCATAATGAGCAACTTCAAACTGGATATTGACTATCCTGTCGACATAAACGAGGCCAAGAATATCATGAAGAAGCCGCAGCCTATGAGTTATCCTAAGCAGACCAACCCTATAAAGCATTATGGCAGCATGATGTTCGAGCTTTTCGAGAAGCTCAAGACAATGGAACCCGGACCGGAGCGCGATGAACTCACAAGGCTGACAGCAAACCAGATGAAGCGCAATCTGATACAGTGGAGCCACGGTTCGAGCGACGACGAGAAGATTGCTTCTGACATGGCGCGCTTCACGGACGGCAAGATTCAGATTGATCTTGACACGTTTAAGTTTAATGTCGGTACAATGAGAGATCATACCGACAGACGCCGCAAGAGAAAATAAATACCTGTGCAGGTACGTTTAACTTATAAAACCCCAAAGAATGGACTCATTCATAATCGAAGGCGGACATCCGCTGACAGGCACAATAACCCCACAGGGCGCCAAGAACGAGGCGCTTGAAGTGATTTGCGCTTCGCTCCTGACGTCGGACGAGGTACGGATAAGTAACATTCCGGACATACTTGATGTGAATAATCTGATACAGTTGCTCGTTGACATAGGGGTGGAGGTTGAGCGTATCAGCCGTAACGAATATTCTTTCAGAGCAAAGAACATCTGTCTCGACTATCTTGAGAGCGACGAGTTCATACGCAAATGCGCCTCGTTGCGAGGCAGTGTGCTGATGATAGGACCGCTGCTCGCAAGGTTTGGCAAGGCCGTTGTGACCAAGCCGGGAGGCGACAAGATAGGCAGGCGCAGGCTCGACACACACTTCCTGGGCTTCAAATATCTCGGTGCAACGTTTACGCATAATGACGAACGAGGCACATTTGAGATTAGCGGAAAGAATCTCAAGGGCTGCTATATGTTGCTTGATGAGGCCTCGATAACAGGTACTGCCAACATTATTATGGCTGCGGTACTGGCAAAGGGAACCACAACTATATATAACGCTGCGTGCGAACCGTATATCCAACAGCTGTGCCATCTGCTTAACCGAATGGGTGCGCGCATCAGCGGAATAGCCTCAAACCTGCTTACAATAGTAGGAGTTGAGAGCCTGCATGGGGCAAAGCACAATATACTTCCCGACATGATTGAGGTCGGTTCGTTCATCGGTATGGCTGCAATGGTAGGCCGCGGCATCCGCATTAAGGACGTTTCGGTGCGCAATCTCGGTATCATTCCTGACGCGTTCCGTAAGCTCGGAGTCAAGATTATAGTTGACAACGACGACCTTGTAATTCCCTATATGGAGCATTATGAGGTTGAATCATTCATTGACGGGTCAATAATGACACTGTCTGACGCGCCTTGGCCGGGACTGACTCCTGACCTTATATCTGTGCTTCTTGTCGTGGCTACTCAGGCAAACGGCAGCGTGTTGTTCCATCAGAAGATGTTCGAGAGCCGTCTGTTCTTTGTTGATAAGCTGATAGATATGGGCGCACAGATTATCCTTTGCGACCCTCACAGAGCCGTAGTCGTAGGCCATGACCATAAGATACGGTTGCGTGCAGGACGTATGACGAGCCCGGATATCCGTGCTGGTATTGCCCTGCTGATTGCAGCTTTAAGTGCAAACGGAACGAGCCGGATTGACAACATCGCGCAGATTGACCGCGGATATGAGGATATTGAGTCGCGTCTTAATGCTCTTGGAGCTAAGATTGAGCGAGTAAATTGATATTTTCTGCAGACGGGTTTGTATGGCGTATCTACTCGCCGGGCAGCCCGTTGCTTGCATAAAGATATATATGATAAGGACTGAAGAGGTTTACAAGATTGGTAAGATAGGAAAACCGCACGGAGTGAAAGGTGAGGTTTCGTTCATGTTTGACGACGATGTGTTCGACCGAGTAGACTCTGACTACCTGGTTTTGATGGTAGACGGCATTCTCGTGCCATTCTTTTTCGAGGAGTACAGGTTCAAAAGCGGTGAGACAGCACTTGTCAAGTTCTGCGATGTCGATACAAAGGAGCAGGCGCAGGAACTGACTGGAAGCGACGTGTATTTCCCTAAGAAACTGTCTGACCGCGGTGAAGATGAGCTTACTTATGACGAGCTTTGCGGCTTCAGAATACTCGATGCTGATGATAATGACCGTCTGATAGGCACTATTGAATATGTTGACGATGCGACGGAGAACGTCCTTTTCAGCATAAAGACACCTGAGGGCAGCGAGGTTCTTATTCCTGCGTCAGACGACTTTATTACCGGTGTTGATGTATCAAACCGTGAAATAAGAGTAAGTCTGCCTGAAGGACTGCTCGACATAGGCCGTTAAAGTACTGCTGTAAACCAACTCAAAATCAACGAAATGCGCATAACACAAGATATATGAAAAAGCAAATAGCCATCCTCGGCTCCACAGGCTCGATAGGAACGCAAGCCCTTGAGGTTATCAAGGAACATTCCGACCTGTATGAGCCATACTGCCTGACGGCGAACAATAAGGTGGAACTGCTGGCTCAACAAGCTCGCGAGTTTAATCCCGCAGCTGTAGTCATAGCTAATGAAGATAAGTATGACGAGCTGAAAGACCTGCTTGCTGACCGTCCAGACATTAAGATTTATGCCGGAAAGAAGGCTTTAGACGAGATAGTTGAGGCTCAGCCTATTGATATGGTGCTCACGGCAATGGTGGGCTTTGCCGGACTCAACCCGACAATTCATGCTATAAAAGCCGGCAAGAAGATTTGTCTTGCCAACAAAGAGACTCTCGTCGTTGCCGGAGAACTTATATGTAAGCTCGCTGCTGAGTATCATTCGCCGATAATTCCAGTTGACAGTGAACATTCAGCGATATTCCAAAGCATCATAGGCGAGGGCGACAACGAGATTGAGAAGATACTCCTTACAGCTTCAGGAGGCCCGTTCCGCAATTATACAAAAGACCAGCTGGCTACTGTTACAAAAGCCGATGCCCTTAAACATCCTACATGGAGCATGGGCGCAAAGATAACAATAGACAGTGCCACGATGATGAACAAGGGCTTTGAAGTAATCGAAGCCAAATGGCTTTTCGGTGTTCCTGCTGACAAGATACAGGTACTTGTTCATCCGCAGAGCATCGTTCACAGCGCAGTACAGTTCTGCGACGGAGCTGTAAAGGCCCAGCTAGGTGTTCCCGATATGCGTCTGCCTATCCAGTTCGCATTTACTTATCCCGACAGGCTTCATCTCAGCGGTGAGCGTCTCGACCTGTTCAAGCATCCGCTTGAGTTCTTCGAGCCCGACCTTGACAAATTCCGCTGCCTTGCTTTGGCTTTCGAGGCAATACGCCGTGGCGGCAATATGCCGTGCATTGTCAACGCTGCCAACGAGATTGTCAACCGCGCGTTCCTTGAAGACCGCTGCTCATTCATGCAGATGGCCGACATCATTGAGAAGACAATGAACCGTGTGGAGTTCAGCAGCAAGCCCGATTATGACACATATATAGCTACCGATGCCGAGGCACGCCGTGTAGCGAGTGAGATGTTGTAAGAGTTGCATGACAGTTAAAGAGTAAATTATTTAATTAAAAGAATTATTGTAGGGAATGGCGGCTGCTTTTTGAAATTGTCGCCGGAGACCGGTAAATGCCGTGTCAGTACCTGAGATTCCCATTAAATTCCATTAAAAAAAGAAGAAAGAAAACATGGAAGTATTTTTGATAAGACTGCTCCAGTTTATGCTGGCAATCTCAATCCTGGTGCTGCTCCACGAGGGCGGGCACTTCTTTTTCGCCAAACTTTTCGGTGTCAGAGTAGAGAAATTCTACCTGTTCTTTGATCCGTGGTTCCATCTTTTTGAGTTCAAGCCCAAGAAAAGCGAGACAACCTACGGTGTAGGCTGGCTGCCGTTGGGCGGTTACTGTAAGATTGCGGGAATGATAGACGAGTCGTTCGACAAGGAACAGATGAAGAAACCGGTCCAACCGTGGGAGTTCCGTTCCAAGCCTGCGTGGCAGCGTTTGCTCATAATGGTCGGCGGCGTGCTGGTCAACTTCCTGCTCGCCCTGTTCATTTACGCCATGGTACTGTTTACATGGGGCGACTCATACTTCTCTCTCAAAGACATGTCGATGGGTATGAAGTTCAACGAGTCAGCCAAGGAAATAGGCTTCCGCGACGGTGATATAATGCTGCGTACCGATGAGAAGACGCTCGACAGATTTGATGTTGACATGTATCGCGCCATTGCCAACGCGCATACAGTTACCGTTCTGCGTAAGGGTAAGGAGGTAACACTTACCATGCCGGAGGACATGAGCTTGCTGACTATGGTCAAGGAAGAGCCTGTTTTTGCGCGTCCGTTTATTCCGGCAGAGGTCGACAGCGTGCTGGCAGGTTCGCCGGCGCAGAAAGCCGGAATTGTGAAAGGCGACAGGCTGCTTGCCATAGGTGGCGTGAATATCGACTCATGGAACGAGTTTGACAATGAGATAGGCCGTCTTCAGGATGTCATCGCAGCTGCAAAGACTCCTGCCGACAGCATGAAGGCACGCAAGACAACCGTCGTGTTCAGCCACAAGGCTAATCCTGCAAAGCGCGACACTGCCCAGATTGTGCTCAATCCTGACCTCACTCTTGGTGTTGGCAAGACATATCTCGGCACTTATTACAAGCCCGTGAAGCTTGAGTACGGTTTCTTTGAGAGTTTCCCGGCAGGTGTTGTTTACGGTGTAGACGTACTGCGCGGATATGTTGATGATATGAAATATGTGTTCACAGCCGACGGCGCAAAGTCGCTCGGAGGTTTCGGAGCGATAGGCAGTCTGTTCCCGCCGACATGGGACTGGATGATATTCTGGCGTATGACTGCGTTCCTCAGCATAATCCTTGCGTTCATGAACATTCTGCCGATACCGGCATTAGACGGCGGACATGTTCTCTTCCTGCTTTATGAGATGATAACACGACGCAAGCCGAGCGAGAATTTCCTTATCAGAGCCGAGTATGTAGGCTTCGGTATATTGATTCTGCTCATGGTTGTTGCCAATATGAACGACATTCTCAGATGGCTCGGCTATATGTAGCCGTCTGACTTTTCAGCATATAAAAAAGACAAGTCCGGCGTAAGAGATGCAGGCTGGCTGACAGCCTTGTAAGCATCACTTACGCCGGACTTTTATTTTTCTTTCAGTTCGTATTACTGTATAATGCCGAAGTGTTTCAGCGCGTTTCTTATGCCGTTGTCGTCAACATCTGTCGTAACATAGTCAGCCGCCGCCTTCACGTCTTCGTTGGCATTGCCCATTGCGACGCCTATGCCTGCCGTCTTTATTATTGTGCGGTCGTTACCGCCGTCGCCGAAAGCCATTGTGTCGGCTATGTCAATGCCAAGGTGTTCAGCCATAGTCAGCAGTGCCGAGCCTTTGTCTGCGCCGCGTGCGGTTATGTCGGCAAATTCAGGATACCATCGGGCCGACACGCAGTGGCTTAGCTTAGGCATAAGCATGCGCTCAGTCTCAACGTCTATTATAGGCGTAAACTGTATGATTCCTTCATTCAGCACGTCCTCAACGTCTACGTCTTCGCCCAGATAACTGACGTTGAGCATTTTGCGGTAAAGGCGGTCCACATCGTCGTTGGGGTTGATGACCGTAAGGTCGGTTACGCCCACGACGAGCGTTGCAAAGTTCATTTCGTCGGACATCTTGACGAAGGCGCGCGCCTCGTCGTCGGGTATTGTGATGCATCTTATCACGTCGCCGCCGATGGTGCAGTACGCCCCGGTGGCCGAGATGTATCCGTCGATGAGGTGCCTGATGCTGTCGAGGTTGTTTATAAGCCGCATCGGCCTGCCCGTCGATATGTATATGCCTGTGCCGCGGCGCTTAGCCTCGGTCAGGGCGTCTATTGTCGACTGCGGTATCTGGTGTGTCTTGAAGCTGACGAGAGTTCCGTCAACGTCGAAAAACAATGCTTTTATCATCTTTACCTGCTTTCGTTATGGGGGTTAAGTCGTTATGTGATGTCTGGCTGCGGAATGCGTACTGTTAGCCTGCCGCCGGTTGGCGGTGTCCTGCCAGGCTCCGTCCAAGGTGCCGCTTCCACTTCTGCGTCATGTTTATCCGCCATGTCCGCCGTGCAAAATTACGCTTTTTATTTTGTTTTTGCGCTTGCCTTTCATTACTTTTGCACAATCGGATAATTTATTGACTTAAGGCAAGATGAACGTTTACGACAGTATAATGGCAGAGCTCGAGGCTCTCGGCACGGACGAGAAGCGCCGGGTGTTGGGCGCGTTTTTCAAGACAGGCAAGGGGCAGTACGGCGAGGGCGACAGGTTCATGGGCATAACGGTGCCGCTTACGAGGGGTGTGGCCAGGCGGCATAAGGACGCGCCGCTCGCCACGGCCGTCGACCTGTTGCAGTCTGAGTGGCACGAGGCGCGCCTTTGCGGCCTGCTTATAATGGTGGAGCAGATGAAGAAGGCGCGCGGCGACGGCGCACGCATGATATTCGAGACTTATCTTGCCAACACGCGGCGCATCAACAACTGGGACCTTGTAGACCTCTCTGCGCCGCAGATAGTGGGCGGTTACCTCAAGGACAAGCCGCGCGACATACTCTACCGGCTTGCCGCCAGCAGTCTGCTCTGGGACAACCGCATAGCTATGGTGTCTACTTACGCCTTCATAAAGGACAACCAGCTCGACGACACCTTCGCGCTGGCCTTGCAGCTTATAGGCCACGGCCACGAACTGATGCACAAGGCCGTAGGCTGGATGCTGCGCGAGGCAGGCAAGCGCGACTTCGCCCGTCTGAGGCGGTTTGTTGACGACCATTGGCGCGAGATGCCGCGCACCATGCTGCGGTATGCCATAGAGAAGTATCCCGAAAGCGAGCGCAAGGAGGTGTTGGCAAGGAGATGAGCGCACGCCCGAGCCTGCATCGCCATCCGCGCTGGCGCAGGCCTGCGCCTGGCATAATGGCGCCGTAGGGCATGAAACGGCGTCATTGTGTCAAAATGCGGATGTCACTGTTTTTCCATGAAACAGGAAAACAGGTGGCAGTCGTCAGTCTCTTTGACGTCAGTTTCTGGCTTAACCTGCATTGCCGGGTGCGCTTTCATGCTGCAAAAGGTTATCTTTTGCCTCGCGTTTTATGGCCTTTTACGACCCGGAATATGGCTGTTTACAGTACAAAAAGCGGCCTTTTGCGCCGCCAGTTACCGCCTTTCGGCACGTTTGCGGCATCCTTTTCGTGCACACTATGCCTGCCGTGGGGCGTAACGCCGTTGCTGCCAGCCACTTATGATTGCACGCGATATTTTCGCTCATACGCATCCTTGTGCCATGATTTTTCCGGCGATGCCCTTCAGGAGCTTCAAGCAAAATCAAAAAGAAAGCAAAACGGGCTGATTGGTGGCAGTGTGCATGTGCCGCAGAAGTGCCCGCTCTTTGTCGTTCCCGTTTTAATTATAGGTATGCCAAGACCCACGGCGTTGTCTTAAAAACTGTTTTCTTGTGCCTGTGCGGGGCAGCTGCGGTGTGGCTGACGGTATGTTAAAAAAATCACGGTTCGCCTTGTTTTATCTTGTTCACGACGTCCTTTCGTCTTGTTTTTATTGGTGAAAAACGCCCTGAACGGATAAAAATTCCATATTGAACCATTATGAACTTGACAGGAATTTCATTATTTTTTAACTTTGCCATGTAATTTTTTAGAATTAATCTTTAAATGCTTCTATCATGAAAATAAGTAATTATGTAAACGCAGTGCTCGCAGCCATGTTGCTGTGCGCCTGCTCTTCAGGCGAAGGCAACGAGCTTACGGATGGACCTGACACACCATCCGTTAAGAAACTGCCTATACTTATCAGTACGGTATGGAGTGGCATTGAAGATACGCGTGCCACTGACTATTCTTTTGAAAGCGGCGACGAGGCAGGCCTGTATGTTGTCAACCACAACAGCGATGGTACGGCTTCAGACCTTAAGAACACTGGCAACCATGTGGACAACATGAAGTTTACCTACAACGGCACATGGACGCCCGAATCACAGATTTACTGGCTTGACGACAAGACGCATGCCGATTTCTACCTTTACTATCCTTATACGTCGTCCGTAACCGACGTGAAGGCGCTGCCCTTCAACCTGAACGCCGACCAGAGTTCTACCGCGGCGTACAAGGCCGGCGACATGATGGTAGGCTCGACAAAGGACGTTGCGCCTACCGAGAGCGCGGTCAAGATAAACGTAAAGCACGTTATGAGCCAGATACAGATAACCCTTGTTCCCGGCAATGGATTTACCGACGAGACTCTCGCGGCAGCAAAGGTTGGGGTGAAGGTCAACGGCGTGAAGACAAAAAGCACCGTCAACCTTGCCGACGGCACGGTTACGGCTACGGGCACGGCGACCAGCGTTACGCCGCTGAAGGACGGCGGCAGCTACAAGGCGCTCATAGTACCGCAGAGCGTGGCCGAGGGCAACCTGATAACCGTAAACGTTGACGGCAGGGACTTCAACCTGAAAAAGGCTTTCAAGTTCGTTGGCGGAACACGCCACAAGTTTACCGTGACGCTCAGCAAGACAAGCAACGGCATCAATGTCGGCATAGACCAGTGGGAAGACGAAGGCATCGACAACGGCGGTACGGCTGAATAACTATTAAAAACTTTGATAATATGAAATGCAACCAACACTATTTATTATATATAATCTTCGGATGCGCGTTATTGGCAGGCTGCACCGACGACCTCTTCGACGGTGACGGACTCGTCGGCGGCAAAATGCCGATAACCCTGTCCGGTGAGATTAACCAAGTGTCGGTTACGAGAGTAAACGACAACGGATTTTGCGACGGCGACGTGATGGGCGTCTATATTGTAGACTACGACGGCAATACGCCCGGCACGTTGCAGGTCAGCGGAAACAGAGGAGACAATGTTAGGCATACGTTTGACGAGGCCGCTTATAAGTGGAACTCGGCCTACGACCTGTATTGGAAGGACAAGCACACCCACATCGACGTGTACGGCTATTATCCCTTCGGCTCGCCCGAGAGCATAGATGCCTACGGCTTTACCGTGCAGCGCGACCAGAGCACATCGTCGGAGAACGGCACGATGGGCGGCTACGAGGCCAGCGACTTCCTTTGGGGCAAGGCCGAGAACGTGGCTCCTACAACAAGCGTGGTGCGCCTGTCTATGAGCCACCGCATGGCCAACGCCCGCGTAACCCTTGTAGAGGGAACGGGCTTTGAGGCAGGAGAATGGGTAAAGACGGAGAAAACCGTATTGGTAACCAACCTTTGCCGTGAGGCCACCATAAACTTGGCTGACGGCACGGTGACGCAGAACGGCGGAATAGAAAGCACGGCAACCATACCGTCGCGCGTCAACGACGAGTGGCGCGCCATCGTTGTGCCGCAGAGCGTGGCGGCAGGCACTACACTGTTCAGCATAACCATTGGCGGAGTGCCCTACAAGTTCAGCAAGAACGAGAACTTTACGTACATGCCCGGCCGCATGAGCAACTTCTCGATACGTGTTGACAAGAAGGCCGGCAGCGGCCAATATACCCTTACGCTGATTAGCGAAAGCATTACGGCGTGGGAGAACGACCTTGTAAGCCACGACGCAACGTCGAGGGAGTATGTCATCATAAACTCCACGGCCGGACACCTTAAAGACTCCATCATCGCAGCAAACAAGGATTACACGCAACTCAGGAACTTGAAGATAACCGGACGCATCAATACAAAGGACTTTGAGTTTATGCGCGACTCGATGGATAACCTGCAGTCGCTGAATATGAAGGAGGTTCGTGTGAGTGGATTTATGGGGCGCAAGCCTTGGGAAAAAGGAGATGCAGCGAACGATTTTGAAGAGAGAGACGACATAATAACAGGGAGTGCTTTCAATGAAAAGGCTTCGCTTCTCCGTGTTGTACTTCCCGACACTTTGAAAGGAATCGGTGAATGCGCTTTCCGAAACTGCGTTAATCTTACAGGCTCAATCATTATACCAGAGGGAGTTACAGAGATAGGGCCTAGTGCTTTCCTTTGGTGCACGTCTCTAACCGGCACATTGTCTTTGCCAAGCACTCTCGAATATATCGGTGGAGGCGGTGCTGCTGATATTCATGGAGCATTTAATGATTGCCACTTCACTTGCGAACTCAAATTGCCCAACAACTTGAAGTATATCGGTCACAATGCTTTTGCCGGAAACTCAGGCTATTATGGCACTCTCGTACTTCCGGAAAATCTTGAATTTATCGGTGACTTTGCTTTTAGTGGTGCAACAAACTTAACGGGTGACTTGAAGATTCCGCAAGGAGTCAAGTCAATCTCACAATATGCATTTCAGAGCACTGGTCTAAATGGAACGCTACAGTTACATGACGGCATAACGGGAATACAACCTGGGGCATTCGCAGGAACTCCACTTAAAGGTGAACTGGTGCTTCCTAAGAATCTGACAACATTAGGGGCCAGTGCATTTGAGGGCTGTGACTTCTCGGGTGTTCTCAAACTTCCGACAGACATCGCTTCAATCGGCGATAACGCCTTTGCCTATAACTGGCGCCTCATGGGCGTTGTCGAGTTCCCGGATGGTTTGCAGACAATAGGGGCTAACGCTTTCTCTGAGTGCCGCAGCATTGAGGGCCTTGTAATACCTGAGAGCATTGAGAACATACGCAGTGGAGCTTTCAATAATTGTTTCGGCATCGGTAGCATTGTATGTAAAGGAGAATTCCCTGCAAATGTTCAAGATGGTGCTTTCAACGGCGTGGCCAAGGACAACTTCACGCTCGAAGTGCCGGAGTCGGCAATACCGCAATACCAGGCAGCCGTGGGTTGGAAAGACTTCAAGCGCATTGCCGCCCACCACGAGCTGGTGTGCCGCCCGTCGGTGGCTTGCGCGCTTAACACGGAGCACAAGCAGACGCTCGTTGTAGACGCGGAGGGCGCATGGGAAGTGCAGAGCAAACCCGACTGGTGCGAGCTGTCGCAGACCAGCGGTGGAAACAAGGCGGAGGTAACACTTACAATTAAGAGCATGGCAAAAGGCGCGGGTGACCGCACGGGCGAGATTGTGTTCAAGCTGAAGGACGAGGAGTACACCCACAAGTGCACCGTGACGCAGTATGACTATGAGTACGGCGAGGACGAGTGGCTCACGTTGCAGAAAGCAACGCGCGGCAACACCGGCGGAATAAACATCGTGATACTCGGCGACGGTTACGACGGCAAGAACATATCGGACGGTGACTACCTGACGAACATAAAGCAGGAGGTGGAATACTTCTTCGGCATAGAGCCTTACACAACCTACCGCGACTACTTCAACGTTTACACTGCCTTCCCGCTGTCCACTGAGACGGGTGTCGGCACGGTGAACACCATCCGCTACAACCGCTTCAACACCACCTACACGGGCGGCGTGGGCCTCAGGGCTGACTACGACGCGATATTCGAGTACGCGCTGAACGCGCCCACCGTCACCCGCGACAACCTGAACCAGACGCTGATAATCATCGTGCCTAACAGCACCGACTACGGCGGCATCTGCCAGATGTGGGAGGACGGCTCGGCCATAGCCTTCTGCCCGCAGAGCACATACGGCTATCCGCTCGACTCGCGCGGCGTTATCCAGCACGAGGCCGGCGGCCACGGCTTCGGCAAGCTGGGCGACGAGTACATCTACCACAACGAGTTCATAGACTTCTGTGGTTGCTCCTGCTGCGGCCACGTGCTTGAGTTCAACTGGGCCAAGGGCCTCGGCTGGTACGACAACCTGTCGCTCACGGGCAAGATGCACGAGGTGCCTTGGAGCCATCTCATCTTCGACGACCGCTACAGCGACATCGTTGACATCTACGAGGGCGGCTTCATGCACAACCGCGGGGTGTTCCGCTCGGAGCAGAACTCATGTATGAACAACGACATTCCTTATTACAGCACGATAAGCCGCGAGAGCATAGTGAAGCGCATCAAATATTATGCAGGCGAAACTTATTCGTTCGAGGACTTTGTCGCCAACGACAAGCGCGAGGCAGGCGACGTTACCAGGGCGCATGACATAAGGACTGTCAACGTGAAGCCTATTAACCAGCTGCCTCCGAAGATACATAAGGGCAGTCCGCTTGACAAACTGAAAAAAACAAGGCGGAACAGATAATTTTATAAACAAAAAGGAGTTATATAATAATGGGCGCGCCTGTTATTATATGACTCCCGCAAAACGAGAGAGGAAAAGACAATGAAACATGTTCTTATAAGATATGCGGCCCTTGCTTTTGCGGTATTCTGCATGTCGGCTTGTTCGCAGGACGACGAGATACAGACAGACCCGAAGCATACGCCAATGACCTTTTCGGTAATCCATCCGGGACAGAAGTCGCGCGTAACCGACACAGACTTTGAGAATGGCGACAAGATAGGACTATTCGTCGGAGAAACCGACAAGCCGCTGGAGATAGGCGGAAATCTGGTAAACAACGAGGCGTTGACATGCAACGGCGGCTCGTGGTCGGCATCAAAGACGCTCTATTGGGACGCAGGCACGTACAACGCATACGCCTATTATCCTTACATAAGTCCTGTAACTTCGATTGAAGACCTGCCGTTCAGCGTCAAGACAGACCAAAAGGGTGTTGACGGCGCCACGGGAATGGACGGCTATGAGGCGAGCGACTTCCTTTACGCGCAGACCAAGGGCGTAAGTGCGTCGAACTCGCCGGTTAGCCTGAAGTTCAAGCACATAATGAGCAAGCTCACAATCCGTCTGGTGAAAGGCGAAGACTTCGAGGGCGACATGCCGCAGACAGCCGAAGTATATGTACACAATACCGTACCAGAGGCAACGATAGACCTGAGCGCCGGAGTTGCGACGCGCGAGGTGAGAGGTAAGAGCAAGACGATAACGGCGAAGCAGGTTGCCGGCACAATTTATACTGCAATAATTGTTCCGCAGCGCATCTCAAACCGCATGCCGCTGATTGAGGTCGTAATGAAGGGTGTCTCCTACCTGTTCGAGAGCACCTTCCTGTTCAAGCCTGGCACCGAGCATCTTGTCAACCTGGTTATTTCAAACAACCCCGACCAGATAAAGATTGAAATCGGAGGCGAGATACAGGACTGGCAATAGTGGCCGGCGGGCAAAAACTGAAAATGAAGAAGGCTATATATATATTATCTGTAATAATACTTATTCTCGGAGGTATTGCGGCAGCTTTATGGCTGCCGCATGCCTCCGGCTTGCAAAAAGACAATACGGTACACAGGTTCGGACGGTATGAAGGACTGGAACTTGTGTATAAGACAAACTCGTGGGGCGACAAGATTTATGCAGTTGAAGATGCCGGCGGCAGACAGTTGTTCAGCATCCCGCTGCACAACTGCTTGATTGACACCAGGTTCCGTGACGGCAGGTTGCGCTTCAGGGAGAACGGCACTCGTCGTGAAGGCTTCATAGACCGCGATGGCAATGTCGTATTCTTTAATACAGCAGCGCAGGTTCCTGCCGTGGCGGAAGCGCAAAGCAGCATCTCGATGCCTGATGAAATACCGGCAGTCGAAGCACCGGCAGGCGGTGCAGGCACGTCAGGGCAGACGGGCCGGGGCGGCATGACAGACTCTGACTTGAGAGGCATCGCCCAAAGCAATCCTTTCTATAAAGAAGCTGCCAAGGTGCTTTCAGGACGGCTTTCGGTAAAGGACGGCAACCGGCGCAGGGTGATACTCAATTACTGCGAACACCTGCGTGCCGCTTATACGACGAAAGACATCGACTTCCTGAAACAGATATTCAGCGAACACGCGCTGATAATTGTGGGCAATGTGGTAAAGACAGGTTCGTCTGAAGAAGGCAGGTTCATGCCGTCGGAGCGTGTGAAGTATAATATAAGGACGAAAAAGGAATACATAACACGTCTTGGCAAGGCTTTTGCTGACAGTAAGAGTATAGACGTGAAGTTCTCGGATTTCCGCATAATGCGCCATCCGACGATGGACGGCATCTACGGAGTCATTCTGAGACAGAAATACAAGAGCGACCGTTATGCTGACGACGGGTACCTTTTCCTGCTGTGGGACTTCCGTAACGAGTCGATGCCCTGCATCCACGTAAGGACATGGCAGCCGTCAGTGACGGTAAGCGATGATAACGATATTATAAGCATCGGAGATTTTAATTTGGAGTGATGACAAGATTTTTCATGCCTGCGTATATGTGCCGTTCGGCCATGTTGTTGTTTGTGCTGATGGTGGCAGGATGCGTAAGGCTTTATGCTCAGGAATTTCGTGTAGAGGGTTTCCGGCAGCTCCCTAACGATGTAAGTGCGTTCATATCGCCTGTGCGCGATTTGAACGGCGACGCCTGTGCACTTGTCAAGGTCATTGCCAGTTCTGATTTCGCTTTTTCCTCGCCGTTGGGCATTGTAAAAAGAAAAGACGATGTTGGCGAGATTTTGCTTTATCTTCCGCAAGGTTCCAGGAAAATAAC
Organism: uncultured Prevotella sp.; assembly: GCA_902491375.1. Classification (GTDB taxonomy): domain Bacteria; phylum Bacteroidota; class Bacteroidia; order Bacteroidales; family Bacteroidaceae; genus Prevotella. The sequence continues at coordinate 26,457 of CABUHE010000011.1, forward strand.
CATCAAGCATCCAGTTCTCGGAGTTCTTAGGGATTACAGGTTCCCGTCCCCGCTCGAGGAGCGCATGACTTACGAACTTAAAATAGGCATGCCCGAGCCGCAGGTTACGGTTGAGCATGATACGGTTGTACTTACGAAAACAGTAGTCGACACCGTGGCTGTAACGAAGCCCAAAGTAAAAGTGCCTGTGGCTTTTTACGCCATGGTTACAAGCTCTTTCCACAGCAACGGACCGTCGTTCGGAGTTATGTTTGCCGTAATGCGGCGTCACGGAATGTTCGTTCACGCACGCAGCGACATGCGGTCGGTAGGCGAAACACGACTTGAATGCAACAAGGACGGATATATAGGAAGTAGCAGCATAAAACCTTATTACACCGGCGACGTGCGCCGCTCAAATTACGCCATAACGGCAGGATTAATCCACCGTCTGTGGCGTAATGTATGTATATTTGAGGGGGCAGGCTACGGACGTACTGCCACCGCATGGAAGCTGGCTGAAAGCGAAGGCGGAGGATACGCCCTTAACAAAGGTCTCACGCATGCCGGCGTGGCTGGCGAGCTTGGCGTAGTGGTGGCATTTGGCAGGTTAAGTGTCATGGCGTCGGCGTCAACAATAGCCGGGAAGCAATGGCACGGAAACATAGGTATTGGTATTAGATTAGGAAAGAAATGAGATATTGCAGGCTTATTATATGTATCTTCAGTTTGATGTGGCTGTTGTCGTGCAGTGACGACAATGCGCCTGACAGCATAGAACCGCTGCTGTACGTGAACGAGGCGGCGGATATTACGCGTACGGAAGCAACCTTGTCAGGCGGTGTCGAACTTCAGAGGAATACTGACATGCCGACCCTTCATTTCCTGTATGGTACTACGGCGGAGCCTGAACACAGTTCGAAGGAACTGGTTGTAAATGACAACAAGGTCTCGTTGCGCCTGGTCGGACTTACAGCCGGCACGACATACTATTTCCGTTTACAGGGCGGCAATGGTTCTGCCGTAATAAACAGCGATGTCAGAACATTCACAACCATGCCCAACGACAAGCCTAAGGTTGGCATGTTGACAGTCTTGAGCCAGGGACCTACAAGCGTGATTGCCTCTTATGCGATAACAGACGACGGTGGCGAGAGAATTATCGAAACCGGATGTTACATTACGGAGGAAAACAGCGGCGACTCTGTGAAAGTAATATCAGAACAGACGGAAAGTACTGACGGTTCTTACAGAATACGCATAGGCGGCCTGAAGCAAAACTCGACATACAGCCTTATACCTTTTGCTGCCAGCCGGGCCGGCGAATCAAAGGGCGAACCGACCAAGATAACCACAACCAATGCCGTAGTACTTGAAGCGGCAGGCAAACTGGAAGAGCTTATCGGTGAAGACAAGTACTCATATACCGAGCTTTCGTTCGTAGGCAGCATGAACGGCGACGACCTCAACCTGTTGCGGCAGATGGCCGGAAGGGATTTTCACGGGAACGAGACTCCGGGGAAGCTGGAAAGGATAAACCTTGCTGATGCAAAAATCGTGGCGGGCGGCGGTAACTATGTAGAGTCGAGATACACACAAGACGACGTGGTGGGCTACGGGCTTTTTGCCGGCTGTACAGGCCTGAAGAGCATCAGCCTCCCTACCGGCGCCACAGTAATGGAACAGAACGTTTTTACGGGTTGCACATCTTTAAGTCGGCTGGAGATACCTGCCTCGATGTCATCTTTGACTCCGTCAGCTGGTTGCGTGTCGCTTTCTGAGATAAATGTATCGCCGGCAAATACATCTTACAGCAGTAAGGACGGCGTGCTTTTCAATGCGGACGGTTCGGAGATAGTATGGTTCCCGATGGGGAAAGACGGTGATTATACCTTGCCTTCAACCGTTGTTTCAATAGGCGACTATGCTTTCCAGGAATGCAGCATCACACGCTTCACCCTTCCTGACAATATTGGGACGATAGGGCAGGCAGTGTTCTTCAACAGCAAGGTGCAGGAGGTGGATATGCCCGAAGCGCTGCGTCTTGTCCCGACCGCCACATTCCAGAACTGTTCGCAACTTACCGTGGTAAGGCTCGGCTCGCAGACCGAGCTTGTATCCGACTATGTGTTCGACGGTTGTCCGCTTGAGCACCTTTATATAGAAGCCAAATATCCGCCGGTTTGTAATGACAACGCTTTCGCCAGTCGCACGACCGCCTTTACAAAGACATGCACGCTGCACGTGCCCAAAGGGTATAAAGGCTGGTATAAGAACGACCCTGACTGGGGGATGTTTGAGAATATCGTGGAATACTAAAACAAACAGACATACATTAAGACAAATGGGCAATACACCTGAAATAGAAGAGCTGAAACAACTTGTAATGCAGAAATACGGCAGGGGACTGAACACCACTACCGACTTCGAGGAATTTTCGCTTCGTTTAAGCCGTGACATAGGGGAAAGCATTTCGGCGTCGACGCTGAAACGGCTTTGGGGTTATGTGGGCGACTCCCATAAGACGCGGGTTGTGACACTTGACATACTTGCACGTTATCTGGGACATGAAAACTACTACTCTTTCGTGTCATGGTTAAAGACAAGCACTAAATACAACTCGTCGTTCTTTAACGCCAACCAGCTTGTAAGCAGCGACATAAGGCCTGGTTCTACGGTCGAGATAGGCTGGAGTCCCAACCGGCTTGTATATCTTGAGTACCTTGGTGAAAGCAAGTTCAAGGTCGTTTGTTCGGAAAACAGCAAACTTCAGCGTGGCGATGTATTCATGACAGGCTGCTTCATAAAGAACCAGCCGCTTTACCTCCCTTACATAGACCGGGGCGACACACGCACGTCACCGTTCGTGGCAGGGCGCAACGGAGGCTTGACAATAATAAATGTCATCGGCGATACGAAATGAATAATCTTGGAGACAAAATGAACGACAGTACGTCCGGGTATACGCAAGACATAGACGGAGAACTAACCGAGTCCTCGCCTATACCCGTACAAAACGGCTTTGACAACATCCGCGAGGTGTATGTCTCGGCTTCGGGTCACACCCGCCTGTTTTCGGCTACGCGATACGGCAAGCGTTATATGCTCAAATGCCTGAAGCCCGATTTCCTCTATACTCCTGTTTACCGCCAGGCTCTTGTCAAGGAGTTCGAGATAGGCCTGCAACTTGACCATCCGCACATCTGCCGCACGATAGGCATGGAGGAAGTCGAAGGCATAGGTGCGGCAATCGTTATTGAATACATCGACGGCGACACGCTCAAGGACGTCATGGATGCCAATGCGCTAACGGCCGACACCGCACACCGTATAACAGAACAGCTTGCCGATGCTTTGGAATACATGCACAGCAAGCAGATAGTACACCGCGACCTGAAGTCGACGAACATAATGGTAACGCACAACGGGCATAACGTCAAGCTGATTGACTTCAGCCTTTCTGACAGCGACTATTTCAACGTGTTGAAGTGTCCTGCGGGAACTTCCGGGTACATTGCACCGGAACAGCTTCTGCCCGATGCCAAGGCCGATGTGCAGGCCGATGTGTACTCGTTCGGCGTCGTAGTAAAGGACATGGCACGACGGACGGGCGACTCCGCCCTTATGCGTATAGGCAAGGCATGCACCAGGATGAAAGCCGCCGAACGTCCCTCTTGTATAAGGGAAGCCGTAGAGTTGCCGCAGGCAAAGCCGTCGCAGCGTGTGGCTGTCATCGTTCTTGCCTGTGTGGCGGCGGTGCTTGCCGTGCTGGTGGCTTTAGGGATATTCCGCAACCAGTCAGGACAGGGTGGCGGTGCGGTCGACAGCACTTCTGTCTCGTCTGACAACAACAGGGCCATGGACTATTATGAATGGCCCGGTGTAGGGCAATGAAGCCGTATGTTGAAGCGTAAGCCGCCTGTCGGATGGCGTTGCTGGGCGGCTTACGCTTCAATTTGTAATTATTATTCACTTTTTATTACTTCCAGAACCGTATTCCTGCCGTTATTTTATATGGAAACGCCTATCTTTCAATAACTTTGCAACATTTTTCTGTTTATCACTTTTTATTAGTAACTTTGCACCCAGAATAACAAATAAAAAGCGTATTAGAAAATGAATATAGCAAGCGAAATAAACAACTCCGTGCTCAAGGCAGTCAAGGAGCTGTACGGTCAGGAAGTGCCTGCAAAGATGGTGCAGCTGCAAAAGACCAAAAAAGAGTTCGAGGGACATCTTACACTTGTCGTGTTCCCGTTGTTGAAGATGTCGCACAAGAAGCCTGAGGAAACGGCCCAGGAGATAGGCCAGTACCTGATGGACAACGAGCCGTGCGTGGCATCGTTCAATGTGGTTAAGGGTTTCCTTAACCTCGTAGTGTCGCCCAAGGCATGGCTGGCGCTGCTGGCCGACATCAACGCCGACGAGCATTTCGGCGAGAAGAAGGCCGGAGAAGACTCTCCGCTGGTGATGATCGAATACTCGTCGCCCAACACCAACAAGCCGCTCCACCTGGGACACGTGCGCAACAACCTGCTCGGCTGGAGCCTTGCGCAGATTATGCAGGCCAACGGCAACCGCGTTGTAAAGACCAACATAGTAAACGACCGCGGCATACACATCTGCAAGTCCATGCTGGCATGGCTGAAGTGGGGCAACGGCGAGACACCCGAGACAAGCGGCAAGAAGGGCGACCACCTGATTGGCGACTATTACGTAGCCTTCGACAAGCACTACCGCGAGGAGGTAAAGGAGCTTGAGGCTAAATACAAGGCTGAGGGCATGACTGACGAGGAGGCCGAGAAGAAGGCCAAGGATGAGGCTCCGCTCATCAAGGAGGCTCATGAGATGCTCGTTAAATGGGAACAGAACGACCCCGAGGTGCGCGCCCTTTGGGAGAAGATGAACTCATGGGTTTACGCCGGATTCGACGAGACTTACAAGGCTCTCGGCGTAGGTTTCGACAAGATATACTACGAGTCGCAGACTTACTTGAAAGGTAAGGCCAAGGTTGAGGAGGGACTCGAGAAGGGGCTCTTCTTCCGCAAGGACGACAACAGCGTATGGGCAGACCTCTCTGACGAGGGTCTCGACCAGAAACTGCTGCTCCGTTCAGACGGTACTTCGGTTTACATGACGCAGGACATCGGCACTGCCGAGATGCGCTTCAACGACTATCCTATCGACAAGATGATTTACGTTGTGGGCAACGAGCAGAACTACCACTTCCAGGTGCTCTCGATATTGCTCGACCGCCTCGGCTTCAAGTGGGGCAAGGAGCTTGTCCACTTCTCTTACGGAATGGTGGAGCTGCCTAACGGTAAGATGAAGAGCCGCGAGGGAACGGTTGTCGACGCTGACGACCTTATAGCTGCGATGGTTGAAGACGCACGCCGTACGAGCGAAGAACTGGGCAAGTTCAGCGACATGAGCGAGGACGAGCGCGCCAACGTTGCACGCATCGTGGGCATGGGCGCACTCAAGTATTTCATCCTGAAGGTGGACGCGCGCAAGAACATGCTCTTCAATCCCGAGGAGTCAATCGACTTCAACGGCAACACAGGCCCATTCATCCAGTACACCTACGCACGTATCCGCAGCATCATGCGCAAGGCGGCTGAACAGGGCGTCAGCATACCTGCAACGCTTGAAGGCGACTATCCCGTAAACCAGAAGGAGACCGAACTTATACAGAAGTTGAACGAGTATGGCGCTGCCGTGCGCCAGGCAGGCTTGGACTACAGCCCCAGCGGCATAGCCAACTACTGTTACGAGCTGACCAAGGAGTTCAACCAGTTCTACCACGATTACAGCATCCTCGGCGCCGACAGCGACAAGGAGAAAGTACTGCGCCTTGTACTTGCCGCCAATGTAGCCAAGACATTGAAGAACGGCATGAACCTGCTGGGTATCGAAATGCCAGAAAGAATGTAATTATTTAATTCATAATTCACAATTCATAATTTATAAATTGGCTGGTGAAGAACAGGGACGACAATGTGATTGTGCAGAAAAGTTATGCTTTCAGCTTACGTTGCGTAAAACTATATAAGTTCCTTTGCAGTCGTGATGGTAATTTCATTATCGGCAAACAACTGTTAAGGAGTGGTACGAGTATAGGTGCCAACGTTCGTGAAGCACTGCGCGCCCAGACTCGTCCTGACTTTCTTACCAAGCTGAATATAGCGTTGAAGGAAGCCAGCGAAACTGAATATTGGATTGAGTTATTGCGTGATTCAGAATACGTGACGGTTTCTCAGGCTGAAAGTATGCTTTCTGATTGTGTTGAATTACTGAAAATACTCACCTCGATAATAAAGAGAACGAAAGAAAATACAGATACAGTAAGATCTTAGAATCTCAGATTTATATTCTTGATCACTATGTTTTTATAATACTGAACAGTCTTATTGTAGTCTTGAAAACCACAGATTATAAAAGCCTGACAGTCATAGAATATTATGAGAAAATATGAATTGTGAATTATGAATTATGAATTAAACAACCCTCCAGATTACCGTAACGATACAGTTCTTCCGCTTCCGCTTGAAGTTTCAGCCGATGCATGGTCGGTAGATGCGGCATGCAGCGGCAATCCGGGTAAGATGGAGTATCGTTGTATAGATCTTGCCACGGGGACGCAGATATTCCATTTCGGGCCTGTTTTCGGTACAAACAACATCGGTGAGTTCCTCGCCATTGTCCATGCCCTCGCACTTATGGAACAGAAGAATATCCGAAAGACCATTTACAGCGACAGCTATACGGCGATAACGTGGGTAAGGAAGATGCAGTGCAAAACCAAACTTGAGCGCACTCCTAAGACTGAGCAGCTTTATAACATCGTAGCGCGCGCTGAAACATGGCTTCGCACACACTCTTTCCGCGTACCTATAATACAATGGGACACGCGCAAATGGGGCGACATACCGGCTGACTTCGGCAGGAAGTGACAAGCCGCTTGTATGCGATAGAAAAAAAGACGGTTTCTAAAAGGCCGTGTTTTACGTTACAATAGGTTACCTTTTGCACGCCAAAAGGTAACCTATTGCGTTATAAAAGGTAACCTTTTGCATTTTAATGGGAAACCGGCTGTGCCTTATTCATTTTGTTTTGAGTAAGGCAATGTGCTTTTATATTGCGTAAATACTTGTATTCCAGTGTTTTATGTGTCATTATCAGGCGAGGCTCCGCATGCTCCAGCCATGCCGGTCTATACCTGTCCGGTTGGCGGTTGTTGGCGGTGCGGGTATGCTGAAGGCAGGCATTTCTTCGTTTATTTGCGCTAAATGTTGTAACTTTGCAGCAAGCACAACGGCCGTATGGCATGCTTTGACATGCCTGCCGGTGCCGTTGCCCGCGCCGGTAAGGCGTGTTAGAGTGATAAGTCTCAACTCCATTAACTCAATATAAGACCATGACCGAATTTGAAAAGATGCGCAGCAGCCAGCTCTATAACTTCTCCGACCCCGAGATATGGAAGAGCCTGAAGCATGCTAAGGAAGCATGCGTTAGATTGCAGACCATGACCATCACCGACGACGATTACCGTGAAGTTATTGAAGACCTTATACCGGGCATTCCGGCTGACAGCGTTGTGTGTCCGCCTTTCCACTGCGACCACGGCAACGGCATAAGGATGGGGCGCAACGTGTTCGTAAACTACAACTGCACGATGCTTGACGGAGGCATGATTACCATTGGCGACAACGTGCTGATAGGACCTAACTGCCAGCTCTACACGCCCCAGCATCCGTTTGACCATGAACTGCGCCGCCGTTCGGTAGAGACGGCTTATCCTGTAACCATAGGCGAAGATACGTGGCTGGGCGGTGGAGTCATAGTCTGTCCGGGCGTTACTATCGGCTGCCGTTGCATCATAGGCGCAGGCAGTGTGGTTACTCACGACATTCCTGACGACTGTCTGGCAGCCGGAAATCCGGCCAGGATTATAAGGAGTTTGAAATGATATTGCAGCACCGTCAGTTTGCCGTTATAAGTCAGTTTGAGCCATAACGGCAGTTGTACGGCCGTCTTTTATAAGTTGTGAAATATTAAATCTTATCATAATGAAAAGTATTTTGTTCGTATGTCTCGGCAATATCTGCCGCTCTCCGGCAGCTGAGGCTATAATGAAAGCCAAGCTTGACGAGGCTTTCCCGTTCTCCGACGAGTTTTTCATCGACTCTGCCGGCATTGGCTCATGGCACGAAGGACAGCTGCCTGACCGCCGTATGCGTGAGCACGGAGCGCGCCGCGGTTACGACATAAGCAGCCGTGCGCGCCAAATTAAGCCTGCCGACTTTGCCCGTTTCGACTATATCTTCGGCATGGATCATGAGAATATGGCCGACCTAAGGCGTCAGGCACGCACGGAGGAAGAGCGTAACAAGATTCTGTGTACTGCTGACTTCATGACCCGTCATCCCGAATACGACACCGTGCCCGACCCGTATTATGGCGGCCCTGAGGACTTCGAGCTTGCTCTCGATTTGATTGAGGACGCCTGCGACGGCATCATCAGCCGTATGTTCAGGCAGGATTGACCTCGCGGCTTTTGCCAAAGTCCTTTGTTTCAGTCGGTTGCCTGCTCCTCGGCTGATAGTTCCCGGCACAGTTAAAAAAGGAAAAAGGGCTGTATTGATTTTATCGTAAGGGTTATTTTTCGTATCTTTGCATATCAGGTTTGCATGAAGAAAGTATTCCACATAATATCCCATTTCGATGTCGGTGGCGCCGAGCGTGTTGCTGTCAACATAGCCAAGTCGAAGACGGAGGGCATAGAGTATCACGTAGTCGAACTTGTCAGAGCCCATTCGCCGTTCACCCGTGTGTTTATACGCGAGCTTGAGGACAGCGGCATACGTTATCATCGCGCTTTCGTTCCGGATGTGCGTTTCCATTATCTGTTCGAGCGTCTGGCAGCCGTAACATTCCCTTTGTGGTTTCTGCCGTTGTTTCTGAAATACCGTCCTTCGGTAATCCATAGCCATACAGAGATGCCCGATCTGGCCGTATGGTGGTTTTTCACGTTGTTTCCGAGCTTGCTCCACAGCTGCAAGGTGGTCAGGACGATACACAACACAAGGCTTTGGAGCGGTTTGAAGAATACCGGCCGACGTGTAGAGCGTTTCTTCATACGCCATAATTCTAATGTCGCAATATCGGTTTCGGTGCGCGACAATTATGAGAAAGAGTACCATCAGCGTGCTCCGATGATATACAACGGTGTGGCTGAAACGCCCCAAGTACGTTACCCCGACCTGTGTCAAGGCAAGATAAACATACTGTTTGCCGGTCGTTTCGAGCCGCAGAAGGGCATATCTGTACTGATAGAGATTGTCAGACGGTTGAAAGACGACGGTCGTTTCCATTTCCACATCATCGGCGACGGCAGCCTTCGCCCCGACATCGAGCGCGAGCTTGCTCCGCTGCCGTGCGTCAGTCTGTGCAAGCCTGTGCATGGACTGGCAGCTTATCTGTCGTCGTTCGACTATCTGCTTATGCCTTCAGAGTTTGAAGGACTTAGCATAATGTCGATTGAAGCCAGTCTGGCAGGACTTCCTGTCATAGCCAACAGTTGTCCCGGTCTGCGCGATACGTTGCCGCCCGACTGGCCTCTGTGCGTCAAGGACAACAGCATCAGTCAGTATATGTCGATATTCAGAACTCTCAACAGGCGTACCGGCAATAATCCGCTAAGTGCCAAGGCACGGGCTTTTGCCAAAGAGAAGTTCGGCATAAGGCGCATGCAGGAAGCCTATGAGGCTTTTTATCTGTATTAATATTGTGGCTGCCGTGCGTTTCAGATGACGTTCGTCACGGTTGGGGTAAAGATTGAAAGGAAAACAGAAAGATGACAAACATTATAAGAAAGATAGCTTCCACGGCTTACAACACAGTCTTCCGGGCCGTGCAGCGTTACGACCTTTCGGCGTTTGACTACGCCCCTGAGACCGGCAAACCGGTCTACGGTGTCTATCATGTGTTTTGTGATAAGGGCTGGCGCGAGCTTGTTGCCGACCAGATAGGCAACCTTAAAGCCAGCGGACTGTATGATGCGACGATGAAACTGTATGTGAGCTGCATTGTGAAAGACGCTGCCGAGGCTGACGAGTTGCGGCGTATGATAGGCACAGATAAGGTTGAGCTTATTTCTGTAAAGACCGACCCGATGAAGTTTGAGTATCCTGCGCTTGAGTTCATACGTGCGAAAAGCAATGAGGAAGACTGCTTTTTCTATTATTTCCACACCAAAGGCATTTCTTATTATGGCGGCGACAGGACAGACAGAAACTTCCTAAGCCTGCGCCGGAACATTGATGCGTGGCGCCACATGATGGAGTATTTCCTCTTCGACAAGTGGCGTGTGGCTGTCAATGTGCTTTCTTCCGGCTACGATACTTACGGCTGTTACCGTCTGCCTCCTTATCCCAAACCTTATTATATGTATGCAGGCAACTTCTGGTGGGTGCGTTCCGACTATGTCCGTCATCTTCCGCCGTTCTCCGATAAGCGCATTGCTACCGACCGTTTCATAGCCGAAGAGTGGCTGTATAAAGGCGGTCCGAAGGACTTTTCGGCGTTCGACAGCTTGGCTGACCTGTACTATGTTTATGCCGACAGGGCTCTTTATGCTTCCAAACGGCTGCCGGTATTTAAGTGGTTAAAGTTCGTTTTACGCTTTAACTGGGTAAAATTCTGCAAGCATGTGTTCAAGTATGACTTCAAGGCAAAGCGTCAGAAGCGTTATCAGGTGTTGAGAACAAAATGACCGTTTAGCACCTTCTGCACGCTGAACTGGCTTAAAGTCTTTTCAGAAAGTCTGTCGATTGCTCTTTGTAATGCGCCAGACGATTGTTTACGTCGTCCCAGTCGATGTTCCTGGCAGATGCTTCCAGTGCTGCGCCTGAATGCAAGTCGTCAGGCATTATCAGTCTGTCGTCAAGTCCGAACATTGCCAGCAGCGACTTGAAACGCGACATTCCACGTCCCTGATTGCCCACAGCCAGGAACGGTTTGTTGAATATTATAGAGAACACACAGGCATGGAAAGAGTCTGTTATGACAAATTCTGCATCGTAAAAGCCTCTCAGCCATTGCTCGACAGGCGGTTGAATGCGCTCGTTCAAAGGCGCGTTTATGTTCTCTACTTTTGAGTTGACGCGGAACGGAACGAGTCCTTTTTTCTCGGCTACGGCTGTTGTTAGCGCGGTCTTTTCAGGCGTATCGTCGAGTATGTAGTTAAGAAGTGTTCCCTTACTCATAGGCGTTTCGCTGTCGGCAAACAGACTGATGTAGTCCTGTCTGTTAAGCAACATCGTCGGATCAAGCACGTGTTGGGCCTCCACTCCGAAGTGCTTGCGGCACATATCCACACCCGAAGCCTCCCTGACCGACACCGCATCGAACATACGCAGCAGCCTTCCGCACTCTTTCTCACGGCGTTGCGTGTACTCCCATTCGTCTGTTCCGAACGAGGCTGCATACGCCATGCGCTTTATGTCCCATCCTTCAGCAAAGTCAAGGTAGGCAGTACGTATGTCGTCAAAGTATTGTGGACGCCACACCTGGTCGCTTCCAACAACAATGGCGTCGAAGTCTTTCTCGCTGATTGAGTTGTAGTCGGCGAACGTCATACGTCTTACGTGCTTCCGGATGAACTTGTCGGTATGTTGTCTTATTATCGGAAGTTCTCTGTTCTGCTTCCATTCATAGAATATAGGGTAGGGACGGCCGGTCAGGTTACGTATTATACGCCGCGCAAACTTTACCGGCATGCGCCAAAGAGGAAGCCGGAGCGGTTTCTGTTCCTTTTCTATGACATAAGCGTCGTGCCCCATTCTCGTCAGCACCGTCTGCAAGGCGTATGCCTGAAGAATCCCTCCGTAGTTGGTGTGGAGCGGCAACGTGAGTATTCCTGTCTTCATTTATCTTTTCCGTAAAATAATGTTTCTCAAGGTTCTCGTTATCTTCTTGTAGACAACATAATATGTCGGCTTCCTCAGCGCACGGTTGAGAGCCTCGTCAAAGCTGTGTCCCGAACTGAGGTCTTGGAAGAAACGGCTGCGCTGTATGCACTCAGGCGCTGCCGAACTGAAGCCCCCGTTGTGTTTCAGTTCGTCTTCGATATTTGTCGTTACGGTGTCAATTTCGAGTCCGTCGAGCGCCTTGCGTCCTTTCTCCGAGTTCACCATAATGATGCTTACACCCTTGTCGTCGGCAAAATCGGGCACTGTCCTTACCGCACTCCAGTGGTCGGCGATGGTCAGGTCGCTGCCGCTTGCACCGTGTTTGCATCTGCAACTGTGGCACGCAGGACGCAGATAGACATCAGCCATGAAGCCGCGCATGAAGGGATTGGCTACATATACCGACGCCGTGAGGTCTTGCTCACTGTCGCTGCCGTCAGCTCTATGCCCTTTAATGACGACATTATAGCGCGACCATCCTTCTCTGCTCTTGTCACGGAAGTTTACGTATGTAATCTCGGTGCCGCCTTTTTGGCTTCTTATATCTTCGTCAAGATAACGCTTCCAGACACCAGGCGACGGCACTCCGTGGCATAGTATCTCGACAGCCAGCAGACTGTCGTAATCCTTGCGCAGGTAAGCACGCAGTCCGGCAATCTGACATGGAGTTCCGACAAACATCACTCTGCGTCCGTTTTTGAGGAAAGCCGCAGCCTTGGAATATGTGTCCCCAATGCGGCTCTGCACGTATTTGCTGCCCATCATGGGTTTAAGACCGTCGGGACTCTCGGTGTAAGTGTGCATAACCTGCCATTCATTGTCGAACACCGCACCGAAAACAACGCCTCCGCTGTTGATAACCGATTTTGCAAGAGCTATGAAAATACCGCCCGACGAACTGTCGGTGCGCTCTGCCGTGTTGCGGTTTTTAGCTGCGAGCATAGCCAAAGGACTGCGCTCTTCAAGACGGCCGAGCAGCGGACAAACCTTCTCGCACAGTCCGCAGTCGATACATCTGGCCGTGTCGACTTCCGGATAAGCGAAGCCCTCGGCATCGTCGCGCATCGTGATACAGCTTTTCGGACACTTCTGCGCACAGGCGCTGCATCCGCAGCAATCATGTTTGTCAGTTATGGTTATCATGTCTTCAGAGTCTTTAAGTTAATGACGGCAGAATGAACGGCTGTTACAGAGAGTACAGGCCGGACTATCTTTTTATCTTGTTAATCATGCCTTTCGCCTTGTCGATGATGAATCTGCGCTCGCCTTCGACAAGTCCGATGAAGTAAACGGCTGCCGAAACAGACAGCACCGACACTATACATACCGCAAGAAAACGGCCGAACGACGGCTGCATGAGCATATATACGGCCACCGGAACGACCAGTGAGGTCAGCGTGACGTAAGTTATGGGCAGCGCGGTCTTGTGTATGTAGGCGCGCATAGAGAAACTTATGAGCGGACGCAGCATCCATATACGGGCTATCTGAGCCACGACGAACACCGCGAGCTGCACTATGAACACACTCTCAGGCTGCGCGCCGAGCTTCAGCGCGACGTAGGCTATCGGCAGGATGAGTATGAGCAGCGTGCCCACAACAGCCTGATAGCGGCGTATGCGGCCTGTGGCTGAGGCTGCCTGGATAAGAGGATTGGCAAGACTGTCGATCATTGATATTACAAGGATATAGCGCACGAAGGCCACTGTATGGCCGGGCACTATGCCGAGCCACCATTTCAGTATGACCGGCGTCTCCAGAATGACCGGCAACGACAGTATCAGCAGCAGATAATAAGAAAACTTTGAGCTGGTGAATATCAGTTTGTGCATGTATGCCATGTCGTCAGAGGCATACGACTTGGTTATCTGCGGATTGAGCGCAGTCTGGAAATTGACGCAGAAACCCTTAATGGCGTTCTGCACCTGTACGGCTATTCCGCGTGCCGCATTGACCGTAGGGCCGAAGAACATGTTGAGCAACACGTTGAGTCCCTGTGTGAACGCAACGGCGGCAATGTTGCCGAAGAGGTTCCATCCGGCAAAGCCCGTCATCTCGCTGAACAGCGCTCCGTCCCACATACGCCGGTAGTGAGTCTCGGCGAAATGGCGTCCGCTGTACCGTCCGTAAATAAGACGTATGAGCAGTTGGACGAGAAGCATCAGCACGGCATACAGTTTCAGCTTGTCGATGTCGGTTACAACGAGCATGTACACAATGAGAAGCTTCAGCGTAACCTCAAGAACGGAGATGTAAGCGAATGCCCCCATGCGCTCGTGGGCTATTATGGCGGCGTTGTATGGGATGCTCATCACCATCACCACCGACGCAAGCACCGAAGCATGGTAAACCCACAGAGCCGCGCTGAAACGTTCGGGCGGAATGCTGAGCTTCGTGTATACGAACCACAGACCGACCGTTTCGGCAAGTAAAAGCACCACGCCTGAGATTATGGCGTGGATGTTTATGCTCGTGCAGAACACCTTGTGCAGCCGTGCGTTGTCGCCTCTGCCAAGCTCGAAGTTCATGTAGCGCTGCGTGGCAGAAGCCATGGCGGCGTTGAAGAAAGAGAACATTGCCACGAAACCGCCCACGACATTATACAGACCGTAGTCCTCCACGCCGAGCGTATTGAGCACTACGCGGCTTGTGTAAAGGCTTACGGCCATGGTGAACAGCATCCTCGCGTAGAGCGCCAGCGTGTTCTTGGCTATGCGTTTGTTGTTCTCTGATTTTTCAGACATTTACTGCAAAAGTAATTATTTTTTCTTATCAAAAAGGCTTTTTAGCGCATAAAAATGTGCATACCGCCGTGTGCCGTCAGTGCGGTGGTATCAGCCGTGTTTGTAAAAGATGGTCTTTTGCGTTATAAAAGACCATAAATCATAGCGTAAAATAGGCTCTTTCGCAACGCAAAAGAGCCTATTTTGCGTTTTCAGTGATACTTGGTTTTGTTGTAATATGGTATTTTGTTGATTGCCAGACAGTTACGTTCGTCTGTTAACAGGCTGGCTATATATGTATAAAGTTTATTTATTGCATCTCTGTTCTTTTGTTTGTCGTTTGGCCGTCTGATTCTGTTACTGTTATTGTTTGTCAGCGTGCGTGCTGTATGTTATTATATAATAAGGTGTAGTTTCTGCCGGCTTTTGCAGGTATTTGCTGATTTTTGAGGTGTAGAGTTTATCTGTTATTCGTATTGCTGGAACAGTTACTTATAATGATTTTGAATAGCCTTAAATGTTAAATATATATAAATATTTATTTTGTAATGGCCGTTGTGGTTAAAGGATATAATAAAATGTGTACCTTTGCACGCCGATTATTATCGGGGGAGCACTTAGAACCCCTGGAACGGAGTGTTAATAGTCGTACTTTTGGCCGAGTGCGACGGTTAGTGAATCGCCGTTCACAAGAGAATTAAAAACGTTTTTTTAGTAGTAATTTTTAAATTTAAAATGAACACTTTAAGTTACAAGACTATTTCCGCTAATAAGGAAACGGTAAATAAGGAGTGGGTCGTTATCGACGCTACAGACCAGATTGTAGGCCGTCTGTGCTCTAAGGTTGCCAAACTCCTTCGCGGAAAGTACAAACCTAATTTCACTCCGCACGTAGACTGCGGTGACAACGTTATCATCATCAACGCCGCCAAGGTTGTATTCTCTGGTAAGAAAGAGACTGACAAGGTGTACACACGTTACACTGGCTATCCTGGTGGACAGCGCTTCAATACACCTGCCGAGCTGCGCAAACGTCATTTTGGCGCCGACAGAATCATCCGTCATGCAGTTAAAGGCATGCTGCCCAAAGGCCCGCTCGGACGCAGCCTGATGGACAATCTCTATATCTTCGACGGTACAGAGCATAACATGCAGGCTCAGAAGCCCAAGGCAATCGATATTAACCAGTACAAATAATTGAAGCGACAATGGAAATGATCAATGCAATAGGCCGTCGCAAGAGTGCTGTGGCACGTGTTTATCTCACTGAAGGCACCGGCAAAATCACAATAAACAAGAAAGACATCAGTGTATATTTCCCCTCTGCAATTCTGCAGTACGTTGTAAAACAGCCTCTGTTGCTGCTCGACGCTGCTGAGAAATATGACATTAAAGCAAACCTCGACGGTGGCGGCTTCACAGGCCAGAGCCAGGCTCTGCGTCTTGCAATAGCACGCGCACTCGTAAAGGTAAACGCTGAAGACAAGAAGAACTTGAAGGATCACGGATTCCTGACACGCGATGCTCGTGTAGTTGAGCGTAAGAAACCGGGACGTCCGAAAGCACGTAAGCGCTTCCAGTTCAGTAAGCGTTAATGTTTGGTTTGCGCCCTCCTTCATGGAGAGGCAAGCCTCGCGTTTAGCATCCAAACCGACAAGACCCGCCACGACGCACATAATCGGAAAGGCAAATGCCGCATGACACAGATTTGTCATGGACTGTCGGATACGGTTACCTGCCGGTTGGTTCTAACAAAACTAAAAGGAAAGTAAACAACAACAATTAAAAAGAAGAAAAAATGTCAAGAACAAATTTTGATATGTTACTCAAGGCCGGATGCCATTTCGGCCACCTGAAACGTAAATGGAACCCCGCTATGGCTCCCTACATCTTCATGGAGCGCAACGGCATTCACATCATCGACCTTAACAAGACTGTTGCTAAGATAGATGAGGCTGCTGACGCACTGAAGCAGATCGCCAAGTCGGGCAAGAAGATACTGTTCGTTGCTACTAAAAAACAGGCCAAAGACATCGTTGCTGAGAAAGCTACTTCAGTTAACATGCCTTATGTTATAGAGCGTTGGCCGGGCGGAATGCTCACCAACTTCCCGACAATCCGTAAGGCTGTCAAGAAGATGGCTACCATCGACAAGCTGATGAATGACGGAACTTATTCAAACCTCTCAAAGCGTGAGATTCTCCAGATTACACGTCAGCGCGCTAAACTCGAGAAGAACCTCGGCTCTATCGCCGACCTTACTCGTCTGCCGTCTGCACTGTTCGTAGTCGACATCATGAAGGAAGGTATCGCTATCAAAGAGGCTAAGCGTCTTGGTATACCAGTATTCGCAATCGTCGACACTAACTCTAACCCACGCGACGTTGACTTCGTAATCCCAGCCAACGATGACGCTAAGGACAGCGTAGAGGTTATTCTGACTGCTTGCTGCTCAGCTATCGCAGAAGGTCTCGAGGAGCGCAAGATTGAGAAGGCTGACGAGAAGGCTGCCAAAGAGCAGGCTGAGGCTGACGCTGTAGAGGACAAACCGAAGCGCGCACGCAAGGCACGTAAGGATGCTCCTGCTAAGGAAGAAGCTCCTAAGGCTGAAGGTGCAGAAGAGGCTCCCGCAGAAGCTTGATTTTCATTTGACAAACATTAAAATATAAGAAAGTACTATTATGGCTGTATCAATAGCTGACATACAGAAAATCCGTAAGATGACCGGCGCCGGTCTTGCGGACTGCAAAAAGGCTCTTACAGAGAGCGACGGCGACTTCGACAAGGCTGTCGAGATTATCCGCGAGAAGGGACAGGCTATCGCTGCTAAGCGTAGCGACCGCGAGACTTCTAACGGATGTGTACTCGTTAAGTCTGTTGACGGCTTCGCTGCAATGATCGCACTGAAGTGTGAGACTGACTTCGTTGCCAACGGCAAGGACTTCATCGCTCTTACTCAGGCTATCCTCGACGCTGCCGTAGCTGCTAAGGCTAAGACTCTTGACGAGGTTAAGGCTCTTCCGCTTAACGGACGCACTGTTCAGGATGAGGTTGTAGCACGTTCTGGTATCACAGGCGAGAAGACTGAACTTGACGGCTATCTCTATCTCGAGGGAGGCAATGTTTCAATCTACGACCACATGAACAAGCACTTGCTCTGCACAATGGTTCAGACAAACAAGCCGGCTGAAGAGCAGGCTCACGCTGTAGCAATGCAGGTTGCTGCTATGAACCCTGTTGCTCTTGACGAGGCAAGCGTTCCTGAGTCAGTTAAGGAAACTGAGCTGAAAGTCGCAATCGAGAAGACTAAGGAAGAGCAGGTCAACAAGGCTGTTGAGGCTGCACTGAAGAAGGCTGGCTTCAATCTCTATATCGCTGAGAACGAGGAGCACATCAACGAAGGCATCATGAAGGGCAATATTACCGAGGCACAGGCTGAGGAAATACGCAAAATCAAGAAAGAGACAGCTGAGCAGAAGGCTGCCAACCTGCCTGAGCAGATGATTCAGAACATCGCTAAGGGCCGTATGGCAAAATTCTTCAAGGATTCTTGTCTGCTGAACCAGGAGTTCATCCAGGACAGCAAGATGAGCGTTGCTCAGTATCTGCAGAGCGCAGACAAGGATTTGACTGTTGTCGCTTTCAAGCGCTTCACTCTCCGTGCTGAATAATCTTGAATTTCAGATAAGTTTTTCATAGTTTTAAAAAAGCGCCAATCTGTATGGATTGGCGTTTTTTTATATAGTTGTGTGAATGCTTTTTTCAGTATAAAGTCGGTTGAAGTTAAAAAACAGACGAAAAAGTTTGCTTGTATACTAAAAATGTATTATCTTTGCAGCGCAAAAATCACAAGGTACCTTGGCCGAGCGGTTAGGTAACGGTCTGCAAAACCGTGTAGAGCAGTTCGACTCTGCTAGGTACCTCAAAGATAAAGGACATGAGTTTTATACTTGTGTCCTTTATTTGTATCAGTGAGTCTGCAATGCCATTGGTGGTTTTCACTTGTTTGCCTTTCTTTTCTTTGTCGTTTCGCTGAAAAACATTAACTTTGCCGTTAAAGCGGCTTCAGGCAGTTGCTTAATAGTCATTATTCGTACATTTACGCGTGTACGCGCGTACCTTTTAATAATATTAGGTTAATCAAAAAATGAAGATATTTGC
Organism: uncultured Prevotella sp.; assembly: GCA_902491375.1. GTDB lineage: Bacteria > Bacteroidota > Bacteroidia > Bacteroidales > Bacteroidaceae > Prevotella. The sequence continues at coordinate 45,291 of CABUHE010000011.1, forward strand.
AGTTGGGATGAACTACATCCTGCACAATAAAGAGCTTGATGGAGCGTTATATAAACCAGAGGGACCTGTAATTTTCACTAAGGCTGACTCATCGTTGTTGAAAGACGGAAAGCCGTTTTTCCTGCCGGACGATCTCGGACGTATCGACTATGAGACTGAGCTTGTGGTTCGGATCTGCCGTCTTGGCAAGAGTATACCGCAACGTTTTGCCCACAGATATTATGATGCGGTTACTGTAGGAATAGACTTTACCGCCCGAGAGCTTCAGAAGAAGCTGCGTGCGGAGGGCAAACCCTGGGACTTGTGCAAGAGTTTCGACGGTGCGGCAGTGATAGGCGAGTGGGTTGATTTGGCAAAATTCCGTGATATGCAGGCGCTTCATTTCAGGCTCGATATCAATGGAAACACTGTTCAGGAAGGCTGTTCTGCCGACATGTTGTTTAAGGTAGACGAGCTGATTGCTTATATAAGCCGCTGGTTTACGTTGAAGACCGGCGACTTGTTGTTCACTGGTACGCCGGCCGGTGTCGGTCCGGTTAATATTAATGACCGCCTTGTCGGATGGCTGGAGGACCGCAAGGTGTTGGAATTCAATGTTAAATGATAAATAAAAACATTCTTCTGTTATTGTCGGCAATGCTGCTGACATGTATCAACGTAGCGCAAGGCAAAGCGCAGAAATTCTTTAATCTCACTGCTGATGAGGTTAGGATTGACAGCGTACTGCCTTGTTTTACGTATTCGGCAGCTCTTGCCGGAGCATGGGAAGACTCTCTTTACACCGTCAGCATAGAATATCCTGAGTTCATGGAAATGAGTAAGGACGATGTAGAGAAATGTAAGAAACTCGTTCCCGGACAGTTGTCTGAAATGCCGAACGTAAGAACTGACGTCGTAGTAGAGCGCAAGCGCGGTCATCTTGAAGTTTCGTTTGTTCCTTTTGTGATGCGCGACGGTAAGTATATGAAACTCGTCAGCTTTATGCTTGATGTTAAGTCATCACCGAAATACAGTTCCAAGCCTCGTTCAATGGCACGCGCAGACGGTTCACCTGCTGACAGATATGCGGCTCATTCGGTGTTGGCGACAGGTCGTTGGGCTAAAATCCGTGTGCCGTCTACCGGAATTTATGAGCTGACTGATGCTCTTATACGCCGTGCCGGATTTACTGACATGAGCCGGGTCAAGGTCTATGGCTATGGTGGAGCATTGCAGGATGTCGTTCTTAACGGCGATTATCTTGTTGAACACGACGACCTTAAGGAAGTTCCTACATGCACAGTGAACGGTCACAGGCTGTTTCATGCACAGGGACCGGTGTCATGGAGAAGTAACACCACAGGCAAACGCACACGCAATCCGTATTCGGATTACGGCTATTATTTCATAACTGAAAGCGACGGAGAGCCTCTCTCAGTGGACAGTACAGCCTTTGTTGATTCGTTTTATCCTTCTGCTGACGATTATCATGTTCTTCATGAAGTCGACAATTACGCCTGGTTTCAGGGTGGAAGGAATATTTTTGAGGACGATCCTATCGAAATCGGCAAGTCAAAAAGCTATATTATTACTCCTGAGGCAGGACAATCTGGAGCGCGGAACATATCTGTCGGTATAACTTCAGGTCAGGCTTCTGCCGGTAAAATAGAAATTAATGGACTGTCAGTGGCTTCGTTCAAGCTTGACGGTTTTACTGAATATGACCACGGAAAAGAGTATGAGGGAACGTTCAGAGTGGCATATTATTCACCGACTGATACTGTAACGATTACCACAACATCAGGTGGACCGTTGCGTCTTGACTATATTTCAGCATCTTATGCTACTCCAAGTAACCGCCCAGTGCTTGCCGGAAAATCGTTCCCTGTGCCTGAGTATGTCTATAACATTACAAATCAGGACCATCATGCGTCGGGTCCTGCTGATATGGTTATCATCATCCCGACATCAGGTAAGCTGAAAGAACAGGCCGAAAGACTTAAAGAGTTTCACACTGAACACGACGGAATGAGAGTAGTTGTTGTTCCTGCTGATGAACTGTATAATGAGTTTTCAAGCGGAACTCCTGACGCTAACGCTTACCGCCGGTACCTTAAGATGCTTTACGACCGTGCTGAAACCGAAGCCGATATGCCTTCATATCTGGTGCTCTTCGGTGACTGTGTGTGGGATAACCGTATGAATACGTCGGCTTGCGCTGGTCTTAATCCTGACGATTTCCTGCTTTGCAATGAGAGCGAGAACTCTTTCAGCGATACGAAGTGTTATGTTGACGACGGTTTCTTCTGCTGTCTTGACGACGGTGAAGGTGGCGATCCGCTTAAAACCGATAAACTTGACATGGCTGTAGGACGCTTCCCTGTCCGTACAGCAGATGAAGCCAAGATTATGGTTGACAAAACTTTGAGGTATGTCGCAAACGAGAATGCCGGCAGTTGGCAAAATCATTTCATTGTAATGGGTGACGACGGCAACAACAACCGACACATGAGCGACGCTGAGGACATGGCAAATACGGTTGAAAGCATAAATCCCGCAATCTATGTTGAGCGCATAATGTGGGATACTTATCAGCGTGAAAGCTCTTCGATGGGTAATACTTATCCTGATGTGGCACGCCTTTTGAAGCAACGTCAGGAGGCCGGCGCATTGGTTATGAACTATTGCGGACACGGTCGTCAGGATCAGATTTCACACGAGCGTGTGCTGACAATCACTGATTTTGCTGAGTTTACCAACATAAATCTGCCGCTTTGGATAACCGCATCGTGTGAGATTATGCCTTTCGATTCACAGGAAGACAATATTGGCGAGACTGCGGTGCTTAATGCAAACGGCGGAGCTGTGGCCTTCTTCGGTACAACACGTACTGTTTACGTAAACTATAATAACGCCATAAACAAAGCTTATCTAAGGGCATTGTTTACTCCAGACGAGAACGGAGATTACATCTCAATCGGTGAGGCACAGCGACAGGCTAAGAATTATCTTATCACTCCGATCGGCTCTTCCGGCTCGTTGGTTGACGGAACAGAGAATAAACTTCAGTATTCGTTGCTCGGCGACCCGGCGCTTAAGCTCAATATGCCGAAGCAGAGAGCCGTTATTGACAGTATAAACGGCGTCGATCTTGCGACGGCTAAGGAACTTCCGCAGCTTCAGGCTGGCACGGTTGTTACCGTAAAGGGACATATCAATACATACGAAGGTTCCAAGGATACAGACTTCAAAGGTGTTGTCTCATGTATGGTGAGGGATGCCGAGAAACTGATTGTCTGCCGTCTTAACGATACTTCTGATGAAGGCGCAACCGATCCGTTTGAGTATTACGATCGTACGACCACGTTCTTCAATGGTTCTGACAATGTTGAGAACGGTGATTTCAGCTTCTCTTTTGCCGTACCGAAGGACATCGACTACAGTAACGAGAGCGGACTGATTAACATTTTCGCGCTAAACTCACAGACAGGAGAGGCCGTAAACGGATGCAACGGTGATTTCGTAGTAGGTGGAACAGGCTCTTTGAGCACTGACTCGATAGGTCCGTCGGTCTATTGTTACCTCAACTCGCCGTCGTTTGTCAATGGCGGAAATGTAAACAACACTCCGTATTTCGTGGCAGAAATGTCTGATAAGGACGGAATAAACGCAGCTGGAAGCGGTATCGGTCACGACATGTTGCTCGTTATTGACGGAGATTTGTCTAAAACATACGTGCTTAACAACAACTTCGAGTACGACTTCGGCAGTTATACTACCGGGCGCACTTATTACAACATACCCGAACTTGAGCCAGGTAAACACACGTTGAAGTTCCGTGCTTGGGATATTATGAACAATTCGTCAACCACCGAGCTGACGTTCAACGTCGTCAGAGGACTAACTCCGAGCATTGTCAGTGTCGACTGTTCGTCTAATCCGGCGACAACGTCTACTACTTTCATCATCAACCACGACCGTATGGGCAGCAACCTTAACGTCGAGATTTACGTATATGACATCGGCGGACGCCCAGTATGGCACCATAAGGAGAGCGGTGTGTCACCGTCAGGCGCATATACGGTCGACTGGGATCTGACAGGAAGCGACGGCGGAAGACTGAATACGGGTGTGTACATTTACCGTGTTAAGATAGGCAGCGACGACAGCGGTACGGTGTCGAAAGCCAATAAACTTGTGATAGTAAATAAATAATGCAGAACGTTAGTGAAAGCAGATGCTTAATGTCCATTTTTACAGTTAATATTGAATTGTAGGGGCAGTAAGTACAATAATACAAAAGAAAATCAGTTATTTATAAGGACGCCTTCCTGTCGTACCGAAGTATTACAGGAAGGCGTAAACATAGACATTAATCTGAAAATAAATAAACATAATGAAAAACAAGCTTAGAATACTTGCAGCATTGTTGTTGGTTGTCGTTTCTTCGGGAGTCAGCGCTCAGGAGAAGACTGACATATTCAATCCGGAGCGAAATTCAGTTACATCTCAGACCATTGCTCCTGACGCCCGTGCAGCCGGAATGGGTGATGTCGGCGCCGCAACCGACCCCGACGTCAACTCGCAATACTGGAATCCGGCCAAGTATCCGTTCTGCATCAGCCGTGCGGGCGTTGCCGTCAACTATACGCCATGGCTCCGCCAGCTCGTCAACGACATGGATCTTGCGCATCTTGCAGGCTACTACCGTATCGGAGATTACAGCGCAGTGTCAGCCTCTCTGCGTTATTTCTCTTTGGGTGAGGTTATGACTTCTGAGGACGTAGGTGCCATGACGGTCAATCCGTATGAGATGTCTGTCGATGTGGCTTATTCACTTATGCTTAGCGAGAAGTTCTCTATCGCAGCCGCAGTCAGATGGATTTACTCTGACCTTACTTACGATTACACCGACGATACAAGTCCAGGAAGCGCCTTCGGTGCCGACCTCGCCTTCTATTACAACAACTATATAATGATGGGCGCACGTGAGTGTCAGCTCGGTATAGGTCTTAATATCAGCAACATCGGTAGTAAGATTACTTTCGGAGGCAGCACCCGCAGCGAGTTTATTCCTGCAAATATGCGTCTTGGTGTGGCTCTCATGGTGCCGATTGACGAGTACAACCGTTTCACCATTGCTGCTGATGCCAACAAGCTGCTTGTGCCTACATATCCTATTCAGGAGGAAGGCGAGTCAGGTGAGGACTACGACCGCCGTATACAGACAGATTATTACGACATTTCGAGTATAGCCGGTATCTTCAAGAGCTTCGGCGATGCTCCCGGCGGATTCAAGGAGGAGTTGCAGGAGATACGCTGGAGTATCGGTGGCGAGTATGTCTATAACGACAAGTTCTCACTGCGTGCGGGTTATCATCACGAGTCTGAGAACAAAGGTAACCGCAAATACTTCACTTTCGGTGCCGGTTTCCGTATGAGCGCTTTCTCTCTCGACTGCGGTTATGTGTGGGCTACCGCAAAGAGCAACCCTCTCGACCAGACGCTCCGCTTCACACTTGCGTTCGATATGGACGGCATCAAAGACCTGTTCAGACGATAAATTCTGTGGCTGCCGTTCTTGTTGGCAGCAGTCTTACACGTAAAATATAACGGAAATGAATATCAGAGTTGGTTTAGGTTTCGACGTTCACCGCCTTGTTTCAGGGCGCGACCTGTGGCTGGGCGGCATAAAGATAGAGCACAGCATGGGACTTCTGGGCCATAGCGATGCCGATGTGCTTATTCACGCGATATGCGACGCGCTGCTCGGCGCAGCCAATATGCGCGATATAGGCTACCATTTTCCCGACACGTCGGCCGACACCTTGAATATAGACAGCAAGATACTGCTGCGCAAGACTGTCGACCTGATAGCCACAAAGGGCTACACCGTGGGCAACATTGACGCTACTGTGTGTGCCGAGCGTCCGAAAATTAATCCGCATGTGCCGGCTATGAAGGCGTGTCTTGCCGAAGTAATAGGCACTGACGAGGACAATATCTCGATAAAAGCCACCACAACCGAGAAGCTGGGATATACCGGCCGTGAGGAAGGTATAAGTGCTTATGCCGTGGTGCTGATAGAAAAGAAAGACGTATAAGTAGCCAGACTGAGCAGCTTATTGACATTTTGTAATTCAATATTAATACAATCCGGGCGGACAGACAAGAACTTTTATAAGGCTCTTGAATGTCCGCCCGTTTTTTTGTTGTGCCTTGACTGTCTGTCAGTCAGGCGCAGCGCGTTATTTTATGTCTTTCAGATGGCGTGCCGGCACTCCGCCTACAACCGTGTTGGGAGCAACGTCTTTTGTAACCACTGCGCCTGCCGCTACTACGGCGTTGTCGCCTATGGTTACACCCTGAAGTATCGTTGAGTTTGAGCTAACCCATACGTTTTTGCCCAGTACGATAGGAGCCGGTGTCATTGTGCGCCGTTCCTCAGGGCTGAGTCCGTGGTTCAGAGTTGCGAATACGACGTTGTGTCCAATCTGGCAGCGGTCGCCTATGAATACGCCTCCGTGGTCCTGAAAGTTGCAGCAGGCGTTGATAAACACGTCGTCGCCTATATGTATGTTCTTGCCGAAGTCTGTATAAAACGGCGGGAACATCTTGAATCTCTTGCCTACAGGGTGGCCGAACAGCTCGTTCAGCAGCGAGTCAATCTCTTCCTGACTGTGGTAAGCCGAGTTAAGGCGGAATGTTATGCGTCTTGCCTCGTCGCTCATCTCGTCCATCAGACGGTATATCTCCGGCGTGTTGAGCGGTTGGCGTGTCTTTACAAATTCAAGAAATTCGTTTAGTGTCATGTTTGTTTATTTTTAGTTCCTTATTTTCTGCAAAGTTACAAAATGTGTCTGTCTGTAAGGGTATACGGATAATGAATCTTTCAACACATTTTACTGATTTATGCCTTTAATCCACTAAGCGCGTCGGTCATTGCCGGCTGATTGCGTATTTATGCGTGTTCAAAATAAGAATTCAAATCAGGTGTCCTGTCATGGATTATTCGTATATTTGCATCAGCGAACAATTTTTTTCAACAGTAATAAACATACAAAGGCTTATGAATATAAGTAAAGTCCATCTGGTTTACTTCAGTGCCACGTTCACCACGCGCAAGGTGGTGCGCGGTATAGGCAGCGTAATCGGCGGTGAGACGGTTGAGCACGATATAACTTGTGGCGGTCCGTCTTCCGATGTGTTAATTTCAGGATGCGATGAGGTGCTTGTTGTCGGTGTGCCTGTATATGCCGGACGTGTGCCTGTGCAGGCTGCTGCCGCGTTGAAGTCATTCCGCGGCGACGGTACGCCGGCCATCCTTGTCTGCGTTTACGGCAACCGCGACTATGACGACGCCCTCGTCGAGTTGCAGGATATTGTCGAGGCGGCCGGATTCAAGGCAGTTGCTGCCGGGGCTTTCATAGGCCGTCACTGCATATTTCCCAAAGTAGCAGCCGACCGTCCTGATGCGGCTGATATGCGTGTGGTCGACAGTTTCGCAGCCCGTTGCGCCTGCATGCTTGCCGGATTGGCTGATGTCAGCTCGCTGCCGCGACTTGCCGTTAAGGGCAACCGTCCTTACAAGCAGGGCGGAGCGTCAACGTTCAGTCCTGTGGGCGACCCTTCTCTGTGCGATGGCTGTCAGACTTGTGTGCGTCAGTGCCCCGTTGGAGCAATTCCGTCAGACAATCCTTGTACTACCGATTCGGCTGCCTGCATAGCCTGCGGACGCTGTATTGTGGTCTGCCATACAGGCTCACGCGCCTTCCGTGGCGACGCATATAAGGGCTTTGAGGCTAAGTTTGTGGCAGCGTTCTCGTCAAGACGTGAGCCGGAGGTATTCTTTCCGTCAGTCTGAACGTATGCCTTAACAGCAGATGGTTGCTGTGTCGTTTTACAAGAGGTGGTCTTTTGCGTTGCGAAAGGCCACCTTTTACATTGCAATACGCCCTCTTTTATAATGCGAAAGAGGGCATATTGCAATGCGTTGAGTATCAAGACTTTATCGCATCGGATAATTAATAGTGCAAGTATGGTGTGCTTCGGGGTTATATTATACGAAAAATGCGCTGCAACTCTTCACGAGCTACAGCGCATTAAAAATATGTTTAACTAAAAAACCTTTTGCGAATCAAAAGGGAACCTCACGGTGACCTTTGTCATCCTAAATAATCATGAAAACTTTACCTTAAACTAATACTATTTACTAACCTAAACAATTTATTAACCTTTTGACACTGCAAAGATACAACATCTACACGCTCTTGTCAATACTTTTAGTTGTATTTTTATCATCTTTATTGTATTTCTTGATACAAATCAATAAATTGTGCGCGCAAACAGTAATTAAAATGTCCTTTAATTTGGAATAATGCGCAATTTGTTATATTTTTGTGTCCGTTTAAATTAAAACATTTACGTACGATGCGTGTGCTTATTGTAAACACTAGTGAGAACACCGGCGGCGCAGCAGTTGCTGCAAACCGGATTATGGAAGCACTCATCAATAATGGCGTTAAAGCCAAGATGCTGGTGCGCGACAAGACAACCGATGACCTTACCGTAGCGGGTTTGGGCGGCGGATTGCTCCAGAAGTGGAACTTCCTTTGGGAGCGTTGGTGTATATTCTGCCACGCGGGCTTCTCGCGTAAGCATCTGTTTGACATCGATATAGCCAACACCGGCACTGACATAACAAAGACCCGCGAGTTTAAGGAGGCTGACGTTATACATCTTAACTGGGTAAACCAGGGCATGCTCTCGCTTGGCGGATTGGGCAAAATTCTCAATTCAGGCAAGCCGGTAGTGTGGACAATGCACGATATGTGGCCGGCTACGGCTTTATGTCACCTTACTTTAGGCTGCCGCAAGTACACGACAGAGTGCTCGCGCTGCCCTTTGCTGCCTAACGGAGGACTGTTCGGCGACCTTGCCCGTACTGTGTGGAAGCGCAAGATGCGCCTTGTAAAGAAGTATAACAGTATATTTTTCGTTACGTGCAGCCGCTGGTTGGCAGGCGAGGCAAAGCGCAGCAAACTGCTCGAAGGCCGTACCGTAACCAACATACCTAACCCTATTGATGTCCGCACGTTCTGTCCGGGTGATAAAGCTGAGGCGCGACGCATTCTCGGTCTGCCTGAAGGCAAGCGGCTTGTGCTGTTTGTCGCGCAGCGAGTGTCTAACGTCAATAAGGGCATTTCATACCTTATAGATGCCTGCTCACGTCTGTCAAAATCGTGTCCTGAGCTTGCCGATAAGTTCGGAGTTGTAACTCTCGGCGGCAGTGGGGATGAACTTGCGGATAATTTTGACGTACCTTTCTATTCTCTCGGTTATATTACTGATGTGCGAAAGATAGTCTGTGCCTACCGTGCGGCCGACGTTTTCGTTATGCCTTCACTGTCAGAGAATCTGCCGAATACCATCATGGAGGCTATGGCTTGCGGTGTTCCGTGTGTCGGATTCAATGTCGGCGGCATACCGGAGATGATTGATCACCGCCGTAACGGCTACATTGCAGCCTATAAGAATGCTGAAGACCTGGCTGAAGGAATACGCTGGACACTCACGGAAGCCGACTATGACGCTTTGTCGTGTGATGCCGTGCGCAAGGTTTCGGCGTCATATTCACAGCAGAGTGTGGCTATGAAGTATATCGAAGTTTACAATCAGGCCATTGCCTCCAGACATTACATGCTATGATAAAGTTCACAGTAGTTACCATTACATATAATGCCGCCGCCGTATTCGGGCGCACCGCTGACAGCGTAATGCGTCAGGATTATCGCGGAATAGAGCATCTTATTGTTGACGGAGCATCGAATGACGGCACGAAAGAGCTGGCCGAGGCCTACAAACGCAAGTCTGACAGCATGGGCAACGGCCATGAGATAAGGATTATATCTGAGCCGGACAAGGGACTGTATGACGCCATGAACAAGGGATTGCGGCTGGCAACGGGCGACTATGTGTGCTTTATGAATGCCGGAGACTTCTTCCCTGACGGTGGAACTCTGTCGCTTATATGCTCTAAGGCGCGGCTTGAAGAGCGTCTGTCTGAAGGTTCTGAGCTGCCTGCCGTGCTTTACGGAGACACTGACTGGGTTGACAATGACGGCAAATATATCAGCCGTCGCCGACTGACTCCGCCCGAACAGCTCAACTGGCGTTCATTCCGTCACGGCATGCTGGTGTGTCATCAGGCGTTCTACGCACGTACAGATATAGCCCGAAGGACTCCTTACGACCTGCGTTACCGCCATTCTGCCGATGTGGACTGGTGTATACGTGTAATGAAAGAGGCTGAGCGAATGTCGCTGCCGCTTGTCAATGTGCATGCTACTGTTGCCGACTATCAGCGTGAAGGACAGTCAACCAAATTTCACCGGGCTTCGCTCATGGAGCGTTTTGACGTTATGCGGCGCCACTACGGACTGCTTCCTACGCTGGCGATGCACGCCTGGTTTGTTATAAGGGCGCTGATAAAGTAATGTGATTTGTGATAGTATAAGCTGCGCACTGTATACGTTTAGGCTTATACATCTTTTATTTCTATATTCATGTGTCGGTTGAATGCTGTCTGATTTAGATTTTAATAACAATAATATTGACAGTCTTCAGCTTCTGTTGTTTATCTTTGCAAGGGATAATTAAAAAAGCTGTATCTGATTGATACACAGAATGGAATTGAAGAGTGTGAGATTTTAGGTAACGATTTAGCTACATTCAGAACGCTCTGACTTGCTGCGGTTTACCTCATAGATTCAAACAACTCTTTCGTATTTGCAAAGATACATTTTTTATCCCATAGCACCAAATCATTACCTATTTTTTAGGGATATTACTGTTACCCCGTTCTGAAAACGGCTTCCGGCTTGATGTGCGTAAGCCCATTTCAGAAACGGCA
>CABUHE010000012.1 GCA_902491375.1 uncultured Prevotella sp.
ATCAGGCAAAGGTATCAAATCTATATGATATAAACTAATTATGAACATCTACTTACCTCCCATATTTCCATACGTCTGTTTTAATATTAGGATGTTTACCGTCTTCATTTCAACATTGCAGATGCACTTCACAACCTGATTTGCAACCGCTTGAAATTATAATTCTTTATGTCTTTATATGGTACCTATTTCAAAATACACACAGCCCTGAACGAACATGTCATTCTTATTCAGAGTTGGTAGTGAATCGGTTACATTTTCATCCATAAATGACTGTTTATCAGCAAACGCGACTTTTTCTATTCCCCCCACATCCTTAATTTCCAACTTATATTTCTTTAAGATATTATTAATTTTAGCGTAAATAGAAGATTTCTCGACAGCTTTGATTATATTCATCCTATTAATCTTATGATTTACCAACAAATTTGAAATTTCGATATTTAAAGTTCCACTTGTCAACAATGGGAAATCTATACCTGTCAGTTTTTGGATATCAAACTCACCTGCGATTAGTCTTATATATTCATCGACTAAAAACATTTGCTGATTGTACGTCGTTTTTTTATACATATCATCATCGCTGGATGTAGAAACTATTGTTGTATCCGACATAGAAATTTTATAATTCTGAGGTACAAATTTTATTTTCATTATATGCCTTTGCGGCCTAACGTAAAATTCGCAAAATAGATTCAGTGTGTCTCCATTCATTGTGGCATAATAACACTGTTCATCTCCAATACTCATATTTTCACCTTTCTTTACTGATATTTGTAAAGGATCATTGTATGTTATTTTCTTATCAACCGCATTGTTACAACCGATAAGAATACAAATTATACTTATTATGCAAAAATTTTTCATCTTCATTTATAATTTTCTATTCATAAAACATTTTAATTCTCATTCCTTAAACATAAAATAGGAGGTTGAAATGTCTTCTTTAAATATATCAAATTTATCTATCATCATTTTTATTTCTCCGTCATTATGTTTTTTTAAATATTCTTCCAACGTGTTTCTTGCTTCCTCACATTCACCAATCATAATTAAGCTTTCCGCTTTTTTAGTTATATTACTTTTTTGTGATAAATCCTTATCACACTCCGCTATGATTTTACGGAAACAAGAAACGGCTTTCAGGCTGTCCCCCTCTATTTTATACTTAATTCCATAATACTCCAACCGTCTTATGTCATCATCGCTTAATAGTTCCACGGCTTTACCTTGCAACATAAACGCTTCACGGTATTTGCCAATAAGACATAATAATTGAGATTGACGCTTCATTATGTCAAACCGCTCATCATTCGACATGCTTCCTTTTTGCATCAAGTCGCAATACCTAATAGCCTTAAGAATCATTGACGTGTCTTGCTCCAATTGGAATCTTTCGACACAACTTTCAATTGAGTCTTTATAGCAACTTAATTTACTGTCATTTGCATTAGTCCCATTACATCCGCAAACAGAAATTATTATAAAAAGAAAAACGTACCTCATTTTATTAATCCGATATATGATAAGTAACCGACACTAATGATAAGTGCAGCAAATAATGTTAATAACAATGTTTTCATGATTCATTAACTCCCATATTTCCATGCTTCTGTTTTAATATTAGCATGTATACCGTCTTCGTTTTTTTATGGTATAGATGCATAATACCACAAGATTAGCTTCATTTGTTCATGTATTTTATTGTCCTTGACTTGCCATTATCGTCACAAATCTGTAAAATAAGCAGTCCTTTACTGAAATCTTTCAGTTTATCCCAGCTATCAACTTTACCAAGCAATATGCCTGACGGGGTAAACACGCTTATTGCAGTATAGGAACAAACATCATTCGTAATAATTGAAGTCGGCATGCTTGGTATTTCCAACATTGCCGTATCACTGCCATAGCCGTTCCTAGCATCAAAATGCACCCATGCTAATCCACTAAGATCAACATTAGTAAAGGTCAATCTTACATAATATGGTGTATCCGAAAATAAAGCATTCACAATTGGGCTATATTCTTCTTCAAGTGTTGCATGCAAATAATGGCATCCCTCATAATAAACATCTACAGTCACGTCATAATACGATTCGTTATTTTGATTTGGCACTATGCTTACAATATCAGTACGCAGTATACGGGGTTTCAGTTCTAGAGTCAGGTTATACGCGTCTGTTACATGCTTTCCGTTACTTGTGCAATCAAAAAATATAAGCCCGCGGATATCACCGTCTATTGTGTGTTCATACTTATCCTCGTCACCGTCTGCAATTGCCGGTATTACAAACTCCGGGTTTTGCGACGTTGCAACAGTCTCATAACCGCCCGATACTAACGGCAACTTGTATACCCAATGAAAATCAGTCATGGGTATGTCTCCAGATTCAACATAAAACGTATGGCTCTGATACGCTGAGCTTATGCCCGTGTCGTCTATATCACGGCCTACTATTTTCACGTCGTGACTGTATGATGTATTCCAACCTATTGCTCTGAGAATATCAAGCGTTATCTCGTCTACGACCAAATCTTTTACACCCTCGTCCATATAGTACATCAGACTTTCTGGAGTCATAATAAATTTAAGAGACTTATACCCGTCAAACTGCTGCGGAGCATACAACCAGTAGTTGAATGACTTTTCGGAAACATAAAGATAACCTTTATCTTGCTGTACGAAATCTCCAAGAACCGGTCCATTCATTCCCTTAAGATTCTCAAGGCGCATGCCGTCCTCTGCAAAAACAAGCTTGTCAAAAACAGAGATTCCGTCTCCGAAACAGAAAACGAACTCACCATCTCTATATTGGACGCTAGAACCGAATCCCAATGTTGAACACATAGACCTAAGCAGGGCATAAGAAAGATTCTTCATCGGCCCGGAACAAACATTATTCATGCCGACACACCAATCAGTATTTCTGTTTATGTGGATAACGGCATCATATTGAGGAGGGTTATTAAGCACTCCGTCATTTAATTTCCTGCACAAAGCCAAAGGATAATATACATCTGAAACCAATGCCGGTAAAGTCATATAATAAATCTCCGTCCTGATGTCAGTTCCTTGAACTTCATCATAATACACCTGCAACTTAAGGCTGTCACCCATTGCCAGATAACCACTCCACACATCGGCGGCAATCTTTAGAGCAACCTTGAGCGAATCAGGCATACCGACGCAGTTTGTTTCATCAACCATCACCACTCCACCACGTTGGCTCGACACACGCATGGACTTGGCATCGTCTGACGGCACAATACGTATGTCGCCCCTACTTAAAACATCATCGTACACGAGGGTGACAACGTCCTGTGCAGGTACGTACAACGGACATGCAACCAACAGCAGAACGGCAACAACAGGTTTAAATAAAATAGGTATCCGCATAATCTAGTATCTTTAAAGTCAAACAAGTGTTTCAATTGCAAATATAATAAAAATTCGCACTAAATTCAATCAAATTCTACGATATGATTATTTATTCGTCATGCGAACCGTCAGCAAAAGTTTTTCATCAGTGTCGCACTGTGATATGGCTAAAACTGAGTCAGCAAACTAACCATGGCCATGTGCAAGCTACACATTTTATAGTAAACATATTTTCTCAAAAAAACATGTCATTACAACTTCAACATCATGATAATATTTTCTTTCTGAAGAAAGATGTATCAGCAAAATCACAATTGAACTTTAATCTCATTCAAGTGTTCAATTATACAAAATTTTCATATTTTACACATATAAAAACGTACACAACTCATTTTTATTGCAGGCAAAACTACTTTTTGTAACTTTGGATATTAGCACATAAAAACAACAGCGCGTGCCTTCATTGCTGATGAAAGCACGCGCTATCTTATCCAAGCAGAATAAATCTGCGGAAATTAATCAACTTACCAGGTTATGCTCATACCAAGATTAAGACTTGCGTTTGAGCTGAGCGGAATAAACTCCTTGCTCGTTTTGCCAAGCAGATGATCCATACCGATGAAGAAGTTGTATCCCTTCGGATGAATATTAAGCACCCATCCCATGCTCGTAGTGAAATTATTTACGGCGAAACTTACACCACCGTCGAGCCAGTCGAGCGGAGTCCAGTTGGCACTAAGGCGTCCTTCTGTCCATGTATAATTGCCCTTTACACGAGTAGAGCTTAAAGCTCCGAACGTAATCTTACGGTAAACAGGCAGATTATATTCTGCGCCTACGTTTATAGTAGCACCTATACCTGTTGTACGTCCCCCCTGATCACCGTTGTCTCTCAAATTAATGAAGTCTGCTATCTGATCTCCGTACTTGTCTGTCTGATCTCCAATATCTACTCCACTGCCATCTTTTACAGATATGTCGTGAAAGCCGCTAAACTCAAACATGTCTGAACGGTTTACAGCCTGCATATCGTTGTTCCAGCTGATAAATCCGAGGTCAAGCACAGCTGCGTTTACACGCCAGTCTTCATTTATCTGATAAACTGCACCAAGGTCTATTGCCATACCGAAACCACTAAGACCGAAGCCGTCAAGATCTACATCACCGACCTTCTCATACTCTCCTTTGTCAGGATCGTTATACTCGTCGCGTTCGGTAACATACGAAAATCCTTTCATAGAAACATCTGCAACAGCCTGCCCTGAAACCGTCCATTTATCGTTGGGAGAAAGGTCTGCTTTCATGTTCTGCAACTTCAAGTCTGCACGTCCGAGACCGAAGAGCAGCTTGAACTTTGCTCCTACACGCAACTTCTCGTTTATCTGGCGTGAATGACCGAACGCAAGTTCGGCATACGACATTGCGTTCACATTAATATCGCCTATGTTGTAAGTCTTGTTGCCGGTGTTCTTGGCAAACTCGAACAGCTCATACGGCAACGCCATACCGAACGAAGTTTTAGAACTCAGCTCGATAGTGTTATAACCTCCGAACGCCTTAAATCCAGCTGACAACAGCGTAATACCTACATCGCCGGATATGCTGTTATCGCCTTTGTTGAAACCCTTAAGCGCCTCAGACGTAGAGATATAAGGATTCATGAAGGTGGTCATCTTCTTTGCGCTACTCTGCGGATACATGGGATTCGGCATTATGACATCCTGATAGCCGAAGTTTCCATGCGTGTTTACGCTGATATTTCCCAAAGCCGGTATTGATACATAATTGTCTGTATTGCCAAAAGCCGGATTCATATTGTGACGGAAAGCGTAATCGTCGGTATAATAAGCCGAGTTAAGTCCCTGCGCCATTGCTCCGCCGGCCATGGCGAGCATCAGAGTGGCAGCCGAACATTTTATGCTGATATGTTTTAATTTCATTGTCTTACTGATGTTTTTGGTTAATTAAAATCGCCTATTATCTTTCCAACGAGCTTCACAACAATGTCGCGGGCTATAAGGAAATGCTTTTCAGAGTTGAGTGTCTTGCCTACAACAGGATTCTGGCCATCGTCTGACGCGCCACCTTCAATGCGGAAAGCTATACCGTCAAGACGTTTCAGAGCGCCCTGCTCGGCCTGCCTTATCTCTATGTTGAGAGGTGTTTCAGCTGAAGTCTCTCCATCCTCTGAAGCCTGAAGTGTCTCAGGAGTAACCTTTATGGAAATCTCGTTCTCGCTCATCACGTTTCCGTCAACGTCAACAGGCTCGACCTTCACACCGAGATAAGCCGGCACACGGTTTTCTATCGTAGTGCTAAGATTTATGTAAGAATCATCAGCCAGCTCAAGATCTTTTATATCATTGTTCCAGTCGGCTATCGTGTCTGTATATACTATCTTTGCATCTTTGTCAAATGTAATAGGTGCCTCAATACTGTAACTCGGTTTAATTGTATAAGACTTACCGAACACGAAGCTTGCTGTCTGCGAAGCATCTGCCTCTGCATCAGCCGAGAACTCTATTCTGTCAGGTATTGTACGGATAAGGTCTGAAAGATTGTCTACGACTCTTACCTCGTCAAACTGGCTCGCGTCTATGCTTTCGCTTCTGCGGCAGATACAGATATTCGTAACGCCTTCAGGCTTCACACGGATGTCATTAACAGCAACAGTAGCAGTATTAACACCGTCCTTAACGGCTGTAATAGTGCCGCTTACCAGTCCCTGCACGTTCATGTCGCTGCTAATGCTGAGAAGAATCTGCGGATTGTAAAGGTCAACTACCACATTTCCGTCGGTAAGGAAATCGGGCACGCCTGTAACATTCACGTTACCGAGATTGTCGAGGTCAATCGAAGGCTTGAACCTTCCTGTCGCACTTTGCAGCTGAATGTCGCCAAGATGCAACGACGCTGTTATCTCACCGCTTGCCGAGCTTGAGATATTAGGGTTATTAAGCGTAATGTCAAGACCGGCCTTTACTTGTCCTTTAAGCACAATATTATTGCCTTCAATCTTAATGCTGCCGAGAGATGTGTCAGAAGCCTTGAAATTCAGTCCCTTAATTGAGGCTGTAAAACTAAGACCGCTGTTGGTCGGAATATTGTAGAACACCAAGCGGCTGCCGTTTAATGTGTACTGAGTCGAAGAATTGACATTCGAAATCTCCATAAACGAAGGCAACTCAACAACCATCTCATCAACCGAAAGACCGGCTATCTTCATCACATCTGGGAAACTGATGTTAAGCGTCATGCTTGCATCAACACCTACATGATCGAGACTGACAACGTCAGCCGGCTTCGCACCCTTGTAAGTGAAATTAAGCATTTCGCCTTCGGCAGACACGTTAACCTCACCGATACCTGCCGATACAGGAACGATTGTTACAGGTATTCCGGTTGACTCTAACGAACTCTGTGAAATGGTTATCATATCAATCTGCGGATGCGCCGGCGCGACATCGTCTCCTACCTGCTCGAACACATAATCTCCGTTTGGTTTAACCACAACGCACTCAGACCCGTCCAGATCAAGAACATCGGCAAGTTTGATTGTATCTGTCGAACTTACAGGCAACGTCAGTCCGTCACCTCCTAAGCCAAAAGTCATATCTATGCCGCTGAAATCGTAATCACTGTCCGTGCAGCCGGAAAAAGCTATGGCCCCGGCCAACATGACACATGGCACGAATGTTTTTTTTAATAAATAATGTTTCATTGTGTTTTTGTGATAATTTGTTTTCGCAAAATTATCACTTTTTTTATAATTTATATTATTTTAAATCTTAACTGATGTTAAATCTGCAAATTCATGACAAATAAATTTCATCAAAATAATAAAATGTAAACAATATAGTTACAAACAGTTACAGACTGCAACATAATACTGTATAAAATAAGTTCACATTATTTCAAATTCGATATACATTTCAGTTATATTTCAATTACAACAACACAAATATATCAAATTTCTATTTTTTACGCTATTTTAATGACAATACAAATTTTACAGACCACTTAAAACAATTCACCAAGCAAAAAACATGAAATAAATACCGTGCTTTATCATATTTCACGTGTGCATATATAATGCATTGTGAATAAGTACATTACGCAATAATTTATACAAATGTGCAATATAAACAGTGCATTAAAATAATGCAATACATGGTCTTTTAGCTCAAAAACAGGCATTTTTAAGCTCCTATTCAGGCACATATTGCATTGCAAAAGACCGTCTTTTGCAATGCAACAAGGCATCTTTTAAGATATGAATCACGGCAAACCATGATTTTTGTAACTATTAAAATATACAAAAAGAGCTTAATCATAATGGTTCATATATTTTTAGCAATAAAATCGTCGACATTACATTATTGACACAATGAAACCAAACTGCCGAATTTAATATATTTCTGCAAAACCGCAAACAGCAAAAAGCTTCTGATTCTCCGCTCCTTCAGCCAGGCAAAACAGACCTTGGCGGTAAATTAATTTTTATCTTAAAATCAACCGGATTAACACAAATATAATCCAGAGGAAAATCTCACACACAGGTATCTTTATTTACATTGAGCCGTAACGATAACCCAACACTGACAAATTTAACAATTCTGCTTACAGATTATAAGCCGTTTAAATATATAAATTAAGTGAAGCCATTGCCAGAGCCTTAATCTACAAGCCATACGGATGCTTATATATTGTAAATATACACTAAGAATATTGTTCCGTAAAAACCATAAACACCAGTCGTAGCCATAAAAAAGCCTCAGTTTGCGAGCTGTATTTAGCAAAAATTGCAGTTACGTGTCATAAATCAATATAAAATCGCATTAATTTACCAAAAGCAGTATTATTTTTTGCTTATAAAGTATCAGTGTACGGAAAAATTTCTAATTTTGCACCTAAATTCACTAACATTACGCGTCTCCGCGAGGGGATGCGCAACCAAAAGAATCTAATTATGAAAAAGAAAATCCAGTTCAGTCTCGTTTATCGTGACATGTGGCAGTCTTCAGGCAAGTTTCAGCCACGTAAGGACCAGCTTGAGCGTGTGGCTCCGGCCATAATCGACATGGGGTGTTTCGCCCGCGTTGAAACTAACGGTGGTGCCTTCGAGCAGGTAAACCTGCTGGCAGGCGAGAATCCGAACGACGCTGTTAGAGCATTCTGTAAGCCATTCAATGAAGTAGGCATCAAGACACACATGCTCGATCGTGGTCTCAATGCATTGCGCATGTATCCTGTACCTGACGACGTACGCCGCCTGATGTATAAGGTAAAACACGCACAGGGTGTCGACATTCCGCGTATTTTCTGCGGTCTGAACGACGTGCGCAACATCATACCGAGCATCAAATGGGCACTGGAGGCAGGAATGACTCCACAGGCTACGCTCTGCATAACCACTTCGCCGATACATACAGTTGAATACTACAGCAACATTGCTGACCAGCTGATTGAAGCCGGAGCAACAGAAATATGCCTCAAGGATATGGCAGGAATAGGCCAGCCGGCTATGCTCGGAAAGCTGACAAAGTCAATAAAGACAAAACACCCGGACGTAATCATACAGTACCACGGCCACTCAGGTCCTGGTCTTTCAATGGCTTCCATACTTGAAGTCTGCGAGAACGGAGGCGACGTTATCGATACAGCTATCGAACCGCTGTCTTGGGGTAAAGTTCATCCGGACATCATATCTGTACAGAGCATGTTGAAGAACGAAGGATTTGAAGTTCCTGAAATCAACATGAACGCCTACATGCAGGCACGTACTCTCACACAAGAGTTTATCGACGACTGGCTCGGCTACTTCATCAATCCGGGCAACAAGCTGATGAGCTCACTCCTCCTCGGCTGCGGTCTGCCGGGCGGAATGATGGGAAGTATGATGGCAGATTTGGCCGGAATCCACCGTTCAATCAACTCAATACTCAAGAGCAAGGGCCAGCCCGAATATACAACAGACGAACTTCTCGTCAAGCTGTTTGACGAAGTGGCTTATGTATGGCCGCGCGTAGGTTACCCACCATTGGTTACTCCGTTCTCACAGTACGTTAAGAACATCGCACTGCTCAACCTGCTCACAATGGCACAGGGCAAGGGACGCTTCGTAATGATGGACGACTCTATGTGGGGAATGATTCTCGGCAAGAGCGGAAAGATTCCTGGAGAAATCGATCCGGAACTCATCGAACTTGCAAAGAAACAGGGACGCGAATTCACAACAGCCGACCCGCATACACTCATACCGGACGCTCTCGACAGTTTCCGCAAGGAAATGGACGACAACGGTTGGGAATATGGCAAGGACGATGAAGAGCTCTTCGAGCTTGCCATGCACCCGGAACAGTACCGCGACTACAAGAGTGGAGCTGCAAAGAAGCGCTTCCTGGCTGACCTCCAGAAAGCTAAGGACGCTAAACTCGGCACTAAACTCACTCCTGAAGAGCTTGCAGCATTCAAGCACGCAAAGGCAGACGCTATCGTATCCCCGTTCAAGGGTCAGGTATTCTTCGACTTTGAAGGCAGCAGCGAATGCACTCCGTGCATCGAGCCGTACATCGGCCAGCACTACAAAGAGGGCGAGACATTCTGCTACATACACACACCGTGGGGCGAGTTCGAGCCTATCCCGGCAGCTCTCGGCGGTAAACTCGTTGAGATTGCGGCTAAACAGGGCTCTAGAGTCAACCGCGGAGACGTGATTGCATACATCGAAAGAGACTGGATTAATTCTTAATTCAATCTGACTTTCAATTAAATATTCTGAATGGGGAATTATGATTGCTCCTGCCGGTTGTCAACAATAATGTCAGCCGCAAGCGTCAATCATAATTCCTCATTATTCTTTTTATGGTAAAAAATACAATGGACTACAACTTAATTATCAACAAATATTGTAAGGATAACGATGCTCTGCGTGATATTCTTGTACGCCACAGCAAATCCGTTGCAGACAAAGCGCTTGCCATAGCCGACGCACATCCCGAACTGAAACTTGACCGACTGTTCATACTTGAAGCTGCCATGGTGCACGACATTGGCATCGTTCTAACCGATGCGCCAGACATAAAGTGTTTCGGAACAGAACCGTACATCCGCCACGGAGTATTAGGAGCAGAGCTAATGCGTGCCGAAGGTTATCCGAAACACGCCCGTGTATGCGAACGGCACACAGGTGCAGGACTGTCATTAGCTGAAATCGATGCACAGAATCTGCCTTTACCGCATATTGACCTGCTGCCTGAGACATTGGAAGAAAAAGTAATCTGTTATGCCGACAAATTCTACTCAAAGACAAAACTCGACAGAGAGAAGACCATAGAGCAGGCTGAACGCAGCGTAGCAAAACACGGAGAAGAAGGTCTGAAACGATTTAAGGAGATGGAAGAACTCTTCAAATAGACTTTTATAAAAAGTATAAGACTGACACTCCGGCTGTAATCACCACAACATTATGCGGAAACCGTAAAAGCATCAGTCTTATACCTATTTAATTATTATTACTCTACCGTTTCTCAAAATTAAGAAACAACCACAAGCTCATAATCCCTGTTGCCAAGTCCTATCTTCTCTGCATGAGCAAGACAGGTCTTATACTCTGCATTAGGATTAACGTTATCGAAATGGTCATGATGGTCGCAGAAGTCCGGCTTCTCCATCACGTCAGTCAGCTGAGTATGTGGCAGAGGAGCCTGTTTGAGGCAGGCATCGACGCAAGCCTGGTCAAGAGCCAGCGGATCGAATGATGCAAACATACCTACATCAGGAATGATTGCCGCATCGTTGCCAGAATGACAGTCGCAAGTAGGCGACACATCACATACTAACGAGATGTGAAAGTTAGGACGACCGTCGATAACAGCCTTTGAATATTCAGCCATACGGCAGTTCAGTTCCTTAACGGCAGCGTCATTATTGAAATGGATTGCATCGAAATTACATGCGCCGATACAGCGTCCGCAACCTACGCAGTTAGTATTGTCGATAGACATTTTCCTCAGCTTCTCATCGAAAACGAGACCGTTGTTGGCACATTCACGCATACAACGACGACATCCGCGGCAAGCGTCTTGGTCTATCTTAGGCTTTCCGTTGCAGTGCTGGTCTTTCTTTCCGGCCCTTGAACCACAGCCCATACCTATATTCTTGATAGTTCCGCCGAAACCGGTCATCTCGTGTCCTTTAAAGTGCGTAAGCGAAATAAACACGTCGGCATCCATTATCGCACGCCCAATCTTAGCCTCCTTAACATATTCACCGCCATTCACAGGCACTGCAATTTCGTCTGTTCCTTTAAGACCGTCGCCGATTATGACCGGACATCCGGCAGAAAGAGGTGTAAATCCGTTCTCCCATGCACAGTAAAGATGCTCGATAGCGTTCTTGCGGCTGCCAGGATAAAGTGTGTTGCAGTCTGTAAGGAAAGGCTTGCCTCCACGAAGTTTGACCATGTCTGCCACAGCTTTGGCATAATTAGGACGCAGGAACGACAAGTTTCCAAGCTCGCCGAAGTGCATCTTTATGGCAACAAACTTGCCGTCCATGTCAATCTTATCCATTCCGGCTGCTTTAATAAGCCGCTTCAGCTTGTCTGTCCTTCCCTCATCGGGACGACAGCGGAAGTTTGTAAAATAAACTTTCGATTTCGTCTGTGTCTCGTCCATCATTTTGTCTCCTTGTTCTTTTTATTTGCATAAATCACCTGTACGTATTCAATATAATACGTACAAACTGATGTGCAAAGATAAAAAAAGGCTGGCTCAGAAACAAAAGAAAGACAAAGTTTTTTCAATTTGATTATGCCAAATCAGCCTATTTCTAACAGTCAAAGTATTGTATAAATTAAAATAAACAAGCTACAAACGCTCTCATTTGGGCGTTGAATGCAATTAAACAACGCCGTTTACACAGACATACGCACACAACGTAAAACGTTAAATTATAAAGAAAAAAGAAGATTTTGGCGTGCTATTATTTTTAATTTACGTAAATTTGCACCCTACATTGTGTGATGAGAAAAAAAACTGTCATATTTATTCTGCTTTCTGCTTTCATTTTCGTGATGGCAGAACCAGGTATGTCATTTTTAAAAGACGGCGGCAACAAGAGCGGTAAAGCGGACTCAACAGCGGTCGCCGCTGCATTATTATCTGACAGTTTAAAGACAATCAACGACAGTCTTAAAGCTGATTCAATCAGCAAAAAGCCGAACGAACCTGACACAACAAAGATGGATTCGCTCGAATTGGCCATATATAAGCATAACAAACACATTGACGATTCTATCAGGCTTGACAGTATCAACAAGCGAAAGTCTAACGGACTTGAAGCTCCTGTAACGTTCTCTTCAGACGACTCACTCGTCTACAACGCCGCTTTGAAGCGTGCATACCTTTACGGTAACTCTAACGTTAAGTACCAAAACATGGACCTGAAGAGTGACCGCATACAGATGAGCGTTGACAGTAGCCTTGTACACGCAACCGGAAAAGCCGACACGGCAGGCCAGCTTATAGGCAAACCTGTGTTTGTTATGGGACAAGACACTTACGAAAGCGACACAATATCATTCAACTTTAAGACTAAAAAAGGCTTTATCAACAGTGTGTACACTGCCCAGGAAGACGGATTCCTGACAAGTGAGAAGTCAAAACGTGACTCAAGCGGAGTGCTGTATCTGCAACACGGACGTTACACCACGTGCGACAAAGACCACCCGGACTTCTACATAGCACTTTCACGAGCTAAGGTAAGGCCTGGTAAAGATGTCGTTTTCGGTCCTGCTTATCTTGTAGTTGCCGACGTACCGTTGCCTTTGGCAATTCCTTACGGTTTCTTCCCATTTACAAAAAGTTATTCAAGCGGCTTCATAATGCCAAGCTACGGTGACGAGAGTTCACGCGGATTCTATCTGCGCGACGGCGGTTATTACTTTGCAATCAGCGACAAATGGGACTTGAAACTGCTCGGAGAAATCTATACAAAAGGCTCTTGGGGGGTATCTGTTGCCAGCAATTACCGCAAAAGATACAAATACAGCGGCAGCTTCTTCTTCAGTTATCAGAACACCAAAAACGGCGACAAGGGCATGCCCGACTATGCGGAGCAGACAAGTTTCAAGCTTCAATGGAGCCACAGACAGGATGCCAAGGCCAATCCTTACACAAGTCTGTCGGCAAGCGTAAACTTCGCCTCAACGTCATACGAACGCAACAACCTGAGCAGTATGTACAATCCGCAGAGCTACACACAGAGTCTGCGTACATCAAGTGTCAGCTGGAGCTCTTCATTCTCAAGTATCGGACTCACCCTAAGCGGAACTGCAAACCTCAGCCAGAACATGATTGACTCAACAGTAAGCCTGTCATTGCCTGACCTTAACATATCTGTAAGCCGCTTCTATCCGTTCAAGCGCAAGCACATGGCTGGCAAAGAACGCTGGTATGAGAAGATTTCAATGAGCTATACAGGCCAGTTACAGAACTCTATCGACACTAAGGAGAACAAACTCTTCAAGTCGAATCTTATAAAAGACTGGCGCAACGCTTTCCGTCACGAAATTCCTATACAAGCAAACTTCACCCTGTTCAAGTACATAAACATCAATCCGTCGTTCAACTTCACCGACCGTATGTACACCAACAAGGAGACTCAGTCGTGGGATGAACAGAGCCAGACGGCGGTAAAGGACACAACATACGGATTCTACAACGTCTACGATTGGCGAATGAGCCTAAGCGCATCTACCAAGCTATACGGATTCTGGGTACCGTCGCGTAAGATTTTCGGTGATAAGATTCAAGCCATACGCCACGTGCTTACACCGCAGATTTCATTCAGCTACGCACCAGACAACGGCTCACGCTACTATGAAACGTACCAGAAGACAAACCCTGACGGCAGCGTGGAACTGGTTGAATATAACCCGTATCAGAACAGTCTGTACGGCATTCCGTCAAGAGGAAAGACAGGAAGCATATACTTTGACCTCGGAAACAACATCGAGATGAAAGTCAAGTCAGACAAAGACTCGACTGGATTCAAGAAATTAAGCATCATCGACGAGTTCGGACTCAACATGGGATACAACATGGCTGACAAGGAAAGGCCGTGGAGCGACCTCACAATGAGAATCCGACTGAAATGGTGGAAGAACTATACGTTCAACCTCAACGCCGTATTTGCGACCTATGCATACGAGCTTGACGAGAACGGCAGGCCTTATGTAGGCACTCATACAGAGTACAGTAAAGGACGCTTCGGACGTTTCCAGGGTATGTCACAAAACATATCGTTCACTCTTACGCCTGAAAAACTTAAGAAATGGTTCGGCGGAGGCGACGATAAAGATAAAGAAAAAGATTCAGAAGAAGATAATACTGACGATAATACCGATATAGAAAGCAACGTCGACGACGACCTTGTACGCGGACAGCACGGAGCAGAGAAAGAGAGCGGAGGCAAGGCCGAGACAGATGAAGACGGCTACATGAAATTCTCAATGCCGTGGTCGCTCACATTCGGTTACGGTATTTCAATGCGCGAAAACACCAGCGGAAAATTCAACAAGGACCGTATGCGCTACCCATACAAGTTTACCCAGACGCTCAACTTCAGCGGAAACATAAGGATAAGCGCCGGATGGAACATCAGTTTCTCTTCAGGTTATGACTTCGAGAACAACGAAATATCTATGACAACAGCCTCATTGCAGCGCGACCTGCACTGCTTCAATATGAGCTGTTCGGTCGTACTTGCACCTTACACATCATACAATTTCTCATTCCGCTGCAACGCTGCAACACTTACCGACGCACTCAAGTATGACAAACGAAGCGGATTCAGCAACGCTGTGCAGTGGTATTGATTCTCAGGACATTACGGTTTACAGGAATCAACAAAAACATACTCAACGCAATATGGCACATATTGCATTGCAAAAGACGGCCTTTTACATCGTAAAAAGCCGTCTTTTGCCGCTTAAAATGCCACCTTTTACAAAAGCGCGAAAACACTCATAGAATATAAGTTGTAATCATCAGCGTTTCCAGCACAATCAGAAACACAAGCAAATGAAGACTTACACAATAAAAAAGTAAACTGACATTAATGAAAAACAGCCACAAACACCACGTTTCAGTGGCATCCGTGACTGCACAATATATTATCAGACGGTTTACCTTTTCCGTCTGATTAACTCCAGATTCAGCTAATTATCCTTACTGAATCTTGCAATATCATCCTCCTCACCGACAATCCAAATAATATCACCGCCGTTGAGTTTACGCCTTGGATTTACGATAGAAAGATTCTCCTTACCCTCCTCTATTCCGACAACCATACAGTTGTATTTGTCTCTTATCTCGCTTTCTTTCATCGTCTTACCGGCAAACGCACCTTTTGAGCTTATCAGCATCTGGCGTAACTTCATCTCACGTTTTTCAATATCGTGGTCGTAGCTGCGCATATCAGTAGCCAAAGCTGCGCTAAGAGCAGTAAGCTGTCCGTCGCTTCCTATAGCCTGTATGCGGTCGCAAGGGAAAATCACGGTGTCGCCGTTGGGTATGTTGATGCGTTGAGTACCTCGCAATATGCTGCTAACAAGCACGCCGTAACGGCTGCCCAGCTTCAGCTCGCTCAGGGTTTTACCTGCCCAAAGAGAATCTTCAGGTATGTCAAGCTCTGATATATGTATATCGCGGTCGAGCAGCCTGCCCTCATACAACGGACGCTTGCGGCCCATAACCTCGGCAGCAATCTCCCGCGAGCGTAGATTCTGCATAAACATGCGTTCCATCCTTATGCTTCGTTTCTTCAGCCAGCGCGACACAATCATCAGTGCGACAACTGCCAGCGCGATGCTTATCATCAGCGCATTGGTGAATCGGGTAAGATAATTGCAGATATAGAAGACAAAAGCCGACGCTATGACAACCCTGACAAGTATTGTGAAAATAAGCGGCAGACGATTATAGTGGCTCTCGTTCCAAAGTGCTTTGAATTCATCACTGCGGTTTTTCTTCATCACAATAGCACGCAGGAACGGCGCTATTATCGACAACGTAACAAGCCCGCACACCGCGTTCGCCCACCAGTGGGGAAGCAGTCTGCGCACAAACGGCAGGAAAAACGTAAGCATGAGCGCGACAGCCGCTCCTGAAAGTATTGAATATACAACGGTATTGCGCGTCATCTGAACAAGCAGGCTCTTCCA
Source organism: uncultured Prevotella sp. (assembly GCA_902491375.1). Classification (GTDB taxonomy): domain Bacteria; phylum Bacteroidota; class Bacteroidia; order Bacteroidales; family Bacteroidaceae; genus Prevotella. The sequence goes on from CABUHE010000012.1 coordinate 16,608, forward strand.
CTTACGCTCTGGATGTGCAGGCCGACGGCTAATGGTTATGTTGTTGAGAGCCGAAATCCACTTCTTCGGCAGATGCCGCTCAAGTAGACTATAACACGGCGTGGCCGCCCTTATCATGTAAGGCGTAAGGAAAGTTGTAATCACTGATACGGCAACAACGACAGGATAGACAAAGCTGCCGATTACTCCAAGCGAAAGACCTAAAGACGCGATGATGAACGAGAACTCACCAATCTGAGCCATCGAGAATCCGCACTGCATGGCAGACTTGAGCGACTGGCCGCTGATAAGGAAACTGAGCGTGCCGAACACGACCTGACCTATTATTATAGTAAGCACAAGCATAGCTATCGGCAGAGCGTAACGCACCAATACAGCAGGGTCGACAAGCATGCCGACTGAAACGAAAAACACTGCGCCGAAGAGATTTTTCACCGGCTCAACAAGTTTGATTATACGCTCGGCCTCAATAGTCTCAGCCAATATTGAGCCCATGACAAACGCCCCGAAAGCACTGCTGAAACCGACCTGAGTTGACAGCACAGCCATAGCACAGCACAGACCGAGGGAGATTATAAGCAGAGTCTCGTTGTTGATGAGCTTACGCACAGACCTTAGCAACCACGGAATGACATATATGCCGACAACGAACCACAGAATAAGGAAGAACGCTATCTTCATAACGCTGCTCACCATCTGTCCGCCGTCAGGACTGCTGCCGTTGGCAATGGTCGAAAGCATGACCATAAGCACAATTGCAAGAATATCTTCAAGTATGAGAACGCTCATAACAAGACCGGCAAAGCGCTGCTGTCGCAGTCCCAAATCGTCGAAAGCCTTATAGATAATCGTTGTGGAACTCATTGCAAGCATTCCGCCAAGAAATATGCAGTCCATACGGCTCCAGCAGAAGGCATGGCCTACAACTATGCCGAGCATCATCATGCAGAATACAATCGAGCATGTTGAAATAATAGGCGATGCTCCCATCTTCAGGATTTTCTTGAACGAAAAGTCAAGACCAAGTGAGAACAGCAGGAACATCACTCCGATTTCTCCCCACGTGGTTATGTCGCCGTGGTCGATAACCGACATTGTGTAAGGCATGTGCGGACTGACCAGAAAACCAGCCACAACATATCCCAACACGAGCGGCTGCTTGAGCTTTTTGAAAAGTATTGTTACAAAACCTGCTACTATAAGGATAAGGGCAAGGTCTTTTACAAGATACGGGAGTTCGGACATCTTACTCCAGATTAAGGTTTAAGTATAAAAGAAATACGGAACTGTATTATACTTGTGTATAAATAAAAAATGACATACCGACAGGCAAAAACAGTCTGAATAAATACAAGAACCATGACAGCTTTTGCCTGTCAGGCTAAGACAGCCTTATATGTAAAAGCCGTCATGGTTCTCAATAATCCGGTATTCTATCACGGATTTATGTATCAGTCGTTATACTCAGCTGTTATCTTGCAGATATTTACGATTACCTGTACAGCCTTTTCCATAACCTGAACTGATACGAATTCATAAGGTCCGTGGAAGTTCACTCCACCTGCGAATATATTCGGGCATGGCAGACCTTTGAACGAAAGCTGCGCACCGTCAGTACCGCCACGTATAGGCTCAACCTTCGGCGGAACCCCACAATCCTGCATAGCTTTCAGTACGATGTCTACAACGTGCATATTGGGGTCAATCTTCTCCTTCATATTGTAGTACTGGTCTTTCACCTCAGCCTCAACAGTGCCTTCACCATACTTCTCGTTCATCTTAGCCACACACTCCTTGATGAATTCCTTACGGCTTTCAAAACGCTCGCGGTCATGGTCACGGATGATGTATGACAGTTTGGCGTTCTCGATGTTCGACTCAACGCCGAGCAGATGGTAGAATCCTTCATAACCCTCGGTTGTCTCAGGAGTCTCATCAGCAGGAAGCATCATCGCGAACTCGGCAGCCAGTCTGTTGGCGTTCACCATCTTGTTCTTAGCATATCCCGGATGAACACTTACGCCCTTGATTGTTACCTTAGCTGAAGCTGCGTTGAAGTTCTCAAACTCAAGGTCGCCGAGGTCACCGCCGTCCATTGTGTATGCCCACTCACAACCAAACTTCTCAACATCAAAATGATGTGCGCCCATACCTATTTCCTCGTCAGGGTTGAATCCCATACGGATGTCGCCATGCTTTACCTCATCGTGATCGCGCAACCAGCACATAGCCTGCACAATCTCAGCTATTCCGGCTTTATCGTCAGCACCGAGCAGAGTGTGTCCGTCGGTTACAATAATATCTTCGCCCTTATGCTCAAGCAGTTCGGGGAATTTCTTTGTCGATGAGATTATACCAGGAGAAAGTTCGATGTCGTTACCGTCGTAATTGTGTATCAGTCTTGGCTTAACATCTTTTCCGCTACAGTCAGGTGACGTATCGTAATGGCTGATAAAGCCTATCGTCGGAACGTCTTTCTTCATATTAGACTTCAACGTAGCGTAAACATAGCCCTTATCGTCCATTTCTACATCGTCAAAGCCTTCATCTTTAAGTTCATCGCGCAGATATTTTGCGAAAACAAGTTGTTTCGATGTACTTGGCACAGTGTCGCTCTCTTCAGCAGACTGTGTATCGAAACTCACATACTTTAAGAATCTTTCTATTATGTCCATAGTGCTTAGTGGTTATTTATTTTTGCATATTCAGTCATAAAGCATTACGCTAATAAAACATAAGAGAAAGGGAACGTATTTCCCCACTCTTCTGCAAAAGTAATACATTTATTTCAAATACATATATCTTTTACGATTCTGATTTTGCTCCTCTGTTAAAAACATCTTAAAAAAGCATGACACAGTCTGTACATGCGCCATAAGACAAAGCATAAACTGACTGGCAGGAACGTTATTGTGAAACATCCAGAATAATCATAAATGACAATAAGAAAGTATTATCGACTAAATGTAACTTATATATTGACACAAAATCACGGAAAACAGTTATGTTAATTATAAACGAAAATACTTAATTTGCAGATAATAAATATACAAACCTGCAAAATGACTGTATTATGAAAAAATTAAGGAAACTGCAATTAGCAATAATTGCGCTATGCACATTACCGATAATCAGTGCATGCAGCGATGACGAAAGCACAGCCCCAGGCAGTGGTCCGACACCACCTGTTACGGAAAGCGGAATTATTGAACTGGCTTCCGAAGGAGCACAGGAAAACGTGTCAATACCTATATCTGAGCCGTGGGAAGCCACATCGTCGGCAAATTGGCTTCAACTGTCGCAGATGGGCGGTAAAGGCGGTGAGAGTGTGAAAGTAATAGCGGCACGCAACATCACCGGCCGGGAACGCACCGGCTACATCAGATTCAGCAGCGCACCCGCATCAAGAGCGTCAGCCGACTCCACTCAGATTGTTGTCCACCAACCTGCCAACAATACAGAAGAAGCTCCAGGTGTGGTTCTGACTGAAGCTTACCTAAAAGACGGAAGCATTTACGTGGACATCTACAACGGACGCGATTCGGAAAGCTCCTTCCAGGAACTGGCAACGGCAAGTTCTGCATTTTCTTTTACAGACCCGAACGCCACAACACCAGGCAAAGCTCCGATTATTTATGTTAAGAAAGGACAGACGTACACGGCCAATCCCTACGTTATCTTTGACGAAAACGGAGTAGCAGAAGGCAAATTCTCAATTGCCGGCGAACAGTCTGTAAACACACTGAGTATCAGACAGAACATCATATTCAAAGAACTCGGAAATCTAAACAATCAAGGATCTGCTTCAATACATTTCACAGACGGCAACATTATTTACTATGGCGGAGGCATTGTCAGCCATAGTAGTACTGGATACGAACAAACAGTACCATGCTACGAATTCCGTTCATACAACACGGTAACAGGCGAAGAGAAAAAGTATGCAGATATTCCAGAAGACGGAGCAGCCTCATGCTGGAACGGCACACCTGTATTAGCCGGGAAAGAAGGAATTTACATTCTAACGTCAGAAACATGGCAAAAAGTTACATCACGCAACGGGAAAGTCATTGCTGCAGCCGTAAATGCGAACCAACTTTACGTTGTAACTGAAAGTGAAATTGAAACTTACACATTAAGTAACAGTTCGGACGGAAAACTCACAGCAAATCTCGACGCAACAATAAGACACGGAGAAACATTCGGCAATACAACAACGACGACTGACGAAAACGGTACAACCTGGATTCTAGACAACATATCAAACAAAGCATACGCCATAAACGGTGCAGAACTTGAAGCAACGACATGCACATCTAACGACGCTCTCAACCAACAATTAAACTTCATCGGTGTTTCTGGAGGATACATATACGCCCTCGACGGCACATCCGTAACACGCTATGCAAAAGGTACAGGCACATATGAACCGCTGCGTATGCTCGGAACATTCGACTGGTATGGAGCAACAGAATGTGTAAACGGTAAACTATACAACTTTGGAGGAACTAAGACTGTTCGATACAATGAAACCGCATCACAAAGTTTACGCCGATTCTCACCAACTGACTATGCCCCTATATCTGTAGCAATTTTGCCTGAATAACGGTTCCATAAATAAAAATATCAATAAAACAAATCAACCAACCGACCGTCATCTTATGAAAGTCGTCACAACAGACAATTCCATAAAAAGATGACGGTCGGACTTTTTCTTATATTTCAACAGTTGCAGAACTACGTAAATCTCCAAGAAAAACAAAATTAAAACTCTTTTCATGCGTTTTATTTTGTTTTTCAGCCGACTTACACTATCTTTGCACCGCAAAACGAAAAATTAACACTTATATGGACGATTATCACGCGGAAAAGATGTACTTGTAAGGTGAGGAAGTATGTGTTCGATAAAGACAAATCTTCCCCACTTAGCTAAACATTTTTTTGGAGGATTTGCAAATGAGAACATACTGGAACACCAACAATGGACTTAAGCAGATTGGCCAGTGGGAGCCGAACTGCTGGATACAAGTAACATGCCCGACTGAAGACGACCAGCGACTGCTGGAAGAAGAGTTCAAAATTCCTGACTATTTTCTGTCAGACATCAGCGATAACGACGAGCGCGCCCGTTATGAGTATGATGACGGTTGGATGCTGATAATCTTGCGTATTCCTTTCGTTAAGGAAATACGTTCACGTACACCATATACAACCGTACCTCTCGGTATCATTCACAAACGTGACGTTACGATAACCGTATGTTTTCACGAAACCAATATGATGATTGATTTCGTAAGCTACCAGCAGAAACGCGGAGAAGGATTCACCGACTATGTCGATATGATATTCCGTCTGTTTCTTTCATCAGCTGTATGGTATCTGAAACGACTCAAACAAATCAACAGCCTTATTGAGAAAGCCAAACGCAATCTTGACCGCGAAGTGAACAACGAGTCACTTATCGGCCTGTCTCGTCTGCAAGACTCTCTCACATATTTCATTACGTCTATCCGTGGCAATGAGAACCTGCTTGCAAAGCTTAAATTTAAGTTGCAGGTGGACGAACTTGACGCAGACCTTATCGAAGATGTAAATATCGAGATGAGCCAGGCACGCGAAACCACAAATATCTATTCAGACATCCTCGAATCCACAATGGATACTTACTCAAGCATAATCAACAACAACATGAACACCGTAATGCGTACCCTTACCTCGGTATCCATCATCCTGATGTTCCCTACGCTGATTGCAAGTATCTTCGGAATGAACCTTACAAACGGCATGGAAAACAATAAGTTCGGTTTCCTTATTGCGATAGTTGTATCAGTGTTGATTTCAGGTATTTCATGGTGGATTTTCCGCCATAAACGGCTCATTTAGAATGAAAAAACAAAATTTTCCCAATTTTGTTTGCTGATTTACAATATTTTTAATTAAGTTTGCAAACATATAAACAACAAGTAAAAAAGAGACAAAACACAAGAAACAAGAGACAAGCAGACAAGGCAAAGGCCTATAAGTTACAACATAAATATTGACAAAAGTACCTTATAAAAAGGATGCAATGTCTATTAAATATGTCGCTTAATAGTCTGATGACAAAAAGAATAATTGTCTACTAATAAAGAATTACATGATGGACTCTCAAGAAAACACTCTCGGTCAAAAGAAAACAGAAGAAATGCTGAATGTCACACCGGCTGACAACAGCAATCTGAACGGTAACAATACTACCGTAACAAACGAAAAGGAAGAAACATCCCTGGTCAATGAGATGGCAGAAACTCCTTCTGCTGAAACAGATTTGACAGAACAGAGGAAAGTATATAAAAGCAAGAAAGAGGTTATTGAAAGAATGAAAGAAATCGCTCATAGCGATGACAATCCTAAGAAAGACGAAATAGACTATCTCAAGACCACTTTCTATAAGCTGCACTTTGCCGAAAGGGAAGCCAATATGAAAGCATATATTGAAGCTGGCGGCGACCCTGAAAGCTATAAAGTTCTGCCAGATGCCGATGAAGAAGAATTCAAGGCCGAAATGAGCGTAATTAAGGAGAAAAGGGCTAAAATATTCTTGGAACAAGAACAAGAGAAACAGGCCAATCTGAAAAAGAAGCTCGACATAATTGAGAAAATAAAAACTATGGTAACATCGCCAGACGAGGCGAACAAGTCATACCAGGAGTTTAAGAAGCTGCAGCAGGAATGGAAAGAGATCAAACTTGTTCCGGCAGAAAAGGCCAACGAATTGTGGCGCAACTATCAGCTCTACGTTGAACAATACTATGACCTGCTGAAACTGAACAGCGAAGCACGTGAATATGACTTCAAAAAGAATCTTGAAATAAAGACACATCTCTGTGAAGCAGCTGAGAAACTTGCTGACGAAAGTGATGTTATCAGTGCTTTCCATCAGTTACAGAAACTGCATCAGGAATACCGTGAGACTGGTCCTGTTGCCAAAGAGCTCCGTGAGGAAATATGGGCTCGCTTCAAAGCTGCGTCGACAGTAATAAACAAACGTCACCAGCAGCATTTTGAGGAATTACGTGCTAAAGAAGAAGATAACCTCGCAAAGAAGACAACACTCTGTGAGAAAGTTGAGGAAATAGCAAAGACTGAAATTAAGAGCGCATCTGAATGGGACAAGAAGACTAAAGAAATCATCGCCATACAGGCTGAATGGAAGACAATAGGCTTCGCTCCACAAAAGATGAACGTTAAGATATTTGAGCGCTTCCGTGCGGCTTGTGACGAGTTCTTTGGAAAGAAAGCCGAATACTTCAAGAGCATGAAGCAACAGTTTGCAGACAATGCGGAGAAAAAGAAGGCTCTCGTTGAACAAGCTCAGGCTCTTCAGGACAGCACAGACTGGAAGTCAACCAGCGACAAGCTGATAGCTCTGCAAAAGGAATGGAAGACAATCGGCATGGTACCGAAGAAGCTTGGTGACAAACTTTGGAACGACTTCCTTACAGCATGCAACCATTTCTTTGACGCACGCAACAACGCAAATGCAGGCACACGTAACGAGGAGCGTACTAATCTTGAAAACAAGCGCAGCATCATCGAGAAGCTGAAAGCTCTCGCAGAAGGAACAGAGGACAACATACAGGATAAAGTCCGTGAACTCACTGAAGAGTATAACTCAATAGGTCACGTGCCGTTCAAGGAGAAAGACAAACTGTATAAGGAGTATCACGACATACTTGACAAACTCTACAAAGACCTTAACATCTCTACTGCACGCCGTCGTCTTGACAAATTCAGAAACAATCTGAAGAACGTAGCAGAGAAAGGTTCTGATGCTCTTGACAATGAACGCGCCAGACTTATGCGCCGTTACGAGGCACTGAAGCAAGAGATACAGACATACGAGAACAATATCGGATTCCTAAGCGCAGCAAGCAAGAAAGGCAACTCGCTTATCGACGAGATGAACCGTAAGGTGCAGAAGCTGAAAGACGACATGAAACTCGTACACGAAAAGATAAAGGCTATTGATGCCGAGAACAACGATTAAATCAACTAACGATTAATAATCAAGAGTTAAGGATTAAGAATTTACTCAAGGCAAAAAGCCTGAAAGGTATTTTTCTTAATCCTTAACTTTTTATTTATAACTACACCTTACTGAATAATGAAGCACCTTTTCATATTCTCATTCATAATTCTGTCGGTTACAACTGCCGGCGCACAGACGCTGGCAGAATGGCGTGACTCACTCGCGACAATCAACAAGCAGACGGAACTCTACCCTGACTCACTCGAACTAAAACTAAGTAAAGCTGCTGTAAACCTGCAACTGCTCGAATGGGGAGATGCAATAAAGGCATGCAATGAAGTGCTTACTAAAGACAAGAACAATCTTTCAGCTCTGTATTACAGGGCATACGCCAACAACAACCTGCGCCGTTACGAACTGGCCAAGAACGATTATGAAAGATTCATCAGCATGTCGCCACGCAACATGGAAGCACGCCTCGGTCTGGTATACACTTATACCAAACTTAACCGCAACACAGATGCGCTCGACCAGGCCAACAATCTCGTTGAACTGTATCCCGACAGCAGCATTGTATATGCAGCAAGAGCCGAAGTAGAAAAAAGCATGAAATCGTACGAAACAGCGCTCTACGATATAAACGAAGCACTGAAAAGAGACTCTGACAACAACGACCTGTACATCACAAAAGTTGAGACCTTACTGTTACTCAACAGGAAAAAAGAAGCCAAAGAAACACTTGACGAAGCCGTAAGAACAGGCATTCCAAGAGGAACATTGCTTCAATGGTACAGGAAATGCAAATAATCAAAATATAAAAGACGCCAAATCATAATACAAAATGTGGCCTTTTACGTTGCAAAACAGCATATATCGCAACGCAAAAGGCCACATTTCATTTAGTCATATAACAATCACTCAACTCCGGTTATTCTTAACAACAGATACGGAGTGTCCGGCAATACCACTTTTCTGTTATTCTTATCATAAACACGGTAACCTACAGGAGCTGTAATCTCGAATACTCCAGGCACTTCGTTTACCGTCATATTCCACGTGTCTATTATCTCAACCTTAAAGCGCTGGCCCTCTTTAAGCTTCGGAAAAGAAGCGTTCTTCACAGGCAAATCAAATGTCCACTCATGTGATATTTCCTTTCCAAGATACACAATATAATAATTCTCTCCGGCCGATGATGTGTAAGGATCCCAACTGCTGTCACAGAGCTGCAACGGGCCAGGCATTGCCTCCAAAATTCCACGCATGAACTTTATCCTTTTCCACGACTCTCCCTGAAACTCACCGCCTATGGCCAAAAAGTCACGCGAATAGTCGGTAGGGCTGTCCATATAGCATTCGCCGTGCGTAACATACGTTCCAGCCACAAGTCCCTGCCACATGCGGTAAAGCAGCTCCTGCCCGCTAAGACTGCCCCAACGGTTGTCCATGTTGCCCTCATAACACACCTCATCAAATATTACAGGCTTCTTGTATATGTTCCTTATCGTGGCAGCACGCCCGAAACCCTCTACCGGAGCCTGGTCCTGAATACTTGCATGGGTATATTCAGGCTCCCAATACTTATAATACTTCGCCGTATAGCTGTGAATTGAGCAGAGATGCGAGTAAGGGTCATTGCTTACAACAGCTTGCGTCAGCTTGTCCCAATCGGATATTTTCAGATGACGGAGAAAATCATACTCGTTTGCCATCGACCACCACACGTTGCGGAAAGCTCCAAGACGTGCTACTACATACTCGACATAGCGGAGATTCACATCCATCGGCATCTTGTCCAGATTCCAACGGCCGTCGTCATAAGGATGGAACAACACCAAGTCAGCCTCAACTCCGATTGCAGCCAGACTGTCAATGCAACGCTCGACATGTGCGAAATATTCCGGATTAAAACGTGTGTAGTCCCAGTCAAAAACGGTCTTGCCGTCTTTGTCTTTGCGCTTATTCTTCAACTCAAAGGGATAAAGTGAAGGCTCAGGATAACCGAAATCGAAGTTCTGCACCATAAGCAGCATCCTTATCTTGTTAAAACCAGCCTGCTCTAGTGAACGGATAGTACGTTGAGGATAATCGCCTACGGCGTGCATCCAGTCATACGACGTCGTGCCGACAGGATAATAACGTTTTCCGTCACTATAAACAAAACCATATCCGCCATCAGTCTTTACAGGGCCATGATTATCATTACCCGGCGCAGTACACTCAAAACTACCCTTATGGCCATCAAGCGGAGCCACGCCAGAACGTGTAACATACGACCATTTGCCAATAGCACATGGCATGAATCTTATCTTAAACGTGCCGTTGCCGTCATAAAATCCGTTTACAGTCATAGTTGTGTCAGGCCCTGTGAATACAGCCGACAGCCTAATATCAAAAGGATTGCCCTTTACGTCAGCCTTTATACTTATCTCATAACGTCCCCATCGCTCAACCTTGTCTGTCGCACAGACAACGGAAACGGTAAAAACGAACAGCAGAAACAATATAACTCGTTTCATATCTCAATGTATTCAATGAATTAAAATTAAACATACTATATCAGACAACATACCGACTGAATAAAAGTCAGTCAAGATTTGTTATTCTGAAATCCGTAACTTCAGCCTCACCTCTGCCTCCGGCGTAAATACCCGGACGCACAAAAAGGAAACCGTAAACAGTATTATGGTGTACTCCGGAAATATCAAATCCCCACGGGAATTTATGCCATTCGTGTCCGTCAGCACTATACCATGCAGTCAACACATTGCAATCATTACGCATGCGTATCCACATACGCCCCTGACTGTTAGCCTGTTTACACTTAGACTCGGCCCTGCTGACCTGTCCACGGCGGAAACGCAGCAGTCCGTTACGGTCAAAACCGAAACCAAAGTGGTAACGCTCATCATAATAAGCCACAAGTCCAGCCGAAGTGTCGTCGCCTTTCAGCGTGACGCATGCCTCCACCTCATACTTATGCGCACTGGTACGAGCCAGCAGCGGAGAGCCGTCAGCAGGCGAGCTGCCCTTGGCACGGATTGATATTCTGTCAGGAGTTATCTTGAAACGCTCATTAATATCATGCTCACGGCATGTCTGCCACACAAAGTCTGCAATGCCGGAAACACGCACCGGCTGAGGTTGAGGCAATGAGATGTTACCATCTTTAAGCCTTAGCCAGCCGTCTTTAAGCTCCAGCTCGCGCAGAAGAGTCTGCCTGCCTAATGTCTGAAATCCATTATCATAAGCATGAAATATCACAAACAGGCGACCGTCAGAAGTATCAACTACAGAGCCGTGTCCCTTACTCCACCAACGCTCATCGCGCGACCATGTACGCAGCAGCGGATTGAACGGAGCGTTCTCCCACGGCCCCATAATGTTCTTACTGCGCGCCTCTACAACCATGTGACTTGTCGGCGGACCGGAGGTACCGCCTTCAGCAGCAAAAAGATAATAATATTCTCCAACCTTTTTTACGTTGAGACCTTCCATCGAAACGCTTTCAATATCCCAGTCTTCGGGTATGTCCCAGCCTTTGTATACATTGACCGGTTTACCTGTTATCGAGCATCCGTCATCAGCCAATGGATATATGTCGCCTGAACTCATAAGCAAATAGCGCTTGCCGTCGGCATCGACAATATGTTCAGGGTCTATGCCACCGACATGCAGGTCGACAGGCTCACTCCACGGACCTTCAGGACTGTCGGCCCACGTAACCATACTGGTTTTTCCATGGTCGCTTAATGTTGGAAAGTATATATAAAAACGGCCTTTATAAAAAGTAATGTCCGGCGCCCAGACATCGCCCTTGAATGTCTTAAGAGCTATTGAGCATGGAGTCCAATCAACAAGATTGGTTGACTTATAGACAATGAGTCCTGGAGTATATACAAACGACGAATGAACAAGATAATACTCATCGCCATGTCTTATTATTGAAGGGTCGGCATTATCGCCTTCAAGTATGCGCACAGTGTTACGACTCTCATCAAACGGCAACTGTGCGTTATGCTGCGCTCCGACCGAAACCGGCAAAGCGGCAAGAAACAACATTAATGTTAAGAAAGTTTTCATATATCAGTAATAAAGCTAAGAAAAAGCGGAAAAGGCATAACGGTCGACACCGCCTTACAGCCCTTTCCGCATCAGACATTTAACCAATGAAATATTACTCTTGAGCAAGACCGTATCCGTTAGTTATGGTGCCGTTAGAATGGCTGAGCACCTCAAACGGAAGCGGGAAATAATATCTTGGCGGCACATTGCCGGCCTTCACACCTGGCAACAGGTTGCTGTTGCAATAGTGATCCTCGTTGTCAACTATACCTTTACCCCAGTCTGTCTTCACGTAGCCTTCAGCTTCGAGTTGCTTAGCTCGGTCACTGTTCGGGTCGATATACTCAAACAGACCCTGAATAGCCAGGTTATGGTCAGTGCCCTTAACAGCTCCGGCAGCATCGGTAGAAGTATAATCATACTGTCCGCGCCAGCCAGGATACAAAGCAGGATTAGACTTGTCTGGATCGTAAGTCAACGGATTGTCAAGATGAACACTCTTAACCCAAATGTACATCGGAATAACGTTTCCGTTAGCAAATTCGTGATAGCCTTTAGTCTTAAGATCGGCAACCATTTGTGACATCTCAGCACGCACAGCCAAAGCTTTCTCAACAAACTTGCCGGAACGTATCAAGTCCCAACGACGCTGTCCTTCGCCAGCAAACTCAAGCTTGCGTTCCTGCATAATGGCTTCTTTCAAAGCTTCGCCAGAAGCACTGATATTATGGTTAGTATCGCCAAATGCACGGCTGCGCACAGCATTAAGGTCGCTGAGAGCCTCGTTGTCCTTGTTGAGTTCAGCCTTAACCTCAGCACGCATAAGCATTAGGTCGGCAAGACGCATAACCGGCCAGTTCATACCTGACTGACGTTGCTCAGTTACGAATGGTGGATTCATGCGGTTCCAGTCCCATTTGTTGATACCCATACCTCCAAGACATTTGTTACCCGGAGTAAAACTGAGCATCTTCTCATTACCGTCACCATTGCTGCCGGTAACAGCGCAAGTAACGTCGCGACGCATATCGCCCTCTTCAAACTCGCCGTAATAGAATGTCGGCATTATGCGCACCGCACCGAAAGTTTTACATGGTGCGGCCAGAGCAGAACCTCCGTCTGATGGTCGGCCGAACGCGTAAGGATATTCACTCGATGTTGTCTGGCCGGTCTGTCCACCCTGCATGTTACCGATTTCGAAAATTGACTCAGGACTTATCTGCAAGTCGTTAATATACTGGAAATGACGCTGGAACGGGTTGTTGGCGTAGCCACGCTCATCTGAAGTAACAAGAGCAGCCGTACCCTTGTCTGCCATAGCCATATCAAAATAAGTCTCGGCAATCTTGTAATAATCAAGATAATCAGTGCGACGGGCGTAAATACTCTTATATTCTTCTACTCCCTTAGTCTCAAGCTGCACGTTGCCATACAATCCGGGCACATCAGTACGTACAGTCTGCCAACCGCCTGAATAAAGAGCCGCCATACCGGCCATAGCCTCAGCAAAACCGCGAGACATCCGCTCAGCTGTAATTCCGCCTTCACCAAGACGGTACATATATGGAGCTGCCTCCTTAAACATGTCAATAACCTTGTCATAGATTTCGAAACGTGAATTGAGTGAATACTGCTCAGCACTTGTGTTCTCATATCCATAAGGCACATCACCGTAATGCTTTGCAAGCTCAAAATAGCAGAAAGCCTTCATTGTAAGAGCCTCACCATACAGCTGTGTCCAGTCTGTAACCTCTCCGGCAGCCTTGGCCTGCTGGAACTCTGATTTCTCCGCAATAAGATTAACCAGCTTCGAAGTACGTGCAATAATAGAATACAGCGCACTGAACTCACTGTTTGCAGTTCCGATACTCAGCAGCTCTGGCTGGAGACGGGCATTCGCATTGTTAAGAGAACCTATTTCAGGATAATACTCTGCGTCTGAACCGATAGGGTCATTCCAACGGTAAACGCTCATTATCGGTCCCTGTCTGTATGTAGCGTAGCACCATGACAGGACTTTAAATGTTTCTGATGACGTTGCAGTTACAAATTTGTCATCCGCATTTTCAGGCGTTGATACGTCAAGATAGTCACCGCAAGAAGCAAGTGGACAGCACAACGCCAACGCATATATAAATTTAGCAATCTTATTCATAACGTATTGATTAATTATTTGGTTAATTTAGAATGAAAGATTCAGTCCAACTACAAACGAACGTGCACGAGGATATGTTCCCCAGTCAAGACCAGTAGTAGGATATTTAGCATCGTTTACATTGTTGTTCGCACTTACTTCCGGGTCTAGTCCAGAATAACCGGTAATAGTAAACAGATTGTAGATTGTACCGTAAATACGTAGCTTTGATATTCCAGCCTTGCGCAACAGATTCTGCGGCAGAGAGTAGCCCAAAGTCAAAGTATTAAGACGCAGATAAGAGCCGTCCTCGATAGCGAGAGTTGATGTTACTCCGTTCTCGCTGTAAGGCAGAGGTAGAGTAGCGTTGACGTTGGCTGCGTTGAGCTGCTCAGGCGTAGTTAGGCTTACAAGCTGACCGTCAACAATATCGTAAATTCTGTAGCAGTCTTTCATAAAAGAAAGCTTGTTCTCATAAGCACCGTTCTCCTTACCGCAATACATAGAAGCAACTTTATTTACATTGTAAATATCATTGCCATAACTCCAGTTGAAGTAAAGACCAAGATCGAAGTTCTTATAAGTCGCATTGATGTTGAAACCTCCTGTATGAATAGGATTCATATCACCGATTTCACAAACGTCAGTCTCGTCAACAAGATTATCATTGTTCATATCCTTAAACTTGGGCAGACCAGGATATGCATTCTGACCTTCAGGACGTGAGTTATTAAGATGCACAGGGTTGATAAACGAGCCAAGGTCTGCTACACCCTCTTTCAGTACATATTGTCCGTTTATGTAATCAAAGTCGTTTGTAGTGTAGAAACCGTCATAAATATAACCTCTGACGATACCGACAGGACTGCCTTCCTTAAGAATATAGTCGTTACCTGGGAAACTGCTGCTTCCGTTCCACTTTGAAGAATAAAGACCTGTTACATTGTCTGCCAGCTTGTCAACATTATTCTTGTTGAAGTTGATATTCATACCTGCTGTGATGTTCCAGTCCTTATTCT
Organism: uncultured Prevotella sp.; assembly: GCA_902491375.1. Classification (GTDB taxonomy): domain Bacteria; phylum Bacteroidota; class Bacteroidia; order Bacteroidales; family Bacteroidaceae; genus Prevotella. The sequence goes on from CABUHE010000012.1 coordinate 31,837, forward strand.
TGAAAATAACACCTGACAGCGACAGTTCAACACCCTTGTTGCTTGTCTGTCCGATATTGTCGTACGTTGCAGTAAATCCTGTAATGCCGGGAATTGAAGTAAGCATAAGCAAGTCTTTGGTAGTATTCCAGTAGAAATCCAGAGAACCCCATAAACGGCTGTTGAAGAAACTGAAGTCAAGACCGATGTTACGTGTAATCGTAGTTTCCCACTTCAAATCTGTATTTGCCATTTCACTGGCAGAATAGTCGTACGATGAAACATACTGATGATTTATCGCATACTGATAACGCAAGTCTGTCTCTGATGTCCATGACTGCAACCAAAGGTCTGCGTCAATACCGTCATTTCCAACGCTACCATAAGAGAAACGCAGTTTCAGATTATCAAGCCAATCACGTGTTCCTGCCATGAAAGGCTCTTCTGACAGACGCCATCCTATTGCGGCAGCGGGGAAGTAACCCCAACGGTGTTCGGGAGAGAACTTTGATGAACCGTCGGCACGGAACGTAAGAGTCAACAGATAACGGTCGTTCCACGTATAGTTCAAACGTCCGAAGAATGACAGTATACGCTCTGCCACGTCAACTCCTGAGAAGAAATTGCTTGTTCCTGCTGTCTTGTCATATTGATTAATCATGGCAAAAGCATTATCCTTAGAGAAGTTTGCCGGGAAGTGGTTAGCGTTAATTTCAATCTCATCACCGCCAGAGTCTGTAACCTCATGTCCAAGCAATAGGTTGAGACGGTGCTTCTCGGGAAGGAAGTTAAAATCATAGCTCAATGTATTAGTCCAACGCAGGCCCCAACTACCACGCTTAGCCCACTCGACACTTCCTGAATAAAGTTTCTCTCCTGTGGCGTCGTTCATATAATTATTGTATATTGCACCACCCCAGATCTTATCCTCTTCCCAAGTCTGATTATAACTCAGGTCTGTATGATATGTAAGACCTTTTATAATGCGCCAGTTAAGAGATGCTGTGCCACGTAGTCTTTGCTTTATGTAAAGCGGTTCGTAATCACCGATACGCGCAGCTGGACTGTAAGTGTCCCAACTTGACCGACGGCCGTACATTTCCATATTACCTTCACGCAGTGCATCAAGGTCTCCAAGAATGTCGCTTGTCGCAATCGGGCGGAAACGATAAGCAGCTGACAAAATCGAACCTGAACCTTCTGTCAATCCTTCGTCACCCATTGTCCGTCTATCGGAATAACGTGTATCAAAACTTATGTCGAGATTGTCAAGAATCTTCTGATTAATTTTAAAAGAAACACTTGCACGACGTGCGAAAGAATTAATCTTCATACCCTCCTCATCCATATAGTTGGCAGAGAAAAGCATTCGTGTCATTTCGTTTCCACCTGTGATAGAAAGGTCGTGGTTATGTGAAACAGAACTGTTGTAAACATCTTTCTGAATATCCTGATTGCTTACATTGCGATAACTATCAATACCTCCTGCGTTGTTACCGGCATAAGCTCCCAAACCGTAAAGTTTCTCAAACGGAGTTCTGTAAGCCTCACCAAGTGCTGCGGCATTACCCCATACAAACGACAGATAATCATACGGATCAAGCGTGTCAAGATATTTTGTCGGAGTATTGAACTTAACGTATCCGTTATACGAAACTGAAACCTTACCTTCTTTCGCACCCTTTGTTGTTACAAGAATGACACCATTGGCACCCCTTGCACCATAAATGGCTGTAGACGAAGCATCTTTCAGTACGTCAATACTCTCAACCAAGTCTGCCGGAATATCATCAAGCGACTTAACTGTAATACCATCAACAAGGATAAGCGGATCATTACTCTGAGATATAGAACCACCACCACGGACACGGATAGAAACAGAAGCGTCAGGACGGCCGTCCTGTGAAGTTACATTTACTCCAGGAAGCTTTCCCTGCAAAGCTTGAGCAACATTTGCGACAGGCATTGCAGCAATATCCTGCCCTTTTACCGAAGCAACAGAACCTGTCAAATCCTTACGCCTTACCGTTTGGTAACCGATAACGACAACTTCATCAAGAGCTTCGTTCTCACCTACCATCTTAACAGTATAAGAATTTTGTGAACCTACATTCAGCTTGTAATCCTTGTAACCAATGTAAGACAACAAAACTACAGAGCCTTCGGATACATTTAATGTAAACTTACCATCAAGGTCGGTCGTAGTTCCAATATTACTGCCTTGTACACGTACAGTTACGCCAATCATAGGTTGATTGTCCTCGTCAAGCACTGTTCCAGTAATCTTTTTAGCCTGAGTAGCAATTACAGACTCTGAAACAACCGACCCAGCCATAGCCGGAGGAGATACGATGCCTGAAAGCATCAATGCCGACAAGCCCGAAACAAATAGTACACGCGCGCCTTTGCCAGAATACAGTCTATTCCCTACAGCGCTACATCGAATCGTTCTTTTCTTCATGTTAATTAGGTTAATAGTAATAGATTAATAGTAAATAGATTTATAGTATCATGTCCTGTTTAAGGAATTTATGCAAAAGTAACAATTATTACATACTACACACTGCGTTTTCGGATATAAAAACTGAAAAATATGACATCAAGAATATTTTATTCAACAAAATAGATACACTAATAAAAAACAAAAAAGAAATGAAAATATAGATGGTAATTGTCAACAATAAAGCAACAAAATATTATTGAACAATCCAAAATGATTATACCTTATTAATATAATAAGGTTTATTTTATATTCGAACTTACCTCTTTGGGAAAAGCAATATGAACACAGCTATACAATTATTATGATAAAAGACATCTTGATTTCAAGATGTCTTTCTAAGTTGGGATACCCGGATTCGAACCAGGAATGACAGGACCAGAATCTGTAGTGTTACCATTACACCATATCCCAATGTTTAAAATGTGCTTGCTTAACAACTCTTTGTTTCTGTTTTGCGAGTGCAAAGGTACGCATTTTTTTTTAACTGACAACATTTTTGGCAACTTTTTTCTAAAAAAATTCAAAATAACCGTGCTTTATCATTGTTTTACAATAAATCAATGTACCTTTGCATAAGAAACGGCACATATTGGGCACAGATAACAAAAGCATTACAAGTGCCACCTTATGAGTCAAGTTTTTTACATTAACAATACTTTAACTTCTTAATGGAACAAGTAAAAAAATTAGTTGAGACAATAACAAAAGGTATCCAGGAAAAGAAAGGCTCAAACATTGTCATTGTTGACTTGAGCGGAATTGAAGGAACAATCTGCCATTACTTTATTATTTGCCAAGGCAATTCACCGTCGCAGGTAGAAGCGATTGCTGATTCCGTTGAGGAAACAGCAAGAATAGATGCTGAAGAAAAGCCCGTACATGTGGTAGGTCTTGGTCATGCACACTGGGTAGCTATGGACTACACAGACGTCATGGTGCATATCTTCCTACCGGAGGACAGAGAATACTATAATCTGGAAAACCTTTGGGAAGATGCAAAACTGACACGACTCCCCGACATTGACTGAGCACAATCAGAATAAAACAAAAACAACTGTAAGAACATTTTTACAGTAAAAATCAATGAGCAACATGGAACAAGATAAAAACAATAAAAAGCCTAAATTCAGCATGAGCTGGATTTACATGCTTGTGCTCGTAGTCCTTATAGCCATGTATTTATTTGGTGGCGACTCCCTAGGCAGCGCCAGTAAGAAAATATCATACGACGAGTTCAAAACATTCGTCAGCAAAGGCTATGCTTCAAGAATAATAATAAATAAGGATGAGAGTACATTGAAAATGTATGTCCAACCACAAAACATCCGTGATGTATTTGGTCCAGGCAATAAAAGTACAGGTACAAATCCGTATGTAACAACAGAATTCGGCAGTGTGGACAAAGTCGAAACATTTATCGAGACTGAGAAACAAGCTAAAAAATTCACAGGTGAACTTACATACGAAAACAAGCAAGGCAACGATCTGTTCAACATATTGTTGAGTTTCGGTCCGATATTGCTGCTGTTCTTCCTTTGGATATTCCTCATGCGACGCATGGGCGGCGGTGGAGGCGGAGCCAATGGCGTATTCAACGTCGGCAAAAGCAAAGCCAAAATGTACGAGAAGGGTGCAGACATAAATATAACCTTCAAAGACGTTGCTGGTCAGGAAGGAGCTAAGCAGGAAGTACAGGAGATTGTAGAATTCCTTAAAAACCCGAAGAAATATACTGATTTGGGCGGTAAAATACCAAAGGGAGCATTGCTCGTAGGCCCTCCGGGAACGGGTAAGACTCTGCTAGCCAAGGCTGTAGCAGGCGAAGCTGGCGTACCGTTCTTCTCTATGAGCGGTTCAGACTTTGTCGAGATGTTCGTCGGAGTCGGCGCAAGCCGTGTGCGTGACCTGTTCCGCCAGGCTAAAGAGAAAGCGCCCTGCATCATCTTCATCGACGAGATTGACGCCGTAGGACGCGCCCGCAGCAAAAATCCTGCTATGGGCGGCAACGATGAACGTGAGAATACGCTCAACGCCCTGCTTACCGAAATGGACGGTTTCGGCACAAACAGCGGTGTAATCATACTTGCGGCAACCAACCGTGCAGATATGCTTGACTCTGCACTTCTGCGTGCAGGACGTTTTGACAGACAGATAAACGTTGACCTGCCTGACCTTAACGAGCGTAAGGAAATATTCGAAGTTCACCTCAGACCGGTGAAGATTGACGATACTGTAGATGTTGACATGCTAGCACGCCAGACTCCGGGCTTCTCTGGAGCTGACATTGCCAACGTCTGTAACGAGGCTGCGCTTATAGCTGCACGCCACGACAAGACTCATGTAGGCAAGCAGGACTTCCTCGACGCAGTAGACCGAATTATCGGCGGACTTGAAAAGAAGACGAAGGTTATGACAGAAGGCGAACGCCGCACAATAGCACTTCACGAAGCCGGTCATGCTACAATTTCATGGTTCCTTGAACATGCTAATCCACTGGTTAAGGTGTCTATCGTTCCGCGTGGACGTGCGCTCGGCGCAGCATGGTACATGCCGGAGGAAAGACAGATAACCACCAAAGAGGAGATGCTCGATGAGATGTGTGCCACACTCGGCGGACGTGCAGCCGAAGAACTGTTTACCGGCCACATATCAACAGGCGCGATGAATGACCTTGAGAGAGTTACAAAGAGCGCTTACGGAATGATAGCCTATGCCGGAATGAGCGACAAGCTGCCGAACATCTGCTATTACAACAATAATGAATACAACTTCCAGAAGCCATACTCAGAAACTACTGCGAAAATCATGGACGACGAAGTTCTGAAGATGATAAACGAACAGTATCTCAGAGCCAAGAACCTGCTTATAGAGCATAAGGAGGGACACAACAAGCTGGCTGAGCTTCTTCTTGAGCGTGAAGTAATATTCGCTGAAGATGTTGAAAAGATATTCGGCAAACGCCCGTGGGTAAGCCGTTCTGAGGAGATTATGGAAAGCGAAAGCAACGGAAAGTCAGCAAATGACAACAACGCTGACCCCGCAACCGTAACCGAAGACAAAGAAGACAAGCCGTCAGTAAGCACTGGCGAAGATATTGTTGAAGAAAATAAGTAAGGAAGTGATTTTCTGATAAGTTAAAGCCGTGATAAAGGCTCATCAAAAGGCTTGGCACACGGCTTTAACTTATATAACTTACGTAAAAACTACCTAAACAAAAACGATTATGAAAAACCTGATTGTCAGAAGCATTACCGGCATATTCTTTGTGGCAGCCATTGTTGTATGCTTCAGGGAACCGATTGCGATGGAGGCACTGTTCGCACTCGTAACAGGACTCAGTATATGGGAATACAGCGGACTGGTCAATGAAGTTAAAGGCGTACACATAAACCGCTTTATCAGCACCGTAGCAGGCGTATATTTCTTCCTTGCGGTTGGAGGTTTCTGCTGCGACATCGTGCCTACGGCAGCAGTATTCATCCCTTACCTGCTAACAATAATCTATCTTTTCATAAGCGAACTATACACTAAGACAGAAAACGCAATAAATAACTGGGCTTACACAATGCTCGGACAGATGTATATCGCCCTGCCCTTCTCTACTATTAATGTACTGGCATTCAACGCCACTGCCGACGGAAATGTTGTATTCAATTATCTTATTCCGCTGTGCGTGTTCATATTCCTTTGGGCAAACGACACAGGAGCTTACTGCGCAGGCTCTCTGCTCGGCAAGCACAAGCTGTTTCCGCGCATATCTCCAGGAAAGAGCTGGGAAGGTTCCATCGGCGGAGCAATAATCGTACTGATTGTGGCATTCTTCATAGGAAAATACGAAAACGGACTTGACGCCCATACGGGCCTAACCGTGCTGCAATGGATGGGACTGGGACTCGTCGTTGTAGTATTCGGCACATGGGGCGACCTCGTAGAGTCGCTGTTCAAGCGCACACTAGGCATAAAGGACAGCGGCAACATTCTGCCCGGACACGGCGGTATGCTCGACCGTTTCGACTCATCGCTGATGGCTATGCCGGCAGCAGTTGTTTATCTTTATTCGTTAACGCTTTTTTAACGGATAAAGATAAACCTATATAATACAACGACGCACGATTATACCCGATAAGGTATAATACAAAATTAAAATTATAAAATTATACCCGTTAAGGTATAAACTTAATTATTATTTATTATATTTGTACCCGAAAGGGTATAATTTATTTTTGATATAAACCTAATAAGTCTTAATCAACAGCCCTTGAAACCATAAATTACAGTTTGACCGATACAAAATATCAGCACCGTAAACTGACAGCATGGACAAAAATAAAAGATAAAGACTGATTATAAATCATGTAAAATTCAACTATGGACACACCAGATATGTCATTGGCTAACTTCGTAAAGGAAATGCGCAAGAAGTACAACCTCACACAAATAGACCTTGCCGACAAATCAGGTGTCGGCATACGTTTCGTGCGCGACCTCGAACAGGGCAAACAGACACTGCGCATGGACAAGGTGAACCAGGTGCTGAGTCTGTTCGGCAGACAAGTTGGAGCTGTTAAGAAATAACCAGCCTGACATCACGACACACTGCAAGCATAACACAAAAGTAAATAATAACCTAACAATCCGAGAGCTATGAAACAAGCATTGGTATATCTTCACAACAACATTGCGGGAATACTGACCGAAGACGAAAACGGATTCACATTTGAATACGACAAGGACTTTCTTGAGTCAGATTATGCCGAGGCTGTCAGCCTTACGCTTCCGCTCAGCAGCGAACCTTACCACGACACAGTGCTTTTCCCATTCTTCGACGGTCTGATACCTGAAGGCTGGCTTCTCGACATAGCCGAGAAGAGCTGGAAAATCAACCAGCGCGACCGCATGTCGCTGCTCCTTGCCTGCTGCAAGGACTGCATCGGCGCAGTAAGCGTTGTTCCTACTCCCGAATCATTAGAAGGCTGAAGTTTACTTATCACCCCTAACATCCTTTCAACATGAAATGCCTATTCTGCTATAAAGACCTTGCCGAAGGTCAGAAAGACTTCCATCCGGCATGCGCCCGAAAGTTTTTTGGTGTGCGCAATGCCCCTTCACTGCCATACGTGCGCGCCCAGCTCGGCGACCTGGCACGCAAAGTGGTGCGCAGCCAGACAACACTTACAGGCGTTCAGGCCAAACTGTCGCTCGACATTGACCGCGGCGGACGCAACGAGCCTGACCGTTTCACCATAGTAGGACTATGGGGACGGTTCATACTGAAACCCCAGACCAACTCTTACCGCTGCCTGCCAGAACTTGAAGACCTGACAATGCACATGGCTGAAGCTGTGAAAATAAGCGTGGTTCCACACAGTCTGATACGCTTTAAAGACGGCGAACTGTGCTATATAACGCGACGTGTAGACCGTACAGACGACGGCAATAAGGTTGCCATGGAAGATATGTGCCAGCTGACCGAAAGGCTTACTGAATATAAATATAAAGGCTCTTACGAACAGATAGCCAAGGCTATACGCAAATATTCGTCAGCGCCGCAACTCGATGTGGTAAACTTCTGGGAAGTAGTTATTTTCTCATGGATAACCGGCAACGCCGACATGCACCTGAAAAACTTCTCACTGTACAACCCGATGCATGGCGGATATACGCTGACACCAGCCTATGATATGCTATCGACAGCCATCGTAATGCCCGAAGACACAGAGGAACTGGCACTCACGCTGAACGGAAAGAAGCGCAAACTGCGCAAAACCGATTTTATAAAGTCAATAACAGCATCAGGTGTAGACGAGAAAGTAATTGACAACATTGCGCGCCGATTCAGCCGTGCGCTGCCTAAATGGTTTGAACTAATCGACCGTTCGTTCCTTCCGTTAGACTTGTGCAAGGCATACAAGAACCTGATATTAAGAAGAATGATTATGTTGAAATGACGCAACAGATATTTTCCTATATAGTGTCTGATACTCAATGAGTTACGAAAGACATAAATCATGACAGACAAAAGGGTATCTTTCAGTGGCTGAAAGATACCCTTTTGCTTTGCAAAACAGCACATATTGCAATACAAAAGACCATATTTGGGATTATCAACGAAAACCGCCGGCACACCAACAGATTAAAACTGCCGTTCATACAGATTATCAGCAGAATTGTCACAAACTGCGAAAGAAAAAAATAAACAATCAGAGGAATACCTCCGTTACAACATACGCGCAATATTCATGTCAGTGTTTACTTCTCTTCTTTTCTTGATTTATTAAATAAAAAATCGTATCTTTGCCATGCTTATATAGGTGTAAAATAAATCAATCTGACATGGCACTTAACACGGAGAAGAATCTGAAACTATATTACTCAATAAAAGAGGTGGCTGAAATGCTCAACGTTTCTGAAAGCATGCTGCGCTTCTGGGAAAAAGAAATACCCATGCTGAAGCCCCAAACAACGGGCAACAACGTAAGGCAATATACAGAGGCTGACATCGCCAACCTGAAAGTTGTCTACAACCTTGTTAAGGTGCGCGGTTTCAAACTTGCTGCCGCACGCAAGATGCTGCGTGAGAACAAGCAGGGCGTTGACGACAATGCCCGCATAATAGAAAGCCTCATCAAGGTGCGCGATGAACTGAAAGAAATAAAAAAGCACCTTGATTATCTTGAATAAAAAGAGATATTAATACAAATAAAAACAGCGGACAGAAACTGACAAATGTAGTTCCCGTCCGCTGTTTTTTATTATTTGATATATTATTTTACTACTGGAATCCAGCTTGTTTCAGTCTTAAACACATTCTCAAGGGTAATCTGTGCAGCCTCTTTCTTAGTCAGCTGCCTGCTCCACGGTGCCCTTTCAGTGGTTTTTGCACCTGCTCCGGTATTGTTATATTCAAAATAACGTGCTGTTTTCTCGTTTGCAGCATCATTCCAATTATGCCATCCGGCAGGAACAATGTGCGCTCCAAGCTCGCAGTTCATGAACACGGTGTAAGCATACGGACGCCACGGACGGCCAAGATATACCTTAGTTACACCATCAGCGGCTGTCAGCCGGCATTTGTTGAACACGTATCCATAAACCACATCCTTAGGTGTTGAAGCAGCAGTAACATACGAATTCTGCTTACTGTGTATGGTGCAGTTCTCAAACCACGCCGTAGAAGGGCCGAAAATAAAATCAGTAGTTCCTTCAATATAGCAGTCCTTAAAATAAACGCGTGTACCGCCAACGCCTGTATAAACAGTGTCCTGATTGCCCAACAGACGGCAGTTTACGAAAACAAGGCGGTCGCCTTCAGTGTGCAGAGCCACAGCCTGACCGAGTCGTGCTGCGTTGTTCTCGATAGTAATGTTCTTGAACGTAATATCAGTTCCCTCAACCTTCACAGTATAAGTACGAAAGGTGCCCATAGGCTTGTTGGTCTCTACAAGACGGATGTTGGCATGGTCGTCGTACGTAATGATGGTGTTCTCGACACTCTCGCCGCAAATCTCGATGTTGGTAAGCCATGAAGGAATTACAATCTTCTCCTTGTAAACACCGTTTTTAACGTAAATGACCTTATGATACTCCATGAACGCACGGCAGACTTCAACTGCCTCATTGATTGTACGAAACTGTCCTGTGCCGTCTCTTGACACGACAAGCGTATCAGGATTGTCATAAGGACTGGCTGCCTTTGCGGCTGTAAGCACGCAAAAGGCAACCAATAATGTCATAAAAAATTTTTTCATTAGATTAGTTTAAAAATATTTTATTGTAAAAATCAGACAACCTGAGTTATTTCCTGTAAACCGTTGATGTTTCTGAGTTTTGCCATTATGTTCTTCACATCGTCACGGTCGTGGATACGCAAATCTATTGTTCCGTCGAATATTCCCTCCTCGCACTTGACGAAAATCTTGTGAATATTCACATTCAGCTCCTCTGAAATAACCTGGGTAACCTCGTTAAGTATTCCGATACGGTCAATACCTTTTATTTCTATGGTTGCATCAAAGAACAATTGTCTGTGCATATCCCACTTGGCATCAAGAATACGGTTTCCGAATCCGGCCTTGAGCTTTGCTGCCACTGGACAGGTACGTTTGTGTATCTCGATGTGATTCTTTGCGTCAATAAATCCCAAAGCGTCATCGCCTGGAATAGGATGACAGCAAGACGGGAAGATAAACTGACTGATATTCTCGTCAGTAATATAGATAGGTTTCTTTCTGTTGAATCCTTCTTTAACGATAAAATATTCTGGTTTCTTCAGTTCCGGGTCTTTCTTCTTTTCCTTTCCGACAAACGGAACAAACTTACGCCAAGTTGAAGTCTTACTTTGTCTCTTCTTACCTGTTATCTCGTCAATGTCCTTCTCGCCAAGGATTATAGTCTTGTCGCCAAGACTCTTATATAACATCTCAGGCTTCTGCACTTCATGAAAATCACAAAGCTTATCAACAACTGACGAATTAAGTTCAAGTGAATATTTCTTTAGAAACTCCGAAAGAATCTCCTCGCCTTTCTTCTGTGTCTCTTTAGCCTCGCGTCGGAGTATAGCCTGTATCTTCGCCTTAGCCTTTGCAGTAGAAGCAAAGTTGATCCACGCAGGCTGCACATGCTGTGAGTTTGACGTCAGAATCTCAACTTGGTCACCGCTTTGAAGTTTATGACTGAGCGGTACAAGCTTATGATTTACCTTCGCACCGATACAATGGCTTCCGAGGAAAGTATGTATCTGGAAAGCAAAGTCAAGGGCTGTACATCCTGCCGGCATGGTCTTTATCTCGCCTTTCGGGGTAAATACAAATATCTCTGAAGCAAAAAGATTGAGCTTAATGGCATCAAGAAAATCCATAGCGTCAGGCTGTGGGTCATCAAGAATCTCCTTTATAGTGCGCAACCAGTTGTTAAGCTCGCCGTCATCTTCAGTTATCTCCTCTCCTTCCTTGTATTTCCAATGTGCGGCAAATCCCTGCTCTGCCACCTCATCCATACGGTCTGAACGTATCTGGACCTCTATCCAGCGGCCTTGTTTACTCATAAGGGTAACGTGGAGAGCCTGGTATCCGTTGGCTTTAGGATGGTTTACCCAGTCGCGCAGACGGTCAGGATGCGACTTATATATCTGACTTATAGCAACATATATGTTGAAACACTCGTTCACTTCCTCTGAACGGTCCTTTGGCTTGAATATAATTCTGACAGCCAGGATGTCGTAAATCTGGTCGAAGGTAACATGCTTGTTCTGCATCTTGTTCCAGATTGAGTAAGGACTCTTGACACGGGCCTTTATCTCATACTCAAGCCCCATCTTGTCGAGAGCCTCACGTATCGGAGCAGTGAACTCAGCAAACAGAGTATCGCGCGACGCCTGAGTGTCGGCCAGCTGTTCCTGTATTACTTTATATTCTTCAGGATGTTCGAACTTGAAACTAAGATTTTCAAGTTCTGTCTTTATCTTATTAAGTCCGAGACGGTTGGCAAGTGGTGCATAAATATAAAGCGTCTCACCTGCTATCTTGTATTGCTTATTTGCCGGCTGGCTCGCAAGAGTACGCATATTGTGCAGACGGTCGCAAATCTTAATCAGGATAACGCGGATATCATCGCTCATGGTAAGAAGCAGCTTCTTAAAATTCTCAGCCTGTGCAGAAGCCTGCTCACCGAATATTCCACCTGAGATCTTAGTAAGTCCGTCTACAATCTGTGCTATCTTGTGTCCGAAGATATTTTCAATGTCTTCTACTGTATAATCAGTATCTTCAACAACATCGTGAAGCAATGCCGCACTTATACTGGTTGAGCCGAGTCCCATCTCTGAACATGCGATCTGGGCTACGGCTATAGGGTGCATAATGTACGGTTCACCCGAAAGTCTACGCACTCCCTTGTGCGCCTGCTTGGCAAAATGGAACGCCTTCGTAATCAAATCAACTTTCTTACGATGACGCGTAGCTAAATAACTGTCCAACAGATGTTGGAAAGCGTCATTAACCATTTTCTCTTCAGCAGCTTCTCTTTGTTCGTCAATATTATTATTCTGTTCGTCCATAACCGTGTCTCTATTTGTATTATATAATTAAGGTGAAGGGCAAGGTGACTATGCTCGTCACTTCACCCTAATTTTCTTTCCCGCACGTATATTATTACCTTTTATATTATTAAGTTGGCGTAATTTCTTCACTGTAGTGTTGTTCCTCTCTGCAATCTCAGATAATGTATCACCCTTTCTGATAGTAACATTTTTCGATCTTGTCCGCTTAGTCTTTTTCTTCTTGCGCGATACACTCTTTCTGCTCGAAGAGCTCTTGGTTGAACTGCTGACCTTTGTTGTATTGTCTACCTCTACCAATGAACGTCTTGTAAACAATGTTTCTGCCTGATAATTGTAAATAGAATCTTCATTGGCAATAAATGTATTGGTTACAGTTGCCGGCATACGTATAACAGAAGGCTTACTGCTTCCGTTTACAATATCTCGGCGGTATTGTGGATTCAGAGTACGAAGCTCATCAATATCGATGCCGCATACTTCTGCAATCTGCTTAAAATGCACATCGCGGTTTACTATGATTGTATCTGTTTTGGCCGGCAACTTAGTCCTCATCGGACAGATGTTATGCTCGCAATAATAGTTCATAACATAATTTGCAGCAATAAATGCCGGAACGTATCCTCTCGTTTCACTAGGCAGATACGGATAAATCTTCCAATAATCAGCCTCCCCGTTGGCACGGTGAATGGCCTTGTTTATATTCTCCGGGCCACAATTATACGCTGCAATAACAAGACTCCAGTCACCGAATATCTTATAAAGGTCTCTCAGATACTGTGCGGCAGCATACGATGACTTTATCGGATCGCGTCGTTCGTCAACAAGAGAATTTATCTCAAGACCATATTGTTTTCCTGTCGCAACCATAAACTGCCATAAGCCGGCAGCACCGACACGCGACGTAGCCTGCGGATTGAGTGCCGACTCAATTACAGGAAGATACTTCAACTCAAGTGGCAGTCCATAAGCCTCAAGAGCTTCCTCAAATATCGGAGTATAGAAATTTGAAGCCCCGAGCATGTAGCTGACCGAATGGCGAAGACGGCCGGTATATCTGTCGATAAATTTCTGGACAATGTCATTGTATGGCATTTCCATAACATTAGGCAAGCGTTTAAGCCTGTCGATATATACTTCTTTAGGATAAGTTACATTCTCGTCCTTAAGATTGCAATCATTATCTGGCTGTAGATAAGTTTTAGAATAATATAAATTAAGTAAGCTGTCTACCTCGAAGTCCATAGCTTCGGGCACATCGATTTCCTCTTCCTTTCCATCATTGTCTGTCACAATGATTTCCTCTTTCTCGTTTTGCGCCTGCATCACGCAGTTTCCGCCGAGAACCATTGTGGCGATTGCGAAAAATATTCTCTTTTTCATAAATAGTTTAATGTATGCAATAACTTCTATATTTTAGGGTTATTATATTTCAAAAAGTAAACAGGCACTGCAATCCTATTGACGACGAATTCAACGGATTGGCTGAAGAGCCGTTGTTAAGAACGGCAGGCTGTACTCTCAAACTTAAATCAGTTGAGATATCAAACTCAGACAACGACGCGTCAACATACGCATCAATTACTGACAAAGCATAGACACCGATAAGACAGAATATACTCAAGTCACGGTATCTGCGGTAAAAATCCTTACGCCTTCTGAACAAGTCCTGATACCGTTCTGTGTTCTCTGGCGTTATGGTATTTCCTAAATGCAGGAACTGATTGTAACTCTGCGTATTAGGATCATCGTCCATTATGTCCATGTATGCCTGTGAATAGTCTTTCAGCATCTGGTTATTCCACCGTATAGCATAAAGACATCCCAAGAAGCCTCCGTAAACGATTGGCAGTTTCCAGAACTTACGGTTGTATATCTGCCCTGCTCCAGGTATTACGATAGCCAGCCACATGGCTCTCTTGGCATTAGGTCTCCATGTTGCCCAGTCACGTTTCTCTTTCTTAACCTTTACAAGCGAATCATTTATTCCTGTTTTGGCCACATTTGCAGAGTCAACTGCCGTAATTATCTTGTCAACTGAATCTTTCACACTTACAAGTACATCACTGCTGTCTGCCTGATACGAATGATTGATTACTGACAAAGGCAACATACCATCGTCAGCCATACTTTTACACGGCATAAATGCAGCAATGAGCATACAAACAAGAATGCGCATTGACAATCTGGAAACAAAAAGTCCCTTTCTATTATCCACAACCTTATTGCTGGTCTTTCAGTTTGTCAAACATGTTGATTATCTGCTCAAGTTCCTGTTCATTCGAGAAAGGAATACTGATTTTGCCCTTACCTGTTGCCGAAAGCGACATCTGCACAGGTGTACGGAAGAAATCAGACAAACGCTGTCTTAGCGCAGTAAACTCTTCAGGCATCTGCTGTTTGGAAGCAATTTTCTTCTTTCCGCTGACAATGTCCTCACCGTTTTTAAGTTTCTGTACCATCTCTTCCACCTTACGCACAGAGTATCCGTTCTTCTGTATCTCCTTGAACAGCTTAACCTGCAAAGACGGACTGTCGATTGCAAGCAATGCACGTGCATGCCCCATGTCTATCTCCTTATTCTGAAGAGCCATCTGGACCTGTGCCGGCAACTTAAGCAATCGCAGATAGTTTGCTATCGCAGTGCGGCTTTTACCCACACGTTCTGAAACTTTCTCCTGAGTCATACCAGTGCTCGACATCAGATGCTCATAAGCCAATGCTATCTCTATTGCGTTAAGATCTTCACGCTGTATATTTTCGACGAGAGCCATCTCCATGATGTTCTCGTCCTTTATTGTGCGGATATAAGCAGGAATAGCTCTAAGACCGGCCATCTGTGATGCTCTCCATCTGCGTTCACCGGCTATTATCTGAAACCTGTTGACCTCTATCTGGCGCAGAGTTATAGGCTGTATTATACCTATCTCACGTATGCTGTTTGCCAATTCCTGAAGAGCAATAGGGTCGAACTCCCTACGCGGCTGATTGGGATTGGCCTCAATCTGCTCGATTGGTATTTCGTTTATTGTCGAACTGCCTTGAGGACGCACCTCTTCTGTTGATATAAGTGCGTCAAGTCCACGTCCCAAAGCATTACCATATCTTTTCTTTACTGCCATTTCGTTTTTATTTTATCGACAAGTTTTCAGATTTATATCAGTTGTTCTTGTTTATTATCTCTTTTGCCAAAGCCAGGTGATTCTTACTTCCTGTAGAATCTGCATCATACAGGATTACCGGCAAACCATGACTAGGCGACTCGCTCAACTTCACATTACGCTGTATGACGGTCTTGAATACAAGTTCCTGGAAGTGGCGTTTCACCTCATCGTATATCTGATTGGCCAGCTTCAGACGGCTGTCATACATCGTCAGCAGGAATCCTTCAATCTCCAGCTTCGGATTCAGCTTGCTTTTGATTATCTTTATTGTGTTCAGCAGTTTGCTGATACCTTCAAGGGCGAAATATTCACATTGCACAGGGATAATCACCGAGTTAGCGGCTGTCAAGGCGTTTACCGTTATAAGTCCAAGCGACGGAGAACAATCAATCAGGATATAATCGTAATCGTCTTTTATCGGGGCAAGCATATTCTTTATTACCTGCTCTCTGTGCTCCAGATTCAGCATTTCTATCTCTGCACCAACTAGGTCTATATGACTTGGTATTATATCCAGTCCGTCAATGTCGGTCGTGTAAACGGCATCGCGCACGTCGGCATTGTCAATTATACATTCGTACAAAGTACAGTCTATGTCTTTCGTGTTGACACCCAAGCCACTCGAGGCGTTGGCCTGCGGGTCGGCATCGATTACCAGAACCTTTTTCTCTAATGTGGCGAGCGAAGCTGCCAAGTTAATGGTGGTAGTAGTTTTACCTACACCGCCTTTTTGGTTTGCTAATGCGATTATTTTTCCCATCTTCAATATAATTAGTTGACAAGTTACGTACAGACGAACAACAAGAAGATTGGCAATAACCGTAAGTAAAAAACAAATCTACTTGCCTGCCGTGCCTTGTCTGCTTGTCCACTGATAAAATTATTTTGCAAAAATACATATTTTATGTGAGATACGGTTGAATTAAACCTTTTTTCGTACTTTTGTAGGCGAAAGAAAATGATTTTTAATAAAAATGATGAAACCGTTAATACTAATTTCAAACGACGACGGCTACCACGCTAAGGGTATTAACTCTCTGATTGACATGCTTGACGGCTTAGGCGACATTCTCGTCTGCGCTCCCGAATCAGCACGTTCAGGGTTTGCTACCGCTTTCTCAGCCACCACCCCACTGCGACTCAAACTACGTCGCAAGCGTGAGGGAATGGAGATGTGGTCATGCAACGGGACACCTGTCGACTGCGTAAAACTCGCATTGAGTGAACTCTGTCGGGAACGTCGTCCAGATATCATTATCGGAGGTATAAACCATGGAGACAACGCCTCGGTAAACTCACACTACTCAGGCACAATGGGCGTTGTACGCGAAGGATGCATGAAATATATACCATCAGTAGCATTCTCATTATGCGACCACCGCGATGACGCTGACTTTGAGCCATTACGAGAATACGTAAGAAGCATTGTATCAGGAGTTTTGCGTGATGGACTGCCTAAAGGTGTATGCCTTAATGTCAACTTTCCATTGACTAAAGAGTTCAAAGGCGTAAAAGCATGCCGAATGGCTCATGGTACATGGGGAAAAGAAGTTGTTCGCGCACGTCATCCACGTGGTTACGACTACTTCTGGCTTGTCGGTGAATACACAAATGATGAACCTGAAGCAGAAGACACAGACAACTGGGCATTACGTCACGGCTACGTTGCAATTACCCCGACCACGATAGATGTTACAGCTCACGACATGATTGAAGAAATAAATTCAAGAATAAACAAAGGCAAACAATAATATAAATCATAATAAAATGTAACATCAAGTTGAATTTACGAAAAGTAAAATATGAATTGTGATTTATGAATTAAAATAAATGAAATACTATCTCATAGTCGGCGAAGCGAGCGGCGACCTGCATGCCTCACACCTTATGCGCTCGCTGTTGAAGGCGGACAAGGAGGCTGAATTCCGCTTTTTCGGCGGCGACATGATGTCGGCCGTGGGCGGAACGCGCGTAAAACATTACCGTGAACTGGCATACATGGGCTTTGTGCCGGTACTGCTCCACCTGCGTACAATATTCAAGAATATGGCCTTGTGCAAGCGCGACATTGTCAGCTGGAAGCCCGATGTCGTGATTCTCGTCGACTATCCAGGCTTCAACCTCGACATTGCCAAGTTTGTCCACGCTAACACGCAGATACCTGTCTATTACTACATCTCACCAAAAATATGGGCATGGAAGGAATACAGGATTAAGAACATAAAGCGCGACGTTGACGAACTTTTCTCCATTTTGCCTTTTGAAGTGCCTTTCTTTGAAGGCAAACACAATTACAAAATACATTACATAGGCAATCCAACTGCCGACGAAGTAAGCAGTTTTCTTTCTTCTTATACAGAAACGGCGGACGACTTCTGCCGTGCTAACTCGCTGCCTACCGACCGTCAGATAATAGCCTTGCTGGCAGGTAGCCGCCGCCAGGAGATTAAGGACAACCTACCGGCCATGCTCGAAGCGGCTTCCCGTTACTCCGACAGATACACTCTTGTGCTGGCCGGCGCTCCGGGCATACCGCACGATTACTATTCACAATTCACAACCGGCCATAAAGTCAGCATTGTTTACGACCAAACCTATCCCCTGCTCGCACATTCGCGCGCGGCTCTTGTAACCAGCGGTACGGCAACACTTGAGACGGCTCTGTTCAACGTACCACAGGCGGTATGCTATGAGACGCCTATTCCAAAGGTCATAGCCTTTCTGCGCAAGCATCTCATCAAAGTGCGTTACATCTCGCTTGTCAACCTGATAGCCGACGATGACGTTGTGCCGGAGCTTGTGGCCGATACGTTCACCGTAGACAACATTGCCCGCGAGCTTGGCCGACTGTTGCCCGGCGAACCTGCGCGCGCCGCCATGCTTGGCGGCTACGCCGAAGTAAAGAAGCGCCTTGGAAAAGAAAACGCACCTGACAATGCGGCAAAAATCATGGTTGAACTCCTGTCAAAGCATTAGCGAAAATAGTTTTTAGTAATCATGAAGTTACTCGTCATTAACGCCAGTCCACGGCGCAGCGGCTGCGTCTCGTCGATGTTGGATATGGTAAAGGTGACAGCCGAGGCTGAGGGGGCGGAGGTTTCGGTCATCTGTGTGGCCGACTTGTCCGTTAGGTCGTGCACGGGGTGTATGTCCTGCCGCAGCAAGTTGGAGTGCGTCCTGCCCGAAGACGACGCGCAGCGTGTGCTCAGGCTTATCAGTGAAGCCGACGCCGTCGTCATAGGCACGCCGTGTTATTGGGGCAACATTCCCGGCAACCTTAAGGTTTTGTTCGACCGCATGGTCTATGGCCTAATGGGCGAGAGCCGTCGGGGAATGCCCCTGCCGTTGCACAAAGGCAAGCGTGCGGTCATCATCGCAACGTGTTCTACACCGTGGCCGTTCAACATCCTTTTCCGACAAAGCCGTGGCGCGGTCAATGCCCTGCGTGAAATATTGAAGTGGAGCGGCTTCCGCATCGTCGCGACTGTTGAGAAAGGTGGCACGAAAGCCAGTCCCGCCTTGACCGAGCGCGACCGTCGCGCCTGTGCCAAAGTTGCCCGTCGGCTCGTTAAGTAGCGTTACTTATCGTTGTTTTGTATAAGAAACTAAGCATTTGGCGTACATAATACCAATACACATCCTAAAGTAGGGACACACGTCTCGTGTGTCCGCATTCCCGTTGCACTAGATTTGCAATATAGCGCAGCAAACTTAGCGGATTTGTAATCTGCTTTTGACAATTTATAGGGAGTTCAAGCGGCTCATAGAACCTTATGTTTATTGTGCTAAAATGAAAATCTGCCGCAACAAAAAACTGTTCAAGAGGTTACTGATTATATGGCTTAGCCAAAAAATCTTCATATGTTATTCCTGTTTTCCAACCTCCAGTTTCATATATTATCATTGCAGTATTGGTGTCATGTTCAGATATGTAAATGATATGTACAGAAAAAGTTGAGTAACACAAATGCTTCACATTTCGTTTGTCTACCTTGAATTTTGGTGGATAGTTGGAAAAGGCATTTACCATACTGGTAAACCACATTTGTGGAAATCCATCGTTGGATTGAACCATCATACATTCCTCAATAACCATCCCATTTTTTATGTAGAAAAAAACACCAATACCATCTTGTGAGTACCCATCCATATATTGGTCTCCTTTGGTGTCTGTTTTTATGTATCTTAATTCAGGAAAATCTTTTTTCATTTGATAAAGAGATTTTCCTATATTACACATTGGTTCTTTTTGGGCAAAAGTATTAATGCTAAAAGAAAAGCATATGATAAATATAATGATAGAAGACACTTTTCTCATAAATTTATATTTTGTGATTTTTTATGAACGTCCGCAGACATCTGTCTGCGGACGTTCATTTCCCACATGAAACTTATATGTGTTTCAGATGTTTTCAATATCACCTTTATAAGTGCAAATCCGTCAGATTGTTATATTTAAGTTGTTTACAATATTATTCAATTAGGATATTCTTTAATGTACGAACGAATAAAATAAGTTCTATCTCCAGGATGGTAATTCCTTTTCAAATCATAGCGTAGTTGTAAGTCTGGCACTTCATGTTGAATGTCAAACATTACCCCTCCCTTCAAGGTGAATCTTTTGGTGTCTGTTATATTACTCCCTTTCCAAAATATGCTAAAATTATAAATTGAAGTATTGCCAATTCTTTTAATTGTAATTTGGTTGTCACCCCATATTTTAAATTCACCGCTTAAATTTTTATAGATATAGGCGGTTTCATTAGTTGTTTGTGGAGGAAACTTTACAAACGCATTTTCACCATAAAATTCCATGTTGAGATTATAAATACCCTCTATTGGGTCTAAATGTTCTTTGTTCCTCTCAAAGTATGAAATTAATTCATTTTCACTTGAAGGATTAATTTGTGCTATTGCAAATGCTGATAGATTTAGCATAAGCAATAATGTTATTGCTCTAAAACATTTATTCATGGTAGATGTAGTTTTCTTTTTTTATTTCTGAATAAATAAGAAATCAATTATCTTAAAAAAGTAAGCCGTCAATATGTAGCTTGTCAAGAATCTCGTTCACATCTGCTAATGTATAATTATTCTTGTCGTCAAGTACTTTGGCTATGTTGCGCAGCTTTTCCTGAATTTGTGTGTGCTTACGCTTTTGCGCCATTGCCAATATGGCACAGACAACAATGATTTTCATTTCGCGGTGCTTGTCTATCCCTGCGTCATAATAGTCGGCATTTGCAAAACTGAATTCTGCCCTTTGGCAATCGAATGCGTTACGCATAAGATGCTCGAATAATAAACGATGTTCCATAGTCTTTTTGCTTAAATGTCCACAACTCCCAAACGAACATATTAAACAATATTTTTGGTTTACATATACATACAAAAAAGCGTGGGAGTTCTCGCCGTCACTCGTCCCACGCATAGAGGCTCTCGCATTGCCCGATACTGTCGAACGAGCAACACGGAAGCCCACGCCTGATATGAATGTAACACCAATCCACTGGCATACAGGTGTACACCAACAGAAAGGATGCGACATAACACATCCCGTAGGGCATCCACTGTTGCCATGTTCTTGACAGTATCTGAAATGTGCGAGATTTCTATGCGTCAAGCACAAAGCGCAGTAAACGCCTTTGTTATATATGTGTCGTTCCCTCCCTTCCGCCTTCGTGGCTTCCGTAAAGGGGACAACATCGCAAAGGTAGCAAGTTTTCCTGATTAATCCAAGAAGAATTGCATAAAACTTGCAGAAGAATTGCAAGTAAGATTTTAGCAAGATTTGTTTAAGGGTATATTCGATGAATACTGAATAACCCGGGCGCACCGGCCGCGCGACCCTACGGAAGGGTGTGGGCAAATGGAGAGTTTTTATAAATGCAAATAAACGAAGCGTCCTCCGTGCGGCAAATAAACTTGCTGCGCGGAGGACGCTTCGTTTATTGTTTATGTCTTTTGTCTATGGTCGGTAAAAGGCAAATGCTGACCGTAGGCGGTGACGTATGGCTACTTGCCTTGCTCCTGCACAAAGGGTTTCAGGCCTTTTACGGCTTCGGCGGCGGTGATGCGGCGTCCGCCGTTGTCGAGGTCGATTAGCACGTAGCGGTCGTTGCCCATGCCAAGCTCCTTCATGTACGACAGTTGGCGCAGGCCGTGGCGTGTCTCTATGCGCTCAACTATGTCGTGGTGCTCGGCCTCGGTCATGGCATAGATAAGGTCGATGCACGCCTGGTCGAGGGCGAGGATGTCGGTTGACGAGAGGATGCCTACGTTAGGCGTAACGACGGGGGCTGCGTTGACTCCCTCACAGTCGCAAGACACTGACATATTGCGCATTACGTTGACGTAGGCCACGTGCTTGCCGAAGTGGTCGATGACCGACTTTGTCGACTCGGTCATGCGCTCCATGAACTCTTCCTTGGCTATGTCCCACTGGTTGTCCTGCCCCGGCGTGGTATGTATCCACGCCTTGCCGATGCGCCCGTCGGCGCAGCCTATGCCGATGTTCTTGTTGCTTCCGCCGAAGCCTCCCTGTGAATGGCCCTTGAAGTGGGTGAGGACGACGAGCGACTGGTAGTCGGGCAGGTGGCTGCCCACGGACATCTTCGTGAACCACTTGCCGCCGATGACGGGCAGCGTCGTGGTATCCTCCTCGTCGATTATGTCAACGAGGCAGAACGTCCAGCCGTTCACCTCCAGCGTCTTGCGGTGCTGCTCGGTGGTGTAGCGGTCGCCGGCGTAGTAGGTGTTGGTCTCTATGATGCTGGCCCCGGGCAGGTCTTTCTGCATCAGGGCCTTCACCCATGCCGAGGGGATGATGTTGGGGCCGTGCTGTTCGCCCGTGTGCAGCTTCACGCCCGTGCGCCCGCTGATGTTTGCGCTAACCTGTTCGTAGGCCTTGATGAGGCCCTCCGGGCCGAGGTTTCGCGTGAAGTAGACGATTGACTCGTTGCCTGTGCGCTGCTCGTAGGGCACGTACTTGTTGCCGTCCTTGCCCGGCGTGGGCGTTTGTGTGGCGGCTGCGCCTTGGTTGGTTTGTGCCATGCCGCAGCCGGGGAACATACCTATGCCGACGAATGCGGCCAGCATAGGCTTTATGATACTTGTTATTTTCATTTGTTTGTTGTTTTTGGTTATTCTCGTTAGTGCGTCCGTTGCGCCCTCGTAGCTTGCGCGCAGCGGCGTGCGTATATTATTCCACATTGCAAAAATAATCAATTTCCTTGACATATAATGTAAACTTTTCTCGGCATAAACAACCAATATTAACGTGAGTTCGGTATAAGAAAACCTTTGAAAAAGTTGTGGGAATGAAATATTTTTAGTATCTTTACAGTTGACAATCAATAAGTTACATAAAAACATCCATTCCCATGACTGATGCAAATTTAATGGAAATTTTCTGTATTCTCGATGAATTCTGCAAATATTTAGCCCCCGAACTGAAAAAACATACGCTGGACACCTCCGGCAAACGTCGCCGCAACCGCCCGTGCCTCATGTCCGACAGCGAGGTGATGACC
>CABUHE010000013.1 GCA_902491375.1 uncultured Prevotella sp.
TAAAAGTTTGGTCACCTTTAATTTACTAAATATCAATAATATGCACAACTTTTTATACATAAATCTTTTATCAATCTAATTCCGCCAACGGGTTATTTTATATTAAGTCCATCTCCATGTATCTCTGCAAAGATAGCGAAAGATTGGTGAAAAGGCAAACGAAAAAGAAGTTATTTGACAAAGCTATGTCAAACTTCATATAACCTTAATAGATTTACAACAGACAAGACAATAAAAATAAAGCTCTAAAACAAATATATTTGCCCTGTTTCCAATATGCCCTCTTTTAGCCTGCGATTCATGCTCTTTTACAAGACAACTCATGCTCTTTTACAAGCTGATTTATGCCATATTGGAAAACACATTAATCTGTCATAATTCAAGAAAAGATACTATATTTTTGCATTATAGGATTAAAACAATTAATTTTGCGGTAGAGTAAAATGTTTAACAAAGAAAAACTAACCTATGATTACCTTTATTTTAAGCTTAATAGCCTTAGTGGCAGGATATTTTATTTACGGACGCGTAGTTGAACGCATATTCTCACCAGACAACAGGCCGACACCGGCTGTAAGCAAAGCCGACGGAGTTGACTATATAGTTTTGCCGGGATGGAAAGTCTTTATGATTCAATTCCTCAACATCGCAGGTACTGGACCGATCTTCGGTGCGATAATGGGAGCAAAGTTCGGACCGTCAGCTTATCTGTGGATTGTGCTGGGATGCATTTTCGCCGGAGCTGTCCACGACTATTTCAGTGGAATGCTATCAACACGGCATGGCGGAGCCGGACTGCCTGAACTGGTCGGATGTTATCTCGGCAACAATACTAAAAAAGTCATGCTGGTGTTCTCTGTATTCATGCTGATAATGGTCGGTACAGTGTTTGTTTACAGCCCGGCACTGATATTAGGTTCAATCTGTGGTGGCTCAACATCGTGGGTATACATCTGGTGTCTTATTATATTCGCATATTATTTCCTTGCCACGATGCTCCCGATTGACAAGATAATCGGAAAAATATATCCGCTTTTCGCCGTAGCAATGCTGTTCATGGCCGTTGCCCTTATGGTCGTTCTGTTTGTTAAATGGCCTCAGTTACCTGAACTTACCGACGGTCTGGCCAACATGTCACCAAAATCAGGGCCTATATTCCCGTGTCTGTTTATAACGATAGCATGCGGAGCCATCAGCGGTTTCCATGCAACTCAAAGTCCGCTTATGGCACGTTGCATGGCAAATGAGAAACAAGGACGTCCTCTTTTCTACGGTGCAATGATAACAGAAGGCGTTGTGGCTCTTATATGGGCAACTATTTCATCATATTTCTTCTACGGAGGAGCAGCTCAAGAGCTTGGCGCACCTCTCACACTACAAGCTCCAGAAGTTGTAACAACCGTATCATCTGGTTGGCTTGGGATATTCGGCGGTGCGCTTGCGATCCTCGGTGTAGTAGCAGCCCCGATAACAAGTGGCGACACAGCTCTGCGCAGTGCCCGACTGATTATCGCTGAATTTCTTAAAATAGAACAACATACGATACGTCACAGAATGTACATCTGCATACCGCTCTTCCTTATTACATTAGGTTTCCTTTGGTTCAACATTGCTGACGAAGACGGCTTCAATGTTATATGGGGATGGTTCGGATGGGCAAACCAGACACTGGCAGTATTTACACTTTGGACTATCACTATTTATCTTGCACGCAAATCAAAGCCTTATATAATAACATTGGTGCCGGCAATGTTCATGACCGCAGTCTGCGCGGCATTCATTCTTGTATACAACAATTCGTTCGCACTCAGCGCAGTTGCCGGCTATATCGTGGCTGTAATAGTTTTCATTCTTTCAGGACTGCTGTTCACGGTCTGGCATAAGAAATACTGTCGTAAGAGTACTTACAACGACTGAATATTATAACTACAAACATAGACTTTTAATATTAAGTCATTATACAAACTTGCAGGAGTTAACGGATTACTTAAAAAGTATATTCCGTTAACTCCTGCAAGCTTTTGACTTAATGTGTCTGACCTATATTTTTAGATAAGGATTTAATAATTTTATTGCTTATCCGAGTAATCCGACAACATATTTTGTAATGAAATATCCTCCAACTACAAGCCATACATAAATCATTCCGGCAAGAAGGAACGGCTTTGCTCCAGCCTGTTTGAACTTCTGAATGCTTGTATCTGTACCTAAAGCCGTCATCGCCATTGTGAGCAGGAACGTGTCAATATACTCAATAGCACCGTTCAAAGGAATGTCCTTGACAGTCGGTGCGTCGCAAAGATACTGCAAAAGCGAGTTTACGCAGATAATGCCTATAAAACCGAATGCGAACCAAGGTATTGTGATTTTGCTCTTTTCCTTATGTCCGTCAGGTGTAACGGTCTTACGTCCAGCCAAAGCAAAACTCATGATTACAAGCACCGGTGCAAGCAACATTACACGAATCATTTTTGTAATTGTTGCAGTTCCGGCTATTCCAAGACTGTCAATCGGGTCCATTGCGTTACCGGCTCCAGCCACATGGGCAACCTCATGCAGCGTACTTCCTGTGTATATAGCCACAGCTGTGTCGCTTAATCCTGAAAGAATGCCGGCACGATACATTATAGGATAAAGGAACATTGAGATTGTTCCGAATATAACTACTGTCGAAACGGCAATCGCTGTCTTGTGGCTTTCGCACTTAACAACTGGCTCTGCGCCTAATACTGCCGCAGCACCGCAGATTGCGCTTCCGGTTGATGTCATAAGAGTTGTGTCACGGTCCAGCTTGAGCATACGGCCGAACCACAATCCCAGGAATATTGTTCCGGCAACGATTATCAGGTCAACTACAATTGCAGGTAAACCAACTGCTGCCACCTGAGTCAGAGTAAGGCGGAAACCGTAAAGCACGATACCTGTACGAAGAAGTTGTTTGGTACAGAATTTAATACCAGGCACCCATGTTTCTGGCAGTTTGTTACGAAGGCTGTTAGCATAAAGCATACCGAGAATAATTCCGATAATCAGCGGACTGAACGACAAATGCTTCATTATCGGCAGTTCCGCAAGATAAAATGCAGCGAACGAGAATAACGCAATAAGCAAAATGCCGTGGAGGGTGTTGGCCCTGTTCCCTTTTTCAAACATGATAAATTACTTTTGTTTATAATAAATATTTTGTCCTTTACTTGAATAAGTAACGTCCTTTATCATCATAAACAGACGTACCTAATAAACAATATCATTGTTATTCGGCTGCAAAGTTAAATAATTTTTCTTAATCTGATGTATCTTATTTTTTTATACTCTATAACCTGAAGTTATTATATTGCGGCGTGTAAAGTCCTTGAACTTCTCTGCCAAAGGTGAGTCTTTACCTGCTGAAGCCACGAAACAGAAGTGCCGGCTAAAGTTAAGTCCGGATATATCAATAACTCTGAACACTCCTCTTGCCAGCTCATCTCTGACTGAAAAGACTGAAACAATGCCTACACTGCGGCTGTTACGCAAAAAAGCCTTTATTGCCTCTGTGCTTCCAAGACGTATGCGTATGTTCAGTTCAGAAGGTTTGATGCCATGACGCGCCAGCTCATTCTCAATAACTTCAAGTGTACCGGAGCCTTGTTCACGTATAACCAACGGCAAACGGCACAGTTCCTGGGGCGTAATCTCTTCGGGTAACGATTCATTTCCTGCCGTCTTAACTATCATAACAAGTTCGTCCTCAAGAAAAGGCTCATACTGAAGACCGGCAGAATGAGTTACTCCCTCAACCATTCCCAAGTCTATGTCATGGTTAACAAGAGCGTTTTCAATCTCACGAGAATTACCGTTTGTCAGCGAAACTTTAATCTGGGGGAAACGTTCTGTAAACTCTGCAAGTATCTGCGGCAAAACATACTGAGCAATCGTAGTGCTCGCTCCGATACTTATATGACCGCAACTGCGCGCGTTAAGCAGGCTCATGTCATACTCCATACGGTTGTATTCGTCAAGTATCCTGCTGCAATGCTCAAGCAACAGGCGTCCGGCATCAGTCAACACGATTTTTCCGCCGGTACGGTCAAATAGCCGGACTGAGAACTGCCGTTCAAGCTCATTTATATGTTTCGTTATTGCCGGCTGACTGACAAACAGTTCTTTAGCCGCCCGCGTGAAGCTCTGATTCTTCGCTACGCTATAAAATACTTTCAGTCTGAAGTCTGACATCTTCCCGTTTACTATCTGTTATCTCCAACAACAATTCTGATAAAAATCATCTGAACGACCTTTGAAAAAGCTGCAATCCACAATAAAAAGCCGTCAGTATCAATACGCCTTAGCACAAACCGGCATCAGCATATCTTCATCAGGCCAATTCGGAAGAAACAAGAGAGGCATAGGATCGGCTCCAATGCCGTCCCATTCTACACGCCGTACATGCTCAAAATCAGGCGCACCGAAATCAAACGAACGGCCATACAGCAAAACAGCTCCGCGGTTTTCATCTATTTTCCATAGTCCTCCGCCATAAGGACAATCCTCCCCATACGACAAAAGTTCTCTGTGCAGAAAGACGCGACCGAATCTCAGCACGCCTTCATCAGTAATAATGAATTTCTGATACATTGTCTACTCGTATATCGTTGCTACAATCTTACGTTCTCCGCCATGGTTACGAAACTCACACAAGTATATACCTTGCCACGTGCCCAGATTCAATCGTCCGTCGGTTATTGGAACAGTTAGACTGACACCAAAGAGCGAGCACTTTGCATGTGCTGGCATATCGTCTGCACCTTCAAGCGTATGCTCATAGTATGGCTCATTTTCCTTAACAAGACGGTTCATGATTCTCTCCATATCACCACGCACATCGGGGTCGGCATTCTCATTTATCGTAAGAGCGCATGAAGTGTGCTGAACAAAAAGATTGAGCAATCCTGTTTCTGGCAATTTACCTGAAAGGTTATCCAAGATCTCTCTTGTTACTAAATGGCAGCCTCGACGTTTGGCTGAAAGACGGAATTCAATTTGTTGTATCATTATATATTGTCTGTTTCAAGAAATCTGTTAAACGTTTTGCCATTACGTGTTACGTGCCCGAAAAACATCTTCTCAGGCCTTACCCAATAACTTTTTTCTCCATAAAGGGCCTGGTATACAACCATGCGTTCTTTTGTCTCACTATCAAAAGCAGTATGGACGAATCTATAATGTCCGCCCTTAAAATGAATAAAATAGCGGCTACTGTCCTCACGGACATTATATGTTTGAAGCATTTTCTCTATCAGAGGAACGTACCATTTGCGTACATCTTCAGCAGAAGGAGTATGCCCACCGGGAAAATGGAATGACCGGGTATAATACTGAAGAAACAAAGGCTCATAATGAGCAAGTGTGTCTTGCTCGCCAAACAATCCCCAAACTTTATCTGAATAATAAGGACTGTAACAGTCAAACTGGCACCGCTGTTCCTCTGCAAACTCTTCAATAAGGTTACGGTCAATCACAAAATCCATTTTACCGTCAGCCCTCGGCGATTTATACTGATGCACTCCGATTCGCTCTTCAAGAAATTTTGTCATCTCAAGATGCGGATTTCCAAGCAGTGCCGGTATACCTACAACAGGCGCAAGTATCTGAGCGAAAAATGATCCGCAGCTGTTACCGACAAGCAAATCAGGCTTTTCTCTGTCACAAATGTCATGAATCAGACATAATGCATCAGTCGGATGGTGCGGCAGGTCAGGAGAAATGACTTCTGCTCTGCCGTCAAATTCCTTTTTTAAAGTAAGCGCAAGCTCACAACTGCCTGATGCAAAGAAACCATGCAAGAATAAAATCTTCTTCATTTTCATTATATCATTCACACATCCCAGCGATGTAACTTATCACCTGCTCTTCTGAAGGATATTCATCCTGAATAAAGATTATCATATCATCTAAAGCTTCACGCGACTGTCCCAGTATGCGTATTGCAGTTGTCATAAGCCCGTAACTGAAACCATTAGCCTCCATAAGCGACCACAACGCCTGTTCCTTTAACGTCATTTCAGGTTACTGAATAAACGGTTTTATCACATCAAGAAGACTAGCCTCAGGCATTGCGCCACTCTGCCGCCAAAGTATACTGCCTTTACGCATAAGCATAAGAGTAGGTACTGACCTGATTCCATACTGGGCTGCAATCATCTGACGCTTGTCTACATCAACCTTAATAATACGAAGCCTGTCGCCAAGCGTTGCCTTCACACGTTCAAGGACAGGGTGCATCATCTTGCATGGCTGACACCATGTAGCAAAAAAATCGACCAACACAAGCTGGTCTGATGAAATAATATCATTGAAAGTCTCCATTGTCATTAGCTTAAAATCATATAACTGACATAATAAAAAACACAGGCTCGAATCAGAAATTCAAAGAGACATCTTTGCCGAACGGCGCCAATGAAAGCCTTGCCAACTTAAAATGCTGTTTAGCAAACGGTATACCGATAATGGTTATAAACAGCAGCACGCCAAACAGAATATGCATAAGCCATGCCCATAGTCCACCAAAGATAATCCACAGAATATTAAGCGGAATACGGATACAGCCTGTCGGCATGTCAGTATCGCGCACTTCAGCACCGAACGGCCACAGACAAAGCAGACCAATCTTGAATGTCTGCAAAGCGACAGGCATGCCTATTATCGTACATGCAACAACAAGACTGCCGGTAAAATAACCAATGGCTGCCTCTAACCCACCGAAGAGCCACCACAATAAGTTGCCTATTATCCTCATTTTTATTTTCTTAAGTTTCTCATATATACTGCAAAGATATACCTTTTTCTTTAATTTACAATACCGTACACATATCTTTAAGACTAATTTCAGAATTTATCATAACGTCAGTCTTTAGACAAAACACTTATCAAAGTGATATCAATAAAATATGCGTGTTACTTCACAAAATAGAAAATTCTGAGTAAGAAATTCCGTCTCATCAATAAAATAAAATCACATTTACGTGCAAAAGAGTCTCTTTGACGTTACGTTTCGCCATATTTCACAACGTAATTGACCACCTTTTATAAAAACAAAAACCTTTATTTCCATCGTAAAACAAGGCTATTCAACAAGATTTCAACTAAAATAAATGCACACAAAAGCATATAAGTCCGGCAAGATACTGCCATGCAGATACTTATGTTTGCACACATTTTTGACAGTTTTTTACAGCCAACAGGCTTTAATTTCAAAAAGTTACATTCTGAGAGCATCAATGAAATACAGAAAGAAAGCAAAACGCCCAGTTGACTTACAAAAGTCTATAAATACAGAATTCACAAATTGTAGTATCATAAAATCTTGAGACAAATATCTCATCTGTTATTTTCACCTAAAATATTTTTACAGTCAAAACTTTGTAACTTTCAGATAAATTCATTATTTTTGCATTGTCGCATACGCTGAAGCCTGCAAAGGGCAAGCGGGTGTGGCGGACATTAATTGAAAGGCGTTTACTTTGTAACGCTTTGTGCTTGACGTCATGAAATCTGGCAGTTTCAAAATTCTCGTCAATGGGCAAAGCAACGGTAGATGCCCTATGTGGGTATGTTATACCATGCCGCAATACATGACAGCCTGGATTGTATCCGGTTGCCATTTTGTGGATATATACATACCGGCGTGGGCTTCAGCGTTGCTCGTCTTGACGAGAAGGGCGATGCCAGAGCCTCATGACGTGGGACGAGCGGACGAGTGCAGTTTCCACGCCTTTTTGTTTTTGTTCCTTTCATCATTTATTATTCACAGCCTTAACGGGAATAAGGGCAAAAAAACATCTCTCACTATGGAGTAAAACAATTTTACATTTTACCAACAAAACCCATGCCGTATTTCATATTTAACGGCATAGCCTTAAACATTAATTTTTAAGATAACCTATAATACAACAAAAAAATGAAAATAAACAGAATCAAAACTTTACTGACTGCTGCACTCCTATCACTCTGTGTCAGCGTATCCGCCTACGATTTTACAGTTGACGGTTTATATTACAACATAGTGTCATTAGAAGACTTGACCTGTGAGATAACTTATAATTATAATGGAGACATACACAGTGGCCATTTTGTAATACCAGAAAAAGTCACTTACAATAATAAGACATTAACTGTGGTTGGAATTGATAGTTACGCTTTCCATCATTGGTCTGAATTGTCAAGTGTAACAATCCCAAATACTGTAACTTATATTGACTCTGAAGCTTTTGAGGAATGCGGAGCAATAACCAGCATCACAATCCCTAGCTCTGTGACATACATTGGAAGAATGGCTTTTAATGAATGTAAAAGTTTAAATAATATTGTATTCGAAGATGGTGACAAGACATTAGAATGGGAATACTACTCCTACAATAACTGTGCTATTTTTGACGGTTGTCCAATAGACTCGCTCTACATAGGTAGAAATTTTAAATGTACAAATACAATAGAACCTTATGGACTATTTATGGATTCATCAGTAAAAAAACTTATAGTAGGAAATACAGTGACAGAAATTGAAAACTGTTCGTTTTTTAGATGCAGTAAGCTGAAGGAAATATCTTTAGGTAATTCTATAACAACGATTGGTAAAAGTGCATTTTCTGATTGTGACAACCTGACTGAAATATCTTTACCTAATTCTGTAACAACGATTGGTCAATTCGCATTTTCTGATTGTGACAACATGACTGAAATATCCTTAGGCAAATCAGTAGCAGAAATTGGTTCTGGCGTATTATCAAAATGTGAAAACCTGACTACAATTTATTCGTTGAATCCAACACCTCCAACTTTTGAAAGTTATGATTTTACGAACAAACAATATATTAACATGAACGTTTACGTAGCAAAAGGTTCATTAGCTGCATACCAGACAGCAGAC
Source organism: uncultured Prevotella sp. (assembly GCA_902491375.1). Lineage (GTDB taxonomy): Bacteria > Bacteroidota > Bacteroidia > Bacteroidales > Bacteroidaceae > Prevotella. The sequence goes on from CABUHE010000013.1 coordinate 8,906, forward strand.
GTTTGGAAAAATTTCTGGAATATACAAGAATATTCTCCTGAAACAGGAATAGAAAACATAACGGTTGACAACGGACAAGATAATAGGATATACGACCTACAAGGACGCAAACTGGAGACACCCCAACACGGAATAAACATTATAAACGGAAAGAAAGTACTGATAAAGTAAGTATTCTTTATTCATAAGTGATTAAACTAAACACCCACGTTTATGCGGATTTCATATTCAGCATGGACGTGGGTGAATTAATACATGCACATTAACCTTCAAGCTATAAAACCCGCAAAACGCGGGGCGCAATCAGTCATCCATCCAGAAAAGGCTGTTTCTGATTGTGGATTTGATTTTCTCCACATAATCCGGATGCCTTAAAGTTTCAATACATTCAGCCTTTGTTCCACAGAAAATAAGAGTTGACATTCGGGCTCCGCCATTTAACAACCCATATAAATCAATATAACGCTTGTCAACATCCGCTCCATCAAAGTTGCCAATCGAGCATACAGCCAAGCCCCATTTAGTTATATCAAGCTTTCCGGACTTGTCTTCAAAGGTGACCGCCACTTTTTCAAACAGTCCCTTTTCAGGAACTTCAGCTTCAACCTGTGAAACCAATAACATTACCGCATCGCATATATCCTCGGTCATCGCCTCAACATATACTTCGTCACTCGAGCCATACATGATTATAAATTTAAAATTAACAATTTAACATAATAAAAAAGAAGCAGATCGTTTACAGTTTCATAAAACGATGACTGACAGATAACCGCCACAGAATAATATCAGCAAGAAGTACAAACAAATAAAAAACAGGGCAGACAAGAAGAACACCTTGTCTGCCCGCCATATGAGTTAAAGCCGGTAATAATTACGCAGCCATGTGAATCCAATCATAGAAGAAGCTGCATACTCCGAAGAGGAGAACACCTGCCGTACAGATTGCAAGGGCAAGCTTAGTGTTGCAATCGCTCTTGAATGTAGGCAACGGATTCTCTGAACTCTTGATGTACATTGCCTTGACAATAAGCAGATAGTAGTAAAGACTGATTACTGTATTAACCAAAGCGATGAACACTACAAGATAAGTAAGCGGAGAACCCTCATGAGCAGCTGCCATGAATACGAAGAACTTACTGAACATACCTGCAAACGGCGGAATGCCGGCAAGTGAGAACAGCGCGAACGTCATAAGCAGAGACAGCTTCGGGTTGGTTGTATAGAAACCATTGTATGCATCCATATCAGTAATGCCGTTGTTGTTTTCCTCTACAACACTGATTACAGAGAATACTGCGAGGTTAGCGACAACATAAACAAGCACATAGTATGACAAAGCTGCAACTCCCATTGTGCTGTCGCCGATAACTGCAAGCATTATATATCCGGCCTGAGAGATAGAGCTGAACGCCATGAAGCGCTTGAGATCTTTCTGACGGATAGCAAAGAGGTTACCGACAGTGATTGTAAGAACAACGAGTATATAAAGTACATGAATCCAATACTCTGTAAGCGGAGCAAACACCTTAATCAAAATAGTCATAAGTGTGAAGGCCGCAGCACCTTTTGATACAACACTGAGATAACCAGTTACAGTTGTAGGAGCACCCTGGTAAGTATCGGCAGTCCAGAAGTGGAACGGAACAAGACTGATCTTGAAGCCGAGTCCGCTGAAGAAGAATACCATACCCATAATGGCCATAGTAAGATTCTCTTTTCCTGAAAGAACTACTGCAACATCATCAAAGTATAGTGTGCCGGCTGCACCGTAAATGAACGAGATGCCATAAAGCATCACACCACTTGAGAAAGTTGCGGTAAGAATAAACTTAGCTGCACCCTCAGCTGAATTGTGGCGGTATTTGTCGAGAGCAACGAGGCATGCCATAGGTACTGATGCCATTTCAAGTCCGAGGAAGAACATAAGGAAATGGCCTGCGCTCATCATCATGTTCATACCGAGCAGGGTTGAAACAACAAGCATGTAGAACTCACCTTCCTTGAAACTTGTATCAGGACGGCTGAGCCATTTGCGGCTCTGTATAACCACAATAAGCGTACCGGCAGCAAGAATTGTCTTCATCACATTGACTGCGGCAGAAGTTACATACATTCCTCCAAATGCCGTAGTAGGCTCCTGCGGAACAGCCGAAACAACCACCTGTACAAGCATCAACAGGCAAACCAGCGGATTGAACCACTTGCGGTCACCCTTGCGCGACGAAGCGAAGTCGGCAATGAAGACTACAATTAGGATAGCCATCAGTGTGGCTTCCGGTATCATGTTTAAAAATTGACTGTAATTCATTGTTATGCTTTTTAGTTGACAGCGGTCAGATTAACAATCACGTAACGCAAAATGTTTTCAGACCGCCTGTCTGCTGTTATCATATTGCCGCAATAGCTGAAACATTATTAATATGGTCGATGATCGGAACCAACGCATCACCGATAACCTCACTTGCCCAAAGCGGAGCAATACCGAGGCCGGCCACACAGAAGATGAGGCAGCAAACGGCAACTCGCTCGTCCCAAGTTGCATCGGTCAGAGTCTCGTAATGCGGATCAGCAACCTTGCCATACAATATCTTGCCGACAACACGCAGAATATAAACTGCTGTTACGACTATACTTGTACATGCAATAATGGTAGCTGTACGGTGGAACATGTCATTGTTAGAGAATGAACCAACAAAGATCGTCATCTCAGCAACGAAGCCTGAGAAGCCAGGCAAACCGAGGTTAGCCAAACCCGCAATGACATAACCGACACTGAGGAACGGCATGATCTTCATCAGACCACCGAGCTTACGCACGTCACGAGTGTGTGTACGGCCGTAAATCATACCGATAAGGGCGAAGAACAAGGCCGTCATCAATCCGTGAGAAAGCATCTGAAGAATCGCGCCTGTGCAGGCTGTCTTTGTCATCATAAGCAAAGCAAAGAGTACAAGACCGCAGTGTGAAACTGAAGAATATGCGTTGATATACTTCAAGTCTGTCTGTACACATGCAGACAAAGCACCATAAACTACAGAGATTGTAGTCAGAATAAGGAATATCCAAGACAGTTCGTGAGCAGCCTCAGGCAGGAGGAACATTGCAATACGGAAGCATCCGTAACCTCCAAGTTTCATAAGCACACCAGCGTGAAGCATTGACACAGCTGTAGGCGCTGAAGCATGACCGTCAGGGCTCCATGTGTGGAACGGAAACAGAGCGCCAAGCACACCGAAACCGATAAACACGAACGGGAAGAATACCTTCTGGATTTCAACTGGAATATTATGCAGCTGAGCAATCTCAAGTACGTTCATCGTTGTAGCTCCACTGCCGAAATAAATTCCAAGGATACCGAGAATAAGCAGAGCTGAACCACCCATAAGCATAAGGGTAAGTTTCATTGCTGAATATTCTTTGTGACCACTACCCCAAACACCGATAAGCAGATACATAGGGATAAGAGCAACCTCATAGAACATGAACATTGTGAACATATCGATGCTGATGAAGAATCCGTAAACACCGGTGCTCAACAATGTAAACCAAAGGAAATACTCTTTTGTAAGAGGTTTCAGCTGCCATGAAGCAAATGTTCCTGTAAATACAATGATACTTGACAAAAGCAGCATTACAACAGAAATTCCGTCAACACCTACTGCATATTCAATATGCAAAGGCTCAAACCATGGAATACTGTAAGTGAAAAGCATCTCGTCGGTATTGCCACCGGCACGCATCTGTATGAACGTAACTGTCAACCAGATTGACAAGAGCAACAGGCAAGATGCACCCGTTACCATAACACCACGCACCTGATTGAGATTTCTTGCCAGCCAAAGGCCAAGCAACATCAGTGCGGGAATCAATACGAATAAACTTAATATACTCATTTTACCGGTTTTCTTTTATAGACAAATACATATCAGGACTAACGCAATCGTTCCTGTAAGGAACCATACCGCATACTGACGGACGTCACCACTCTGCCATCCGCGGATGCTCTCACCACCTTCGTTGGCTCCCCATGCCATAAAGTTCATTGCTCCGTCAACTACATGACGGTCAAACCATGCCAATGGACGGCTTACACAACGGAAGATAATCTTATGAGTTACAAACATCCAAACCTCGTCAAGGTAGAAGCGGCGGTAAGCAGCCTGATGCAGACGCGGGAACTTTCTTGCCAGCATGTCGGCAACCGGTGTTTCTTCACCTTTATACATATAAGTAGCCAAAGCAATACCGCAAATAGCAAGAATTGTACTTGAAGCTGCTACTGCCCAATTTATATGTGTGCCGAAAGCGATGCCGTTTGCTGAAACGAACTCACCGAATTCAAATACATGTAATGTTCCGAAAATACCGACAAGCATTGTTATGGCAGACAGAACGATAAGAGGTATTGTCATAGTCGCAGGTGCCTCATGAGGCTCGTGTGCACCTTCTGCCTTATGAGTCTCATAATAGCTCTTGCCCCAGAAGATTGAGTAATACAGACGGAACATGTAGAATGCTGTCATTGCGGCAATCAGGCTCATGATTACACCCATTACCGGAGAATAATTGTAGCAAGCTACAAGAATCTCATCCTTTGAGCAGAAACCTGAGAAGAACGGAATACCTGCAATAGCAAGACATGAAATAAGGAATGTCCAGTGAGTAATCGGCATGTATTTACGCAGACCACCCATATACATCTTCTCATTTGAATGTACAGCATGAATAATACAACCTGCACCAAGGAACAGGCAGGCCTTGAACATCGCATGAGTAAACAGATGGTACATTCCGGCCATATAGCCAAGACCGTTAGCATCTGCATATTCCTCAGTCATGGCAACCTTACCGAGACCTGCATCTGGCATGCAGACTCCAAGAGCCACAAGCATGAAGCCAATCTGTGAAATTGTAGAGAAGGCAAGAACACGCTTAATATCGCTCTGACAGCATGCAACTGCCGCAGCATAGAACGCCGTGAATGCAGCAATGTATGCAACCCAATGAAGAGCCTGCGGAGCAAACTCAATAAACAATGGGAAAAGGCTTGCAACTAGATAAACACCGGCAACCACCATTGTAGCAGCGTGGATCAAAGCACTGACAGGTGTAGGACCTTCCATTGCATCCGGCAGCCAAATGTGCAACGGGAACATCGCACTCTTACCGGCACCACCAATGAACATCAGGAACAATGCAGTAGGCATAATCCAGCTAGCATGCTGAAGTGCACCCATCTGAGCCGGTGCCATCGCTGTAAGATCATAATTGAATGTTCCTACATAAAAGCTGTAGAACAGAATACCGATGAGGAAGAACAAATCGGCAAAACGTGTAACAATAAACGCCTTCTTTGAAGCGGCAACAGCTGCATGCAACGGATAATAGAAACCGATAAGTAAATATGAGCTGACACCCACAAGCTCCCAGAAAAGATACATCTGGAAGATGTTTGTAGCCACAACAAGTCCCAGCATTGACATTGTGAAGAGGCTAAGGAAAGCGTAATAACGCTGGAAGCCCTTCTCTCCGTGCATATAACCGAACGAGTAAATATGCACCATGAAGCTGACCGTTGAAATTACGATAAGCATCATAGCGGAAATCGGAGTCAAACGGAAGCCTATATTAAATGTAAGAAGCTCTGAGAACTTCAGCCAAGTAATATCAAATACTGTCACCGTAGGATAAAGACCGGTGGCTGCATCCCTTCCCTGTACAAGGAAATACTCAAATGATGTGTAATAACACAACACTGTCACAATTGCCAACGAGCACGTTCCAATCAAGCCTGCGATTTTATGGGACATTTTCATTCCCGCCAGTCCAAGCAGAATAAACGTGAGAGCAGGCAACAAGAGTATTAAAAATACAAAACTATAGTCCATAACACACATTAATTTTTCATGTTTTCAATACTGTTCACCTGGTCACTGTGGAAATTGCGGTAAACATTAATAATAATAGCCACGGCTACAGCAGTCTCGGCTGCACTTACACCAATGCTGAACAGTGTGAAGAAGAAACCTTCAAACTCTCCAGGGAAGAGCAGGCGGTTGAAAGCCGCGAAGTTAATATCGACAGAGTTGAGTATCAACTCAATTGAAATCAGCATGGCAATCAGGTTGCGTCTTGTTACGAAACCGAACACGCCGATAAAGAACAGCAGTGCCGAAAGCACAAAGAAAAATTCAACTGGTACCATACTTTATTACTCCTTTCTCGATATTACGATTCCACCAATGATACATGCCAAAAGGAATACAGAGATAAACTCGAATGGCAGAACATACTGATACTTATCAGCACCCATAAGAGTCTTACCGATTACATTCATAGGAACTTCGGCATCAGCCATCTGCATTGACATGTCAATAAACTTATTCTTGAAAAACACTGCCACAACCGTAACAAGTCCGATAAGAGTTATCAATGCGCCAAATGCGACACGACTACCCTTGAAACGCTCAACAAGACCTTGAAGAGTGCGCTTGCTTACAAGCTGGATAGCGAAGATGTAGATCATAGTTATACCTCCTGCGTAAACACTTATCTGAGCTGCACCCAGGAAAGTATAGTCAAGCAGGAAATACAAACCTGCAACACCTAAGAGAACGAACAACAGGAAAGTGGCCGCTCTCATTATTCTCTTAGTCATCACACACATAACGGCAGAGCCAAGTATGACAACAGCAAGAATCACAAACATTACCATATTAGCCATATTCACGTTCTCCTTAATTATTTAATACCTGTATTGAATTTGCCAATCTCCAGAGGAGCACCGCCATCTGTCAGATTAGGCAGCGGAGTTTCAAACTTCTCCTTGTTAAGGTGCTGTACAAGACTGCCACGACTGAACGTAGCGTTCTCGAAATCATTGACAAACTTGATGGCATCGTGAGGACAAGCGTTGACGCACAACTCACAGAACATGCACTCACCAAGGTCATAGATATAATCATCAAGGACACGTTTCTTTTTACCGTCCTCTGTCTCGATAGTCTTCTGCACTACCTTAATCGTACCGTTAGGACAAGCCATCTCGCAAAGCTTGCAGGCAATACATTTATTATTGCCTTCAGCGTCTTGCGGCATGATAAGTCTGCCACGGTGACGTGACGCAACATGCAAAGTGGTCTTTCTGTTCTCCGGATACTGCTCGGTAACTTTCTTCGTGAGATATTCACGGAAAGTAACACCAAGTCCCGTAGCCAAAGACTTTATGCCATCTTTGATTCCGCCAAAATATGATTTATTATTTTCTTCCATCTTAAATGACTTCAATCTTTAAGTTCATAATATCTCTTAGAAATGCCAACCAAGAGCAACGACAATTGTCATCAGCACTAGATTGAGCAAGCTCAACGGCATAAGATACTTCCACTCAAGCTTAAGTATCTGGTCGATACGCAAACGAGGATAAGTCCACTTAATCCAAAGCAGAATCCAGATAAGGAAGAATGTCTTAACCAGGAACCAAACAATGCCTGGAATATAGTCCATAACAGTATTGAAACCGTCAAGACCTGCAATGTGCAGCGGCATCCAACCACCGAGGAATACGGTTGCAGCCACACCGGCAATGATGAACATGTTAAGATACTCAGCCAAATAGAAGAAGCCGAAGCCCATACCTGAATACTCTGTGTGGTAACCGGCTGTAAGCTCACTCTCAGCCTCAGCCAAGTCAAACGGGCCACGGTTGGCCTCTGCGTTACCAGCTACAAGGAATACGAGGAATGCTATTATTGCCGGAATATGTCCCTTGAATATCAGCCATCCGTCATTCTGCGCCTCTACAATGCCAGAAAGGCTCATAGTACCTGTAAGAGCTACTGCTGAAATAAGGCAGAGGCACAATGACATTTCATAAGAAATCATCTGAACAGCGCCACGCATAGCTGAAACGACAGAATACTTGTTGTTTGAGCCCCAACCAGCGAGGAAGATACCAACGACACCAATACTTGAAATTGCTGTCAGAAGGAATACGCCAACATTGAAGTCGAGAATCTCGGCACCCTTGTTCCAAGGCATGAAGGCAAATGCGCCAACACTACCTATTATGACAAGGAACGGTGCGATGGCATACAAGAGCTTGTCCGCCTTATCCACAGGGAAGATCTCCTTGATAAGCATCTTCAGCACATCAGCAAATACCTGGAAGATACCCCACTTACCGACACGCATAGGGCCGAGACGGCACTGGAAGAAAGCGCAGACCTTACGTTCCATATATATAAGTACGATTGCCAGCATGGCATAAGCTACCAAGATAAGCAGGCCGACAATGACGCACTCTATCAGGATTGACCAAAAGTTGCCTAATCCCAAGGTATCCCTGAGCAGGCTGTCAAACCACGTTGTTACTATACTAAAATCGAACACTTTTCTAAAGTTTAAGTTTTATCAATCTGAAGAGTCGCTTGAGGTGTTACAGCTTTGCATATCTATAGACGGCTGTTCCGCTGTCTGTCTATGCGATTACCTTACAACCTCTACTTCTCCAATTATCTGTCAATATCCGGAATCACATAGTCGAGTGTTGCTCCGATTGAGATAAGGTCGGCAATCTTCTCGCCACGACATATTGTATCAAATGCCGAAACAAGAGGCAGACCCATCGGACGGAACTTCAGACGGCAAGGATTCTTTCCACCGTCGCTTCTCAGGTAAACACCTATCTCACCACGGCTGCCCTCACAACTTGTGTACCAAGAACCTTCGGGAACCTTGATGATTGGCTTCTGCTTGATGTAGAACTCGCCTTCAGGAATATTGTCAATGAGCTGTTCGATGATGCGGACGCTCTGACGCATTTCATCAAGACGTACTTTGTAACGGTCGAAGCAGTCGCCATGAGTGTACACTATTTCATCGAAGTCTACTTTGCCGTACATTGAGTAAGGATGTGTCTTTCTCACGTCGTTATGCCAACCTGAAGCACGTCCCGTACCGCCTGTACAACCGAATGAAATAGCATCCTCCTTTGAAAGAATGCCGACATTCTTGAAACGATTTTGGAGAATAACGTTGCCAGTAAATATGTCGTCATATTCCTTGAACATAGGCTTAACATACTCACAGAGCTTCTTCACATTCTTAACAAAGTTCGGATCGATATCAGCCTGGCAACCACCTATTCTATAATAGTTTTGAATAAGGCGTCCGCCAGTTGTTTCCTCCATTACGTTGAGAACCTGCTCGCGGTCACGCATTCCGTAAATAAATGCTGTCAAAGCTCCAAGGTCCTGAGCGCAGCATCCGAAATACAGCATGTGTGAGTCGAGACGCTGAAGCTCATCCATAATAGTACGGATGTACTGAATACGGTCAGACAACTCGATGCCCATACCCTCCTCGATTACTGATACAAGGGCGTGGCGGTTCATCATTGCTGAAAGATAGTCAAGACGGTCGGTCAGCGCAAGAGTCTGCGGATAAGTATAGCTCTCACACATCTTCTCAATACCGCGGTGAATGTATCCGCAATGAGGATATACCTTACGGACATACTCGCCGTCGAGAATTGTCTGCAAGCGGAGCACACCGTGTGTCGCTGGGTGCTGCGGACCGATATTTATTACGTAATCGTCGTCAGTAAACAGTTTGTGCTTTGTTGCAACAAGTCTGCCTTCCTCGTCAAGATTGTATTCCAGCGTATAGTCTGGCTCCGGGTCATCCTCAAGAGTATAAGTATTGTTCTCAGGACTCATGTCGTAGTCTTTCCTCAACGGGAAGCCCTTGAAGTCAGACCTCAGATACAGACGGCGCATATCCTTGTTGCCAAGGAATTTGATTCCATAGAAATCATAAACCTCGCGCTCGAGTATCTCTGCACCTTTCCACAGATTGCTGACCGTAGGGATATAAGCGTTGTCTCTGTCGCTGTTGACAGCCTTCACGCTCACACGCTCGTGTGTCTGTGTATTTTCAAGAATGTAAACAGCTCCAAGACCCTCTTCGCCGAAATCCTCACCTACGATAGTAACGAGGAAGTCAAAATGCTTCTCATTCTTGAGTTTCGCCATTTCTCCGGCGAAATCCTTCAATTCGAATATTTTGTTCTCTAATTTCATCGCTTACTTTATTAAATGTTAGATGAAGCTGAAGAGTCAACCTCGTTAAGAGCAGCAGAAGCCTGCTTCAGCATATTGTCGTCAACATTGCCGTCAACGATAATAGGCTTATGTTCTTTATGGTTCACTCCGCCGAAGAATTTCTCAACCTTTACTTTTCTCTGCAACTGCATCATACCGTAAAGGATAGCTTCCGGACGCGGCGGGCAGCCTGGAATGTAGACATCAACCGGTACAATCTCACCGATGCCTCGAACTACATGATAACTGCTCTTGAACGGACCGCCTGAAATAGCGCAGCCACCGACAGCCACTACATATTTCGGCTCGGCCATCTGGTCGTACAGACGCTTGAACGCAGGAGCCATCTTATGAGTAATGGTTCCGGCACACATTATCAGGTCTGCCTGGCGTGGAGAGTTACGTGTAACCTCGAAGCCGAAACGGGCGAAGTCGTAACGGGCGCATCCTACAGCCATAAACTCGATACCGCAACAACTCGTAGCGAAGGTCAGCGACCACAACGAGTTACTGCGTCCCCAGTTAATCATGCTGTCAAGGGAGCCGAGCACCACATTAACACCACCCTCGTGAAGCTCGTCAACGATCTTCTCGAGAGACTCATTGTCTTTGAATTCCGAATAAGGAATACTTTTGATAACGGGTTTTCTCACTTCCATTCCAATGCTCCTTTCCGCCATGCATAAGCAAGGCCAAATACTAAGACTAACAAAAAGAATCCGATGCTGACCATTGCCATTACGCCGAACTCCTTAACCACGACGGCCCACGGATAGAGGAAAACCGTCTCCACGTCGAACACGAGGAAAAGGATTGCGAAAAGATAATAGCCCACGTGTACAGGTATCCATGAAGAGCCATGAGTAGGTATACCACACTCAAACGGTTCTCCCTTCACCTTGTTATATGTACGCGGACCCATTAACTTAGCGATGACAAAAGCAGCCACTACCAAGAAAACAGCCGTTACTAGAACGGTAATTAACAAGATAAAATACATAAATATTTTATTTAATAAAACGTAGCACTACAAAACAAGTGCAAAGGTACAATTTATTTTGTAAAGTTTAAGCAAAAAAATTACAATTTTTACTCTATAATTCAAGAATTAACGTGACTTGAATGTCATAAATATCAACAACAGTTTAATGTCAATGTATTATGATTTATCATATCTGTATGATAATCAAGCATTTACATAGCAAAATAATCTGACGAACAAGGACCCATAATACTTATGTATACTGCAATCTCCGACAAAGAATGCGGGCACCACATTTACTGAGCATAAGCATACAATATACTGATTGTCAGCGTATTAACACAACAAGTAACATTTTATCACCAAACATTACTTTATTCATCTGAAAAGTATAAATTCAAATAATAATATTTATAAAAATACAACATAAAACAGAGAATACCCGCAAATACGCATGTTATTTTATCCAAACATTGTGAAAATGACGCGGCAACAAATCCACTGAATAAGTTACATGAATACGAACTTTTAATGTAAAGTATTTTCGAGCAAAATCTGTCGAAATGCAAAAGGCCACATTTCGCTCTGTAATTGGTACTCTTTTACATGCCAAAAGATGGTCTTTCGCAACGCAAAAGACCGTCTATTATCCCTACCGTGTTTTTCAGATATAGCCACATGATGCTTTTTCAGACATCATACTACGTTTAATTATCTGAAAAACAATAAGTTAATTATGAACATTTAAATATCATGAACTGCTTTTCAAGGCAATTATCAATTCTTACTGTTAAGCAAAATAAGCCCGTCCATCGGACTTTTTACAACTTTTACCAGCTCATAACCTTCAAGCTTTGCAGCACATTCCAGTTGCTCATGGTAATAAAAAGCAATGCTGCCCACAGCTCCGACAGGCAAATCATTGCGTTTATACTGACAGACATTGCGCCTGAAGAAATTTCTGAAGTTATCGATGACAAGATTTCTAAGTGCCTCATCATCAAGATTTTTATGTATAAACACAGACATACCGGCAAGGAATCTGTTAGCCAAAGGTTCCCTATAAACCTTGTTTATTATTTCAGCCAGCGTCAGACCGCTTTCTGACAGGAATTTATCACGCAACTGCTCTGAAAGTCCTCCCTTAAACATTGCATTGACGAAGAGTTTGCCCAAAACAGCTCCACTTCCCTCATCACCGAGTATGTAGCCAAGCGGTGGAACATTGGCGACAACGCTACGCCCGTCATACAGACACGAATTGGCACCTGTACCAAGTATGCACGCCAGTCCCTCGCTATTGCCGAAGAGTGCCCTTGCAGCTCCAACCATATCAGAACAGACCTCCACTCTGTCTGCTTTGACAAACGCTCTGCTCAGTATATCGTCCATAATCTGTATCTTATCGTCACGACAGCCTGCCCCGTAAAACTCTATCTCACTTATAGCATCGGCCGGACCGAGCCGGCATACCAGCTCATCCTTAACAATCCGCTTAATCTCTTCATAACTTTGTTGAAACGGATTTATACCATGCCCGGCAACACGGCAAACAACATTTCCACCGTCAAGTACACACCAGTCGGTCTTTGTACTTCCACTATCGGCAATCAGCTTCATTTTCCTTTAAATTATATTTACAGGCTACAAAATTAATCAAAAATACTAAAAACAAAAAATCCGTAACGCTGACATTGATTCTTCGCCTCGCTTTCACGGTTATACAACCAGACGAGGCATCAATTTACAGCCTTACGGTTATTATTATTCAAATTAAAAATGATGTTCAACAAACTGACCAATACGTCATCCGAACAATGCCCTCAATGCTTCCTCAACCTTGCGTACAGGCACGATTTCAATATTAAACTTCTTCCGGCCAATGCCCTGCAAATTATATTTTGGAACTATAATATGAGTAAAGCCAAGCTTTTCTGCCTCAGCAATACGCTGTTCTATACGACTGACAGGACGCACTTCGCCACTAAGGCCAACCTCGCCAGCCATGCACCAGCCGGTTTCGATGGCAGTATCAACATTGCTTGAAAGCACTGCTGCAATCACACTTAAGTCCATTGCCATATCTGTTACCCGCAAACCGCCGGCTATGTTCAGAAAAACATCCTTCTGCATCAGTTTAAAACCTACACGTTTTTCAAGCACTGCAAGCAGCATGTTAAGACGGCGCTGGTCAAAACCCGTAGCACTTCGCTGCGGAGTTCCATAGGCAGCCGTCGATACAAGAGCCTGAGTCTCAACAAGAAACGGGCGCACACCTTCTATAGCCGAAGATATTGCGACACCGCTAAGTCCCTCATGGTCTTGAGTAAGCAGCAGCTCCGAAGGATTAGGTACTTGTCTTAAACCGTCCTGACGCATTTCATAAATGCCCAGTTCTGATGTACTACCGAATCGGTTTTTTGTAGAACGGAGTATTCGGTACATATAATGCTGATCGCCTTCAAACTGGATTACGGTGTCTACAATATGTTCAAGAATCTTCGGACCGGCAAGAGTTCCCTCCTTATTTATATGTCCTATCAATATAACAGGCACTCCGCTCGACTTTGCAAAACGCAACAAAGCCGAAGCACACTCACGCACCTGTGACACGCTTCCGGGTGAACTGTCAACGCTGTCAGTACTGATTGTCTGAATAGAATCAATTATAACAATATCAGGACTAACCTCCTGAATATTACGGAAGATACTTTCAAGCGAAGTATCACACAAAACAAGGCAGTTCTCTGACGACTGCTTACCGATGTCATTCTGCTTTTCAGCAGTCTTATTTTTTGAATTATCAATAACTTCGACACCTGAATGTTGAGCTGAATCATCGGATAAGACTTCGTTACTTCCGGCCGAAAGAATTCTTTCAGCACGCATTTTCAACTGATGAGCGCTTTCCTCTCCACTTACATACAGCACACGTTTATCAGTCAGATTCAGTATTGTCTGAAGCGTCAAAGTACTTTTACCTATTCCAGGCTCACCTCCAAGCAACACTATCGAACCAGGAACAAGACCTCCGCCAAGCACCCTATTAAGTTCACCGTCACGCATATCAATACGCGGCTCATCTTTTGATGATATTTCGTGAAGGGCTAATGGACGTGTCTTATCAGCATTTCTACCACGTCTTACAGAAGAAGCTGCCGTGGCTGCCGACACCTGTCCCGCCATCTCTGGTGCCACACGTATTTCCTTGAAAGTATTCCACTGTCCGCAACTTGGACATTTACCTATCCATTTTGGCGACTCCTGGCCACAGTTGGAACACACATAAGCTATTTTATCTTTTGCCATAAGTCATTTTACCCCAGCCGCATAAACTCTGCTGTAATATTTTTTACAGCCCGCAAGCCTTCAAAAACCTTAATTCTTTTTGTTCCACAAAAATACTGATATTTTTTTGAGTTACAAAATAAATCATTAACTTTGCAGCATCATTAAAGAACAGTAAGACTAATATCGCACATTAATAACAACTCAGAAGGGCGACTCGTGTTTCAAACGCAGGGCTGCCCTTTTTAATAATCAGAAAGTCTTTATGTTCTGAAATTCATAAAGTCGGAGGTTTACAAAACAATAAACATAATACCAAGCCATAAGGCCAATAACCGTAAAGCTATTTAATCGTAAAACCGAATATGACAGCCAAACATACTATTTTACTTTTGTCAGTCATCGTTATTGCCTCAATTACCGGATGCGGTCCTTCTTATGATGAAGTAAAGAAACAATCGCGTGCCGAATGGAGACAGCAACGTATGAAAGACTCACTGGCTCTAAAAATAGGCGTAATACCTACATTAGACTGCCTGCCGATATATGTTGCAAAAGAATACAATCTGTTTGACACGGCAAAAGCAGACATACGGCTCAAGAACTTCAGCTCGCAAATAGACTGTGACGCCGCACTTAAAAAGGCAAAAATCGAAGGATGCGTGACAGATATTGTACGCGGACAGTACATGAAGAATAAAGGTACACAGCTGGACTATGTCGCAGCCACCAACGCCTATTGGCAACTGATAAGCAACAGACTTGCGCGTATCAGACGAATAAACCAACTTAGCGACAAGATGATTGCCATGGCTCGTTTCTCTGCGACTGCACTCCTTGCCGATTATGCCACAGACAGTGCAAAACTTAAGCAGGAGGAAGTGTTTAAAATACAGATAAATAATGTGAATCTGAGACTCAGAATGTTATTAAACAACGAAATGGACGCAATGCTTCTGCCTGAGCCACAAGCCACACAGGCACGTCTATATAAGAATCCGGTACTGATGGACAGCCGCGATAAGGACATGCGATTCGGAGTAATAGCATTCAATAAAAAATCAATGAACGACAAACGCAGACAGCAACAGCTGAAAGTATTCATCGACGGATACAATGCCGCATGCGATTCGATAAACAAAAACGGACTGAAACATTACGCAGCAACAATAAAAAAATACTATAAGACCGACGATAAGGTTATAAACGCACTGCCTAAAATGAAATTCGAACGTGCCAACGCACCACGTCAGAAAGATATTGAAACGGCAGACAGATGGCTAAAATGACAACCGAAATGGAGAACAACGCACCCAAACAAATAAAAAACATATTAACCGAAATAAACAATCTCAATCTTGGTCACGCTCTACGCTTGACCCGAGAACTTGTCAACAATAACCCTCAACTGATATACGACCAGGAACTTGAGAACATAGAGAACGAATATCGTCTCATGCTTGACTACATGAAGCGTGGATTCAACGACCCGCAACGTGCAGAAATATATAAAAGGCTGATAGTCAAGCTGTACCGTTTCGCCAGCGATACGAATGTTGCTTACCGTATACAAAACGTACAGTTTTATTCTGAAGCAATGCGCAACGCAATGAGGAATCCGTCAAACAACGAAACCATCAAGGCTAAACTTGAAGGCTTTGTTACTGATGTTGCCATGCTGAGTCTTGACGTTGAACCGGCAAGAAGCGAAAAGAGCAAAGACATTTACAGCAGACATAACAGCTTCATGCAGTCATTGTTCTGCAAAATAATAGTTTCAAGACAATGGAATGAGTCTGATGCTGACTTCTACAATCAACTTATTCTTTCTCCTACCATCGACACTATTGACGCCCAACTGCTTGTAAGCGCGCTGACACTGGCAACGATGAACAATTTCGACGCAAACAAGTTCAGCGTTCTGATAAATGTATATAAAAACGCATCAGACGAGAAACTGCGCCAGAAAGCACTTGTCGGATGGGTTTTCTCATTATCACCTGCAACAAAAATATTCCCGAAGATAAGACAAACTGTCTGTGAAATGCTTGAAGACGAAAATACAGTAAACGAACTGGTTGACTTCCAAAAGCAGATGGTTTATTGTCTTAACGCTGAACAAGATACAGATACAATCAGACGGGACATTATGCCTGAACTGATTAAAAACAACAACATAAACATCACACGCTTTGGTATAACGGAGAAAGAAGACGACCCTATGGCCGATGTATTCGACCCTGGAGCATCAGAACGTGCTATGGAAAAGATGGAAGAGAGTTTCCAGAAGATGATGAATATGCAAAAAGACGGTTCTGACATATACTTCGGAGGATTCTCACAAATGAAGCGTTTTCCATTCTTCTATAACGTTTCTAACTGGTTCTGTCCATTCTATATCGAACATCCAGAAATCTCAAGCTCAACAAACGGCCTTAAAGATACAGCTATTCTGACCAATATTCTGTCAAACGGGCCATTCTGCGACAGCGACAAATACTCATTTACTCTGGCTATATCGTCAGTAATAAGTCAACTGCCTGCAAACATGAAGGAGATGCTTAACACACAAGGAGCACTTGGACCGACGATGAGTAAAGAGGAGCAAGACACTCCGGCATACATCAGAAGAATGATTCTTCAGGACATGTACAGATTCTTCAGACTGTATCCACAGCGTATGCAACTAGCCAATCCGTTTGACAACAAGCACTTTATGTTTGTAACTGATGCGATATTTGACAGCACAGCATTACGCGCAGCAATACCCGACTTATGTTATTTCATGATAAAGCATAAAAACAAAAGTGCTTTGGATACATTACTGACGAAGTATAATGATTTAGATGATACGGCATTACTGCTCGCACATGGTATCTACGAACTTAACTTTACGAAACATCCAGAGAAAGCTATTACTTACCTTGAGAAGCTCATTAGAACAGAGCCTGATAACAAAAGGGCTACATCACTGTTGGCACGTGCTTATTTTGAGACTGGCGATTATGAACACTCTGCTGAATGTTACAACAATCTTATGAAGTTAAGTCCAGAAAGCAAGACTGCAACCCTTAACTACTGTGTGGCACTTACAAAAGCCGGCAAGTATGAGGACGCTGTTAACCTGCTTTACAAACTTGACATAGAAATGCCCGACTCAATGCCGGTAATACGCGTACTCGGATGGACATTGATGGGACTTAACAAATATGACCAGGCTAAAAAATATTACAACAGACTGCTAAACAGCCAGGACGCAGAATCAGGCGACTGGCTTAACGCAGGATATTGCGACTGGTTGTCCGCAAATATAAGCGGTGCTGTCGATAAGTTCAACAAATTCATCAAAGCAAGAAGTGTTAATGGAAAGACTTACGACCTGACAAATGCGTTTGATGATGATTTAGATTTTCTGTCAAGTCACGGCATTACCGACATCGACATGAGACTTATGGCAGACCTGATTCTGCTTAATTAAACAATCAGACATTGCACAACAAATATTCAACCATAAAATGCTTAATATCAATATATTATCATTATAAGCACAAGCAGTAATCTGATGTTGATACAATTTGTGGCTAATTACATTATAAAAGACCATGTTTTATAACTCAAAAGACCATGTTTCAGAATACGAAACATGGTCTTTTGAATAACTCCGATAGCTTATACTAAAAACTCCAGATAAATTACAACATACTAAACACACCTATCTGACTCTACAGGAAAGGAGTAAGCAGATGCGCAAACCATCCTACAAACTTTTTCCATGGTGTACGCCACTTGTCCCATACCTCCTCGGTGAGCTTGAACGAATCGGCCTTGTCCATGTCAAACATATCGCTAAGCTCTTTTGTCGTACAAGGATCTATTATGACGGCATTCTCCTCATAATCGAAGTTTAAGCTCCTCGCATTTAGATTTGCACTGCCAACAGTACAGAAACGGCCGTCAACCATAATGATTTTAGAATGATGAAAACCTTTCTTGTATATCCAGATATCAGCTCCATGTTTCATAAGTTTGTGTACATTATAAAATACACAATCAGGAGTTAAAGGTATGTCGCTCTTCTCTGACACCATTATTTCAACCTTAACGCCACGTTTCACGGCATTTTTCAACGCACGTTTCAGTGTACGGTTAAGCGTAAGATATGGATTGACCAGTTTTATGCTATCCTTCGCGTCATTTATCGCATCAGTGTAGAATTTCCTGATTATCTTATTAGTTATCCGTGGTTCACGGTTTATGATGCCTACCATCTTCTTACCGGCAGTCGCACATGTATCAGGCTTCAAGCCTTCAAAAGTCTCAGTTATACTATCACCACGGAAATACTTTTCGCCATCGACATTCTGCCCTGACACCTTATTCCACATCTTGAGGAATATTTTCTGTAATGTATTGACCTCATTACCCTCGATACGGCAATGCATATCGCGCCATTCTCCGACTTCCTCTGTGCCGTTGATGTAATAATCTGCCACGTTCATTCCGCCCGTGTATGCCACCATACCGTCAATGACTACAATCTTACGGTGGTCACGGTGAAATACGTGATTTATCCAAGGGAATCGTATAGGGTCAAACTCATAGATCTCAATACCGTCTAAACGTATCTTCTGCAAATGTTCCTTTTTTAGAGGACGGTTGTTTGAATCGTTGCCGAAACCGTCAAACAACGCACGGACCTCTACTCCTTGAGACGCCTTCTCAGCAAGAAGCTTGAAAAGCAATGACGCTATTGAATCGTTACGGAAATTGAAATACTCCAAATGTACGCTGCTGCGGGCCTGACGTATGGCTTCAAACATATCATCGAACTTTTCCTGTCCACTCATAAGCAGTACTACAGAGTTGTTATGAGAGAACGATACACCTTCATCGCGCAGCTGTTTTACAATCAACGAATCAGATGTCTGTGCGCTAATAACACTGCACAAAAGCGCACAAAATAACATTATAAATAATCTTTTCATAAACTTTGTCATCAAAAAAACATGTCACTCCTGCGGTATAAAAATACTAAAAACAAACATTACACATATTCGCCTACATGCGTTCTTAATCAGTTCATTTACTTTTCTCTTCATCCCTAAACATTAACTGCAGTCTCTGCATCTGTCAAACTTGAACAATACAGGAAACAACAGATAACGAACTTCAATCAACATACTTAACATTTTAAGCATCATGACTACCAACCGCAGTTAAAGACAGTGTCATATAAATATATTTTTCAAATTACCCTGTTTTTCACAAACATCCAAAAACATCTATAATACCGAGTGGTTTAATACCATATTGAATTGTTCGGAAATAAAACATGTAACTTTTATTACAATTCATAAATATCGTTCAGGGCTGCAAAGTTATTGAATTTGTCCGATTGGTCCAAATATCTAATACAAAATACGGCCAAAATGTAAAAGATTTATGTTTAAACTTTGTAATATCTCAAATTATCAATATATTTGCAGTATGGTAATGTGGTGAAAGACCACGTCCATATCAGATTGTCTAATTAAAAAAGAAAGGAAACTTCTATGAAAAAATTATTCATGACAGTTGTAGTCGCTTTGTTTGCAGTATGCGCAAGCGCACAGGTTTACATCGGAGGCAATGTAGGAATTGCAAGCGTTGATAACGGCGGAGACGATGATGAAACTATTTATAGCCTGCTGCCCGAAGTCGGATATAAATTCAATGACGAATGGGCTGCCGGCGTTATGTTCGGATGGTCAAAAGGTGATCTCTCATATGTTGATAACGGTTTCGGCTTCAGCGGAACACGGAATACTTTCCAAATAAATCCGTATGTACGCTACACATTCCTGCAAAGCAAACTTATCAATGTATTCTGCGACGGAGGTTTCGGTTACAAACATTACAACAAATGGGGAGACGAATACTCTGTAGGTCTTAAACCTGGAATCGAGCTTAAACTTGATAAATTCAGCCTCATAGCTCATGTAGGATTCATAGGATACCAGAAAGCAGACCCAGATTATGGCGACGGTGCAAGCATTTGGGGACTTGACTTCGATAGTACCAACATCTCATTAGGAGTATTTTATAACTTCTAAAAAGTTACGAAGCTGAAAAGTTTTGAATATAAATTACGGGAGTTTGAAATATGATTTGAATTTATCAGTTTCAAACTCCCGTTTTGTTTTATCTTATTTTCATACTTATTCCTCGTACTCTGTAGTGTCTTCAATACCGGCGTTACTCAAAGCCTCCTTACGCTCTACACATGTGCCGCACTTTCCGCAATGTATTTTTCCGCCTTTGTAGCAGCTCCAAGTCTCTGAATAATCTATTCCGAGCAGTTTGCCACGCTTGGCAATATCGGTTTTAGTTATGTTTGTATAAGGTGCAAGAATCTCGATGCCAGGATAAGTACCGAACTTTGTCGCCTCGCTCATAGCCTTCACAAATTCAGGACGACAGTCCGGATAAATTGCATGGTCACCTCCATGATTTGCCATCATGACATATTTCAACCCCTCGCTCTCAGCTATACCTGCTGCTATTGAAAGCATTATTCCGTTACGGAACGGAACTACAGTCGACTTCATATTTTCATCAGCATAATGGCCTTCAGGTATCGCGTCTGCACCGCTTAACAGTGAGCTTTTGAAATAATCATGCATAAATCCCAACTTGATGACAATATGTTTAATCCCAAGTCGTGAACAATGCAATTCCGCAAAATGGATCTCACGCGCATTATGATTACTTCCATAATCAAAAGAAATACCTAACGCAATGCGGTCTTTCATTTCATAAAGCAGCGTGGTGCTATCCATACCACCGCTGATTATTATAACAGAGTCTTTCATCTTTTTACGAATTGAATATTATTCTTATTAATGTGCAAAGGTAATCCTTTTATCTGAAAACAAAGAATTACCATGAGTTAAGAATTAAGAATTGACAGTAATGAAAGTATGACAAGAACGGTTAATCTGAAACAAGATTTAGCTTATATAATGACTCACAACCATCCATTTTACACTTAAATGCAAAGCCGACATTACATTACAAATACAACCGTGCCAAAAATCATAAAATTATCACAAGGACATTAATTTTTGTCAGTTAAAATCACTATATTTGCATGGAAAAACGATACTGAAAGCGATAAGAAGCTGAGCTGTAAAACAATGTCAACACATAAGTCTGACTCCACTTGCAGCTTTTAAAAGATGATAATTATAACATTTTATACTTCAATATAAATTCTAAGGTAAATATGAAAATCGATCAATTCAATTTTGCCGGAAAGAAGGCAATTGTACGCGTTGACTTCAACGTGCCATTGGACGAAAACGGAAATGTAACTGACACAACCCGTATCCGCGGTGCCCTCCCTACACTCAAGAAGATCTTGGCTGACGGTGGTAGCGTTATCATGATGAGCCACATGGGCAAACCTAAAGGTAAGGTTAATCCGAAACTCTCATTGAGCCAGATTGTTAAGAATGTTTCTGAGCTCCTCGGTGTTGATGTTAAATTCGCTCCAGATTGCGCGAATGCCGACAAAGAAGCAGCAGAACTTAAACCAGGTGAAGCCTTGCTGCTTGAGAACCTGCGCTTCTATCCTGAAGAGGAAGGCAAGCCTGTAGGTATTGACAAGGAAGATCCGAAATATGATGAGGCTAAAAAGGCAATGAAAGAGAGCCAGAAGGCATTCGCTAAAAAGCTCGCTTCATACGCTGACTGCTACGTTATGGACGCATTCGGTACAGCTCACCGCAAGCACGCATCAACAGCTGTTATTGACGAATACTTTGACAAAGACCACAAGATGCTCGGCTACCTCATGGAGAAAGAGGTTAATGCAGTAGACAATGTGCTGAGCAACATTAAGCGTCCGTTCACCGCTATCATGGGTGGTTCTAAGGTATCAACTAAGATTGGTATCATTGAGAATCTTCTCAGCAAGGTTGACAACCTGATTCTCTGCGGTGGTATGACTTACACATTCGCTAAAGCTCAGGGTGGAAAAATCGGTAACTCAATCTGCGAGGATGATAAACTTGACGTAGCACTCGATGTAATCAAGAAAGCAAAAGAGAATGGTGTAAACCTCGTACTTGGAACTGACTGCATCGCAGCTGACAAGTTCGCAAACGATGCTAATACACAAGTATGCCCAGCAAACGATATTCCTGATGGATGGGAAGGTCTTGATGCAGGTCCTGAGACACGCAAAGCATTCGCTGAAGCTATCAAGGGAGCTAAGACTATTCTGTGGAATGGCCCGGCAGGTGTATTCGAGTTCGACAACTTCATCGGCGGTTCTAAGGCTATTGCTGATGCTATCGCAGAAGCTACTGCAAACGGAGCATTCTCTCTCATCGGCGGTGGTGATTCTGTAGCTTGTATCAACAAGTTCGGAATGGCTGATAAGGTATCTTACATTTCAACTGGTGGCGGAGCATTGCTTGAGGCAATCGAAGGCAAAGTTCTTCCGGGTATCGCTGCAATCAATGAGTAAATTGATAAAAGGCAAATATATGCCTATTTTTTAGCATCATAGTAATTCTAAGCTGCTGTTTCGTGAGGAACGGCAGCTTTTTTTTATTATATTATTTGTTATTATGCAAACCTGAGAGTAACAAATATAAACAGTAATAAGACAAAACAGCACATAAAAACAGCCGGCTTTTCTGCCATATTCAACAGAAAAGCCGGCTTAAGTTAGTATCCTTTTCTACAAGAAAATATTATTCCTTGTCAAGAAGTATGTTCATCATCTCACAAGCTGCCTTAGCGACAGATGTACCAGGACCGAAGATTGCGGCTACACCTGCCTTATAAAGGAAGTCATAATCCTGGGCCGGAATCACACCGCCGGCAATTACCATGATATCCTCACGGCCAAGTTTCTTCAACTCTTCAATAAGCTGAGGAATCAACGTCTTATGACCTGCAGCCAATGAGCTTGCACCGACAATATGCACATCGTTCTCAACAGCCTCACGAGCTGCCTCAGCTGGCGTCTGGAACAACGGTCCCATATCGACGTCAAAACCACAATCGGCATAACCTGTTGCAACAACCTTTGCACCACGGTCGTGGCCATCCTGTCCCATCTTAGCGATGAAGATACGAGGACGACGGCCTTCCTTCTTTGCAAACTCTTCTGTCAGCTCACAAGCTTTAGCGAAGTCTGCATCATTCTTGCTTTCTGATGAATACACGCCTGAAATTGTTCTGATTACTGCTTTGTAACGGCCTACGACTTTCTCGCAAGCATCACTTATCTCGCCGAGAGTACAACGTGCCTTAGCACATTCTACAGCAAGTTCTAGAAGATTACCCTCGCCTGTACGAACGCACTCGGTAAGAGCATCAAGAGTCTCCTTAACCTTAGCATTATCGCGTGAAGCACGAAGCTTAGCCAGACCTTCCTCCTGCTCCTTGCGTACAGCAGAGTTGTCTACCTCAAGGATGTCAATCGGATCTTCATGGTCAAGGCGGTACTTGTTAGTACCGACAATTGTCTGCGCACCGCTGTCGATACGAGCCTGAGTACGTGCAGCAGCCTCCTCGATACGCATCTTAGGCACACCTGTCTCGATTGCCTTAGCCATACCGCCAAGCTTCTCAATCTCCTGAATGTGCTCCCATGCCTTATGAGCCAGCTCGTTAGTCAGACTCTCGACATAGTATGAACCTGCCCACGGGTCGATATGCTTGCATATCTTTGTCTCGTTCTGAATGTAAATCTGAGTGTTGCGGGCAATACGTGCAGAGAAGTCTGTCGGCAATGCGATAGCCTCATCAAGCGCGTTTGTATGCAGACTCTGAGTGTGACCGAGAGCAGCAGTCATAGCCTCGATACAAGTACGGCCGACATTGTTGAACGGATCCTGCTCGGTCAATGACCATCCTGAAGTCTGACAGTGAGTTCTCAACATAAGAGATTTCGGATTCTTCGGATCGAACTGCTTGATTATCTTAGCCCACAACATACGTGCCGCACGCATCTTGGCAACCTCCATGAAGTGGTTCATAGAGATACCCCAGAAGAATGACAGACGAGGCGCAAAGGCATCAATATCAAGTCCGGCGTTCACTCCGGCACGCACATACTCAAGACCGTCGGCAATTGTATAAGCCAACTCGATGTCGGCAGTTGCTCCTGCCTCCTGCATGTGGTAACCAGATATTGAGATTGAATTGAACTTAGGCATGAACTTAGAAGTATAAGCGAAGATATCGCTTATAATTCTCATTGAGAATGCAGGCGGATAGATATAAGTGTTTCGCACCATGAACTCTTTGAGGATATCGTTCTGGATTGTTCCGGCCATTTCCTCAAGTTTAGCACCCTGCTCAAGACCTGTTACGATATAGAATGCCATGATAGGCAGAACCGCACCGTTCATTGTCATTGACACTGACATCTTGTTCAAAGGAATACCGTTGAACAAAACTTTCATGTTCTCTACCGAGCAGATAGACACACCGGCCTTACCGACATCACCGATAACACGCATGTTGTCTGGGTCGTAACCGCGGTGTGTAGGAAGGTCGAACGCTACTGACAGACCTTTCTGACCGCTGGCAAGGTTACGGCGATAGAAAGCGTTACTCTCTTCAGCCGTAGAGAAACCTGCATACTGACGGATTGTCCACGGACGGAAAGGATACATCATGCTGTACGGGCCACGCAGGAACGGTGGAAGTCCAGCTGTATAATCAAGATGCTCCATGCCCTCAAGGTCTTCCTTCGTATAGGCTGGTTTCACCATTATGTGCTCTGGTGTCTTCCAGTTGGGAGCTATATTATTGTCTTTCTGCCATTTAGCGCCGTCAGTTGCCTTTATGTCAGAAAATATATTGACGTCGTTGAAATTCTTTCTCATTTTATTCCCAATTTAGCGTTATATTCTTTCAATGTCTCAAGTACGTTGCAACGCACATGAATGAAATTCTCTATACCGGCAGCCTTAAGCTCGTCCATACATGCCGGTGCACCTGCTACAACGAACATTGCACGGCCGTCAAGATACTTGAATGCGGGAACTGCATACTCGGCATACTCGTCGTCGCTTGAACACAATACAACGATGTCGGCTCCAGCCTTGAGCGCAGCGTCTACACCTTCTTCTACAGTCTTGAATCCGAGGTTGTCAACAACCTTATATCCTGCACAGGCAAGGAAGTTGCAGCTGAACTGGGCACGTGCCTGACGCATAGCGAGGTTACCGATTGTAAGCATGAATGCTACTGGAACCTTGCTGCTCTCCTCTACCTTCAGACGCAGATTCTCATAATCGGCTGCAAGACGTGTTGTCTCAATAGCCTTAAACGCTGTCTCATGATGTGAGCCGCATGAGCATGTGCATGCGAGAGGACGCTTGCCTTCTGACTTTTCTGTAAAGTTCGGGAACTGGTTTGTACCGAGTATAAACTCCTTGCGCTTTGCAGCAGCCTCATGACGCTTAACGTTTGTTGCATTAACATCATCCTGGATAAGTCCCTTCTTTGCGGCTTCAAGGAATCCTCCGTTACTCTCAACATTGAGGAATATCTTCCAGCCTTCGTTGGCAAGTGATGTTGTAAGCTCCTCTACGAAATAGCTTCCGGCAGCAGGGTCAACAACCTTGTCGAAGTGGCTTTCCTCTTTGAGAAGAAGCTGCTGGTTGCGTGCAAGACGCTCTGAGAATTCATTAGGAGTCTCATATACAGAGTCAAACGGAGTTACAACAATTGAATGTACACCTGCAAGTGCAGCACTCATTGACTCAGTCTGTGATCTCAGAAGATTGACATAACTGTCAAACAGAGTCATGTTATACTTTGAAGTAACAGCATTAACGCACATCATGCAAGAAGTCTCAGCCTTTGGCTCATACTTCTTGACAATCTCTGCCCAAAGCAGACGTGCTGCGCGGAACTTGGCAATCTCCATGAAGAAGTTCTCTGAAATACCCATGTTGAATGTTATCTTGCTTGCCGCAAGGTCTGCATCAACACCTGCTTCAGTAAGCATTTCCATGTATTCATTACCCCAAGCCATTGCATAGCCCAGCTCCTGCACGATGTAAGCACCTGCGTTGTTGAGCGAAACTGCATTGACAGAGATGCAGCGGAAATGAGGATAATCCTTCATAGCCTCTACAATCTGAGGAGCAAAAGCAAGTATCGGCGTAACGTCATGACCCTTCATGACGATCTTCTCCATCGGATCCCAGTCGAGTGAGCCATTAACCTTTGACTTGTCATATCCCTTTTTCTCGAAATATGCGACAAGTATCTGCGCAAGCTCAAGGGTATGACGCTTGCATGTATTGAAGTTCACCTCGACAGCCTCGCAGTCGATTCCGTTGAGCAATGTCTCGACAAAATCAGCGCTTACGCTGTCACCGGGGATTCTGAAACCTACAGAGTCTACTCCACGGCCAAGAATGTCGAGAGCCTTGGCATTGGCAGCCTTAGCATCGTCGGCAATTATGTTCTGGCGTATATACCAGCAGTTGCATGCCTTCTTATTGCCACGAACATACGGAAACTCACCCGGCAAAGAGTCGGGAGTGTTAAGTTTCAACACATCTTCCCTGCGGTAGAAGGGCGGCACGTCGAAGCCTTCGTTCGTCCGCCAAACCAAACGCTTGTTGAAGTCGGCACCTTTCAAGTCGACCTGAATCTTGTCAAGCCACTCTTGTCTTGTAGGCGCTTTGAACTCGCTGAAGAGTTTTTCTTTACAGTTTGACATAAATCTTTATTATATAAGTTACCTATATTTAATTGTGTCTGCCACAAATTCAATTTAAGATTACATTCATTATGCCGTCAGCCACGCATGACCAACCTGACGCATCAAAAATCACAGTCTGAAACAGAGCCTCTTTTACCGTCTCAAAGACCGTCTTTCAGGCTGTAAAACATGGTCTTTTTCATACCAAAAGAGGCCTTTTTGCCAGCTAATACGTAATGTCTTAGGCATCAGCCTGTTACGTATCTGTCATAAATCAAAGCCCCGCCAGCTTTACAAATGACATCAGTTATACCCATTTTCGGTATCCAGGTGTCTGTTATACTGACTATTTGTCAATGTTTATGAGCCTTAGCCTCATTATTTAAGCTTATCTCTTGGCAAAGATAAGGTATTTTTCCGACAAGTTTTAAAAAAAAGAATAGAAATTATTATTTAACAGTGAAAAATACAAAAACCTTTGATAACGCAGTAAAATTGTTGCACAAAAATTATTAAATGAGTAATATTTTAGCTACTTTTGCAGCATTATAAAGATATGTTATGGAATGGCTAATTAATTTATTTACTGCCACCGATTCCGTAGCGCACATAGCGTTGCTGTACTCATGTGTTATTGCGGTCGGAGTAGGTTTGGGCAAAATTAAAATCGGGGGAATTTCCCTTGGCGTAACGTTCGTACTGTTCGCCGGCATCGCCGCAGGACACATAGGCTTTACTGCGACGCCGAGCGTACTTTCATTTTTGCAGGAATTCGGACTTATCCTTTTCGTATTCATGATAGGATTACAGGTAGGTCCAGGTTTCTTTGAGAGTTTCAGACGTGGCGGAATAACTCTCAACGCTCTGTCAACTACCATTATTCTTCTGAACATCGCTGTAATGTTCGCCTGCTACTACATTTTCTTCGACACTTCTGACCCCAAAAACCTTCCGATGATGGTCGGTACACTATACGGTGCCGTAACCAACACTCCTGGTCTTGGTGCTGCCAACGAAGCATTGGCATCTGTATTCAAAGACGGCAACATTCCACAGATTGCATCAGGTTATGCCTGCGCATACCCGCTTGGCGTCCTAGGCATAATTGGAGCAACAATAGCATTACGATATATCTGCAAGATAAGCATAAGCAGAGAAGAGGAAAAACTTGATGATGAAGAGCACGAGAACGGAGCTGTAAAGCCTCATTTCATGAACATTGAAGTAACAAACTCTTACCTCGAAGGCAAGACTATCGCACAGGTTCACAACTTCCTCAACCGCGACTTCGTATGCTCACGACT
The DNA here is from genome assembly GCA_902491375.1 of uncultured Prevotella sp. Taxonomy (GTDB): domain Bacteria; phylum Bacteroidota; class Bacteroidia; order Bacteroidales; family Bacteroidaceae; genus Prevotella. The sequence continues at coordinate 37,310 of CABUHE010000013.1, forward strand.
TCTGCACGACGGTCACGTAATAACACCAACGGTCAAAACAGTATTCCACATAGGCGACCGTCTGTTTATTGTATGTGCAGAAAATGACTCTGAAGCAATAATAGCATTCATCGGACCGGAAACAGAAGTAGACTGGAAGAATCAAGACGAGCCGATGGTTAGCAAGCGAATTATCGTAACAAGGCCGTCAATCAACGGAAAGACACTTGGCCAAATGCACTTTTCAAGCGCCTATGGTGTTAACGTAACCAGAATAACGCGTCACGGTATGGATCTTTTCGCAAGCTCAAACCTTTCACTTCAAGTAGGCGACCGAATAATGGTTGTAGGTCTTGAAGGAGCCGTAAACCGTGTAGCAAGTGTTATGGGCAACTCTGTTAAGCGTCTTAATGCGCCTAACATCGCAACAATATTCGTCGGAATTATTGTCGGAATAATATTCGGCAGCATTCCAGTCGCATTCCCGGGCATACCTGTTCCTATCAAACTTGGTATCGCCGGCGGTCCTCTTATCATAGCAATACTTATCGGACGCTTCGGTCATAAGGTACACCTCGTAACTTACACGACGACAAGTGCCAACATGATGCTGCGAGAAATGGGACTAGTACTGTTCCTTGCCAGTGTCGGAATAAAAGCCGGAGACGGATTCGCAGAAACCATACTGCAAGGTGACGGACTGAAATATGTATACACCGGTTTCCTTATTACGATAATACCGATTCTGATTGTCGGCACAATTGCGAGACTGAAGTATAAGTTCAATTATTTCACTATTATGGGAATGATTGCCGGTACGTACACAGACCCGCCAGCATTGGCTTACGCAAACTCTACATGTTCAAAGGATGCTCCAGCTGTAGGATATTCAACTGTTTATCCGCTGAGCATGTTCCTTAGAATATTTACGGCACAGATAATTGTGCTTTTCTGTTGCGGAATCTGATAATCAAAAAAGATTTGTCATGGCAGTAACCTTATTTACTGACCTTACGGACACACATCCGACGGCACACCTGCCATGACAAATCTGACCTATGAAAACAAAAACCACTTTTATACATAACATGAAAAAGACCATTTTCCTTCTCATTGCCTTATGTGCAGGCACTGTCTCGATGTTCGGTCAAGGCGCCAGAAACATCAAGATTAATGAAGTGCTGACCAACAACAAGGCAAACCTACAGGACGAATACGGAAACAGAGGCGCATGGCTGGAACTTGCCAACACTGCTTTTTCAACGTATGACGTCCGCGGAATGTACATCACAACAGACCGCCGTGCGCTCGACAAAAGCCTGACCGTACCGGAACGCATCGCCATGATGAGCTGTATTCCTAACGGTGACGACCGCACCTCACTGTCGGCACGTGAGCACATCGTGTTCTTCCTTAACAGTAATCCTGCCCAAGGCACACTTCACCTTACAGCAAAAGCGACAAGCGGTGAGCCAGTTTGGATAGGACTGTTTGACGGTAACGGTATAGATCTTATCGACTCCGTGTCTGTTCCAGTTCTCGCTGCCGACCAGTCATACGCAAGAATAAAGGACGGCTCGGCACAATGGGTTGTTAAGAGCGCTGACAACGTTACTCCAAACATTGAGAATTATATGCAGGCCAATGAGACAAAGATGGCAAAAATCAAGCGCGACGATCCCTACGGCATAGGTATTGCAGTACTGTCAATGGGTATTGTGTTCTTCTGTCTTGCTCTACTCTACGTTTTCTTCCGTCTTCTCGGACTGTTCATGGCACACAAACATGCAATTAAAAAGGCCGGAAAGATACAGCCAATCAAGGCTGCCGTAAAGACAGGAGAAAAGATAGCAGAAACAGGACACAAGACGAAAGTCATCCTGAAAGACGGCTTGCAGACAGGAGGTATTGATAAAGAGATTTACATAGCTGTAATTGCTATGGCCCTCAAACAATACGAGGACAATGTTCACGACATTGAAAGCAACATCATTACTATCAAACCTCACCACACTAACTGGAACATTTATCCTGAAGAAACAATAATACCGTAAAACAAGCAGACAAGCAAAAACCAAAGAAAGACAGCAAATTAACGTCTAAGAATAAAACTTGTCAACTAAAAAAATAAAAAAAATGAACAAATATCAATATAAAGTACAAGGCGTCGACTACGACGTAGAGATATTAAACGTTGAAGGAAACATTGCGCAGGTAAGCGTAAACGGCATCAACTTCGAAGTAGAGCTCAAGCAGCCAATCAACCCAACTACTATGCCGCATAAACCTGTTGTGGCAGCTCAGCGCCCACAACAGCCGGTAGCTGCTGCTCCAACTGAAAGTCTGCCAAAGGCCAACAAACCAGCCGCTACAGCTGGTCCAGGCGTAAAAGTTACAGCACCACTGCCAGGAACAATAACAGAAGTAAAAGTAAAAGTAGGCGATACGGTGAAGAACGGTGACACTGTTGTTGTACTTGAAGCTATGAAGATGCAGAACAACATCGAAGCAGAAAGTAACGGAACAGTGAAAGAAATACTCGTCAGCAAGGGTGACACCGTAATGGAAGGCGACGCCCTCATAACCATAGGATGAGTTATTATGATTATGTCGGCAACTCTGTTGATTGAAACACAGATTATAATAGCAAAGTCAGATATAACAGATAAGTCCGCAACAGAATAGCCACATAAACATAAGACAACTAAATCTAACAACCGTAACAAATAACAAGCCATGGGATTTATAGATTTCATATCAAGCAACTTCAGCGAGTTCCTTACATACACCGGCTTTGCTAATGCCGAAATGGGGAACATCATAATGATAATTGCCGGCGCATTCTTCATCTGGCTGGCAATAAAGAAAGACTTTGAGCCATTGCTGCTCGTACCGATTGGTCTCGGTATTATATTGGGTAACATTCCTTTCCGTGCCGATGCAGGTCTTGAGATAGGACTTTATGAGGACAATTCTGTGCTGAACATCTTCTACCAAGGTGTACGCCAGGGATGGTACCCGCCACTCGTATTCCTTGGAATCGGTGCAATGACCGACTTCTCTGCACTTATCAGCAACCCAAAACTGATACTTATCGGTGCTGCTGCACAGTTCGGTATCTTCGGAGCTTACATGATAGCGCTGGCTCTCGGCTTTGAACCTAACCAGGCAGCAGGTATCGCAATCATCGGTGGTGCCGACGGCCCGACAGCCATATTCCTTTCATCAAAGCTCTGTCCTAACCTTATGGGTGCCATTGCCGTATGCGCATACTCATACATGGCGCTCGTGCCGGTAATCCAGCCGCCATTGATGCGTCTGCTCACAACCAAGAACGAGCGACTCATCCGCATGAAACCTGCACGCCACGTCAGCCAGACTGAGCGCATTCTTTTCCCTGTCATAGGACTGCTGCTCACCACGTTTATCGTGCCATCAGGTCTGCCTTTGCTCGGCATGCTCTTCTTCGGAAACCTGTTGAAGGAGTCTGGAAAGACCACACGTCTTGCAAAAACAGCAGGCAGCGCACTTAACGACATTATAGTAATGCTGCTCGGTCTTACTGTAGGCTGCTCTACACAGGCAAGCGAGTTCCTGACAATGAAGACTATCTACATATTCTTCCTCGGTGCTATGGCTTTCATCATTGCAACTACATCAGGTGTACTTTTCGTAAAAGTAATGAACCTGTTCCTGCCGAAGTCTAAGAAAATCAATCCGCTTATCGGTAATGCCGGCGTAAGTGCCGTGCCGATGAGTGCCCGAATTTCAAACAACATCGGTCTTGAATACGACCGTCACAACTTCCTTCTCATGCACGCAATGGGACCGAACGTTGCCGGAGTCATCGGTTCTGCCGTTGCAGCAGGTGCATTGCTCGGCTTTATGTCATAAGTAACAAATAAAGATTATATCAGTTTCGCCGGGTTGCGTTTCATAAATGAATATCATTAGGTATAATTCAAGATTATGAAACATGGCCCGGCGAAATTTATTATATAAACCCGAATATTAACAGTGAATTGAAGATAGCAGTAATCCATCACGATACACTTGCAGCAATAGGACTAAGGCAAATGCTGCAAGAAGTCATGCCGATTGTCGAAATCGACACTTATCTCTCGGCTGACGACATTCCTCCGGCGGCTGTCGACAATTATAATCACTACTTCGCATCTACAAATACAGTAACTGAAAACACTCAATTCTTTGTCAACCGGCGCAATAAAACAATAATATTGTCAGCTTCAGCCGATGCCCAGCCAACATTTGCAGGATTCCATTGTATTTGTACGTCTGTACCAGAAAAGATGCTGATACGTTCACTTCTCACACTGGAACAGTCGGCTCACTCAAGCGGGCGCAATCTTCCACCCGTACCACAGTCAGAACAAGAGAAGCAGTTATCAGCCAGAGAGATAGAGGTTATGTCGCTGATTGTCAAAGGAATGATAAACAAAGAGATTGCCGACAGGCTTAATATAAGTCTTGCTACAGTAGCAACACACCGCCGTAACATAATGGAGAAGCTTGGACTTAAAAGCGTCTCAGCCCTTACTATTTATGCTGTTACAAGGGGATATGTAGACATTGGTGAGATATAAACGGAGAAACTTGTAACTCTCATAACGCTTTAAGCAAACAACATTATTATCAGCTGACAAATATGAGAATAAGCAACCGGAGTTTATCTGTAACTCATTACAAATCAACTGAAATCAAAACCTTTGTTTACTTTCTGCCATTCATTTCCTAAAAGATGGTCTTTTAACGGCCAAAAGGTTACCTTTTGCATTATAAAAGATGCTCTATTGAAAGATAAAAGATGACCTTTCGTTTTTTACATGAATATCCAATAAAAAATGAGTACTGACACATCTAGTCAGTACTCATTTTCTATATATAAACAATACACAATACAGACGAACCTGTAAAAAAATCCACAGACCTCGTTTTAATGCACCTGCGACGGAACACCTGCCTGTCCGCCGATGTGGCAGTTACGCATTTCTACTCCTACGGTATTGTCAAAACTAATGGCACTCTTACCGCCACTGATATTTACGTTGGAAAACATGACATTACTTATCGGACTCGCCTCCGTCCCTTGTAGTACAATGCCAAAGTTTGACGCATTATTACAGGTAAGTCCGTCAACATAAAGTCCAGACACACGCGTAAACTTATCATTGTCCAGACCTTCGCCAGCATACATGCTTGTGACATAAAACAGGTCTTCAACATCACCCAGTCGGCAATCCTTCACATACAGATTTTCAACGAATCCCCCACGGTCAGGATTGGTCTTTATATAAATACCACGCTTACAATAACCAGAATACGTACAATTCTCGACAAAGACATTTCTCACACCTGCCGACATCTCACTTCCGATAACAACAGCATGTAAGCCCTTAAAACTACAATTGCGGATAATAATATTCTCTGACGGCATAGCCGCTTTCCATCCGTCATTATCTCGTCCTGACTTTATCGCAATATTGTCATCTCCGTTGTCAAACCTAATATCTTCAATCAGAATGTTACGTGAGCACTCCGGGTCTATTCCGTCGTTATTTACGAGCTTGGCATTATAGCGTAATCCACGGCATATAATATTCTCGCTTTTCAGCAGATGCACACACCAGAACGGTGCATTTGTTATAAAAACGCCTGACACTGTAATCCTTGAACAATTATAAAACTGTATCAGTTGCGGCCTAAGCCACCAGCCTTTGCCGAAGTTACGTTTATCTATTGCAACCTCTTTGTGGTTCATTTCACGGCTTAAAGCCTGTCCTTCTTTCTGTCGTGGTTTCCATGTTGAAAATGTTGCAGCACAGTTTCCGTCGATAGTGCCCTCTCCTACTATTGACACGTCATGCAGTCCGTAACCGTAAATGAAAGGACTGTAATTATTGAGGAATGTTCCTTCCCAACTTGTTTTTACTGTTGGCAGATAGAGCTCTGGATCTGGTGCAAATTTCAAAGTCGCATCACGGCGTATGTCAAGACACACATTGCTGACAAAATGGATCGGTCCTTTTACCAGATAAGTTCCAGCTGGAACAATAATACGCAAACCGCCACGCTTTGTTGCTAAGCGCATGGCCTTGTCAAGCGCAGGCTTACAGTCTTTGACTCCATCCCCACGTGCGCCTAAATCTGTAATCAAGATACTGTCGGCAGGCATGGATGCACCTGTGATTTGGCCTAATATCGAATCGCGATGTGCAACTCTATCACGCTCAACAACATCCATATCGATTGCAGCAAAAGTTCTGACAGAGCATAATAAAGCTATTAACGAAATAAGTAAAGTTCTCATAAGTCTATAAAATTATAATTGGGGATTATGCTTGCCACTGCAACTTTAACAGCAGGTTACGGCAATCATAATCCCCAAATAACAAATATTCAATTATCAGTTATGTGATTATCAACAAACCTTTTCGAGTTTCTTCATGATAGAGAAGATGAAGAGGAAAGACAACAGGCAAAGAACTACAAGTATGCCCCATACTGCCTCGAGTGAAACATTGCCCCAAAGGAATCCCGGAATTGATACAAGCATATTGCCGACAGCAGTTGCAACAAACCAGCCACCCATCATCAGACCCTTATATTTAGGAGGAGCGACCTTTGAAACGAATGAAATACCCATCGGTGAAAGCAGCAACTCACCAAAAGTAAGGATAAGGTATGTAGATACAAGCCAGTTAGGTGATACGCGCTCGCTGCCACCGTATTCAAGTCCCATTGAGCCAATCATCATAACAACATAACCACATCCGGCTACAAGCATACCCAAACCTATCTTACGTGGAGCTGAAGGTTCCTTGCCCTTACTTGCCAGCCAGCCGAATATAGCCATTGAAACAGGAGTAAGCATAACCACAAAGCAAGGATTGAACTGCTGGAAGATAGGAGCCGTAACCTCAACGCCGTCAGGTGTAAGGTTTACATACTTAGCAATAAGTATAGCTGCCGCAACCACTATTACCAATGCGGAAATGGCCTTACCTTTAGAAGTTTTAGACTGGAAAAGTGAGAACAGAGCGTAAACAATGAATATTACACATACAAGGTTGGTAACATCAAACATCATACTCTCAAGTCCTGTACTATGCTGGTTGGTAAAGTCGCGCGCGAAGTATGTCAAAGTAAGACCGTTCTGATGGAATGCCATCCAAAAGAAAATAACGACTGCAAACACAAGGCAAAGCGCTACCACACGGTCTTTTGTCTCTTTCGGAGTAAGCTCTGGCTCTGTATGACCAGCAACAGCACTCTCAGTCTTGCTGTTGTAGTCGGCATGTTTGAACGAATTCTTGAATCCGTAATATATTGCAATTGAAACAATCAATGAAACACATGCAACTCCAAATGCATAATGATAAGCATCAGCTTCAGAAACACCCATTGAATTCTTTGCGAAGTCCATTATCTTAACGGCTGCTGTAGGAGCAAAAAGAGCACCGATGTTAATAGCCATATAGAATATAGAGAAGGCTGAGTCGCGTTTTGACTGCAATGCGGGGTCGTCATAAAGATTACCGACCATTACCTGTAAGTTACCCTTGAAAAGACTTGTGCCGACGCAAACGAAAACAAGAGCGCCGAACATCAACGCCATGCCCATTACTCCAGCTCCGGCCGGAATAGCCAACATAAGATAGCCGAGGAACATGACTATAATACCTGTCGTTACACACTTACCGTATCCAATCTTGTCGGCTATCGCACCGCCGACTAGCGGCAGGAAATAGACAAACGCCAAAAAAGCGGAATAAACGGCACCCGCCTTACCTTCGTCCCAACCGAAATTGGCCTGGAGGAAAAGCACAAAAACTGCGAGCATCGTATAATATCCGAAACGCTCGCCAGTGTTGGCCAAAGCCAACGCATACAAACCTTTTGGTTGTCCTTCAAACATAATATTAATATTTTTAAGTTGTTAATATGCTTTCATTATATTCTATAAGTAAACAAACAGGTGGCAGAATTTATAATCTGCCATACAAACTATATCTGTACATCACTGTATGTTTACTTTCATATGTCAAGCCATAATACCAATACAGCTTGAAACAACGACGGCTAACATTACATTTTGTTTTCCGAATGCAAATTTAGATAAAATATCTGAATTATTATGACATTGCGTAGATATTTTTTCCATATTCAACAAACAAATCACACAATGACATAAAAATAAGCAAATAAGAAGGCTTAACTTACAATTAAGCCGCTTATTTGCTTGCATATTGTTACAAATTCACTTATTACAATTACTCATGTACATACAAATCCCAACCGAGATAATTATCAATTGCCTCGCTTAAGATGTCTACAACGTCTGTACGTACCATTGCAACGTGATGCTCAAAACCGTTTTTACAGATAAATTTCATTAATTGTTGCAGATTGTCAACCTGCGTTACAGCAATACATCCGTCCATTCCGTACGGATCGTTAGTCAAATGACCTTTGCCCAAATAGCTCTTAATGCAACCCAAATTGTCGTCAGTTGAAATGCGGAAGAATGTAAAATCGCCTTCTGTACACTTGCCATAAACAGCGCCAAAGGTATTAACCTTACCCAAAGTACGGCCAAGCACACCGAGCGGTCCTAACTTAAGATCATTGTTGACAAAACTCTTGGGAAAGTTACCACAGTGCGTGCATACACACTTGTTGCGGTCTTCAGCAAAGTTATTGTTCCAGTCAAGAAGAGCTGACGGACGTCCTGAAGCAAGACTCAAAGCATACATTGAAACTGCTCCGGCAACATCTGTTTCGCAGGCACAAGGTATAAGTTTCTCTCCAAGCATACTCATTGTAACACAGGCTGCACAACCATAGTTCTGCTCCAGAGAATCCCAACACTGAATAGCAGCTGCATCTACTTCGTTTTCCTCAATCCACTCCTCTACTGCAATACCGAACTTAGCCTGAAGAGCAAGTTTCTCCTGATAAGCCTCAGGCACTTTGGCATAGTTGCTTATCTCTTCCATTTTTGATTTCAGCAAGAGTGAGTTGTTGTCTATCTTACGGGCATTGAAGATTATCTCACTCATATCAACCGGAACAACAGTTATACCACTCGCCTGCAACAGCTTCTCACTGTATCTGCATGTGTTAAATCCAAGCGGACGTGTACCTATCTGTCCGATGCGGGCATGAGAAAGCTTACGTACGACACGGCAAATTGCGGCAAACTTGTTGATGTCTTTCATCAGCAAATCACTGTGAATCGAATAAGTATGGTATGTCGTATCAGTGAACGGAATGCCGTACTGATAAAGATTATTGCAGACAGATATCTTTCCACAGAAAGCATCACGACGGCTGTCAAGGTCAACTTTATCGTTCTGGTCATCGCACGCCTGAACTAAAACAGGAACATGTAACTCTGCACGACTAATGGCATTGATGATTCCGACCTCAAAACCGAAATTAGGCAACGATACAATTATACCATCAATCTCATCGCGGTTGGCACGGAAAAGCGTAGCACATTTCTTTCCGTCTTCTACAGTTTCCATTGAACCTCCTGTCGGAGTGTCCTGCTCATCAAGAATTACGTAACCATAACCAGCCTTTTCCAATTCATCAAGAAGAGTCTTGCGGACATCAATTGCAAGTTCTGAATTAAAATATGCACGGGTTCCGATTATGAGTCCGAACGTCTCTTTTCCTTTTTGTGCTTGTTTTTTCATATATCTTATTCTATTTTATTGTTAATAATCTGACAAATATTCAATATACAAAATCTTGTAAAGATTAAATGTCTTTTAGGCATAAACTACTGTCTTTTAACTACAAAGACAATTGTATTTGTAACAGACGATTCTGTGTTCAGCTCTCAATCACTCTCCTGACAGCCTTTCTCCATCCTTCATACAGCCGGCACTTTTCGTCCTCCTGCATCTTAGGGAAGATACGGTTGTCAGCAGTACGCAATGCAGCGACTTCGTCAAGGCTCGCCCAAACTTTACGTGCCAGTCCGTTCATAACCATTGCACCCATAGCTGAAGCCTCTTCAACATCAGAGCGGTTTATACAAGCATCAAGCATATCTGCCTGAAACTGCATGAGGAAATGGTTCTTTGTCGGGCCTCCATCAACACGCAACTCCTTCAGAGCTATGCCTGCATGGCTTGTCATAAGGTCTACGAGGTCTTTTATCTGATAAGCTATCGCCTCAAGTGCCGCACGGCAAACGTGGCCTTTCTCCGTTGCAAGTGTCATGCCGCATATCATTGCCTTGGCATGAGAATTCCACCAAGGAGCGCCAAGACCGGCAAACGCAGGAACAAGATAAACGCCCCCGTTATCTGTTACACTGGTCGCAAACTGCTCTATTTCAGCCGGGCTATTGATCAGTTTAAGATTATCTGTCATCCATTTTATTGTCGCACCGGTACAATGTATGTTGCCTTCAAAGGCATAAAAAACTTTACCCTGAGCGGCAAAGCCTACCGACGTAACTAATCCTTCAGGCGCGGCGACAGGCTGCTCGCCAATGTTTACCATAACAGAAGAGCCTGTTCCGTAAGTCGCCTTACCCATACCAGCCTCGAAACACATCTGTCCTGCCAATGCGCCATGAGAATCGCCAAGAACACCCGCAATTGTTACAGGTTCACTGAATACACCTTCTACGGTTGTCTGACCGAAAACAGAATCACAAGGCATTGGCTTAGCCATCATGCTGCGCGGTATGGTGAAAAGCGACAACAGGTCGTCATCCCAGTCGAGTGTATGTATGTTAAAAAGCAATGTACGCGAGGCATTGGTATAATCGGTAAAAAAGCTGCGGCCATCTGTAAGTTTCCACACTAGCCACGTGTCAATAGTACCCATAACCAGCTCACCGCTCTCGGCGGCAGTACGTGCGCCTTCAACATTGTCAAGTATCCACTTGGCACCGCTCGCTGCGAAATAAGGATCGATTATCAGTCCGCTGCGCTCACGGATAAAGTCAGTATATCCTCTTTCTTTCAGGCTGTTGCATATTTCCTCGCCACGCTGACACTGCCAAACAACGGCGTTATAAACAGGCTTGCCTGTCCGTCTGTTCCACACTACTACGGTTTCCCTCTGGTTGGTTATCGCCAACGAATATGATGCTCCTTCACCGCGCGTAGCCTCAACAACCTCTCTGATGGCCTCAACCGTATTTCTGTAAATCTCCTCCGCATCATGCTCAACCCAGCCTGGTTTGGGATAATACTGATGGTGGGGTACGTTCTTACGGCACACCAGATGACACTTCTCATCAAAAACGACAGCCTTTGTGGCCGAAGTGCTTTGGTCAATTGATATTATGTAATTCATAATAAAGAAAAGTAATAATAAAGAAATTAAGGGCTAAGAATCAAGAAAACATCAATAAATATTGCCTTAAATAAAAAGGCCGGTTTTCTTGAGTCTTAACCCTTAATCGTTATTTCCCTTTAACAAAGTCAAGCGCAGTCTCGTAAATACCGTCAGCGTCAAGCTTGTAATAATGGAATATCTCAAGAGGTTTGCCGTGAACAGCGTTCTCATCAGGAATACCGAGTATACGCATAGACACAGGACAATTCTGAGCAACCGTCTCAGCAACGATACCGCCAAGACCGCCGTACATGCTATGTTCCTCTACTGTGATAATGCGGCCTGTGTCCTTAGCTGCCTTTACAATAGCTTCGGTATCAGCAGGTTTCAGTGTGTGCATATCTATTACGCGAGTGCTTATGCCCTCAGCAGCCAGACGGCGGCCTGCCTGCAATGCGTGGTAAACGGTCTCACCCGTACCGATAATCGTCAAGTCACTTCCGTCCTGCAACTGTATAGACTTGCCTATCTCGTATTCAAAATTATCGTCCTCGTAAACATCAGGAACTGCGTTTCGGCCTACACGGACATAAACAGGATGAGGATAATCAACAAGCTGCTCGACGAGCTTGCGTGTCTGACGTGCGTCACACGGCAAAACCACCTGCATGCCAGGGAAAGTGCGCAACACTGCAATGTCGTGCAGACTATGGTGAGTAGCTCCAAGAGCTCCATAAGCAACACCTCCGCTCACGCCAAGAATCTTCACAGGCTGGCCTGAATAGGCAACATCGACCTTTACCTGCTCAAGACTGCGGGCTACATAGAAACAGGCCGGACCGCAGACAAAAACTTTCTTTCCGCACGATGCCAGACCGGCAGCTATGCCTACGGCATCCTGCTCGGCAATACCGCACTCTACAAACTGCTCAGGCAGCTGTTTTGCAAAATCGGTCAACGTAACAGAACCGCGTGCGTCAGTTGTTACGGCTACTATATTTCTGTCGTTCTTGCCAAGCTCCAACAGTGTGTCGGTAAAACTCTTGCGGCAAGCAACACTCTTTATTTCACAAGTCATAATTTATAAAAAATCAATTTCTGGTTGAACAATGTGGTTAAGGCTGTAGTAATTCCTATGCATTACGCAGGCTCTCAATTCTCTTTGTTATCTCATCGATAGCCTCAGCATACTCCTCAGGCGTGGGCACACCATGATGCCACTTCAGCACATTCTCCATATAAGAAACGTGGAAACCCTTAGTAGTATGAAGTATTACCATGTGAGGTTTTCCGTTGTTGAAGTCAATACCCTCAACACAATTGACAATAGCCCCCATATCGTTTCCGTCAACATCGTGAACATCCCATCCGAAAGCACGCCAACGCTCGTCTATCGACTCCAGTTTCATAACATTCTCTGTTGTGTCACTTATCTGCAAACCATTGCGGTCGATAAATGCCACAAGATTATCGAGCTTATAATTACTGCCGGCCATAGCAGCCTCATATATTGAGCCTTCGCCCTGCTCGCCGTCACCCATCAGCACATAAGTCTTATACGGTTTGCCGTCCATTTTGGCTGCAATGGCACAACCTACACCGATAGAGAGACCATGGCCCAGCGCACCGCTGTTAAACTCAATGCCCGGCACTTCAACAGTAGGATGTCCTGCAAGCGGTGAAAGAAAATCGCCGTAAGTGTCAACCAGTTCTTTCGTGATGAATCCTTTAGCCTCAAGCACACAATAGAGTGCCTCAACGCAGTGTCCCTTGCTCATGACAAAGCGGTCACGTCCTTCCATTTTAGGATTCTTCGGGTCCACGTTCATAATGCGCAGATACAGCGCCGTCAGCACGTTAAGCGACGAAAGGTCGCCGCCTATGTGTCCGGCCTTGGCCTTATAGACCACCTCTAACAATCGTTTTCTGATTTCCTCGCTTCGCAGTGTCAGCTCGGCGATACTCATTTTGTTCTCCATATATAGTCAGTAATCTGTTATAATAAAATTTCAGTCAGTTTTTTAAGGTAGAAAATCTTCTTGATTTTATCGCAAAAATAAGAATTATTTTTTGATATAAAAAGGTTTATCACAAAAAACAATGATTTATGACATAAAGTCAAGACGTTTAAACGCATTAAGCTTATCACAATTCATATAGTCCTGTAACAGCATACTTTTATTGGCGATATATTGTTATTTTCACCGAAAAAACAAGCTAGATATTCTCTTTAATACAACAAAAATTCCAAGCTTTATATCTGCAAATCGGCACAGTCTCTAATGTTCTGATTATCAGAATATTATATCCAAGAAAACAACAGGTATATTAAAACAGGCAAAAGAAATGTCTTACGGCAAATCAACAAACAATTATATTTAAACATGAAATATTGATATTCAGATTAAGGAAAATCATTATCAACAAACGGTGATAACCGACCTGCCTGCAAAAGGGCATCTTTTACATTGCAAAAGGTGCCATTCTATCTTATAAAAGGTGCCATTTTACAAAGCAAATGACTATGCCTAAAAAAACTTTACACCCAAAGTTATTACTTACTGGAAAACTTTA
>CABUHE010000014.1 GCA_902491375.1 uncultured Prevotella sp.
GAGTCAAGGAAGAAATATGTTGACTATGCCAAGAAAAACAAACTTACAGTTGCAGACATGCACTTCCCTGCAAGCGGTGTGAAGAACAGTCTGTAACACATTACTGAAAACTTAACGTGCTTACAGTTTGGTCTAAGTTTTCAGTATAAGAATACAGGACTGACACCGCACAAACATTCAACAACAAGACAAAGTCACGTAAATTTAACATAACAATAAAGCCCGGCTGTTTATGGTCAATGACACATATAAACAACCGGGCTTTTCAATTATTATGGACATCAGTCCTGACAACAAATTATCTTCTGCTTTCCACTATTCCGTTCGCCCATTCTTCAATGTCGGCCACAGCCTCTCCGTTAAGAAGTTTTCCGTCTTTCCAGTCTAAATCGGGATATGTCTTTCTCAACATTTCCACACTGTGACTTATACCGCTTCCGCCGGATGTGGCAAACGGAACGAGTATTTTACCGCTCAGGTCGTTGCTCTCGATAAACGTATTGATTACTCTCGGAGCCTCATTCCACCATATAGGGAACCCGATAAATACTACACCATAGCCGGACAAATCGGCATGCTGCTGTTTCAAAGACGGACGTGCGTCAGCGTTGTTCATCTCAACCGAACTGCGCGAGCGGCTGTCGTTCCAGTCGAGGTCGGCATGAGTGTAAGCGTCTTGAGGCACAATAGCATACAATGTTCCGCCCGTTGCACCGGCTATGCTTCGTGCCACGCGTTCAGTAGTACCTGTGGCGGAGAAATACGCCACCAGCGTTTTTGTTTTATTTCCCATATTCTGCCGTTCTGTCTTTTGTGCGCAAGCGGTAAAGCATATAGCCGTAACCACCGCAATTGTAAATAAAAATCTGTTCATAAACAATGTTATCTGTTTTCGTTATTTTATCTTCAAGCCTGGAATAAGCGGCTTCACATCAACCAGCTGCAAATCCTTCACCATTGACAGCGTGCCTTGTTTGTACTTCTTGAAATGCGGTGTGGTCAGATGTTTTTCGTAAGCCGCACGGTCGGCATATATCTCAAGAATAGTAATCTTGTTCGGTTTGTCCTTCTCGGCAGTAGCATAAAGCGTCAGGACACCCGGCTCAATTCTCATTGAGGCTTCTATTTCCTCCTTCAACAGACTGTTGTACGCATCAAGCTGGGCCGTATCTACTGTTATCTTCGACAGGCGCACAAAGTTGTTTTCACTCTTCTTCTCTTTGACGTATTCCTGCTTTATTATGCTGAGAGCTTTTATTGCAGCAGGAAAACCGACATAAGGCAGGCACTGTATAACGGCTGCCGTAATAATCTCTGGCGTATTTCCGACGTTCAGATTGCCGTAATAATGCGACTTCAACTGACTTTCCGCCCCAATAGTAACCAACACACAATAGCCTAAAAGCTCGCGTGTCTTCAGGTCAAGTGCGCCACGGCTGTATATCTCGCCGAAGAAATAATCAGTCAGGAAACCTTCAACGTCCTTACCCATATCACCGGGCATTCCGTCCATAGTCGAGGAAATTCCGCCCGGATAGAGTCTGTCCTGAATAGCCTTGCCCGTTTCATGGCGGCTGGCATCAGTCACACTGCCCTGCTTTTCAAGAGGTAACTTTATGCCACGCTCCTCAAAAACGCCGTTGACAGTAGACAAAGCATTCAGCATTTTAGGAAATCCGACAAACGGAGCCGTAAGATAAACCACCTCGCGCAACTCTTCAGGAGTTACTCCAACATTGAGCGCCGCACCGGCATGAGCTTTCAGTTGAGGCAAAGCCTGCTGCGCAGCAAGTGTGATACAGGTAATCATTTCACGCTGCTTCACGGTAAGACTGCCGGTCTGAAACACCTCTCCGAAAATAAACTTCTGTAGTATGTCCATAATTTCAGGGTCTGTGCCCTGCCCTGTCAGTGCCTCACCGCTGAACAATAAGCGGTAATTCTGTTTACAAACGTCTGTTCTGTTCATCTTTTCTGTTGTTTGAGCCGTCATCGTCAGACTGCTTGCCACGATGAAAGCAATTATTCCAAAAATCCTTTTCATATATCAAATATTTTCATTGTCAACGTCTTTTATCCACACACTTTTTACGGTTTAAGCCATAACCATTTTTCTGTTAAATTGTAATTGATGCCCTTTTGACTTATAAAAGAGTACCTTTTAAAGGCTGAAAGGCCACCTTTTACGCGATAAAAGGGCATCTTTTACAAAACCGTTTTCCACGGGTTGTTACCTTAATGCTAAAGTGCTGATTTTCAGCTTATACCTTAATTTCTCACGACAATGCAAAGATAATGCTTTTATAAGAGAAACAATGTAACATTTTCATTGACAAATCAAACCATTTTACTGAATATCCAACCATCCTTCCGCTGTAAGGTCAAAACGATCGGGAATACCTGTGCTGCATTCAAACAACAGCAAGCCGCCAACTTTAAATCATTTTCAAGGGATTTGTCTGCTTTATCGTTTTTTTCCATTATCTTTGTCCGATATAAGCTAAAAGCCTTAGTCTGATTTTAATGATTAATAAAAATATTATGGAAAAGAATAGAATAACAGAACTTTTCGGAATCGAGTATCCCATTGTACAGGGTGGAATGGTATGGTGCAGCGGTTGGCGTCTGGCATCAGCAGTAAGCAACGCCGGCGGACTTGGTCTACTCGGAGCCGGCTCGATGCACCCGGAGACACTGGCAGAACACATAGCCAAGATGAAAGAGGCAACCGACAAGCCGTGGGGTGTCAACGTTCCGCTGATGTACCCGGAAATTGACCGACTGATGAAGCTGATAATCGACAGCGGCGTAAAAATCGTTTTCACGTCAGCAGGCAGCCCTAAAAAGTTCACACAGATGCTTCACGACGCCGGAATAAAAGTGGCTCACGTCGTTTCAAGCAGCAAGTTCGCGCGCAAATGCGAGGAAGCAGGAGTTGACGCGATAGTAGCTGAGGGCTTCGAGGCAGGCGGACACAACGGCCGTGAGGAAACAACCACGATGACACTGATACCACAGGTGCGCCGTGCTACGAACCTGCCTCTGATTGCAGCAGGCGGCATAGCATCGGGCGAAGCCATACTTGCGTCAATGGTTTTAGGCGCCGAAGGTGTTCAGATAGGCACTCTGTTTGCGCTGACTGAGGAAAGTTCGGCTTCAGATGCGTTCAAACAGAAATGCGTATCGCTGCAAGAAGGCGACACAATGCTCTGCCTGAAGAAGATTGCTCCTACCCGACTGATTAAGAATCAACTCTACGACAAGGTGAAAGAGGCGGAAGACAACGGTGCTTCTGCCGACGAGCTGCGCGACATTCTCGGCAAGGCTGCATCGAAACGTGGTATATTCGAAGGCGACCTTGACAGCGGAGAGCTTGAAATAGGACAGATTGCATCAGCCGTAGGCAGCGTAAAACCTGTGGCAGAAGTAATGCGTGAGCTTGTTGAAGGATTCGACAAAGCCAAAGAAGCAATAAAGTAATAATACACAAAAAAGGAGTTAAAACACATTGCCATGATTCTGAAAATCCTTTATATGGCAATGGTTTTAACTCCTGAACTTATCTTATTCTTAACCTTTCCTTATTTTATTTAAATCCCTTGTTGAGCCATTTGCCTCTGAACAGGCGCACAAGGAATATCGCTCCGCGGAACGACAGCTCAATGGCCATTGCCGTCCAGACTCCACGCAGACCGTAAATCGGCGCGAGATAGGCAGCAAGCGTAAGGCGCACAAACCACATTGAGGCAAGGTTCATACATGCAGGTACGAGTGTATCTCCGGCTCCAAGACAAACGCTGTAAGTAACTATCGCTGCGGCAAACATTGGCTCAGCAAAGGCTTCGATGCGCAAAGACTGCGAACCGAGAAGGCGTACCTGTTCGTCAGGTGTCATTATAGATATCATTTCAGGCGCGAAAATATACATCACTGTACCCATAAAAGCCATCACACCCATGCCCATGAACACCGTGCGGTAGGCAAAACTGCGTGCAAGCTGTCTGCGACCTGCGCCTATACTCTGACCTACAAGCGTTGTAGCTGCGTCGCCGATACCGTATCCAGGCATATAGCATAGGCTCTCGGCAGTAATTGCAAGCGTGTTGGCTGCAATGGCTATGTTGCCGAGCGGAGCTACAATCATTGTACTTACAATCTGCGCACCGCTCATCATCATATACTGCGCACCCATCGGCAGACTGACCTTTGCGGCATTACGAAGATAGTTCCACATCGGCGCAAATGTCCACTTCTCCTGTTTTAAGGACAGTTCCGGCGACTTTACCGTGGCAAACCATATCAGCATGACGCCTGTAACGATATAAGCCAAAGCCGTTCCGAGAGCTGCGCCAGGCACACCCATCCCCACACCGGGCATGGTTATCTCAGTGCCGAAGAGTGAAACAGAATGTGTTTCGTAAATTAAGAAATAATTAAACACCACGTCTAACACACACATAAGTATGCTCATAAGGCTCGGTATGCGCATATTACCAGAGCTTTTAAGCATGCTCGACGAAAGAATACCTATCTGATAAACAGGTAAAGACAGACAATAAATAGTGAAATATGACGATGCGTCAGCCTGAATGTCGGCTCCTCCGCCAAGCCATCGTGGCAGCGGACCGGCTATTGCGACACAGATTGAAGTCAAAATAATAGTGAGCAGTCCCGTAGCCATGAGTCCCTGCCGGAACACCTGACGTGCCTTAACAAAGTCGTTTGCACCTATAAAATGGGCAGCCTGGACTGAAAAGCCAAGTGCGGCGGCTGAAGTCAATCCGCCGAAAAGCCATGTTGTAGACTCTACTATACCTATAGAGGCAGAGGCTCTTGCGCCAAGTGAACCGACCATTGAGGCGTCGATGTAAAACATAACGATTGTAGTCAGCTGGGCAAGAATAGACGGAATACTGAGCTGAACGATAAGATTCAACTTCTGTCTGCCACTCATCTCCTGACCATTTCGTATCATGGTCAGCAACACATTATCCTTTGAACTTGAAAACATGGTGCAAAATTACTACTTTTCAGGCAAACAATGATACCGCTGACAATAAAAAAGAAAACTGGAACCTCTATCGAAGATTCCAGTCACCATTATAAACATTAATTTTGAAACTTTCTTAAAATAAACGGAGGTCGTGTTATTTATGCTTCCTCACCCCCGGCACCTGTTGCTGTTAGCACAGCAAACAGGATTTTTGTACATCTTGTTACCTAAACACTAACCTTTTTACCTTAATACCTATGAAACTTTACTACGTGCCTCACGGCATAAATGTTATCCTTCTACTAACAATCTTTCTTTTTCTACCTTATAACTTAATACCTATCAAACTAACACCTATTGTTTTGTTTTGACGATGCAAAGATAGTACTGTTTGCGCACACAGACAAGAAAAACCAAGTATTTTTGCATCAAAACTTATAATTTTTGACATAAATCAAAAAAATGACCAAATGACCGACATTAAACCTGTCATTTATATACTCAATACAGTATGCAGTGGCGTATCAAGCCATCAATAAAACAGACAGGACACAGGCACACAATAAAAGCGGGCACCAACAAGAACAAATCCTGCTGTGCCCGCTTATTGTTTATCGGCAAATGCCGAAAATATCAGTTTATTCCTTAATCCACTTGTTCATCGGAGCGCCCCATGGCACAGGCGTAGTGCCGGCGCGGAAGTATGCGACAAGCTCCAAATCATAAATCAGCGTACTGTAAGCTGGAATAGAGCCGTTTTCTGACGAGCCGTATCCTAACTGATAAGGTATGTACACACGCCAACGGTCACCTATGTGCATGTGCTGTAACGCAGTAGCAAATCCTGAAACAGTACCACCTACATAAAATGTAGCAGGCTTAGCAGTAGCCGGATTATAATCGCCTGTGTAGCTGCCGTCAAACACATATCCGTCTGCATAAGACGTCGACGGAATAAGACGTCCCTGATAATTTACCATCACTGAGTCGGAATACATCGGACATCCGCTGCCCGTTCCTTCCTTAATTACCTGCACAACGACGTAGTCGGAATAGTCTGTCGGAATGGTATCCTCTATCGCGAAGTTCTTTATCAGTTTCCACGTACCGTCAGTGTTGTTACGTGCCTGTTCGTATATTGCAGAAAAATAGGCATCGTTACGCTTCTGCCAATCCGGGAACTCCTCATAAGTGTCCTCACTCTCGCTGCACGCCGTGAATACAGCAGGCAGCAACAGTGCAAGGAACAGATATATTATTTTATGTAGCTTTATCATTTACTGCAGTTTTTTGAGCAGACTTGTTATGCTGACCTTATCCTCAATTATACCGCGCAGATCGGCGATGTTCACACGCTCCTGCTCCATTGTGTCACGGAAACGCAGTGTAACCGTATTGTCATTGAGTGTGTCGTGGTCGATTGTTACACAATAAGGAGTACCTATTGCGTCCTGACGACGATAGCGCTTGCCTATTGAATCCTTCTCGTCATACTGACAGTTGAAGTGGAACTTCAGGTCGTTCATTATCTCACGTGCCTTCTCCGGCAGTCCGTCTTTCTTCAACAGAGGCATTACAGCCAGCTTGACAGGAGCAAGAGCTGCCGGAAGTTTCAATACTACACGGGTCTCGCCGTTCTCCAGCTTCTCCTCGCAATAAGAATGACACATAACAGAAAGGAACATACGGTCAACACCGATAGAAGTCTCGATGTCGTACGGAGTGTAGCTCTCGCCTGTCTGTGGATCGAAATATTTTATCGACTTGCCTGAGAACTTCTCATGCTGTGAAAGGTCAAAGTCGGTACGGCTGTGGATGCCCTCAACCTCCTTGAAACCAAACGGCATACGGAACTCAATGTCAGTTGCAGCATTTGCATAGTGAGCAAGCTTCTCGTGGTCGTGGAAACGGTAGTTCTCAGCACCGAAGCCAAGTGCCTGATGCCACTTCATACGCAGCTCTTTCCACTTCGCAAACCACTCCATCTCAGTACCTGGTTTAACGAAGAACTGCATCTCCATCTGCTCGAACTCACGCATACGGAAGATAAACTGACGGGCTACGATCTCGTTACGGAACGCCTTACCAATCTGTGCAATACCGAACGGAATCTTCATACGTCCTGTTTTCTGCACGTTCAGGTAGTTTACGAATATACCCTGAGCCGTCTCCGGGCGCAGATAAATCTTGCTTGTAGCGTCAGCAGCTGAACCCATCTCGGTAGAGAACATAAGGTTAAACTGACGAACATCTGTCCAATTTTTAGTTCCGCTGATCGGATCAACAATGCCTTCGTCAAGTATAATCTGCTTCAGCTCTGCCAAATCCGGGCCCTGCATAGCCTTAGTGTAACGCTCATGCAAAGCATCGCGCTTCTGCTGATGAGCCACAACGCGAGGATTTGTCTCACGGAACTTAGCCTCATCAAAAGCATCACCGAACTTCTTGCGTGCCTTCTCTACTTCCTTATTTATTTTCTCCTCATACTTTGCAATCTGATCCTCTATAAGCACATCGGCACGATAGCGCTTTTTAGAGTCACGATTGTCGATAAGCGGATCGTTGAATGCGTCAACGTGGCCGCTCGCCTTCCATATAGTAGGGTGCATAAAGATGGCTGAGTCGATGCCGACGATATTCTCATGAAGCAGCACCATGCTCTTCCACCAGTATTCCTTTATATTGTTTTTCAGTTCAACACCGTTCTGTCCGTAGTCATATACAGCGGCCAGACCGTCATAGATGTCGCTGCTCGGGAACACAAAACCATACTCCTTGCAGTGAGACACTATTTTCTTAAAAACATCATCTTGTGCCATTCTTTGTTTCTTTTATACCTTTATATTATATTCCTATTCGACTAAGAAAAGCGGAACGTGGCTGACAAAAAGCCACACTAACACCACTTTTGACTGCAAAGATAGTGTAATTAGTCATAAAAGCAAAATTATATGGCGTTAAACAAACTTTTTTATTGTTACGTTACACAACAATGTTTGTAAAAAAAACGTTACTGACTGTACGGCATATTGTCGGCAGACTTACGCAAAAACTACGGCAAAAGCCCATGGCGGACACATAACACCATGGACTTAACTGTTTATAAAAACAGCATATATTAATTAAAAAGAAAGATTACAGACAAGCTAGAAAAATCTCCGTTTTATCCAATACGTCAATTCTATGACGACATCCACCCCCAACAACAGGATGAACCACCAATTATTGAAGCCAAGACCAATGCCAATGGATAAAAGCATTATCCCTTCCAATATGAGTCGATAACCATAAGGCATAGCCCTCAGCTCATTCTTAACAACCCCACGTCCGTTTGTCATAACTCCACGCATATCAGTCTTAGACTCATCAAAATCAGGAACTACAATGACGAGCATCACTACAAGAAAATCTGCTGCGGACTCAAACATCGAACCGACTAAACTTACAATGTCTGACTTTACGAGGTATTCAAGTGACAATCCTACAACATAAAGTACGACGACTACCCAGAAAAAACGATACCATGTGAAATGCTTGCGCATGATAATATTCAAGAACTGTTCTTCCATATTCCTTATATTTATTAATAATTGAAACTGTAATTAAACCAAACATATATTATAATCAGAATCAATCTCCATGTCTCCAGTACTTGAATACGGACTCATCACATACGCAGCCACTAAGGCACAAACAAAAAACAAATACTTTTTCATAATAAAAATATTATAACGTTAGTACATACCGGCGGCGATTTTCGCAACCGTCCTTTGTCTTATATCAGCAGTAAGGTCTGCCATTGCTTTGTTTTCCAGTCGTGCCCAAGTGCTTATACCGTCATATAATGTCGTTGCCTTTATCGCTTTTCTTATCTGGCGGGAAACCAATCAGGCTCATCACACCAGACATTCC
Organism: uncultured Prevotella sp.; assembly: GCA_902491375.1. Taxonomy (GTDB): domain Bacteria; phylum Bacteroidota; class Bacteroidia; order Bacteroidales; family Bacteroidaceae; genus Prevotella. The sequence goes on from CABUHE010000014.1 coordinate 8,906, forward strand.
GTCGGTAAACCAACCTATAACGACAGCGACTAACACTGATACGACTGAAAAAATGTTTTTAACTTTCATCGTTTTTTTCATTTGCAAAATTATATTATAGATTCAACGTATTAATATTTTCACGTGTGCAAAGCGTGTTCTAGCGGTGTGCATCTTCATGCACACTGGTATCAGTGCATGTACACACAGCCATAACTTACTTATAATGAGCGTATTATCTTATCCCACTCCGCAGGTGAAGCCTTTTCACCGAAAGCCTTGTAAAACAGTCTTCGTCGCACTGAAGTTATTGCTTCCTTGCTATGATTAGTCATCTGAGCTATGTTTACCGGTGCCACTCCTATCTTTATCAACAGACAGACACGATACTCATGACTACTCATGCGACACAATTCGCGCACCTTACGTCCGAAGCCACAATACACTCTGTTTACCTCCTCGTCTAATTCGCGCCACTCAATATCCGTCAGCGACACCTGCTTAACAGGATACTCACTTATCTTCTTCTGCACATTCATGTATGCGCCGGTAGCCATCAACCGCTCCAAACGTCCATCAGGCCTGCCAGTTCCGGCCGATTCAGCCTCGATGTGTCTCAACCGTTCCTTCTTAAAACGCCGTAACTGGGCCCGCAGTCTATTGCGTACAATGAGAAAAGTCATAGCCAATACCAAAACGACACACAACGAGCCAAGCACGACCAGCTTCACATGGTCATTATTGCGCTTCATTATCAAGGCCAAATTTTCCTTCTCCCTCAACTTATAATCATACATAGCGTAAGCGTCGGCCATCTCATCTGCCGCAGTCACGGCCGCTACTGAATCATCATACTTGCGGTACATGGAAAAACAACGACGCGCCGCTGCCACGTCGCCAAGTTCAAGATAATGTTTTGTCAGTCTGCCGTAGGCTGCACATCTGCCATAAACATTTCCCTCGGAGACAAGACGCCGGTCGCACTCCAAGGCCGAATCGGCAAAACCAGCCTGGGCGTAATAGTCGGCATAGATTGACAGCGTGGAACTTATATCAGCAGAGTCAACATACACTTCCGAACGCCGTAACGCACGCCCAGCTTTCTCCGTATCACCCTTTATCAGCCATATTACGGCCATCTGTCTATTTACGTTGGCATAGGCTTCCCTTTCACCACACTCCAATGCAAGCTCTGCCGCACGGTTATAATATGAAAGTGCAGAGTCTTTCCTGTTCAGGCTCCAACTCTCTTCACCTATGTCTCTCAGGCTGAACACCATCCCCAACGTATCACCTACCGCTCTACTGGCAGCATAAGCTTTTTCGTGGCACGCCAAAGCCTCGGCAGCAAAGCCTTGCAAAGACATCAGATAACCAGTCTGCGAATATATCTTGCTGCGCAACCGTCCCTTAACGCCCTGTTTGTCAGCCGTTTCGGCAGCTTTCTGCATATATTCCAAAGCACGTGGCGCATCATTCATCCTACGGCAGGCGCGCCCAGCATAATAATAAGCCACAGGCAGAAGCTTTTGTTCTCCTCCATTCTCATAATAGTTGACAACGCTCTGAATAAGAGAATCTGATACAGGGCGAAGCCCCGCCTTGTCAACAGCCTTGATGCGTAAAAGACTGTAATACATCTGCTCCGATGTCTCCTCACCTGTCATGCGCCCCTTAATTGCATCAAGCAGACGCAACGCACTATCAGCATTAGTGTCCGCCAGCGAGTCGATGGCAGCCAACTCTGCCTTCATACCGCCATCACCACTGCACGAAACGGTTATTATAATTACAAATAAGATGACGTAAACTATATTTTTCATATATGCAAAAATAATAAAAATCTGGCTTTATAGCAAATATTACATATACCAAATATGTACTGTCAGGCACATACAATATTGCCCGCGCACATACAAAAAATTACTGCCAACAACAACTATAAAGGCTGTAGAGGACATCATCATATAGCTATAATTTGCAATATGAAACTGCGAACCCATATCAACCCTTTTGCAAAAGGCCATATTTCGGCCTGTAAAAGAGCATCTATTACAATATAAAAGGGCACCTTTTGAAGCGTAAAAGGTGCCCTTTGGGAATAGAAGATGTAAACTATTGAAATTCAGAGAGTTACAAATAGCAAATACGTATATGTCTATTTATGGAAGCGTGAAGTGTCTACCTCTTTATGCTGTTTCTCCTTATAACCGCCGAAAGCGTAACTGAACGACAGACCTAAGTGGCGGAAGCTGGACATGGACATTCTGAAATTCTGACCTTTGAAATCAATGTAAGGGTCTATATGAGAAGTTTCGAATATGTCGTTGCAATACAGCTTGAGCGTAGCACGCTTGTCTTTCAGGAACTTTATCTGCAATGCCGCGCTGACAGAGCCGGCCGCCGGCAGGTCATAATTGCCCTGAATGGCACGTGTATGAACCGAACCGTTGAGCGAGAGTTTTATCTCCGGCTTTGAAGCAAGGGTGAAATCATTGTTCAGCGTCAGCATACCGTAGACGATACTGCGGTCGAATGGTATGTCATAGAAATCGGAATCCTTGTGACGCATCCACACACCAACGGCAGTAAGGTTGCCGGAATACCACTGCCCGACCTTCAACGGAGCCGAAGCCATAAGTCCGGCCTGCTGCTGGAAGTCAAAATTCACATATCTGAAAGTTTCGGTCAGCTGGTCATGACGCTGATAAAGAGTCTGCATGAACAGGTCGTCTGTATATGAGAACCAACCTCTGAACACGTATTTGTTGAACAGCACATAGACAAGTCCTGCCGTATAGTCGCGCGAAGGTCTCAACCCAGGGTTGCCCTTTATCTCGTCGTAGCCGCCGTTGCTGTATGCCGTAAAATCCTGAACAGCCCAATATTCGGGATAAGCCGCCGTGCTGTTTAGCCCGAACTGTAGCACATGCCCTTCTGCCGGAATATATGTAAGGTTGACCGTGGGCAGCATGCTCCATTCACGGCACGCCACGTTATCGTAACGTTGGGCGGCAAGTGAAGCGTCGATTATGACCTTATTATTGAAATTCTTTGTAAATCCGGCGTATGCGTTAAATGTGTTCTCATGCCTGTCGGTGCTTTGGTTTTCAGGCAGTGTACTTGTGTTTTCGCCCGTCGGGCGGTATGTCTGACGGCTACGGTCGGTCGTCCACGTGTAATATGCACCATAATTCAGTCCCCACCCGGCCTTCAGTGCATGTTCCTGGCGGGCATATACTTTCCAGATATTCAACAGCTGACGGCTGTCTGACACATAGTCAAGAGTGCGGTCGGTCAGTATGCTGCTAAGTGTCTGCGCCTGCGGATTGATGTAATAGGTATATTCCGCACCGATGTTTGTCCCGGTAGGCAGGTTATAATCAAGCGACAGGTTGTGCATCATAGGGTCAGAGTCAAGAAGGTTTGTCGCATTTATCGAGCCTGTTGTGGTCTGGCGGTTTTCCGTTGCGGCATACGTGCCGTAATAGCTAAGGCTTACACGGTGTTTCTCTGAGAAGTTATAGCCAAGCGAGAGTCGCAGGTTATGGTTGTGTCCGCTCGCCACTGTGCGCTGGAGCGACGATATGTCGTGAACCGTTCCGTCGTTAAGACTGTGATGAGATGTTATTTCAGTAGTTGAATAAGAATTGCCGTGGTTTAGCGCATACATAATGTCGGCGGTAAATTTTCTGCCTGAATAGAATATCGTGGCACGCTCCTGAAACGCCGCCCGGCGGCTCTGGTCGTAAGCACCGAACACCTCGCCCATTACAGTCTGCTGTGCAGCAGTCTCGTGTTTCAGTTTAATGTTGATGCAGGCACCGCTGACCTGATAACGCGCAGGGGCGTTATACATAACCTCGACACTCTCAACCTTGTCCTTAGTCATAACCTTAAACAACTGCGAAAGCTGCTCCTGTGTCAGACTTACGACGCGTCCGTCAAGTATCAGAGTAACCGGCTGGCCTGAAAGTGTCAGACTACCGCCCGTCTCTATCACACCGGGCAGATTTTTCAGAGCGTCATATACGTTGTCAGCAGTAGCACTGCCGGGCAAGCGGCTGATGTCGTAAACAAGGGCACTGCCCTCAACCCTGACGACAGGACGCTCACCGCTGACCATTACTTCGGGCAGGGTGCGTACCAGACTGTCCACGCGTGCCGAGTCAGAGACAACTGTCTGCGCTGCAAGAGGCACAGCACAGAAAGAGAATAAAAGGATTATCAGAATATTTTTCATCGTTGCATAATGTTTCAGATACACCGACAAAGATAACTATTTGCCGTTTTATGAACCAAATAAGCAGCACCGATATTTTCTACAAAAATCTACATAGAGATGCAACTATCTGAAACAAAAGCCGTTAAATGCGAATTGTCATTTTACAATACTCAAAATGAAGTCGTCAAAGTCGTGAGGTTTGCCGTCGTGTCCTGTAACCTTCTGCAACATACGGCGGCGCATGGCAGAGACATTTTTCTGTGATATGCCTGTAAGATTACTTATTTCCAAAGGCTTGAAATGCAGGCGAAGCAGTATGCAGACATCGTACTCGTCAGGGCGGAGAACGTGTCCGTTGTTGAGCGTAGAGTAAAATCCTGGTATCTCGCTGTTTATCATCGAGCGCAGCGCCTGCCACTCACCGGCAGTCGGCCTGACCGTCGGATTCAAGGCTATCTGCCTGAAACGGCGTGCAGCCTGAGCAGCAGACAGACGTTCTTCTACGGTGGCCTCGTCAGCATGACGTTGCATCGCCTCCATGCTTTGCAGACGTTCTATGGCTTCACGTTTCTCTTCCGCAAGAGCATCGCGCTCCTCACCCGTAAGCGTAAGCAACTGTTGCAGCTCACGCTGCGCCCTTGTCAGCGTGTCAAGGTCGCGCCGGTGACATTCCTCACGGAGCCGGGCTTCGGCCCGTCTTTTCCTTATAACCAACACCGATACTGACACAACGGCAAGCAATACAAAGGCGACGGCCAGTGCGGTGGTCTTGGCACGCTCGGCTTCAATGGTCTTGTCTGCCACCTCGCTGCGCAGTCGGCTGCGCTCATACTGCGCCTGAACTGATGAACAACTTTTCTTCATAAGGTCTGTAGTAATGTCGCCCATCAGTCTGCTGCTGACTTCGGCATACTTAATTACAGAATCGGTTGCGCCCATCTTGTCATACATACGCCAAAGTCCGGCAGCCAGTGCCTGGCGCAAAGTCAGCGGCAGGCTGTCAGCACGCTGCAACTTGCCTAACCAATAAGCTGCGGAGTCGAGCTTGCCGGTATAGACCGAGTAAATGCCTTTTACGTAATATATGCCCTGGTATTCAGGACTTGCGTCACCGTTCTTGTCAAGTACGCGCGAATGTCTGTCGAACACGGCCATGCAACGTGCCGCCTTCTCAGGTTCGTCGCGGTCGATGTATATCTCGATAAGCTTCGCCATCGATATTGCGGCAGCCTCACTGTATCCGCTCTCACGGAAACGACGCGACGATTCTTCGGTTATTGCGATGGCTGAGTCTGGCTTGTCAAGACTGATATAGGCGTTGGCCATATAGTCAAAACCGCTGAGGGCGACGAGTGTGTCGCCTGCTTTCATGGCGTAACGGTAACAGAGGCGCGACGCCTCAAGCACATTGCGTGGCAGCATGGCTTCAAGATATGTGTGCGCCAGCAGTGCGTAAACCTGCCCTAACATCCGATAGTCACAATCTTTTGCCGTCGTATCAGCACATCCGGCAGCCGATTCAAGACTAAAAAGAGCGTCAGAAGTCTTGCCCATTCTGAGTTCTACACAGCCAAGCAGACACTTTGACAACAGTCTATGATTATTGTCTCCGTGTCGGTCGTAGTAATCTGCAACGGCACGGATTATGCTGTCTGAAGTAAACTTAACTCCTGAATTGACCATGTTTTTGGTTCTCATCATTTCGTAATACGCACGCACTCTTTCCGGCGCTGATGCCATCTTACCTTGAAGAGCATTAAGCAAACGCAATGCACTGTCGGGACGACTGGCTGAAATACGGTCTATCGGATACAACAACGATTCGTATTTAGAGTACCTGTCGCACGAAATAATTACGAAAAAAAGCGTGAATACAATGGGCAAAAGTCGTTTCATACTTGCAAAAATAAGAAAATATACCTTTACAGCAAGCAAAACAATAATACATAATGACAATTAACGCAGAAATATAAAGACTTTAACGGCAGACTATGACAAGACATATCAGCCTACAAATTCTTATTAATTACCTTCTATATAAAAACAACCGCGGCCACATGAAACGTAGCCACGGTTTATAGGAACATGCTTCTTTTATGCATGAATAATCAAAGGTTTAAATCAGAAACTACAATAATGCAGTTGTATCTTCATAATAAATGCCTATTCATAAAGCACGCAATAAGCTTATGCCTTGTGCACTTGCCTGCTTGTACGTACAAATACAGCGGCCTCTATAATGACTGCTGCCAGTATGAAAATCCATACCAGTGAGTCATTGTAACCCAATATGCTGCCAAGCATGACAATTAATAAAACATCCATAACATAGCGATAAACACGCGGCATGGCTGACAGACGCGCTCTGAAACTGCCTGACTTTGCCGGACGGAACATACCAATGGCAATATCTGAATCAGAAAATGTCGTTACGTAGTAAACCAATATGAGAACAGTCGAAACAAGACTTAACAAAGATGCAACCAAACCTGACGACATAGCAGAAAGTACCACACCTGCTACGCCTGTAACTATTGTAACCCAGAAATAACTGCGCCAGCCTGTACCGCAGCTTGAAGAAGATGTTGATGGTGAATGTTTCATAGTTGTGTTGTTTTTAAATAAGCAATTAAATATATGTTGCGAATTTACAAAATAATTCTATAATATCAAAAAAATCAACAACAAATACATCGTTATTGCAATAAAATATAAGCAAGAAATGCACACATTATACCTTTCCGTGCAAGTAACATAGGAATAAGCGACAATTAAAATGACAAAAACAGTTACTTAACTAATCCCAACCGGCAGACAGAATAAAATATAGGAAACAAAAAAAGACCGGCTACGCAAAATGCGTGCCGGTCTTATATCCATACAAATTCAGCTATTTGCTTACTTGATTACCTTAACATAACGCATAAGGGCAAAACCGCCAATAGCCTGAACAAGCAGTCCAGGCCAGCCAAGACGTATGTCCTGAAAGGCATCAATGAGTGAACCAGTCATACCCCACTCTGCAAAAAAACCTATTGCCTGATAAGCAACTACAGCCAGCAACACAGCCCAAAAGCGCACGCCACGCACACGAGCAGCTATGAAAGAAGCTGCAAGGGCAAGAACTACTGACTTGATAAGTATTATCGGCAGAGAAGCTGCAGCCGGCATGCCGAAGAGTACACTGTTGACAAGCGGTGACACAACAGCTGTAAGAAGCCCCGCAACAGGGCCGTATTTATAGGCTGCTACAAGAGTAAAGAAGTAAATCGGCAGCCAGATGAGTCCGCCCTGCGGAATAAGGTGGCACAACTGCGGCAAAACAATGTTACCGATTACAAATAGTGCGGCAACCATGTAAGTTTTGCTTTCGCGGTAGCTCAGTCGGCTGACCGCAACATAAGATGATGTTTCCATTGTTGTAAAATATTTTAATTATTAATCTTTTTTATCGTCATTTTTCATGCTTGAAGCGTTCTGTTGCGCTGTTGCATGACTTTCTATGAATTGTTTTATCAGAACATAAGCTTCCTCAGGCGAATCAGTTTGAGCTGTAAGTTGTTCTACAGGACAAATGCCTGTGCCTGCACGATTAATTATGTGGGGCACAACTGTACCGTAACTTACGCTTATCCCGGCACGGCTCAGCACACCTAAGGCTCCTTTACTGATAACTTGGGCATAAACATTTGCCACGCCGCCAAGTACAAGCAGCAGTGCTGCGCCTCGGCCAATCACACGGTCGGCAACGGAAGCACCGTTAAGAAACGACGGATTTTCAGTTACAAGAGAAAAGAGATCAGCCACGCCACGACGGGTAAACCTAATCAGCCGACCGTCTTGCGAACGGGCAACACCACGACAACTGTCAGCGGCAAGCATTTTAATGAGACTATTCATTCTGTTTAAGCTGTTCTACAAATTTATCAATACGTTGCATTTCATCAGGTATCTTGATTCCTTGCGGACAATGCTCCTCACACTGGCCACACCCAATACAATGCGCAGCCTGGCGCAGACGTGGCACAGAACGGTCGTATCCAATAAGGAATGCCCGACGTGCACGGCGGTAGTCAGGATCCAAAGAACCCTTGTTCGGCATATTGCCTTCCTTTATACAGCGGTTATAATGCAGCAGTACGCCTGGAATATCAATGCCGTACGGACAAGGCATGCAATACTTGCAGTCGTTGCACGGTATCGTTTTGAGGTTGTAAATGTCGTCAGCTATCTGCATCAGGAATTTCTGCTCGTCGGCAGTCAGCGGCTTCAGTGGTGAATATGTACACAGATTGTCGCGTAAATGCTCCATGTAAGTCATTCCAGAGAGTACAGTCAGTACGCCGTCAGGTGTTCCGGCAAAACGAAACGCCCACGAAGCTATACTCTGTTCCGGCTCACGCTGCTTCATCTTTGCAGCTATATTGTCTGGCACATTAGCCAATCTGCCACCCAAAAGCGGCTCCATTATTATTGCTGGAATGCCACGCTTTTTCAGTTCTCCATAAAGATACACGGCATCAGTATTGCTCGGATTAATCTCGTCTGCATATTTCCAATCAAGATAATTAAGCTCTATCTGCACAAAATCCCAATGATAACGACCTTCGTCGTGCCACTTCAGCATCATGTCGAAAATCTTAACGTCGCCGTGGTATGAGAAGCCAAGGTTACGTATGCGTCCTTTTTTCTTCTGTTCCACAAGCCAATCGAGTATGCCATTGTCCATATAACGGCCGTTGAATGTGGCAAGTGAATCCTTACCCTGACCTATGGCATGAAGCAACAGATAATCAACATAGTCGGTCTGCAACTCTTTCAATGAATTCTCGAACATCTCCATAGAAGCTTTACGTGACCATGTTTCCGGGTTAAAGTTTGAAAGTTTCGTGGCAATAAAGTACTTATCACGCGGATGACGCTTTAAGGCTATGCCCGTAGCACGCTCAGACTTGCCCTGAGTATAGGCAGGTGACGTATCAAAATAATTGACTCCGTGCTCTAAAGCATAATCAATCTGACGGTTAACCATCTCTTGGTCAACCTCTATCTCACCACTACCGGTCGAAGGGTCACGGCCAGCGTTCTTATCAGGCAGACGCATCATGCCATAGCCCAACAGTGAAACCCGGTCGCCTGTATTAGGATTTGTTCTGTAAGTCATCTTCCCTTTTTCAGGCTCATGCGCCCCGACAGAATTCTTTTTGTCCGTCTTGCACGCTGTAAGCAGTGCCGATGAAGCCACAGCACCACCACCAAGCATCTTCAGGAAGTTACGTCTTGTTATATCTTTTGTCATAATTGCTGTCGTTAATTTTTACAGAAAGTATTTTATGCAATTATCTACAATAAATCTATTATACTTCACGGTGAACCTCATGTCCCTCAACATAAATCGCACTGAACGGACGTGCAGGACACAGATTCTCGCATGCGCCACAGCCGATACAGCGTGACTCATTTACAGCAGGAATCTTAAGAGAGTTTTCGTCATTTGGATTAAGAGCCACCATTGTTATCGCACCTGTCGGACAATGGCGCGCGCAGTTACCACACTCGACACCGTCTGTAACCGGTACACAGTTTTTACGAATCCAAACAGCATGCCCCACCTGTGTAGCTGACTTCTCGGCGCGGGTTATTGGTCTAATTGCGCCGGTCGGACAAACGTCTCCACACTTTGTACACTCAGGACGACAATATCCACGCTCATACGAAACCGTAGGCTGCATGAATGTCGACAAGCCTGACGAAGGTCGTAAAACACCGTTCGGACAGTTTGATACACAAAGCTGACACGCCGTACAATGTTGAGCAAAATGCTGCGCTGAAAATGAGCCAGGAGGTGTAATAGGAGTAAGACGTTTAGGAGCTATCTTGTCTTCTATAGCTGCAAGTCCTCCGTCTACCTTTTTCTTATCCTGCGCCAAAGCTGCGCCAGTAGTTGCAATAGCCATACCAAGCAGGAACGAACGGCGCCCACTGTCTATCTGTGAAGCATCAGATGAACTTTTATCAACAGCACCAGACACTTCCATATGAGATGAAACTGCCTTATCAAGAACAGTTGTTGATGATGCATCTGAACTGCCAACACAATGTTTACCAGCTTTTTTCATACCAAAACTCATGGCACCAGTGTGACATTTATCAAGACAATCGCCACAGACAATGCAACGACTGTAGTCTATCTTACCATGCTTAAAGTCTATGGCTGATGCCTTGCAGTTCTTAGAACACAGTCCACAACTAACACATTTGCTGTCGTCAATATGAATCTTCAACAATGAAAAACGGGCGAATAAACTTAAAATTGTACCAACGGGACATACCGTATTGCAATATGTTCTTCCACCTCGCCATGCCAGCAGACCTATAACAACAAGCGTAACGATTGCCACCAAAAGTGTAGGAACACTCTTCAGCCATACGTCAACACTATAAAAAGCATAACTGTTGAAATGTTCAGCAATCGCTGCCAAAACATTATTGCCGGCCTGATACACCGGTTTAAACAGGCTCCCGGCTATGCGTCCATAAGAACTGTATGGCGCTAAGAGCGAAACAACAACGTTTATTCCGGCCAAAGCTGATACTATAAAAATAACCAAGAAACCATAACGCAGCCAACTTTTCTCTGCCGAATAAGTGAATCGGTTTCTCTTTCTGATGCCATGAAGACGGGAGATTATGTCCTGCATAACACCCAAAGGACAGATAACAGAACAGTAAATACGCCCAAACACTAGCGTAAGCACCAACAGGAAAGCCACTACTACGTTAAGAGCAAGCACAGCCGGCCAGAATTGAATCTCAGCAAGCCATCCAAACAATTTATGCACAGTGCCGGTAACGTCAAGAAAGACCAACGTCAACAACACAAATACCACAATGGCAAGAGTTGTCCTTACTTTTCTAAGCATAAATCTACAAATATTTATTTTGTTGTATACTTTCAATCTTTATCTGTATCTGCCGCTAACGTATCACACCTTTCTTTTTCCGTCAGCCTTACAATAACCACACTTGCCTCATAAAGCAGCCACACAGGCAACGAAACGATAAGCATGGTAAACATGTCTGACGTCGGCGTAATAACCGCAGCTATAATAAGAATTACCACTATTGCATGACGACGATAACAGCTCATCCACCTGGCCTTGAGCAATCCGAACCGTGCCAAGAGCCAACTTATGACAGGAATCTCAAACACTATGCCGAACACTAAGCTCATTGTAGCCAGAGTATCGACGTACGAGCTTATCGTAAGCATGTTGGCAACATCTGTACTTACCTGGTAAGTGCCGAGAAAACGGACTGTCAGCGGGAAAACCACAAAGTAGTTTACGACAATCCCGACGATGAACATAATGTAAGCCGAAACCGTCAAACGCACCGAATAACGCCTTTCATTCTCATATAGCGCAGGAGAAATAAAGCGGAACAGCACGTACAACATATACGGCGAAGCTATCAGCAGGCCAGCGAGCAGAGCCACCTTCATGTGCACCATGAACTGTTCTGTCAGTCCGGTGTTGATAAGTTTAATGCTGAAAGGCTCTGCCCTAAGCAACCTGTAAGTAACAAAACTGTCATCAGCAGGCGCCAGCACGACTGCAAACAGTAAATCCTTGAACACAAATGCCAACACACCGGCCAACACAGCAGCCAGCAACATGCGGATCAGACTGCCACGGAGCACATCAAGATGTTCCCAAAACGTCAGCTCTCCACTGTCATTCATCTTTTTTCTTAGTATCTTCCATCTTGTCGTCAAGCGTTCCGTTCATTCCGTCCTTGAAGCTTTTAACGCCTTTGCCGAGGCCTTTCATAAGCTCAGGTATCTTCTTTCCGCCGAATAGCAGAAGCACGATAAGCGCGATGACAAGAATCTCTTGCATTCCTATTCCCATAATATTTTGTATTTTTCTTGTTTGCTATGTCCCAGAGTGAGAGCCTTCCGCCGTTTTAGCTCCATACAGATTACTGACGGTTTTTTTAAAGACTCCACAACCCTTAGCAGACAAAGCTACATTAAATATTTATATTCACGCCACCCATGAATATCGCTTTAGGCATCGGATAGCCGTAATTGATTTCATACTTCTGTGCCAGCAGGTTTTCACCCTTTGCCCAAATACTGAGCCATGGCAGCACGCGATAAGAAGCTGTAACATTCAACAGCAGGAAGTTTTCCTTAACTTCTTCAGGACTTACCTGTGTGTACAGACCGCAAATATATTGCAATCCACCTACAAAAGTCCACTTTCCACGTCTGTAATCAGCTCCGACATAAGCCTTATGCTCAGGCGAAGCCAACACCTTGTTATGCATGTGCAGGAAACTGTAGTTGGCATTCATATTGAAGTATCGGTTCGCATGCCATGCCATTTCAGCCTCGAAGCCATAATTTTCTATCTCTCCGGTATTGACGTTCATAGGCCTGTTGTTCACAATAGCCGTCTGAATCATATTGTCGCCGTTTATGTAGAACAGGTTAAATCCATAAGACAAAGCTCCATTCATTACTCGCTGCTTCCATGAGAGTTCATAGTTCATCATGCTCTCCGGCTTCAGTTCTGCATTTGCCGGTCCCCAAAGATACATCTCGCGGATTGTCGGATTGCGGAAGCCTTTGCTTACCATTGCCTTAAGCTCCCCGTCCTTAGCCAGTCGGAACACAAGACCTCCCTGCGGAACCCACTCCGTGCCACTCTGTGAATGGTTATCAACACGCACGCCCGCATCGACAGTCATCCATCTGAACAGATCCTGACGGAAGTCAACATAGCCGGCTATTTCATTCTCGTGGGCATTACCCATAGGGTCAAGGTCCTCACCTGTGGCTATCACCCGGTTCCAGGCTTTGCCGTATATGTGCTGATAATCAAGCCCTACGGTTATGCGGTTGCCCCTGAAAAACGTCGCACTCTGATACAGAGAGAATCCTGTCAGCGCATCATTTGAACGGAAATAACTCTCCTGCGGCTGTTCGCCAGGAGAATATCCGTCGTTAATCTTGTGGCTACCGAAGTTATGGTACACACTTACTGCACCTGAGGTGTTGCCGTAATGATTCTCAACCACGGCTGTAGCAACGCCGCGCGTAATCCACTGACGCGCCCCAAGCAACGGCTCATGTGTACTTCCGGGATATGACGAGTTGAAATGTGTAACGTCAATGTCGGCATAAGCCGTCCAATGCTGAGAGAAGTCGTAACCTAACTTGAGGTATCCGCCATACTGCTCAAAGCCCATGTGTGGGCGGTTGTTGTCGCTGCGGCCATACTGTCCAGAAAGAACACTGTAAAACTTACCTTTCCTCACACGGTTGGTGAACTCTCCCTGAAACGTTCCGTAAGAACCTGCGCCAAGACTTATGTCGGTCTTCACGCCGTCATCGTGCATCTTGCGGGTAACTATATTCACCACGCCGCCCATGGCATTTGAGCCATACAGCATAGATGCCGGACCACGTAGCACCTCTACCCTCTCGGCAATCATCGACTGGTAAGAGTCGCTTATCGAGTGGCCGAAGATGCCCTGATACTGTGGATGACCGTCAATAAGCACCATGATGCGTCCCGAACCGCTGCCAAGACCACGCAGACTTATACCGCCGGCAGCACCGTCGCTGACAGCGTAACCCATCATCGAACGCGCTGTAACAAACAGTCCAGGCACTTGTTCTGAAAGAGTAGGAAGTACGTTTGTACGCTGATTCTCTGTGAGTTTTTCTCTGTCAACAACTGATATGGTCATCGGCAAATGCCTGACGTCTGTCGTATTGCGCGTACCAGTCACTACAACATTATTGAGCACATGGCTTGTTGTATCTGTCTGGGCACATATTTTAGCTGCGGCGACCGACAATAAAGCAATTGCAAAAATAAGTTTTTTCATCAAAAATCAAGAATTTTAGATTAAAAAAAATGTTATCACCCAACCCCGCATTACCAGAGCTGTAAACAAATAAAAAACGGCGTGGCAACCCTTGTAAACAATAAGCCGTCACGCCTTATAATGAATGTTTTACTTATTATCAATATTTACGATTGTGTATGACTTGCTGCCTAAGCCTATCTTCTCAGCGTAGTCCACAATGTAGGTGCCGTGCTGGCGGTTGATACGTTCGATAAGCGGCTTTGCATCGTCACCTTCGGTTGATTTATGATTAAACACCATGTCAAGACAAGCCTTGTCCAAAGCCACCGGGTCGAGCGAAGCCATTATGCCCATGTCCTTAAGTTTCGGCTCATCAGGGCTGCTGTCACAGTCGCAGTCAACACTGAGATTGTTCATTACATTGATGTACAGAATGTTATCTCCGAAATAGTCAGCCACAGCCTGTGCTGCCGCAGCCATGCTTTCAAGAAAATAATCCTGTGCAGGAAGGTTGCTCCATAATTCATCTGGACTCTTAACCTTTCCGGCTGTATGGATATATGACTTTCCTGCACTTGATGCGACACCTATCGACTGGTTCTTCAACACTCCGCCGAAACCACCCATTGCGTGGCCTTTGAAGTGTGCAAGATTAACCATAAAGTCGTAGTTCGCAAGATGCGCGCCTACAATATCATATTTGATATGTGTCGAGTCTTTTACAGGAATACGCATATCTCCATTCTCGTCCATGATGTCCACCTTTGCAATTTTGTCGAAACCATGCTCGCGGATTGTCTTCCAATGAGCGGCAGAAGTGTTCCTACTTCCCGGATAAGCTGTGTTACACTCAACTATGGTACCGCCAACCTCATTCACAAGGTTGCGTATAAGCTCCGGCTTCAGATAGTTGTGACCGCCGGCTTCACCTGTACTTATCTTTATAGCCACACGGCCTTTAGCCTCACGACCAAGCGCCTTGTAAATACGGACAAGTGCTTCAGGCGAGATTTCTTTTGTAAAATATACTTTTGACTGGGCACAAATACTTAATGATGATAACAACCCAACTACAAAGATAATTAGTTTTTTCATTTTCTTTTATTATTTCAATAACGTTTTTTTACGCTGCAAAATTACAACGAAACATCTTATCTGTCAGTATATTTTTTACCGAAAGAATTACCATTTTTACATTTACTATCAGCTATAAAAACATAATAACAAATAGGCTCATACTTTTTCATACATTCTTATTCTCCTTGTTTTCCGATATGAGCAACAGTTTGTCACCGGTATGCAGCTCCACCTCTCCGTTGGGAATAATAAACTCGTTGCCGCGTTTAACCAGCATTACGAGCGTGCCTTTAGGTATGTTCATGTCTTTCAGCCTGTTGCCATTGTCCAGCATATCAGGCGTAAGAGTAATATCATTCAGCTTTGAGTCAATCTCATCTGGCAGTTCCACTCCAAACTCGTTGCCTTCTTTTTCTTCAGGCAGGTCAAGATGAAGTTTTCTTGCTACATAAGAAATACTGGTTCCCTGCACGACAAGCGACAGCAGAGTGATGAAAAACACGATGTTGAATAACTGCTGCGAACCTTCAATCTTGGCTATAACAGGATAAGTGGCGAAGATTATTGGCACAGCTCCGCGCAGTCCTACCCACGATATAAACAGTCGCGCCTTGTTAGATATGTTGCGGAACGGCAACAGACAGGCAAACACGCTCACCGGACGAGCCACGACTATCATGAACAGACCGATAAGAAGCGCTACGGCTGCTATGTCAATCAT
Organism: uncultured Prevotella sp.; assembly: GCA_902491375.1. Lineage (GTDB taxonomy): Bacteria > Bacteroidota > Bacteroidia > Bacteroidales > Bacteroidaceae > Prevotella. Next base: position 24,793 of record CABUHE010000014.1, read on the forward strand.
CTCATGCGGATTAACCAACAGGCCGAGAGTAAGGAACATTATTATCTGGAACAGCCACGTAAGGCCATTCATAAAAGTGTTGATTTCTTTGCGGTAAACCAGCTTTGCGTTTCCGACAATAACTCCGGCTATGTAGACAGCCAGATAGCCGTTACCTTTAAGCAGGTCGGTTATAGTGAATGTCGCAAATACGAGGCTCAGCAGAAGTATAGGATACAACGAACTGTTTGACAGGTTTATACGATTGACCAGCCACACAGCGAAGCGTCCGAAGGCATAGCCGACAATCCCGCCTATCAGGAACTGCACAAGCAAATCACGCCCGATTAGAGCCAGACTCAGCTCGCTGCCGCTGGATATTATCTGTATCAGTACGATAGTAAGCATGTAAGCCATCGGGTCGTTGCTTCCGCTCTCAAGCTCAAGCATAGGGCGTAAATTCTCCTTCAGGTTCATTCGCTGCGAACGCAACAGGTTGAACACCGAAGCCGAATCAGTAGACGACATTGTTGCAGCCAGCAAAAACGACGCCATTAAGGTAAGTTCAATGTTTGTACGACTCCACCTTGACAGGAAATAAATGAACACGCCAGTCAGCAGAGTGGTAAGCAGGACTCCCACCGTAGAAAGTATTACTCCGGGCGTAAGCACAGGCTTTATATCCTGATACTTAGTATCCATTCCGCCCGAAAACAGAATAATACTCATTGCTATCATACCGATAAACTGGGCATCCTCGGCACTGTTGAACTGCAAACCGAGTCCGTCGCTGCCGAACAGCATACCGACAAGCAGGAACAGGAGCAACGTAGGTATACCGAAACGGTATCCGGTCTTGCTGATTATGATACTTGAAAATATCAGTACTGAACCGATTAATAAAATATTTTCTGCTGTAAAAATCATAATATAATCAATAGTAACGTGTAAGTGTCTGCAAATTTAACAAAAAAATCTGCATCAGTCAAAACCTGACACAGGATAAATAGAACATGTGGATTTTACGGTATGGCATCCATATTAATTTCAGTCATTTTGCAAAAGGGCATATTTCACCTTACAAAAGACCGTCTTTTATCGTGTAAAAGACGGCAAATCACGAAGCAAAAGAGCACCTTTTGCCTCGCATATCATAACTTATTGTTTGTCAATGGATTACATTGCTATCTACGGTTATCCGCAAAGTGTCTTTATCAAATGTTATTCCTGAACGCTCTATAAACGCCGACAAGGCTCCGCTGTCAGCCAGTTCGTGCGGTGTTCCTGTATCAACCTTGCCGTCACCTGCCATCAGCCACAATGTGTCAGCCGTCTGGAGCGCCAGTTCCAGATCGTGTGTTGACATAAATATAGTCTTTTCCATATCATGACTCAGGCGCGACAGCAGCAACATCGTATCCACCTTGCTCGGATAATCGAGAAAAGCGGTAGGCTCGTCAAGAAATATCACCGGTGTCTGCTGCGCCAATGCTTTTGCTATCATCATCTTCTGACGCTCTCCGTCGCTTAATGTCGACGCCGTACGCTTTGCCAGACTGGATATGCCAACACGGTTCATGCTCTCGTTTACGATACGCTTGTCTTCATCACTTAGCGTACCCCAGAAGCCTGTGTACGGCGTGCGGCCAAGAGCAACAACCTCTTCAACAGTCATATTCATTCCGTCAGGGCGGCTTGTCAGCACCACACTGACCAGACGCGACATCTCTTTCTGAGTGTATTCAGATATTTCTTTACCGTTAATGAATATGTTGCCTGCAAGCTTCGGCAGAAATCCGGCAAGTGTTTTCAGCAGCGTCGACTTACCGGCTCCGTTTGAACCGATAAGGCATGTCAGTTCACCGCCACGCAACGACACGTCTATGCCATCGGCTACAACCTTGTTTCCGCCTTTTATATGGTAGCCTATCGAAAGGCCGATAAGTGATATTGATTCCATCTAAGTCAGTATTCTTTTATTTTAAATAACAGGAAACCGTTTGTGAATAGTCGGCTAATATCAGTCAGATAAGTTTATTATTTGCCGTAAATCAGCTTTCTCGCATATTCTATCAATGTGTCCTCGCCACGGCGGAAGTCTTCGTCAGTAAGCTGAACGTTATAATCAGGCTCAATGCCGAACTCCGTACACTGCATGTCGCGGTCGTACATCGGACAGGCGCTGAAACGCACAGCCCATCCGTTTGGCAGCTCGCTGCTCATCGGCATACCTGCACCGCCACCGGTTTTATCGCCTACCACAACGACATTCGGACAGCACTTCATGTATTTCACAAACTCGTTAGCTGCGCTGAACACGCCGCGGTTAGTCAGTACAACTACTTTCTTATGCCATCGTATACCCGATGACGGCTTCAGCTTCTGTTCCTCCGGTGATGAGAAATCATTGTGGCCGGGACCTGTCTTATGGCGCATATAGCCGACTACGATTGTCTCGTCAGTGAAACGTCCTGCCAGTCGTTCTGCCATAGTAAGCTGTCCGCCGCCGTTACCGCGCACGTCTACAATCAAGCCATTGCACGGAGCAAGATACAGCAACACCTCATCAAGATTGCCGTCACCTATTCCGTTAGAGAATGAAGGACAGTAAATATAGCCTATATTGTCGTCAAGCTTACGGTATTCAAGTCCTGAAGCGATTTTGTAATCAGTTCCGAGATAGCGGCGCAGAAGTGAGTCGCTGAAGTTGGCTGGATAATCTTCCTTCCAGCTCCAGTAACGGGCGTTGTCGAAAGGAGCATACATATTGACATGACCGTCGCGAAGTTCGCCGAGCATATTACCCAAAACCTCAAACAACCAGTCGCTGCCCATATCGTCGGAAATCTGCCGTGAATATCTGGAATACACCTCATTCCAGTTCAATCCGTAAGCCTCATTCCTGTAATCGAAGAAACAATAATGCTCGTCTATTATCTTCCAAAGAGCCTCAAAATTGCCTTTCGGGTCGTTGCTGAACTCTTCCTCGTCGACACATGACACACAGAAAAACGTCAGCATGAAGCCAATTATAATGTAAGCGGCCTTTCTCATGGGATTATTCTTGTGATTTTAAAACGACGTACAAAACCTATAAGAAGCATATTCGAATAAATATGATACTTCAGGTTATTCACTTCAGCCTGGCGGAAGTCGCCAAGATAACCGATGCGCAGAGTTGTACGTCCGAGAGTGAAGTCTACAGTCAGCATCTGACTGAGCGACGGAGAGTTTACAAACGTTGTCGGGACAACATTGTGGTCATAGTTGCCACGCGAGAAAATCTCGTAATATGACTGCCCGTAGTTAGGACTGAACATCAGTCCGGCGACTGGTGCGCTGACCTCATATCGTGCCGCAAACGGCACACGTCCAAGCCGGAAGCGGTAAGTCGCGGCAGCCGAAGGCGCAATATCCAAAGCCAGTCGTGCCTGTGCTGGATTGTTGCCGTTGCGCGTGTTGTACAGAAAACCGGCCGAAGCCTCAGCCCGTCCGCCTGCCATAACACTTAAACGGCCATCTAAAAAGTCCCAATTGTAATGCAGACCGTAACTGAACATATACATGCCCAACATCTCACTGCCGTTGCCCGAACGATTGTCTGCGTAAGAAACGGCACCTTGATGCAAAAGCAAATGCAACCATCTGCTGCCTTCACGATGGCGTATTGTATGCGAAATGTAGCGCAATTCAAGTCCAGAATATTCCTCCGGCGACAGATATGTGTCAAGTATCGACGCACGGCCTACACCTATCATCTGAGCATTAGTTATGACCTTGTCGCTGTGAAGCGTGTCAGGCTCATGCGCTCCGGCCGCAAACGGCAGAAGCATAGCAAACGATATGAATAGTGAACGTATTGCTCTCATTGCGCTTTGGTTATTTTACGCCACACGCTTCGGCAAGTGGCAACATTATCAGTTCTTTGAATCGTCGTCACCAAACAGGTTGAGCTGTCCTGTAATCTCGTCTATTACCTGCTGCTGAGTCTTACCTGCATCAGGGTCAAGATTCTCGTTTTCAGATTCGTCTGATGTTTTTTCGTCTTCCGTTTCGTCATCAGTAGTATCGTCATCAGCATGCTTCAGAGGCTCAAGCTGCTCAATCCTGTCGACAGTCCATGTACTCAGACGTTTGCCTTTGGCCTTAAAACCTTTAACTGAAACGAAGTCTTCAGCCTCAATATCTATCGAACCGCGGAACGCATCGTCACCACCGAATATGACACGGAAGCGAGGATAAGGCTCATCTGTCAGACAAACAAGACGGCTGTCAGGATTTTCGCCAAGGTAGTTCTGCTTTCGTTTCGTGCCTTCCATCTGAAAACGCTTCAGATAGGGATAGCCTTGCTGGTCTGCATCGAACAGCACTGCCGTCCAGACTTTGTGCGGATCATACTTCTCTATAATCTTTATATTGTCCTCATAGTGGTTGTTTACGTCGAAGTTTGACAAATAGAAATCGCCGTTATCGAGTACAACCAATATGCTGTCGTCCTCGTTAAATTCACCAAGCAGACGTCCGTGGTCATCATAATTAAGACGTTTGACATCAGGATCAAACCACACTTTGCGTCCGCCCAACGTACTATGACCGTGGCTTTTAAGAGAAATGCGGTGGACATTGAACCTCGTCAGCACTACACCTCTTGCTCCGCGGCCCTTTATGTCGACCTCAGAGAAGTCCTTTTCCTTAAAAATATTCCTCAGACGCGGTGCCGGGTCGAGTGTAACTTTTATCACCTCAGCCTCACCATTGGGGTTAGCGGTAAAATAAACGACACGTGAACCTGGCGCGCCTGTCGTAAGATCGTATTCACGGTCACGCTGGATGCTGGTCACGTTGAAGCGCTTCATGTAATATTTACCAAGCTTTCCGTCACGGTAAACAACGTTGTATATTGTGCGCTTATCGTTCTTCTTAAATACGGCAACGTGCAGAATGTTCTTTCCGACAAATATCTTGTCAGCCACTCTGACGACCTTGTACTTACCGTCTTTATAGAAAATAATGATGTCGTCGATGTCAGAGCAGTTGCAGACAAACTCGTCTTTCTTCAGAGCAGTGCCTATAAAGCCGTCGTTGCGGTTGATATACAGCTTCTCATTAGCCTCAACAACCTTTGTCGCCTCTATCGTATCGAAATTCTTTATCTCTGTAAGACGGGGATGGTTGGCTCCGTATTTCTGTTTCAGGAATCTGAACCAGTCAGCCGTAACTTCAACCATGTTGCCCAGCTTTCGGTCAATATCCTCAATCTCAGCCTTTATCTTGGCCATCAGTTCGTCAGCCTTATCCTTATTGAACTTCAGGATACGGGCCATCTTGATGTCCATAAGACGCAGGATGTCGTCTTTAGTCACCTCACGTATCATCTGCGGATAGAACGGAGTCAGACGTTCGTCAATATGCGCACATGCCGCATCCATATCAGGAGCCTGTTCAAACTTGCGGTCTTTGTATATGCGTTCCTCAATGAAAATCTTCTCAAGCGACGCAAAGTGAAGCTGTTCCTGCAACTCACCCTTGCGTATTTCAAGCTCGCGGCGCAGCAGTCCCATGGTATGGTCGACTGAATAGCGCAAAACGTCGCTTACTGAAAGGAACTGCGGTTTGTTGTCCTCAATAACACAACAGTTGGGTGATATGTTAATCTCACAATCAGAGAAAGCATACAAGGCGTCAAGTGTCTTGTCCGACGATACGCCCGGAGCAAGATGAACCTGTATCTCAACCTGAGCCGCCGTATTGTCGTCAACCTTGCGTGCCTTTATCTTTCCTTTCTCAATGGCTTTCAGAATAGAGTCAATGAGTGTGGAAGTTGTCTTGCCATAAGGAATCTCACGGATAACGAGCGTCTTATTGTCAAGTTTCTCTATTTTAGCCCTTACCTTCAAAACGCCGCCTCTCTGTCCGTCGTTATACTTGCTGACATCAATGCTGCCGCCAGTAGGGAAGTCGGGATAAAGCGTGAAAGGCTCGCCGTGCAGATAGCTTATGGCGGCGTCACAAATCTCGTTGAAGTTATGGGGAAGAACTTTTGACGACAAGCCGACGGCGATACCCTCAGCGCCTTGCGCCAAGAGCAAAGGGAATTTGGCAGGGAGCGTTATAGGCTCCTTGTTTCTTCCATCGTAACTCAACTGCCAGTCGGTGGTTTTAGGATTGAAAACCACGTCGAGCGCGAACTTTGACAGTCGTGCCTCAATGTATCGCGGAGCTGCCGCACGGTCGCCGGTCAAGATGTTACCCCAGTTTCCCTGACAGTCTACAAGCAGGTCTTTCTGTCCCAACTGAACAAGAGCGTCGCCTATAGAAGCGTCGCCATGAGGGTGAAACTGCATAGTGTGGCCCACGATATTGGCCACCTTGTTGTAGCGTCCGTCATCCATACGCTTCATCGAGTGCAGAATTCGGCGCTGCACAGGCTTCAGTCCGTCCTCGATATGAGGCACGGCACGCTCAAGGATGACGTAAGAGGCATAGTCGAGAAACCAGTTCTGGTACATCCCGCTGAGGTGGTGAACGGCTGACGCATCAAACCGGTCAACCGGCTTATATTCAGTATCTTTACCTTCAGCCTGGGCGCCAGACTCAAGCTCCGTCATTTCGTCGTCAATTATTTCGTTGTCCATGTATCCTAAAATGATTTATGCAGCACACCTTATAAGCGCACAAGACAATGTATTTTAAAATGCGAAGATGCTGCACCATTGCAAAGATACGGCAAAAAATCGGTTTTCACAAAAAAACAGTTTGTTTTTAAGCAGAAAGCTGTCTGTCAGACAAGTACAGACAGAACAGACACACCCAAACATAATAAACAAACAACTCAATATGCAGCACCTGACTTTATTATCAACAGGCGGCCAACAGACCATAAGCAAGAACACGCAAAATACCAGTTCGGAAGAGTTAAGTAAAGTTAAGAACAATATCTGTCTAAAAACATTTAAGCCCTTGAGAACCCCACCGCCACAGACAAAACGACAAAGACCAACGACTATGCGAAGATACTGACGTTAATATATAAACCACTGATATTCAGCAAATTGGATTAAGATAAAGCATAAACACGCCCTCATAATGAACAAAACAAGAATGCAAAAGGTACTCTTTCACAACACAAAAGACATCAAACAAGACAACAAGTGATGGTTTTTGATGATATAAAATGGCACTGAAAAGCACAAATTGCGCGCACGTTCCGCAAACAGATGTTAAACGACAAGGTTGCAACAAGTAAACCGTTAACATAAATAAACATACCGATTTCTATTTAAAGAAAAGCGTCTGTCCGCATTTTTTACTCACCCAATCTAAAAAAATATTATCATTTTGCAGGCTGACTTATTTGTATTACCTTTGCATTCCGCATAACAAAATCACTTAATAAATTATGAAAAAACTTCGCCCGGTTATGTTCGCAGGTACTGGCAGTGATGTAGGCAAGAGCGTTCTTGCTGCTGGATTCTGCCGTATTTTCAAACAAGACGGTTACAATCCAGCTCCGTTCAAGGCACAGAACATGGCACTCAACTCGTTTGTTACTCCTGACGGACTGGAAATAGGCAGGGCACAGTCGGCACAGGCTGAAGCCTGCGGTATAGCACCGACGGCCGACATGAACCCTATTCTGCTGAAACCGCAGGGCGACAGCATAAGTCAGCTTGTACTGAACGGCAAGGCCAGCGCTAACGTCAGCGCACGAAGATATTATGAAAAAGACAGGCGCGACGCTCTTAGAAGCGAAGCGTGCAGCGCATTTGACCGACTGGCAGCAAAGCACTCGCCGATAGTGATGGAGGGCGCGGGCAGCGTTGCCGAACTGAATCTGCGCGACGCCGACATCGTGAACATAAACATGGCTAGACATGCCGGAGCTGCCGTGATACTGGTTGCCGACATAGAACGCGGAGGTGTGTTCGCATCGGCATACGGCTCAATAATGCTGCAAAAACCAGACGACCGCAAACTGATAAAAGGAATAATAGTAAACAAATTCAGAGGCGACATAAGTCTGTTTGACAACGGGCGGAAGATACTTGAAGAAATATGCGATGTGCCTGTGCTGGGTGTAATGCCTTACTTCGACAACATACACATTGAAGAGGAAGACAGCATGGAACTGGCAGCAAAAAAGCAGCACGCTGCCGATGGCGGTAAGGTAAATGTGGCTGTAGTAAAACTGAAACATATAAGCAACTTCACCGACTTTGACATGCTAGAACACGACGGCCGCGTGAACCTATACTACTGCGACAATGCCGAAGAGCTTAACAGTGCCGACATTATAATCCTGCCGGGAAGCAAGAACACAATAGCCGACCTTGAGCAGTTGCGCCGTGACGGAATGGCAAAAGCCATAACAGAAGCCGCACATAACGGCAAGACAGTCTTGGGAATATGCGGAGGCTACCAGATGATGGGTACCAGGATAACAGACTCTTACCGCATTGAAGGAGCTGAATGTACGGCCGAAGGACTGGGACTGCTGCCTGTAAGTACAAGACTTGAGCCTGAAAAGACTTTAAGGCAGGCTGAGTTTACATTCGCTGACAGCAACGGCACCGCAATGAAGGGCTATGAAATACACAATGGTGTAACAGAGGCTGACGACGGAAAGGCTCAAAAGCCGCTGTTCATAAAAACCGACGGCTGCCATGACGGCTGCATCTGTGGCGACAACTGCATGGGAACCTATATGCACGGTTCGCTGGACAATCTGCAGTTTGTTGACTTCCTGCTCTCAAAGTGCGGCAAAGTCATAACAACTGAAAGCGACATCAGCGACTACAATGAATTCAAGAACCGTCAGTATGACCTGCTGGCTGACCTGATAAGGCAGAACATTGACATGGAACAGGTTTACCGTATAATGGCAGAATAGCCTAAATAAACGCGGACAAGCATAAAAAATATAAAGGCAAAAAGACACGATGATTTACGGACACGGCGACGATTTATACAAATATAAGGGATTGGTAAAAGCTAATTTCAGCACAAACATTTATCAGAAAGCCGACCTCAGCATACTGAAAAAGTATCTTGCCGGACGGCTTGACGCGATATGCAACTATCCGGAACCGGCACCGCTGTCGCTCGAAAAGGCGTTGGCCTGCGAGCAGGGTATAAGCGAAGACGAAGTGACTGTAACCAACGGAGCCACCGAAGCTATATATATAATCGCAGAAAACAACGCACGAAAATACGGCAACGACGGCTTCACAAACGTGATTAAGCAGCCTACTTTCAACGAATATGCCGACGCATGCAGAATGAGCGGCTCGCGAACTGTGAGTGATAAAGAGCATACAACCGGCAGAAAAGTGTATTGGCTGTGCAATCCGAACAACCCGACAGGACGCGTATTGCCGTCGAAGACTCTGCTTGACATGGCAGACAACAATCCAGATGTACTGTTCGTGATAGACCAAAGTTATGAACACTACACACATGAAAAGACGATAACAGACCGTGAAGCCGTAAAACGAAACAATATCATACTGCTCCACTCTATGACAAAACGTTTCTGCGTGCCAGGACTGAGACTTGGCTATGCTGTCGCCAACGTCAGATTATCAGATGAGTTGAAGCATCTCAGACATCCGTGGAGCGTCAACGCGCTGGCGATAGAGGCCGGTATGTTTCTTATAAGCAACAGGATTAACTTCATGCCTGACCTTGACAGTTATCTTGAAGAGGCACAACGGCTGCACGACAGACTTTCAGACATAAGCGATGTAAGCGTAAACGACACGCAGACTAACTTTATGCTGGCAAAGATTGAAGGACATACGGCTGCCGAACTGAAAGACTTTCTCGTAACCCAATATGGCCTGCTGATACGCGATGCGTCAAACTTTGAAGGTCTTACTGCCTCTCATTTCCGCGTAGCTGCGCAAGACAAACAAGCTGATGACGAGCTTGTAGCGGCAATAAAGACATTCACAGAATCTGTGGGAAAGCATTAAACCTGTATTAGGACAGACACACAGACTGAAACAACAACATTCAAATGAACAGAAAATGACATCGATTATCTCTATACTTGCAGGATGGATTGCCGACAAACTGTTTGGAGACCCTGAGCGTCTGCCCCACCCTGTCGTACTCTTCGGAAGACTTATCGCCAAAGGCGAGCACAAATTAAATCACGGCAGGCACCGCCGTACGAAGGGCGCATTGCTTGCCATTGTCCTCGTCGTACTTACATACGCTGTTACGTTCGGCATCGTCAGATATTGCGAAACACTGTCGTCGGTATTATGTTTCTGCATTGAAGCAATTCTGATTTTCTACTGCTTGGCAGGCACCACACTGATAAAAGAAGTCAAGGGTGTATTCAATGCTCTTGACATTTCACTCGAACACGGTCGCCGGCAAGTAGCACGAATAGTCGGACGTGACACATCACAACTGTCAGACAACGAAGTACGCAAAGCCGCACTTGAAACCCTTGCTGAGAATCTGAGCGACGGAGTCATTGCTCCGCTATTTTGGCTGGCGTTGCTCGGAGTGCCAGGAATGGTGGCATACAAAATGATTAATACGCTTGACTCAATGATCGGCTACCGTACCGAACGTTATGCACGCTTCGGGACATTTGCCGCGCGTATGGACGACGTGGTTAATTACATTCCCGCAAGGCTTACAGCACTGCTCATGGTGCTGGTTTCAGGCAGACTGAATTTGCTTGCTTTCGTAGCACGCAACGGCAGAAAGCATGCCAGTCCGAACAGTGGTTATCCGGAATCGGCGCTAGCCGGCATTCTTGACTGCCGCTTCGGAGGAGGACATTATTACTTCAATGAATATATAGACAAACCGTTTATCGGCGAGAACGACCGTCAATTGACTTCTGCCGATATGAAAACAGCCATCAGAATAAACACATTGGCCGAGATTTTAACTATATTTCTGATTGTAATCGATAAACTGATAATTTGCAGTTTTTCTTCATAAAAATCTCAAGGAAAAACACTGCATTATGCGGTATGCATAAAAAAATCGACAATATTTTTGCATTATTCACAAAAAGGATGTACCTTTGCAGCAATTAAAATATCCGAATCGGAATTATATAGTTGACAGTTTTTTTAACCGATTCGTTTTTTTTACTTTCTTAAATGCGCCTGTGGCGAAATTGGTAGACGCGCTAGACTTAGGATCTGGTGTCTTACGACGTGTAGGTTCGAGTCCTATCAGGCGCACATAAGAGAGGATTTAACTAGTTGTGCATCAGCGACTTAGATAAAAGTTCCTCTTTATTTTTGTCAACGATTTGTCAACGACACCCCACTTTTTGGTTAAATTATACAAAATTTTCGCCTGCAAAGTTAATAATTTCTATCAAAAAACAAGAGGTTACTAGAACAATTTTTTGTTAATTATATATTAGTATTTTTAATGTTTAACAACAAAAGCTAACAATTATGAAACAAGACAACTATTACAAAAAAGAGTTATATGCACTGGTTATAAAAATAGCTATATGTGCATGTGAGGCAATGGAAAAACAAGTGCAACCAAACATTGAAGATAAAATCTTAAAAAGATTATATGAAAATGGAAGCTCAAAGATCATATATGAAAATGGAATCTTCAAGAACATGTATGAAAATATACAATCACAGCTTAAAAAAAACCTGCCTAAGTCGCAATACGATAAGCTAATCGGCCCTAAACAAAAAGACAAGAAACAACTTCTATTTGACAGCATAGACAAATATTACTCTCAGAATGATAAAAAAGACTTCGAAGAGGCATTAAAAATCCTGAAAACGGAGTTACCTCATATATCCGAAAGTGAAACAATAGAAATGCTTGATAGACTTGTCAACAACAGCCAGTTCAGTTACTTTGATGTTATGCTCAATCTCCCATCAAACTACATCGTAACAAGAAACATGATGGAAAAAACTTTGGCTTCTCAGATTGATATCGAATCTGAAATAGCAAAAAATTTTAGTGACATTTACGATACTATACTGCCGTTAATAAAACAGGGATGCAGTCGTGAATGTGATAAAGGAAGAGTTCTGCCGGAGTCAATTTATAATAATAAAAAAGAAAAGGAAAGAATCGCATACGATATTGCCGAAGAGCTGAAAGAAATCACTTTATACTATCAATACTTTAAAGAACTTTCTGCATTTTATAGAGAAATCAACGAATTTCATAAAACAGAGAACAAATCATTTGATATGCAGTCTGTTACTATTTATGGCAAAAAAACAAGCAACAAAATACAACTTAAATCACCGATGACCATAAACATCTTTAATTATGAACTAAGAAATAATTTAAAACTTGGTCTGTTCCCTAATTATAAGGAAACAGGCATTCGGGCTAATATGCTAAGTAAAGCAAGTGACCATTATAAGAAGATTGCCGTAAGAGCCATAGCCGAAGTATTGAACAAGCATGGATTTTTCAGAGAGCTGTCAAATACCAGTAATACTTATAACATAAAAAATAAAGACGGAAAAGATTACAAACTCACAAACTATGTTACTCTCATAATTTATGAAATAGCAAGACGGCTAAAAATCGCTGAGCATCCTGAAGCAAACAGATGTAGGTTGTTTGAAGACAATGCTACCGGCGATAAAAATGACCTTATAAAACAACTCCTCAAAAACAACTCAAACCAAACTGGTGATATAGATTATAAAAATTTAATAACTAAGACCGAAATATATTATGTAAAGACTTTCTCTGATGATTATAAAAATAATATGAAGAAACAAAAAAGGAACAAAAATAAGCACCTGAAATAAAAGTGCTGTCAAAACTAAAATGACGATTCCGAATATTTACATATTGTAAATACAAACCTTAAGAGGGTCGTATCATTACCAAATAAAGATTGATACGGCCCTTATCTTTCGTCATGCATACAATGTTAAGGCAATGTCTCCAATTAACCAATAAGCAAAATCAAAACATGCCATTTCCCCATGATGATACTGTAAAAAACTATATACTTCTCACTTATGGAAATTGAAAAGAGATGGACTATGCCCATTCCGAACTGGGAATTATTTTAAATCAATTTATAATCATATTGGGAAGCTGAATACAGATATACAAAAAGGCCAATGATGCCGTGGCTCAAATAAATCCATCGAACAACTATAAGAAGAACTCATGGGACTTTATTAGGGCAAAGAAAATGAAGAATAGTCAAGCTCCCATCGGATACAGCCCTTGAAAAACTGGTATATCTTGCATACCGGAATATACGGAAGAAGTGGACCATGCCATTGGCCAATTGGGCTATAATCTCACAACAATTAGCCATAAAGTTTGGAGAGCGATTTAAATTATTGTAATTTTGTGCCCGTCAGGACTGGTTGTTCACCTCCTTGGCGCTGGCCGTTTCCCGACCGATGAGTTTTCTAATGGAAAATAATGCTTGACACAGTTTATTTTACAATCCCCCATATCATAAAATTCCAAAATTCTCCAGTAGCTTTTTATTAACAGTTGGACTTTCCCTTACCGTTCCAATAATTAGCTCTATCAATTCTTGATCAATCGTGCCCCTATATGTAGTTCTGTTGAATTTATCCCTTTCTGCCACCATCAATCTTGAGCAATTTACATATGAATTATGTTTCAAGAACGGACATTGTTCAACCGATACCGGCAATTGGTAATCTGTTATTACATTAGGGAGTTTATTGTTTATTTTGGAATTTATAACTACACCTCCAATAATATTTCCATTCTTGTCAAATCCCAAAACCACAAAGAACTTATTTCGATCCTTTTCTCCATCTTTAGGCGTTATCCCATTTGTTTTATCAAGAACAAGCATATGGACATCACCTATTTTTATTGCATCTCTGGTGATGTCATCGAATATATCACAAAGCAAATCACCTATTTTTGTCATGACAGTGCTTCTTCTATGGCAAGATTATCCTTTATATATTCCAACATCTCATCATTTGCCATACCATCCTTTGCCATACCTATGACATTCATGATTTTGCGCCCAGACTTAGTATTATAATAAGCCCGATGCCATTCTTCGCCATGAGATTTTGCTCTTAACTCCCCATAAGGAAGATAAGCATTATCTTTAATAGACTTGTCTATTTCCTCTATTTCAGCCTTGGAAAGATAGTCCATATCCGCTTCCCTTTTTGCTGTTAGCATGTAATACGCATCCTCATTGCCTTTGGCGACACTCTTTTCTATCATTGATTCAAGTTCCCTATCACAATGAACTCCATCCTTAATACAATCATATAAAATAGACGGAACTGGGCCATCAGGCAACGCGCAGAATTCATCAGTTGTCATACGAAAGCCATACTTCGCCAAATGTGCAATATTGGCAAAATATATAACTTTAAATACGTGATAATAATCTAAACCTTTTGTTTTGTTTAAGATATATAAAACGATTTCTGTCAATTTCTGCTTATCAAAGTTTGTCATACAATCGTATTTGAATGCAAAGTTAATGAAAATCAACTAATTAACCACATAAATTGATAACTTTTTATAATTTATTGATAAATTCTACACTATGTAGAATTCATTCTTCGAGGTCATCATAACACTTGCAGCTGTAGAGCGTGTTTCATCCACATCGCAAAAATAACATTTATATCCATCACAATGGCAATACTGGCAATCCAAACAGTCTTTCATCTTAATTCCTCCTTTATACAATTCATCATACAGTTCCTTCAACTCATTTTTTCATCCATTACGTATCTTACCAATTTGCCCTACATAATAAAGTGTTCCCTTCCTTTCATGTCTATCCAGACCAAGCTTCTCGAAACATATTTTTCCCTCTTGCATGAATAATTGCAATCATTCTATAGACATCAGAAAACTTTCAGCGAATTAATCGCCCAAATCTTTATGAAAAGATTAAGATATTTTGCCAATAACAGCAAAAAATAGGAGTTCTTATATTAACCTTTAATTTTTACTATTTTATCAACATCAAGTTCTGCGTTACAGACTGACTCGATTTCATCAATAATTTCAATGCAGCGTTTCCTGCTTATTCGTATACCTGTGCCGGCAGAAATGATATCCTCAAGACTTGGATTGCCAGAATATCTGACAGATGTAGCATGTTCGCCTCTGGTGCCCTTTGGGGAATAGGTTATGTCGTATGCAGGAGCAAGTTTCCATTTGCCATTGTCGCATTGGAAACTGAAATTCTTGGCATGATCGTCTTTGTTGACGCATACGATATTGAAAACCATCCTGCGAAACATCTGCTCCACCTGTGCCGGATCTTGAGTAAGGTAACCGGTCAGAGCAAGGAGGTTAACATAATCTATACTCTGAGTGCGGAAATCGGACTGTAAAAGAGCTGCCGCTGTGAGTGTATGGATACGCTGACCTCCCCTTATATCAAATCTTTTAATCGAAAAGTAGCGATTATTAATAAGACGGATTTCTGGAATATCAATTCCACATTTCTGCGCTGTCATCATGTATTGATATTCAATCTTACCAACATCTGGGGAGTCGTAAATATGTCTGAATTTTACTATCCAGTCTGAACCGTCAGCAGCCTTATACACAGCCTTAGGCCTCGCTCCGCCTAAATTACAGCTATTGTAGTACAAAAAAGAAGCATCAGCATCACTTTTCTCTGAGAGCACATCAAGAGCCTTATGTTGGAGTTCATCAAAGTCGTTGTCTGTGATGGCTGCATTATGCTCTTTGAAAGCTTCAGGCTTATAGCAAAGTGCTCCCATTCCGGAGTAGCCAACCAGAGACAGTCTCTGAAGAGGAGAAAGCTCACTCAATGAACAGCCTTCACGATGAAGCATTCTGTCAAGCAAGTAAAGACCATACCCATCCGGCATACTATCCTCAAACACTGCAAATCCGCCACCAAAACTATTTTCTTTTGAGTATATGAGTCCCGTCTGGAGTGGCAATTCCAATGGAGATATCGAGAAACCATTTGCAATCCAATCCTTGTCATACTCGAACACACATCGGTCTCTTTCAGGTGTCATCTGCAATGTGCCAACAGTACGTCCATCTAATGAAACTGTGATTTTTAGAATATCTTTCATCGTCCTTTCTTTCTTCCCTGATTCCTATTTATAGTCTCAAGTTCATCTCCTGTAGTGAACTTGCTTTTACTCATAATAGCACTCATCTCGTCAAACCAGTCAAATTCAACAACCAATTTCAAAAATGCCTCAAGAGAAATCTTTCCTTTAGTTTCAAAACGTTCAAGTGTCGGTTCCGGAATGCCTGTTATTTTAGAGAGACTATGTCTGCTTAGACCTTTATCCAGCCTACGCCTACGGCAGTTTTCTGCCAATATTGTTGACAGACGTTCAGGATTCTTGTCGAATATATCAAAGCTATATTCCATAATATTTTATGCTATATTAACTATAATTCAATTTATCACTTAAAATAATATGCCAAAGATAGCGATTTTTGAATTTATTGGCAAATGATGTTGTATAAATCTTCTTGGTAAATAACAAACTGAGTTATGAATTGGACATTAGGTTAAATCATGAGCTTACCAATTTCCACTAATATTTTTATTAGTTTGGCAGAAATTAAGCAAAATGAACTAATATAACGTCGTACATCTGCGAATTAATAATGATCAAATAAATTAAAACTCTATTATGCATGGACTAAGGCTGAATTAACATTAGAAAAAAACTGGAACTCACGACTTCAAGCCGGAGAAAAGTTTAAGCCTTGACTATCATGCCATTTTGTTTTTACCGAACAACATATTTTATGTTATAATTAACTCATGGCACCTACACTATTATTATTACTCCAATTAAGCTCGCTCAATAAAATATAACATTATACTTTTCTTCTTTCAAATATTAGATAATTTTAATGTTGTTTTTACCTTACAAACTAAAGGCTTTTACAACTTATGATAAAGACAAAAGAACTAATGTTAGGTTGTTTTTACCTTACAAACTAAAGGCTTTTACAACCTCAACGTATAGGATATTGTCCTGAATAAGTTGTTTTTACCTTACAAACTAAAGGCTTTTACAACTTTGGTGAAGAATAAAGAACTTACTAAAAGTTGTTTTTACCTTACAAACTAAAGGTTTTTACAACGTACAACAGATAGTAAATACACAAGAAATAGTTGTTTTTACCTTACAAACTAAAGGTTTTTACAACTTAAAAGGAGAAATATTTAAACATAAATATGTTGTTTTTACCTTACAAACTAAAGGTTTTTACAACATACTTTTCATAATTCTCTGATTTTCAATATTTTTGATTAATATCAGCTTTCAATTTATCATATAATTCAACAAAATGTTTATATGTTTTCTCAGCAAATAATAAGTCGTCTAAACTGCCATTAAAGTATTTTCTGTAAACATATTCCACACATTCATCATTATAATTACTGTGCATAAACATATTACGTGCCTGGATTAAAAATTCAGACTCTTCACTATTGAAAACAGAATACTTATCATTATAAGGCGTTATTAAATCTTTTCGGAAATTGAAATGTGTATTATTCACTCTTTTAAGTTTTAAAACTTCAATTATCTTGTGTTCAATTTCATGGCAATATTTTACCACACAAACTCTGTAATTTTCAAAAGCAGCCTCCTCTTCCAAATAGCTTGCATAATTCCAATTGATATGATTAGGATGTACTTTATGGAATGCTTTCTTAAAGCTGTTGAACTTATAATCTACAGCCAGCCGACAGATTTTGCCATAATCCTTTAATTTCACATTATCCGCATTAAGACTTATATTTTCAAAAGTCTTGGAAAAACTCACAACCTTACTGAATAGATTTTCCAACTTATCCAAACCTATATTCTCAGAATTTACATCTTTAAATACATCTGAAAATATATTCTTTGCCATAAAAAGCAGTAATATATCTTGTATCTGGTACATACGTATGGTCGCTTCATTATCACAGACCTCTTTGTATCCTTTCCGACTCAGATGTTCTTCTTTACTGATATATTCGTTTGCTTTTGTCGTACTTATTCTTTGAGGCTTTAAGGACAACAGAGCTGACTTTCTTTCGTCAAGACTCATATACTTACCTTTTTTCTTTTCTTCAGACGTAAGTCTCATATTCTTCTCAAAATAAGCATACCGACGAGGCTGATTATAAAAGTCCTGGAATCCACCTTTCTCTATTTTATTATAGAACATCAGTATCAGATAGGCAGCATTTATAGACGGATTCTTACCTGTACGGGCATTCTTAATATCAGCATTCAATTTTGTTTTCATCATAAATTCTTTTATAGCATCTGTAAAAATGCCTCGAGGCAGAAAGACAGGAACATCTCCGACTGTTTGATACGTATTATCATCTTTCTGTAATCTCCTCAATATATGACAAGGCGTATTCAGTTTACCTTGATATATTTTTCTTTCAATATTATCGAAATATATTTTTCTTTCTTTCAGATAAGTGACATAGAAATCATACAAAGTGCTGCAGTCACTTAATTTTATTTTCTTCAAAAACGGGTGTTCATGATTCCCCGTAGTCAGCATGGCACGTTTGAACACTTCTTCTAGAATATCATGTCTGTAATATGCCAGCGAAGCTTGCATTGCCTGAAAGTTCGCACCGGTCAGTTTGTCACTGCTCTTTTCCGCCGGTTGAAGATGTATTATGTCATGAGAAAGTACATCTGCCATCTTGCCTGGTTTCAATGTAGAATGTCCCATTTTACCGTATGCCGAATTACTTTCATTTATACGTTTTATCTCATCAAGTCTGCTCTGGGTCCATATTATTTCTTTTTTGACACGACGTAACATCAGACTTTCTTTATCTTCACAGTTCTTTTTCTCATCCTTTTGACTTTTTATTGACATCTTCACCAGCTCTTTGACGCTATAAATACAGCGGTTACGGTATTCCCTTCGGGAACGGATATAAGCATAAAACAGCATTGCCGGAAGTTCATATATGCTCATCCAAAAGTCGGGTTCGGGGCATTTAATGCCTTTCTCGCTGATAACAGGATTATAATCTCTGTCCTCGTCATATATCTTTATACCTATGTTGTTATTATTAATTATGAAATGCGGCTTAGCCCTAAGTATATGTGGCTCAAAAGCATCTGTCAATGTATAGCCCGGCTCGTTTGAGTCCTTTATCTTTACATTGTACTTTTCGGCAATATAATCTGATGATACATCATTTAACGATCTGCAGAATCCGCAGATGCAGTCTGTCAGATATCTTTCTTTACTGCTGCCATCTATCAGTTCCTTCATGTAACCTTTATAGACATAATTGCCCATATAAGTATAAAACATAAAATCCTTGAACTCGTCACTCTGAGATATGAACTCCAATGTCAGGGGTACAAACCTGTCACGGTAACGGATGCGTGATTTCACATCTTCCTCATCTTGAGTATCAAGATAATTATTAATATAGTCAAAAGAAAGAGTGTCACTGAGTTCTTTGGGGATTTTTGACAGTTCGTTCAAGATGCCGAGTCCCAAAGATGCCCTATCCATTTTCTCACTTTTCAACCTATCATACGGTTTTATATTGGAAAAAGCCAGAAAAGTCTCAAGTGTCATTCTATATGACCTTTCATCACTGCGTTTAAAACCGCCTAAAGCCTTGAGAAATATAAAACCGTATTTACGGTTAAGGAACAATGATATTACAAAGGCAAGTCCCTTCTCTGTCAGGTTGTTATTTTCTGACAAAACATAATAGAATTTATCTTTTACAGTTCTTCTGACAACTTTTCCTTTTACAGCCTTATACCTACGTAAATGAGCAACCTCGCTTTCATCTGCCATAAAACGCTGCTTGGCTAGATTCACGGCACTGTCGTATATTTTATCAAGAGCATTCAGGATTCCACACACATACCTATGTCCCGCACTTGAAACGGACTCTATTTTTATATTTCCAAAGTTCACCTGTTCATGGTCATAATGAGTGTATTCATTACGAAGGCTATCTACTAGACAGAAGAATGAACGCAATACAGATTTATAGAATGCTTTCATGACATTCAAATCCGCATCACCGTTGTCCAATCCGGCTGGACTTCTTAAAGCCTTAATCCATGGAAAATAAAACTCAACGACATTCTCCAGATTTGCATAACTGACATTTCCAAACACATCATCCAAAATTTCCATCTCATTCTTGTCTTCTATTCTTGAATCCATGTGATGGTATATTTTACCTGCCATCAGCTCTATCGTGTTCGAGAAATTATCCCTGGCCATGTTCAGATATGCGCCGAAAATATATTTCTGATCCTTACTTCCTATTTCCATGATTCCCCCTTTATGTTTTTACGACAATAATTTCAACCTAATACAGACAGGTCAAGTCATGCAGTAGTCTTTAAATAAAATTACCGTTTGAACCAAGCGGAACGATATACTTTTATCTTTATGTAGGTTTACAAAGTCTGTCCATTATTAATGGTTGCCAATACATGGCTAATGCAAAATTAATAAATTTCATCCTATTTTAAACATCACAGAATACGATATTTTTATTTATACCAAAAGTTATGCTAAGTCATAAGTGATAACCGGTCTTAATACTTATTCTAGTGTAAATATGTTCTTTGAGAGCAAAAATAAAAAAAACAGGAAACATTTTAATCTGTTTCCTGTCATAATAGTTACTTTGTCTTTATTTTCAATACAAGTTCGTCTTCCTTTATATCCAGACTCATATTGGTTATCTTGTCTCCATTAAGTAATTCCGCACTTTTAATATACGCACTGATAAAATCTGTCTGTTCCATTGAATATGTATAACCGAACGGGACTTTAGGGAAAGGATCCGGCATCCTGAATCCATTAAAATCTTCGCCCGTAACCATATAGGCATCTGCGTCTATGATGCTTTTCTTCGGGTTTGCACGGAGAGCTGAATAATCAACAATACGATGGAATGAAAGTGTCGCTTCATCATTCTTTACATAAAGTCTGAATATTACCATGTCTTCACCAACATATTGGTCCAGGTCATTCTGAACGGCTTTTTCTATCTCAGCTGTTGTCTGTTTGTCCGTATTATAAATTTTTGATGTTATGAACAGTCTCATAATTAATCCTCCTTTGTTTTTTGTGATGTGATACTTAGTTTAATTTTCATTTTCTTCCTTAAGAATGATACAAGTCCCTGATAAGCATCAATTCTTTTTCTTTCTCTTGGAATAACTCTCAATGCTTCCTGCAGTGTAAGACTGATGCAGAAGCCAGTTTTAAAGTCTTCCTGATAAATTCTTTTAAGTGATTCTATATCCTCCTTGTATTTTTTAGGAATTTTCATTTCTGCTGTCTTTTCCTCTACGGTTACATCAGGCTCAGCATTCTCCTGACGATTGGAACAGGAACCCCGTTCTGATTCCAATAACATACAAATGTATTCTTCTAACATTATTTTTTATTTATCTCACTAATCAGGGTATCAAGGCTTCAGAACCGCGTTTTTGTCATTTCAGAGAAAGATGATATTGGAATAGTTGGAAGTTTTACACAACAGGAAGTATAGAAGTATAATGGAATATTTTATTTAAAGATTTTCAATACGTTTAATAATCTTTCCGCTCTTTGTAGATTTTCATTTCATTTGCAATGTTATTCTACTTTCAACAGGCCCATAAAAAATAGCCGTCATTTTACAGACAGTCTTTCTCTCATTTTAAGTCAATCATCCGCTTTACCAGACTAATGAAATGAACAGTACAGATATTCACTCTCTTCAATATAAGAATCCTGTCCTTTCTGAATACCATTTTACGGTTTTTCTCCTCAAGGGTAATCTCTGTAAACTCTCTGATAAAGTCTGTAGTAAAGACTAAGAATTATCTCATGGGACAAAAAATAAAAGGCGGCCCGTAAAAGGTCGCCTTGTGATAAAGAGTTCATGTGATATGTTTTTCTCGTTTCTGACTTTATGTCTTTCAGCATAAATCAACGCATTTTTCAATATACGGTCTGTTGCTTTGTAAAAGGGCATCTTTTGCTGTATGAAAGGGCATGTCCTGTCGCTTGAAAGGGCATCTTTTGCTGTCTTATCTGCCGTCTTTTACTTCGCCGGTATCTGTTCTCTGTCAAATATCTGATAATCAGTATGATAGAATTTCTGTATATTCTATAACAGCATATCCTCATTATCCTCATACTGAAGCTCTGTCTGTACGTCGTCACATATCATCGCGAAATCGTCGAAACATAACATCGGGTATTCTTCTCCGTAGAACGAGTGGATGTCAGAGGGTGTGAGCGTGGGGTCTTCCGTCATTGCATCACGCACCGTCGAATAGGCATCCTCATACTCGTCCCACCATACTGTCCTGCTGTCTCCTGCCCTTTCAAACACTGCCTCATGTCTGTACACCTCACGGCAGTCTGTCAGTATGTGTCTGATGAACCTCCAGCTCTTCAGAAGGTCTTTCTTAACCGTATACTCCCTGTCCGTATGGGGCTCGTAATATCCGCAGGAGACGTTCACGCAGCTTATGCCGAGTCCCTGTCCCTTAAGCTCTGCCACATCTGTCATCATGCCGTCTGTCTCCCTGTATCCGTAACGGCTGTATTCCGTTGCCTGTATGAAACTCTCCGAGCAGATGTCCGTAAAGCCGATTCTGGTTATCAAATCTGAACTGCCTTTCCTGTCCGGCTCTATCACAAAACGGCAGTCGTCAAAGAACTCCATCCTTGCCCTTCCGCTTCCCGTACAGCCTGTCTCCTCCTCTACGAAGAACACGACTTTTAGCGCGTCGGTAACAAGCAGACTCTGAAGGCAGAGCCATATTCCGTTCTTGTCGTCTGCTCCCAAACCGCAGTATCTTCTGTCCTTAGCACTGTAGCCGAAGATTATCTCGTCTGTCTCTACCGCTCTGAAGTCTGACGGATGGTAGTCCTGTACCTGGTCAAGATGTGCGACCATGCATGGATAAGTATCCGAACGGCCTTTTGTTATGTAGATGTTGCCTGTGTTTCCGTCTCTTTCTATCCTTGCTCCGGGAACGTTAGTCCTTATCCATCCGCATATAAACCGTGACAGCCTTCCCTCTTTTCCTGACCGGCTGTGGATTCCGTAAAGCTCCTTAAGCAGTCTGAAACGGCCGCTTTTTGTTGTCTTTCTGTATGATTTTGTATCTGACTTTCCGTACTTCCTTACATTGCCGTTTCCGTATGTTTTTCTGTTACGGTTTACATTGTCCTTTACTTTATTTTCCGTACTGTCATTACTTATGTCTTTCATGACGGTCATTGCTTCCGTCTTTGTCTTTTTCGTTTCCATAATTCTTTGTTTTTTTATTGTTTGTTGTTATGTTTTGTAATTCTGTTTTGTTGTTATATCTGTATCTCTGTACATTATTATTCATGAAGAACGGGAAGAGAACTATTGGTTTCCGTTCTGTCTTCCGTATCTGTCCTCTCCCGCTGTTCCTTTTTGTCATTCTGCCGTATGCGTTACCTCCGTGCGGTAGGGTTTCCCTTCAGGGTCCACCTCGTCATAGTACTCTCCCATGTAAAGGTATAGCTCTCCCCTCTGTTCTGCCTCCTCTGCGGAGTCCACGCTTATCGTGCGTCTCTCGTATTCAGATTCCACAGTGTTCCACGACAGGTATTCTGTAAGGCTGTCATTGTCCTCAAAGAATTCCTCATCCCAGTCGCTCCAGTACCAGTTGTCCTCCTTGTAGGACTCATCTGCCCTCTCCATGCAGTCGCAGCAGCAGTAGGTCTCTCCCGTTATCTCGGAGTAAT
>CABUHE010000015.1 GCA_902491375.1 uncultured Prevotella sp.
GGATGAGTATCCTGCGGGACTCTTTTTTTTGTGTGTCTGCGGGTGTGGATGGGAGCAATGGGATATATGGGAGGAATGGGATATATGGGAGGTGATTGTTTGCTTGTAGAGCCTTTTTAGTGTCTGTCGGGTAATCGGGAGGAGTTTGTCCTTATGTATTTGAACGTGTCGAAGTTTATAAATCTTGTTTGCTTTAGCTCTTTTATGCTGTTCTGAATGTCGCTTTCATTGTTGTATTCTGGTATGATAGGCAGGCGTATTGTTGTTTTTTCTGGTGAGATCTGCGATGCAAGCAGATGCAGATTTTGTTTTACAATACTGTTAGATCCTGAAGTATAGCCTTGTAAATGTGTAGATTCATATCACAGATACTTTTGATAAGGTTTGTTGATTCTTGTTGATGATTCAATGACCATGTTTTTGTTGTTGTTTTTGTGCTGCGTTTCTTTTTTTGATATGTAGTTAAACGCGTGTCATAAGATATTTCATGAAAAAAGGCTAATAAGCTATGTTGAAAAGCTTATTAACCTTATTATAACTATATGATTATTTTTGATATTACTCGTTTCTGCTTGCATTGGGAGCGAGAATCTTTGCCAATCCTCCAGAACTTGTTTCTTTGTAAAGTGAAGGAATGTCGTGTCCAGTCTGTTTCATGACGTTTACAACCTTGTCGAATGAAACACGGTGAGTGCCGTCAGAGAAAGCAGAATAGAGATTTGAGTCGAGTGCGCGAGTCGCAGCAAAGGCATTGCGCTCAATACAAGGAATCTGTACAAGTCCACAGATTGGGTCGCAGGTCATTCCGAGGTGGTGTTCAAGTCCCATTTCTGCTGCGTATTCTATTTGAGAAGGACTGCCTCCGAACAGCTGACATGCTGCTCCTGATGCCATAGCACAAGCTACGCCGACCTCTCCCTGACAACCGACGTCGGCGCCGGATATTGATGCGTTTTGTTTAACTATGTTTCCAATCAGACCGGCGGTAGCAATGGCGTGCAGTATGCGTGTGTCGCTGAAATTATGCCCTTTTGCAAGGTGATACAGAACGGCAGGGAGAACTCCTGACGCGCCGCAAGTCGGAGCGGTAACAATTGTACCACCCGAAGCATTTTCTTCGCTTACAGCCAAAGCATAGGCGTATACAAGGCCACGAGTCTGTAATGACTGTTTGTAGCCTGATGCTTTTACATAATATGTTGCAGCCTTGCGTGCAAGGTTAAGCGGACCGGGCAGTCGTCCTTCCTTGCTCAATCCACGTTCGACACATTCCTGCATAGTATGCCAAACTTCAAGCAGATAGTCCCAGATGCTGCTGTCTTCGCACAGGTCGACATATTCCCAGTAGCTTCGGCCGTTGTCGTCACACCATTTCATTATTTCTGTCATGGTATTCATTTCATAGACTTCCGGCGAATCAAACATATCGTTTTCCTTCTTGCCTTCCGACAAAGCTCCACCTCCGATGCTGTAGACTGTCCATTCTTTTTGAACGTTCTGGTCAGCATCACGGGCCACAAACTTCATTCCGTTGGGGTGGAATGGCAGGAATACGTCCGGCTGCCAGTTGATTGTAACTGGCGCAGTTTCCTGTAAAACCTCTTTTATGGCGACATCAGTCATGTGCCCCTTGCCGGTAGCTGCCAGACTTCCGTAGAGTGTAACCTCAAATGATGCGGCATCTCTGTGTTTCTCCAAGAACAGTTTTGCTGCCTTCTGAGGCCCCATTGTGTGGCTGCTCGACGGCCCTTTACCTATTTTATAAAGCTCTCTAAGTGATTTCATCTTATAACAAATAATTCATTATTTTCATCGCAAAGTTAATCAAAAAAGCTCACAGAGGCAAGTCATTGAACTGTTTTATTATGCCACATTCACATCAGTTACAATATCGTAACGTAAGGTGTTGTCTTTCAGAGCGTTGTAAAACGGCATGTTTTATGTTCCAATATGTGCCCTTTCTGTGTGCGTTTGATGGTCTTTTACAGCATGAAAAGCCATCTTTTGCGTAGCGTAATATTTCAATTTGAAATTTATCGGCAAAACAGCTTAATGTTGGATGTTTATTATTTACTGTTTCCATAATGTTGTTTTACAGTTTACAGATAACAAATCACGTTGTCAGAGTGAGCCTTTTTACACTTTGATGCGTCTTGTAGTGTAATTCTGACGTTTAATTTATAATTATGTGGCAGTTTGATATATTTCTTCAAAAAATTGTTTTTTTCCGTAAAAATACATATCTTTGCAAAATGAGCTTGTGTCGAATCAGCGTGTATGTAAATCAATACTGTTTCACAGATTATGCTTGGATTAAAACGTAAAATCGTGTGGTTGGCCCGTATTGGCCATTGCCGGGGGTTCGGCGTACAGTCGCCGTGGGCCTATATGATAGTGCGTTATGTCATAAACGAGCATTATCCGTATTA
Organism: uncultured Prevotella sp.; assembly: GCA_902491375.1. Taxonomy (GTDB): domain Bacteria; phylum Bacteroidota; class Bacteroidia; order Bacteroidales; family Bacteroidaceae; genus Prevotella. The sequence continues at coordinate 2,430 of CABUHE010000015.1, forward strand.
TGCTTATGAGCCGTTGGCGAAGGCTTATCCATGTGCAGACCTGTCAAAACGCAAGCTGCGCGAGCTTTGTCTTAGGTTAGCCAATTATGCGCAACCACATCAGGTCGTTGCTTATGCTTGTACAGACGAAGCTGTGGAAGCATATATAAAAGCCGGTTGCAAGTCGGCTGAATATAAAGAAATGTCCAGCGAAGAGCATATTAGTGATTTGCGTGGCGCCGACTTCGCGCTTATTTCGCCATCCGAGAGCTGCCGTAAGGCCTTTGAAACTGCAGTTGAAGGGGCAAAAGACGGTATGGTGGTTATGCTTTCAGACATATATAAAGATAAGAAAATGCGCCAATTGTGGCGCGAAGTGGTATCAAGACAACAGAATATAGTATCATTCGACCTGTATTATTGCGGTTTGGTGTTTTTTGACAAGAAGCGATTTAAGCAGAACTACATAATAAATTTTTAACCCATTACGACTATGAAAATAACGAAGGTATATACAAAGACCGGTGACGAAGGGACGACAAGTCTGGTCGGCGGCGTCAGAGTGAAGAAGACAAACTCACGTATCGAAGCATACGGAACAGTAGACGAACTGAGTGCTGACCTCGGACTGCTGGCCTCGTTCATGAAAGACGGCCCTGACAAGAAACTGATATACCGCATACAGCGCAACCTGTTTACGGTTTGCTCATATCTTGCAACTGACAAAACCAAGACGCAGCTTGCTCCGTCATACACTCTCGATCCGGATGAAGTGGAGACCCTTGAGAAAGAAATAGACAACATCATAGCCGGAATACCTCAGCAGACAGCATTCATCCTGCCCGGAGGCTCGCACGTGGCAGCCATGGCTCACGTATGCCGTACAGTGTGCAGGCGTGCTGAGCGAAGAATATTCTTCCTTGCAGAGACCACCGAACTTGACCCGGAGGTGCTTCAATACATGAACCGTCTTAGTGACTATCTGTTTGTGTTAGCGAGAAAATTAAACTTTATTGACGGTGTCAGAGAAAAAACGTGGCAGAAATCTTGCAAATAAGAAAAAATATATTACTTTTGCGCCCGATAAAAACACGTAAAAAATTAAGGTTATGTATTGGACACTTGAATTGGCTTCAAAACTCGAAGATGCACCCTGGCCCGCAACCAAGGACGAGCTGATTGACTATGCAATACGCTCGGGCGCACCTCTTGAAGTACTGGAAAATCTGCAAGAGATAGAAGACGAAGGCGACGTTTACGAAAGTATCGAGGATATATGGCCCGACTATCCCACTAAAGAAGACTTCCTGTTCAACGAGGACGAGTATTAAACGGGGCTTTAAAATTTAAAAATTTAAGAGTTAAGAATCAACGAAAAGATTTCTTTAGGCAGTAGTCTGAAGCGCTTTTCCTGATTCTTAACTCTTATTTATTAATCTGTAATTGCAATAAATCATAAACGGCTGCGTTATATTATCGTGCGAAAACGACTATACATCATATCAGCTCTGCTGTTGCTCGCCGTCTCAAGAGCCGGCGCGCAGTATGATGTGTCGTTCAGCCATTATTGGGATCTCGAACCGTATTATAATGCTGCGGCAGTAGGCAAGCAGTCGAAGCTGAACATAACGGCAGCTTACGCAATGAGCTTCGCCGGATTCGAGAACAATCCTAAGTCAATGTATGTTGGCGCGGACATGCCGTTGTTTCTGCTTAACAACTATCACGGCGTAGGCGTTTCGCTGCTGAACGACCAGATAGGTCTTTTTACCCATCAGCGCATGGCCATTCAGTATGCCTATAAGCACACACTTTTCGGCGGTATGCTGAGTGCCGGCGTGCAGCTTGGACTGCTCAGCGAGGGTTTCGACGGCTCAAAGCTGGACATTGAAGATTCAAGCGATCCGGCTTTCTCCACGTCTGAAGTCAACGGAAGCGCGTTCGACATAGGTTTCGGTATGTATTATACATACGGACCGTGGTATGTCGGACTGTCAGCCCAGCATATCACCTCGCCGCTTGTAGAACTTGGAGAAACCAACGAATTGCAGATAGATCCGACGTTTTATTTGACCGGAGGATACAATATTAAGCTGAGAAATCCGTTTTTAACAATACATCCGTCAGTGCTGTTAAGGACAGACGGTGTGGCATGGCGCGGCGACATTTCAGGCCGACTTGTATATACAAACGACAAGAAAATGCTATACGGAGGTCTGTCATATAGTCCGACAAATTCGGTAACTGTACTTGTAGGCGGCAATTTCCACGGTGTTCACATAGGCTACAGCTACGAGGTTTACACGTCGGCAATAAGCATCGGCAACGGAAGTCACGAGCTTATACTGGGCTATCAGATGGACATCAATCTGTTCAAGAAAGGACGTAACAAACATAAAAGCGTAAGAATATTATAAGGAAAGCATAAAGTCGGAGACCCGTAGGCGTGTCTCCTTACTCTATAAACTTATAAGCTGAATATGAAGAAGACAAATATATTAATGGCGCTAGCCATATTCGCTACGGCCGTGCTTACGGGCTGTTTCGGCGGCAGAATGTCGACGATAGGGCGTGGTGGCGAAGTTGTCGGCGTTGGAGGACGGAGCTTCACCGAGCCTACGCCTTACGGAATGACCATGATCAAGAGGGGATTCCTCAAGATGGGTATTGATAAGGAAGACAGCCTTTGGGGACGTCAGACACCTACAAAGGAGATTTCTGTCGACGGATTCTGGATGGACGAGACAGAAGTTACCAACTCTGAGTACCGCCAGTTTGTATATTGGGTGCGCGACTCAATTCTCCGCACACGTTTGGCTGACCCGGCTTATGGCGGCGACGAGACTTACATGATAACCGAAGACAAGAACGGCGACCCTGTTACGCCGCACTTGAACTGGAAAAAGGCTCTGCCACGTAAGCCCAATGAGGATGAGCAGCGCGCTATAGAGAGCCTTTACGTTACTAATCCTGTTACCGGAGAGAAGATGCTCGACGCAAGTCAGATGAACTATCGTTACGAGGTCTACGATTATACGGCAGCCGCTCTGCGCCGCAACCGGCTCGATCCGGTGCAGCGCAATCTTAATACGGATGTGCAGGTAAATCCTGATGAAGTGGTGATGATTTCTAAGGATACAGCATATATTGACGATGAGGGACGCATCGTGCGCCAGACAATCGACCGTCCGTTGAGCGGACCGTGGGATTTCCTTAACACTTATATAGTCAATATTTATCCTGACACAACATGCTGGGTGAACGATTTCGTTAATTCAGACAACGAGACATACATGCGTCTTTACTTCAGCAGTCCTACATACAATGACTATCCTGTTGTAGGAGTAACCTGGGAGCAGGCAAATGCTTTCTGCGCCTGGCGTACAGACTATCTGCTTAAAGGACTTGGTGGCGAGGCACGCTATATACAGCGTTATCGTCTGCCGACTGAAGCAGAGTGGGAATATGCCGCACGTGGCAAGGACGGCACAGAGTTTCCATGGGAACAGGTTGATGTTAAGAACGAGGACGGATGTTTCTTTGCCAACTTCAAGCCCGACAAGGGTAATTATACGGAGGACGGCAATCTTATAACGAGCCGTGTGGGGCTGTTCTCATCCAATTCGAACGGTCTGTTTGACATGGCCGGCAATGTTGCCGAGTGGACCAGTACTACTTATACTGAGGCCGGTGTCGACGCGATGAACGACCTTAACCCTGAGCTGAAGTATAACGCAGCGAAGGAAGATCCGTACCGACTGAAGAAGAAAAGTGTGCGCGGAGGTTCATGGAAAGACCCTGAGTCGTTCATCCGCTCAGCATGGCGCACGTGGGAATATCAGAACCAGCCGCGTTGTTATATAGGCTTCCGTTGCGTTAGAAGCCTCGCATCTACAACAAGCACTAAACAAAAAGGGAGGAAGAGATAATGACTGAGTACAGCAAGTATAATATAATTTACCGCCTGCAGAAGTGGCTTGACAGCGTTCCGGGACAAACGTTCCTCAACTACGCCTATAGCTGGGGTGCGTCTATCGTAATCTTGGGTACATTGTTCAAACTTACACACTTGCCTGGTGCCAACGTCATGCTTTATATAGGTATGGGTACTGAGGTATTGGTGTTCTTTATTTCTGCGTTCGACCGTCCTTTCGACAAGACCGCAATAGGCAAAGAATTGCCGACTCACGTTGAAGAAGATGAGAGCGTGGCAGATGAGTCTTATGCAGATGAAACAGGTGAAGAGTCTGCTGAAGAGGCAGTTGAAGAACCTCGCGTTGCAGCAGTCCAGCCTGGAATGGTCGCTTATGTAGGTCCTGTTGCAGGTCAGCCTGTTACAGTACAGGGTACAGCAGTTGCAGGCGCACCGACAGAAAACGCAGGTGCTGAAGCTGAAACCGCGGCCGGTGAGAGTGCTGTTGCCGCAGGTACTGCTCAGGGACAGCCGGTAGTTGTAGGTCAGGCCGTGCCAAACTGGGTATCAGCACAGCAGCAGGTATCGCCGGAAATGGAAGAAGCTACAAGCAATTATGTAGACGAATTGAAGAAACTTACCGAGATGCTTGCAAAGGTTTCGGAACAAAGTTCAAGGCTTACACGCGATTCGGAAGAGATGGAGAATCTCAACCGCACGCTTACAGGTATCTGCAAGGTTTACGAGATGCAGCTTAAAGGTGCGAGTGCACAGATCGGTACGATTGACGAAATCAATGAGCAGTCGCGCAAGATGGCTTCGCAGATTGAACAGCTTAACAAGATTTACGCCCGTATGATTGAGGCAATGACCGTTAACATGCGTGCCACCGCAACCAACGGGACCAACACTGAAGTGTAAAGAATAATGGCAATAAAGAAAAGACCGGTATCTCCACGCCAGAAGATGATCAACCTCATGTATGTCGTCTTGATGGCAATGCTCGCTCTCAACGTGTCGACTGAGGTGCTGGAGGGCTTCTCTATCGTAGAGGAAAGCCTTCACCGCACAACCAACAACGCGTCGTCAGAGAATGAAGCATTGTACGGCGACTTTGAGGCACAGATGAAGTCAAACCCTCAGAAAGTGAAGGCTTGGTTTGATAAGGCTACTGCCGTCAAACGTATGAGTGACTCTTTGTTCAACTTTGCACAGGAACTGAAGGTCGCCATAGTAAAAGAGGCTGACGGAGAAGACGGTGACGTTATGAATATAAAGCGCAAGGACGACCTTGAGGCTGCCAACCAGGTTATGCTGGCTCCAGGCAAAGGACAGGGCAAGAAGCTCTTTGATGCCATCAACTCGTTCCGTGAGCGCATACTTACGATGGTTACTGACGAAAGGCAGAAGGCTATAATAGCCAGCAACCTTACGACAACACTGCCCAAGAACGCCCGTACTATGGGTAAAAACTGGCAGGAATACATGTTTGAGGATATGCCGGTGGCTGCTGTAGTAACGATGCTCACCAAGTTGCAGAGCGACGTTCGTTATGCGGAAGGTGAGGTATTGCACACTCTCGTTGCTAATATTGACATGAAAGACATACGTGTCAATAAACTTAGCGCATTCGTAATACCTAACTCGCAGACAATAGTACGTGGTGATAAGTTCTCTGCACAGATTGTAATGGCTGCTGTCGACACGACACAGAAGCCGCAGATATACATCGGCGGACGTCAGGTAAACCTGCGTAACAATACTTATGAAATAATGACAAGCCGTACAGGCGATTTTAATCTTACTGGATATATTACTATGCACAACGGCAACGGCGACGTTATCCGTCGTGATTTCTCTCAGAAATACACAGTCGTTGATCCGAGTGCTACGGTTTCAGCCGATCTGATGAACGTGCTTTATGCCGGTTACAGCAATCCTATCAGTATAAGTATTCCTGGTGTACCGCTTAACAAAGTGTCGGCAACAATGTCAGGAGGAGTGCTCCAGCCGGTAGGTCCAGGCAAGTATATTGCCCGTCCGTCTGCCGTAGGCAAGGATGTTACTATTAATGTAATGTCGCTTCAGAGCGGCACTGCGCGTTCTGTAGGTGGTTTTACTTTCAAAGTCCGTAAGCTGCCGGATCCGACACCTTATATCCAGATTGGTGACAACCGTTTCCGTACAGGAGGTCTTGCCAAGGCTTCGTTGATGTCAGCAGATGGAATTAAAGCCGCTATCGATGACGGACTATTGGATATTCCTTTCAGAGTCTTGAGTTTTGAAGCGGTGTTCTATGACAATATGGGTAATGCTGTTCCGATGGTGTCAGACGGAGCTTCTTTCTCACAGCGTCAGCGTGATACATTCCGCCGTCTGTCGCGTAACAAGCGTTTCTACATAACTCGAATCTCGGCCGTAGGCCCTGACGGAATAAACAGAACGTTGCCGACTTCGATGGAGATCATTGTGAAGTAAGTTAAGAATAAAGAGTTAAGAAAAAATAGAATATGACAAGTTTCTTGTATAAACAGAACATATCAGGTTCTCGCAGGCAAGGTACAGGCCAGCTGGTCAGGACGTTTGCAGCTGCATTGCTCTTGCTTGTATGCGCCATTGAGACTGCATACGCTCAGCCTGCTGCACGCAGACGCCAGCAGCAGGAGCAGAGCGCACAGAATGCTCAAGGGCTTACAACGAGAGCAAAGATATCTTTTCCTGTGTCGGCCAAGATGTCTGAGGACGTAGTATGGCGGAGAGACATTTATCGAGAGATACTTCTTGAGGAAGATGCTAATGCGCCTTTGTATTATCCTGTTGAGCCGATAGGTTCGCAGATGAACCTGTTCACTTATCTTTTCCGCCTGATGATGCGTAACACTATTCCGGCTTATGAGTATCGTCTTGACGGCAACGAGGTATTCACTGACTCTGCGAGAATCAACAGAATGTCTTTCCTTGACAATTACCATATCTATTATGAGCGCAGCAACCGCGGTGTACGCATTGACGATAGCGATATTCCGTCGGCTGAGGTGAAGTCGTATTATGTTAAGGAGAGTGCTTATTACGATCAGGCTTCGGCTACATTCCATGTTAAGCCGATTGCAATCTGTCCTGTATTGTGGAGAACTGATGACTTCGGTGACGGCGAACAGAAATATCCTTTGTTCTGGGTTAAGTATGACGACATTGCTCCTTATCTGAGCAAACAGGTTGTAATGATAAGCAATTACAACAATGCTGCGACAATGAGCATGGACGATTACTTTACACGCAATATGTACAAGGGTAAGATCTACAAGACAACAAATATGCTGGGACGCACGCTTGCACAGTATTGTCCTACAGATTCAGCTTTGGCTAAGGAACAGCGCCGTATTGAAGGAGAGCTTGCCGCATTCGAGAAGAATATCTGGGGAGATCAGGCACGTAAGGATTCACTTGACAGTATCGCGAAAGTAGAAGCTAAAGACAAGAAGAGCCGCAAGGCTAAGACAAACCGCCGTGCTTCAACTTCAGTAAAGCGCAGCAGCTCAAAGAGCAAGTCTTCACCGTCAGGTTCTTCGGCAGCACGTGTTACAGTGCGCCGTCAGCGACATTGATTTATTTACTCCCTGCCTCCATTGTGAGGCAGGCTATTATTAACTTTAAAAATTTATGCGTATGAGAAAGTTGTTTACATTGGTTGTCCTAATAGCGGCAACATTGGTGACTCTCCCTGCACAGGCTCAGTTTAAGTTCGGTCTTAAGGGTGGTTTGAATGTTACTAACATGTCGTTCAGCAAAGACGTGGTTGATGTTTCTAACCGTGCTGGATTCTTCATCGGTCCGACAGCAAAGTTCACAGTCCCTATTGTAGGTCTTGGCTTTGATATTTCAGCTCTTTACGATCAGCGTGAGGCAGAGATAAAGGATACGGACAAAAAGCTGAAGCAGCAGGCTATCAATATTCCGATTAACGTACGTTATGACATAGGTCTTGGTAGTTTGGCAGCAGTTTATCTGGCAGCAGGTCCCCAGTTCGGATTCAACATCGGAGACAAACACCAGACTCTTGTTGAGAATGTAAGCGAATGGAAGCTGAAGACTTCAAACTTCAGTGTCAACGTAGGTGCTGGTATAATGTTGCTCGGACATCTTCAGATAGGTGCCAACTACAACATTGTATGTGGAAAAACCGGTGACGTAACAGTCATCGACGGTGTATCAGAAGCTTTCCGTGGACGTTCTAACTCATGGCAGGTATCAGCAGCTTATTATTTCTAATGTAAATCCTTATAGGATTTGGAAAATACAAAATGGAGGTCACATGAATGTAGACCTCCATTTTTATATTTCTCTTTTCTTTGTTGTTTTATTGTTGCAGTTTAAGCAAGAACTGCTGTAATGCTTATTTACAACGGGTCAACGTCAAAATATATTTGCACATTCTTATAACGTTTGTCTTGAAATATTGTATTTTTGCCCATGTAAAGGTATTGGCGCACCTTAGTTCTGTCCAGTCCGTTCTCAAGTTTTATTACCATTTTCCTTATATTCATTGTCTTTACCTTTGCCACAGCTGGCTTGTCTGGACCGAGCACACGGTCGGAAAACCATGAGCGTAGCAGGTCGCCCATAGCTTCGGCAGCTGAGTTGACAATGGCATTATCCTTATGTTTAAGGTAAACACTTATAATATGGTAGAACGGAGGATAGCGGAACAGCTGTCGCTCTTCAAGCAGGTCTGCATAAAATCCGTCCACATCGTTGTTCACAACTTGAGTTATAACAGGCAGTTCCGGGCTTTTTGTCTGTAATATAACCGTGCCCCGTTTGCCTTTACGGCCGGCGCGTCCGCTCACTTGAGCCATCATGGTGAATGCGTGTTCGTAAGCACGGAAGTCTGGATAATTCAGCATGGAGTCAGCGTTGAGTATTCCGACAACAGAAACGCGGTCGAAGTCAAGTCCCTTGCTTATCATCTGGGTGCCTATAAGAATGTCTGTACGATGGGCTGAGAAGTCGCTTATCAGCCGTTCGTATGCGTTGCGTGTACGTGTCGTGTCAAGATCCATGCGCGCTACGCGTGCTTCGGGGAACAGCTGCATCACCTTGTCCTCCACCTTCTCAGTGCCGTAACCGCGTCCGCGCAGGTCATGACTGCCGCAACACGGACAGACTTCGGGCACGGAATATGTGCGTCCGCAGTAATGGCAAGTCAGTTGTGAAAGATTCTTATGATATGTCAGCGACACATCGCAAGATTCACATTTTGGCACCCAACCACATTCCCTGCACTCAATCATAGGTGCAAAACCACGCCGGTTCTGAAACAGAATTACCTGCTCTTTATTTTCAAGTGCTTTGCGCATTTCTGACAACAGAAGTGGAGAGAACGGGCCGTTCATCATCTTGCGCCGCGTAAGGTCTTTTATGTCAACAACAGTAGTTTCAGGCAGTTGCATGTTGCCGTAGCGTTTATCCAGCCTTACGTAGCCGTATTTGCCTGTCTGTGCGTTGTGCCATGTCTCTGCACAAGGAGTGGCAGAGCCGAGCAGAACTTTTGCGCCTGCCGCGTGTGCCAGCATTATCGCTGTTGAGCGTGCGTGGTAGCGGGGAGCAGGGTCTTGCTGTTTGAATGAAGTCTCATGCTCCTCGTCTATGATTACAAGTCCCAGCCGGTTGAACGGCAGCAGCACAGCCGAACGCGCACCGAGTATAACGTCATACGGATTTGACGACAACTGTTTCTTCCATATCTCAACACGTTCTGCGTCAGAGTATTTTGAGTGGTATATGCCAAGACGGTTACCGAATACCTTTTGCAGTCGTTGCCGTATCTGTACAGTCAGAGCAATCTCTGGCAGAAGATACAGAACCTGACGGCCTTCATCAAGCGCCTTGCTTATCAGATGTATATATATTTCGGTCTTTCCACTTGACGTAACGCCGTGAAGAAACACCACGTCTTTTTTTGTGAAAGATTGTTCTATTTTATTGTATGCCTCCTGTTGGGCTTCGTTCAGCGGTTTTATGTTTTCGATGTGCGGTTTTCCGCCATTGTTCAGACGTCCTACTTCGCGCTCATAGCTTACAAGCATCTTGCGGTTTATCAGATTTCTGACTGTCGCAGCAGTGCAGTGAGCAGTGTTCATAAGCTCATCGCGTGTGATTTCGACAGGCTTTGCCTGCACAGACGAGTCAATGTCAGTTCCGCCCAAAGTCATTTTCAGGAAACATTCCATCGTCTTCCGTTGTTCTACGGCACGCGCGAGCATACTCAGAGCTACTTGCAGGTTTCTGCCGTTTTTAAGTTCGGGAGCCAGTGCTATGCAGGTTTCAGTCTTTGGCTTGTATGTGTTGGCCGTCTTCAGTCCGCCTGGCAGAGCCGCCTGCATGACATCTCCGGGCACCGCCATGTAGTATGAGGCTATCCATTTCCAAAGTTTCAGCTGCGCTTCGGTTACTATCGGGCCGTCGTCTAAGATTAGTTGTATGTCCTTAACGGCGAATGAAGGCTTGTCATCGTGCAGTTTCATTATCAGTCCGACGTACGTCTTGTTTCTGCCGAAAGGCACAAGCACACGTCGCCCGCGCTCCGCCTTACCGGCTAATTCTGGCGGAACAGAGTAAGTGAACAGGCCGTCGAGCGGCACGGGAAGCATGACGTCAATGTATTTCATAATCAGTTTGCTGAACTTTGTGGCACAATCAGTCTGTGCAGTGCAAAGTTAATAAAAAACAGTCAACGCCCAATATTTCTCAGTGAATATTGTCAGCGTCAGCCTGAAGGTGTATGTCGTATCTGACAATAAAAATCACGCCGGACGTGTATGTGTGTCCGGCGTGGTATCAGATTTGCAGTTCAAACTGCAAATCGCAGTTTCATCCATCTGTCTGTTTTTATTAAAGTCCGTTCAGTCTGCGCCTAAGTTCATTAGGTGTGTAGCCGAAGTTCTTTTTCACGTATCTTCCGAAAAATGATGTATTGGGAAATTCAAGCTCTACTGATATTTCCTTTATCGACTTGCGTGAGTTTCTTAACAGACGTTCTATGTCCTTGATTACGTATGAGTCAATTATTTTCGAGGCATTCCGTCCGCTCACTTTCTTGCATACTACTGACAGATATTTAGGCGTGATGTTCAGCAAGTTAGCGTAATATGCCACGTTTCTCTGTTTCGGATATGCGTTTGACAGCTCTTCAATAAACTTGTCGAATATGTTCTCGCCCGACGATATTGGGCGTGGCTTTATTCTTAGAAGATTGTCGAATACATTGCGGAAATCGTAGATCAGGGCTTCCACGAGTGCGTTTATCACATGGTCGCGGTATGGATTTGACGTATCTGCGAATTTGTCTTTAAGTAAATCGAAGTAGCAGTTGAATATTGAAACCTCTTTGTCTGTAAGATGTATTTTGGGGTTATGCTCAAAGAACATCTTGAAGTTCCAGCTTCTCACGCTTATCGGAATCATGTTGAACGCATAGTCGACAGACATGAATATGGCCTTGAATTTGAAATCCTTGTTTATCTCTCCGTTCTCGATCATTACCTCAGGCATACATATCAGCAGGTCGTTGGCTTGTATTGTGTAGCTTTGTCCTCCTATGTCAACATTCGACATTCCCTGATAGCCAAGGACTATCAGTATGCCGTCAATGCGTATAATGTTTTTAGTTTCGAAATCCTGAATATTTTCCGCTATGGCGATTGCTCCGTTTTCAAAAAGTATCTGCTTATTATATTCGTCCCTTTTATCTGTTATCATGTTTCTATATGTTTTTACAGCGTTGCAAAGAAACACAATTTGTATGATATTACAATGGCCTGATTTTCTAAATAAACGGTTGATTTTTCTCTTCTCATGTTAAATATAATGAAAACAGTTTTAATACACATTTCATTCATATATCAGCTTTTTTCCCGCCTTATTATATTGTCGGCCGGACATCCTTTGCTATGCTCTGTATTGTCTTGAAAATCAATGCGTTGCAATATGCCGTCTTTCGCATTGTAAAAAGCCATGTTTTATAGCCAGAAAGATGGTCTTTTACACGCTAAAAGATGCCTTATTGCGTTTCGTTATATACTTTGCGGTTTCTATAACAGCCTTTTCATATATTGTTTTCCACGTAAAGTGCTGTTGTAGTCATACTATATCAAACAAAACAATGAGGTTTTATTTAAAAGTAGCAATAAATGTTCAGAATTACCATCGTGTTCTTAAATTGGACATACCTGCACATTTTAATAAGAAAAATTAAGGTTACGGGGATTCTATATTTTCATCTCTTTCTGAAAGTTTTGAGGTTGTCATTTGCGTTGTCATTTGCGCAATCTGAAATTTTGAAGGTTTATGAATGTAAGCTATGAACTTATGTTTTGTAACATCATGCGTTTTAGCCGGCAGCATTGTCTGTATTCGTAAATGGTGATATAGTCGTTTCAGTGTTTGTGCGCGTGAACAATACGCCAGTGTGTTTCATAACGTTACTTTCTGAAATATACTTATGTCTATTTATAATAAATTTTATAGGTAAATATGCTGATTGACTTTTTTATTGCTCCCTTAATATAATAATAAGGTGTACGAAATGTTAAAAGTGTAGTGTTTACAGTATTTTATATGCTTTTTAACATAAATGATTTGCATTGCTAAAATAAGTGTTTTATTTTTGTAACCATAAAAAAGTGGAAATTTTATATGTATAAGTGCGTCCACAAATGTTAAAATGCAGGCTGCGAGTACGAATTAACTTTTATTTGCACAGTCTTTTAGAAGTATTTAGTAAATTTGCAACCAAGTGAGTGCAACAAACTATGAAACTGTTTATGCTCCCTGAATGTAGAAAACAATAAATGGGACGCTGCGTATAATACCAGCCGGGGCAAACCCGGAATGAAAACACCTTACCGAACTAATAGGCGGAGCATCTATCGAGATGACCCCAATCATATTTAATAACTAAAACAAACATCTATGACCGACAAACTCAGAAAAGCCTTATTGGCATCACTATTTTCGATGACGGGTTTCTTAGCCTACGCTCAGAGTACTGTTACCGGAACAGTGAAAGACGCGAACGGCGAACCGCTGATAGGGGTTACCGTCATGACGGACGGCAAGGTAGGCGCGATAACCGACCTTGACGGAAACTTTAGTATTCCTAATGCCACAGAGCAGACACAGCTCACTATTTCCTACATTGGTTATAAAGACCAGACAGTACAGGTAGGTAACAAGACACGTCTTAATATCGTAATGCAGGAGGACAACCAGTCACTCGACGAGGTTGTTGTCGTTGGTTACGGTACGATGAAGAAGAGCGACCTCACAGGCTCAATCTCTTCTGTAAACACCCAGCAGCTTAACGCAAAGGGTGCTCCTTCAGTTCTTGAGAATCTGCAAGGTGCAGTGGCAGGTGTGAATATTACACAGACCACAGGACGTGCAGGCAACAGCTTCGACATTGAAATCCGTGGTAAGTCTTCAACAAACAGCGATCTTCATCCTCTGTATGTAGTCGACGGTGTTACAACAGACGATATCGACTGGCTTAACCCGCAGGACATCGAGCGTATCGACGTATTGAAGGATGCTTCTTCAACAGCAATCTACGGTTCTCGTGCAACAGCCGGCGTTGTCATCGTAACAACAAAGAGCGGTACGACAGTAGACAAGAAGATGAGCAAGCCGACTATTTCTTACGACGGATATTATGGTGTTACCAACGTGGCACGTATGCCGGATTTCATGGACGGACAGCAGTTTTATGAGTTCCGTTTCCGTAAGTTCCTGACCTACGCTGGTGGCGGCACACTGACAAGCGGACGCCCGATATATCAGATTGCCGACAATACTACTTACAATCAGATGGCTATCCACAATGATGATACAGGCGAGTATCGTCTGCGCACATTGATGGAAAACGGTGAAACAATTGACTGGCCAGACCTTATCACAGGCAGTGGTCACCAGCAGAACCACTATCTGTCAGTAAGCGGCTCTTCTGAGCGCCTGAGCTACCATATGGGTATCGGCTATTCAAGCGAAGACGGAATCTATGACGGCGATGAGCAGGATAAGTTCAACTTCAAGGGTAGTCTTGACGGAAAGATTAATAAATATGTAAGCGCAGGTTTCAGTTTCAATCTTGCCCGTATTAATCACGATTATGGCAGTGATAAGGGTGTTCAATACGCATACCGCCAGAACGCATATTGCCAGCCTTATGATGCGGACGGCAATCTTAACGCAGCACCTGGTAACTATATAGCACTCGGCTCAACATCTAACAACCAGTTCTCAGACCAGCCGAACCCGCTGCTTTATTTCCAGGCTGAAGCAAAGAACCGTGAGACATGGCGCGCTCTTGGTAATATTTACTTGCAGGTAAATCCTGTTAAGGGACTGAACATCAAGACAACTTTCTCACCAAACTTTACATATTATAGAGAAGGCTATTTCTATGACGCACCGGCTTTGGACGACGGTGATGCTAACATAGCAACAAAAGAGACTCAAAGGTCGTTTGACTGGACATGGGACAATATGGTTACTTACGACAATTATTTCGGTAAGGATCATCACCTCAACCTCATGGGACTTTTCTCTTTGATGCATTCAGACAATGAGTTGCAGAATCTTGCATACACCGGCGTACTTGACGGTACTTATTGGTGGAATCTCAACAGTGGTACATACAACCCTACAGATTCAGGCGATTCTTATTCAGAAAACAGCATGCTTTCTTATGCATTGCGTGCTAACTATACATTCAAAGACCGTTATATGTTGACAGCAACTGTACGTTGGGATGGTTCTTCAAAGTTCCGCAAGGATTACCGTTGGGGTAGCTTCCCGTCAGTAGCTTTCGCATGGCGTCTGTCTGAGGAGCCTTTCATGGCAAGTACCCGCAATTGGCTGTCTAACGCAAAGGTTCGTCTTTCTTACGGTGTTACAGGTAACAACCGCGGTATCGGCGATTACGCAACTCAGGTAGTTGTAGGTGGTCCTATCTATTATCCGTTCGGTTCAACTTATCTGCAGGGCTTCTATCCTGACGGTATTGTTGACGCTATGCTTCAGTGGGAAAAGTCTCACGAGTTCAACGTAGGTCTTGATTTCGGCTTCTTCGATGAGCGTATCCGTGGTTCTGTTGACTGGTATACCAAGACTTCTAAAGATCTTCTCTTCGAAGTACCTCTTCCTCTTGAGGCAGGTGGCGTTGAGATGACAACTAACGTCGGTTCAGTACGAAATACAGGTGTCGAGGTTTCTCTTACAACTGAGAACATCCGCACTAAGGACTGGAGATGGACAACAACATTCACATTCTCAGCAAACAAGAACACTGTACGTGAGATTAACGGTGTAGGCGGTAATCTTATTACAGGTACTGAGACTGGTAACCTCTTCATTGGCGAGGCTTATAATAACTTCTACGGATATGAGTGGGACGGAATCGTAAGCGACCGTATGATGACAGTCCCAAATAATGAAATCGCAATTCAGAGCGGCTTCACACCGGGCACCCAGGTTAAGGAGTATGACTATTATTACAAATGCTACCAGTGGGCTGAAGGTATGCCTATAATCGTTGACCGCAACGGCGACGGTAAGTTTGACGACAGTGATAAGAAGATTTACAACACTGATCCGAAGTGGACAGGCAGCTTTACTACCACACTTGCATATAAAGGTTGGGATCTTTCAGCATCACTCTATACAAAGCAGGGTATGTGGGTTAACTCAGCATTCTACGGCGAGTATCTCGACTATAGTCAGCGTGGACGTACAAGACTTGTTGTTGACAACTATATCCCGGCTGGAACATTGATTGACTGCGACGGAATCAATCCTGACGGTACTTACATTAATCCTGTTTATCAGGAGAAGACACACTACGGCAGCTATCCTTTCCCGAACTATGGTGGCTCTAACGGCTTTGCTGCAACAAGTAACTGGATAAGTGGAGACGGTGCTGCTGCTGTCAATAAGTATGCTGATGCTTCTTATGTGAAGGTTAAGAATATAACTCTCGGATACACATTCCCGAAGAAATGGACCGAGAAGTTCGGATGCTCATTCCTTCGTCTCTATTGCACTGTCACAAACCCGTTTGTATGGACAAGCTACAAAGGCTTCGACCCGGAATGGGCAAGTGCAGATCTTGATCAGGACGGACCAAGTACTGTTACATGGCAGTTTGGAGCAAACATAAAGTTCTAACAATTATTTATTCTTACTACGATGAAAAAAATATTATATATAACTTTTGTTGCCGCCATTGCCGTCGGAGCCAGTTCGTTGACCGGTTGCTCTGACTTCCTTGAGGCGGAAAACAAGACGAATGTGAATTCAGATTCATATTTCCCGACTGAAGGTGGACGTGAGGGATTGCGCACTTACACATATTCTCTGTTAAAGCCGCTTGTATCGTCAATGGACATGTATGAGCGTGGAACAGACCTGTATCGTCCGACTCACGGTGAAGATATGGGAGACCTTAATAAGTATACGCTGACTCCGCAGTCAACAACAGTTTCAGATTATTACGTAAACCTTTATGCGTTTATCAACAGTGCAAACTGTATGATTCATTATGCAGACGGTGACAAGCTAGTTGAGGCTGAAGGAAAGTTCTTCCGTTGCTACGGTTACTATCTGCTGACTCAGCAGTTTGGCTCAGTACCTTATGTTACAAATTATATCGAGAGTGCTGAACGTAATTATCCGAAAACTCCGTTAAGTGAGCTTTATCCTCAGTTGATTGCTGAACTTGAGAGCATAATGAGCGACAACAGTCTGCCTATTGACGATAGCTCAAATCAAGGCCGTGTAAGCCAGAGAGCAGTCAAGGCTTTGCTTGCGAAGGTTTGTCTCGCAGCTGGCTGGGATTTGGGTACAACTCTTAACGATGCAGCTCAAGGTACATATACAGTCAACGACGATACATATTTTGAGAAAGCTGCACAGTATGCTGACGCCGCTATTGCAGGTCAGGCTCTTACAATGTCATTTGAAGACAAATGGGCTCCTGAGAACGAGAACTCAAATAATGAGATAATTTTCGCAGTTCAGTATGAGCGCAACGGACTGCCCGGTAATCTCAGTGATGAGGGACATGGATTGCAGAATACAATCGGTGGATATTTCGGACAACCGAATTCTACTGGTGAAAAATATTGTGGACGCATGGCTTTGTCTTCTAAGGCAATCTATTTGTGGGGACCAGGTGACGAGCGTTATGACGGTTCTTTCATGTCTACAATGTACAACTATGATGGTACTTGGGGTACAACTGGCTATTACGCGTATTACAACAGTCCGAGCCAGCGTGGCACAATGCCTGTAGCTTACCGCTATTTCCCATATTATGTGACAGAGGCAGAGGCAGAGGCAGAGTTTGCTGCAGATCCTTCAAGATATTCAAAGGGTAAATATATTAACAACGCGTTTGCTTACATTCTTGGTGATCCTGTTGTAAGATATACTTTCAATTCAGACGGAACATGGAAGAAGGATAATCCTACTTATGCTGATTGTTGCAATGGAATTAACGGTTCTGTTTCATTGAAAAAGTTTGATGATCCGCAGACTGCACAGGAAAATACAAACAGCACAAACGGCTACCGTGATATAGTTATTTTGCATCTTAGTGATATGTATCTTACTGCAGCTGAGGCTTATCTTATGGCAGGTAATGAAACTCAGGCTCTTGCTTACGTGAATGTAGTTCGCGACCGTGCAAAGGCTGGACATCTGAATTCGTTCTCTGATTATGAAAATGCTTATGAAGTACCTGCAACTTTCGGTGCAATAACTCCGCTTGATGTAATACTTGACGAGAAAGCACGTGAGGAAATTGGTGAGAACTGCAGATGGATGGATCTCCGCCGTACACGTCAGCTCGTTCGTTACAATGTTGCATTCAATAGTGATGTACCTTCTGTTGCTAATATGAGTAACGCTCAGGGTGAAATTAAATGGTATCGTCCGATACCTGAGACAGAGTTGGCTAACAATACTGCTCTGACTTCAGGCGACCAGAACCCGGGCTACTAATAATAATGTCATTAATGAACATAGAAAATAAGTGATAAGTATGAAAAAAATATTATATCCTTTATTTGTCGCGCTTGCATTAGGACTTGGTTTTACTGCGTGTAGCGATGATGACGAAGAAAATGGCGGACACTTCGCCACGACTCCAGAGATTGAGGCTGCAGGCGTTTATTCAGGAACTTTCTCAAAGGTTCAGGATGGAAAGACTGATACTCTTTATTCAAAGGGAACATTGACTGTAGCAGCGACAGATTCGGCTTATTGCGCCGATATAACTTATGATTGTTCTGATGGATTTACTTATAATGCAACTTCTGTGGCTAATATAACTCATGACAATTCTGGCTATGCATTTTGGAATTCATCCACATCAAATGGTTTGGGAACATCCTTTACTGGACGTATAGCTGGCGACGGAAGTGTAGAATCAACCTTTGATATTAAGGAAAGATCAGGACGTGTGGTTTACACATATCATTATAAATTTGTCGGCAATAGGCAGGAACTTTATACGGAACAGTAACCGAACAACGGTATGTCTCTTCGGTTTAAAGTGTGATTTGACTTTTTAAAATTATAGGCGGTAATAAAAGTAAATATCTGGAATGTGTGCGCCAATGTGCGTAAAGTCATTTGGCGCACGCTTTAAAGCAATAAATATTACTTTGAAAACCTAAAAATAACTATTATAACTAACTTTAATTATTAACTTTTAAACTTAAAATCTTATGAAGAAGATGTTACTTAGCGCAGCTTTGATGATGGCTGCATTTGCGGCAAACGCACAAGTTGAAATTGCAACAGTTGATGCTACTGCTTTAGGTTTGAATAAAGATGCTGCAACTCCTGTTGCTGCTGGAACAGTCGTAGCTCAGACAGCAAGTGTTACAGCTACTATAAAGTATGATGACAATTTTAAAAGTGTCGGCATGAAGACTGGTGCCGTTTCAGTTAACGGTCAGCAGGTTTCTGCTTCTGAAGGCGATGCTATTCAGGGAAGTACTAACGGACAGGCTGCTGCTGTTAATGGAACAAACTATCAGCCGACTGGATGTATTTATGAATTTACTCCTAGCCAGGATGGTTATATTTATGTAATTATCTCAGCTTCTGGTAACAAGTGTTATGCTGTTTACGAGAATGAGATGGATCGTGTTCCTTACATGTTCTCTATGCAGAATACTAATGATGTAGCAGGTGCTCCAGCTATGTTCTCTTATGATCTTATGACTGTTGATGGAGCTACTTACTATGTTGATGGACTTGGATATTATGTAAATCCTGACTTTGCAATCACATGGCCGTGCCAGATCGTTATGGGTCCTGATGCTTCACTTGCAACAACAGGTAATGGTGTGATTAAGTTCCAGGCTTATAATGGATGCACTTATCAGGTATTTGCAACTGGTTCTAAGATGACTCTTGCTGGTTTCGCATTCGATACAACTGGTGATGCAACAGTTACAACAGACACTAACACTCTGCTTTCTAACGGACAGATTCCTGGTGGTGACACTGGTATCAGCGAAGTTGTAGTAAATGAAGCTAACGATGCTAACGCTCCTGTTTACAATATTGCAGGTCAGCGCGTAAGCAAGAACGCTAAGGGCTTGGTTATCGTTAACGGTAAGAAGTATATGAGAAAATAATTCAATTTGTTCATACTTAAGAAAAACAGCGTCGGTTATTATAGCCGGCGCTGTTTTTCTTTATTCTGTCTGTTTGCTGTTCATTATATTCTATGGTTTAGCTTAGCCATACATAACAGCAATTGTGTGCTGCCTTAAAGTTGTTAATTCTTTGTTTTAAGAGTTTACCTGTTCTTTTTGTTTTCTCAGGAATTTATAATCTTTGCATAGATCCTAATACTTTTGTTTTCTCATAAATTATTTGCAGGCTTATGTTTTTATAAGGAGTTTAAAGCTCATGATAAATTTGTCAGTTTATATGTTTGGTTATAGAATAAATCTGTAAATGTTGATAGTGAAAAATATAGCATGAAAATAGCCGTAGCAAATTTTATTTGTCTGATTGCTACGGCTGTGTTTGTTTATTTTAGTATAAGTCAGATAATCGATTCCGGCTTGTTCGTTTCTTTTTCAGTCTTTTCTGCAATGTTTTGGTTCTCGTTGGTTTTGTCTTCTGTTTGTTTGTTCAGTTGCGGATAGCTGGTGCGTGTGTGATAGATAGCTTTCAGTCTTTCAATAAGCACCTGTTTTGCTACTGCAATGTCATGGAAGGTAATCGGGCATGTCTTGAAGAAACCATCGTCAACCTGTTGGTCGATAAGTCTGTTTACGAGGTTGGATATGCTTTCCTCTGTATATTCTGGCAGCGAGCGTGCCGCAGCTTCTACTGTGTCTGCCATCATCAGAATTGCCTGCTCACGTGTGAACGGATCAGGTCCCGGATATGTGAAGAGAGTATCGTCAACAGGTTCATCCGGATGCTCATTTTTATATGAAATGTAGAAATATTTTGTTTTTCCTGTGCCGTGATGTGTGCGTATGAAGTCTTTTATTACACCGGGCAGACTATTCTTCTCCGCTGTTTTCAGACCTTCTGTAACATGGCTTATCACAATCTGTGCGGCGTCTATACGTGGCATTGCAGAAAGCGGATTAGCTCCGCCCATTTGGTTTTCTGTGAAATATGCCGGATTTTTCATTTTGCCTATGTCGTGATACATGGCACCAGTTCTGACGAGTTGGGCTTTCGCACCGATTTTGTTTGCAATCTCAGCTGCAAGATTACCTGCCATAACCGAGTGCTGGAATGTTCCAGGAGCAATCTCGCTTAGTGTACGGAGCAGTTTCTTGTTCGTGTTTGACAGCTCAATAAGCGTTACGTTTGATGTGAATCCAAATGTCTTTTCGACAATAAGCATCAGTGGATATGCAAATAGTAGCAGTACACCGTTTGCTGCGAAATACTTGTACATGCCGTGGTCCATCGTAAAGATACTGTTATCCTGCATCAGCTGTAATGCAAAATAAATTACGCTGCTTCCTATTGCCACAAGCAGTGCAGTCTTGAATATCTCGGCACGTTGCGACAGTTCACGGAGTGAATATATTGCCACCAGTCCGGCTACAAGCTGCACAATGATGAACTCATACTGGTATTTCACAGCCGCGGCACATATCAGCACCATCGTTACGTGTGCGTTGAATGCTGTGCGCGAGTCAAGGAATATTCGTATGAAGATGGGAGTCATAGCGAAAGGCAGAATGTATACACTCAGTACGTTATGGCTCATCATAAGCGAAACAAGTACCGGGAATATTGTTATCATCGTGTAAAGCATCGCAATGCTGCGTGGTTTGTCAAGATAGTCTTTGCGGAACAGGCGGATATACGTTGTGAACAATATCACGAGTGTAGCTACAAAAACCACCTGTCCGGCTATTGTCGAAGGCACAGCACTTACGTCCGCACTGCGGCGTCGTGTCTCTTTCTCAAATGAAGAAAGCACCCTGTACGTATATTCATCTACAATCTCGCCGCGGTCTATTATCTTCTGTCCGCTAAGCACCATGCCGCTTGCCAGCGGTATGCCGCTAAGCATGTCGCCGAGTTCGGTCTCGCTGCGTTCTTCGTCATACACAAGATTCGGCTGAATGTATTCGTTCAGGTTGCATTTGCGCAGTATTTGTTTGGCGGCGTTGATCTTCGGGTCTGAGAAAAGCCGCTCGTAAGCTGTCATTGTTGAATAGACGCACGAAATCTCAGCACTTGTCGCGCTTTTCGCATTCACAATTCTTATCATTGCCGTTGTGTCGCGGTTAAGGTCAGAGTATATCGTGGCTTCGATGATACCTTCGTTATAGAGCCTGCTCAGTCTGTCGGCTATTATTCTGACGTAATCTATCGTAAGTCCGGGAATGCCGTCCTTGTATTTTTGTAAGAACCGTTTAATCTGTTTCTGGCCGGTTTCAGAGTTGTAGTTGAAGTACGGTTCAAATGAGTTTGCCACGCTGTCCTGCTCCATTTTTATGGCAGCCTCAGTCTTATAGATAGGGAAGTCGAACTTCGCTATCAGCGGACTGTACATCCACGGCTTGCCTATGTCGTAGCGGAATTGCGGTCCGCTGTTGCGCGGAAGGAAGAACACTATTATGGCTACGGTAACGACTACCAGCAAGGTGTATACCAACAGATGGCTAATGCGTTTGTCTTTCGTATTATTGAATCTTGACATCTTTACTGTGGTTTTGCGGTCTGAGGCTTATGCTATGTTATGCAAAGGTCTAAAATCCTTATTTGCCCAAACCATTGTTCTTGTCTGCGAAAATACTAAAAAAATACTCTAATTTGCTGAAAATGTTATATTTTTGCACAAAATTTATGAGATAATAAGCTAACGAGGCTATGGAAGAAAGAAAAACAAGGGTGCGTTTTGCGCCGAGCCCAACGGGCGCGTTGCATATCGGTGGTGTTCGCACGGCATTGTACAATTATCTGTTCGCGCGTCAGAGATGCGGCGAAATGGTGTTCAGAATAGAAGACACTGACTCAAGCCGGTTTGTTCCCGGTGCGGAGGAGTATATTATCGAGTCATTCCGCTGGCTCGGCATTAAGTTTGACGAGGGCGTGAGCTTCGGCGGCAAACACGGCCCTTACAGACAGAGCGAGCGTCGCTCAATATATAAGAAATACGTTGAACAGCTGCTGAATGACGGCAAGGCATATATCGCTTTTGATACTCCTGAGGAGCTGGATGCGAAGCGTCATGAGGTACAAAACTTCCAGTATGACGCCCATACACGTCTGTTTATGCGCAACTCACTGACAATGTCAAAGGAAGACGTTGACGCTCTCATTGCAGACGGTACACAATACGTTGTACGTTTCAAGGTTGAGCCGGGTGAAGATATCCACGTTCACGATATGATTCGCGGTGATGTTGTAATCAAGAGCGATGTGCTTGACGATAAAGTACTTTACAAGAGTGCCGACGAACTGCCTACATACCATCTTGCCAACATAGTTGACGACCATCTGATGGAGATTACCCACGTAATCCGTGGTGAGGAGTGGCTGCCCAGCGCACCGCTTCATGTGCTGCTGTATAAGGCCTTCGGCTGGGAAGACAGCATGCCGCGTTTCGCCCATCTGCCGCTGTTGCTTAAACCTGACGGCAAGGGTAAGCTCAGCAAGCGTGACGGCGACCGTCTTGGTTTCCCTGTTTTTCCGCTTGAATGGCACGACCCCAAGAGTGGCGAAGTCAGCCGCGGATTCAAGGAAGACGGATATTTCCCAGAGGCAGTCATCAACTTCCTTGCACTGCTTGGATGGAATCCTGGTACTGAACAGGAGCTTTTCACAATGGACGAGCTGATTGAACAGTTCGACATCTCTAAGTGCAGCAAGGCCGGTGCACGCTTCGACTATAAGAAAGCGATATGGTTCAACCATGAGTATATGTTGCGCAAGAGCGACGACGAGATAGCAAATCTGTTTGCTCCGATAGTTGCCGGCAACGGCATCGACGAGCCGATGGACCGTATCAGACAGGTTGTGGCCATGATGAAAGACCGTGTTGATTTTGTCAAAGAGCTGTGGCCTCTGTGCTCGTTCTTCTTCATTCCGCCTACTGAATACGACGAGAAGACTGTGCGCAAGCGCTGGAAAGAGAACTCTGCACAGGTTATGACTGAACTGGGCGAGGTGCTTGAAGGTCTTGACGACTTCTCTATCGAGAATCAGGAAACTGCTGTTATGGCATGGATTGAGTCTAAGGGCTACAAGCTTGGCGATGTTATGAATGCCTTCCGTCTGGCTTTGGTCGGCATTGGCAAGGGTCCTGGAATGTTCGACATAAGCGCATTCCTCGGCAAGAAAGAAACTCTCGACCGTCTGCACAGAGCCATCGAGACTCTGAAATGATAATAACGTATTGACATTTTGATAATCATACGGCGCGCCACGGCATATTTCGTTTATTATGCCGGGCGCGCTTCT
This sequence comes from uncultured Prevotella sp., assembly GCA_902491375.1. Taxonomy (GTDB): domain Bacteria; phylum Bacteroidota; class Bacteroidia; order Bacteroidales; family Bacteroidaceae; genus Prevotella. The sequence goes on from CABUHE010000015.1 coordinate 26,344, forward strand.
TTTGTTTTAATGCGGCTTATGCAGATATTGTCTGATGCCTGTTTATGTTTATCTGTTTGCTCTTTATGGTTCTTCATGCGTGTTTTTGAGGCGCATTATATTTTGCTTCTGTATATTTTTATTACCTTTGTACCGTATTTATGGCAGCATGTCAGACGTTAATATGCAGCCGCATTTAATTTAATAATCACTCAACAATGTGGATGTTTCTGTTTCTTGTTCTGCCATTGGCAGGGCTATGGTACGTTCTTTGGCATTTGTGGTGCCTTCTTCCGTTAGCCGCTCCTTATAAGTGGACTGTCATAGTGTTGTGTCTGCTGACGTTCTCTACGTCGTTTCTCAACTTTTCCCATGTTACTGACTCTGTGCCCATGCCTGTTGCCAAGGCGTGTTATGAGGTTGGCAATTCGGCTATTTTCATACTGCTTTATACCGTTCTTCTGTTCCTTCTGCTCGATATAGGGCGTCTTGTAGGCATTGTTCCGCGTACATGGCTTTACTCCAATCTTTACACACTGGCAACAGTCGTTGTTGTGCTTGTCGGTATTTTCACCTACGGATACTTCAATTACATGAACAAACAGCGGCATACGGTGGAACTGCCTACGGTTAAGACCACCGGCGACAGCATCAGGATGGTGCTGGCGAGCGACCTGCATCTTGGCTATCATAACAACAGAGCCGAACTGGCACGATGGGTAGACATGATTAACGCGGAGCATCCTGACATCGTTATCTTTGCCGGCGATATAGTCGACCGCAGTCTGCGTCCGCTTCACGATGAGCGTATGGCTGACGAGTTTAAGCGCATCAATGCGCCCGTTTTTGCCTGTCTTGGCAACCATGAGTATTATTCAGGCATCAGTGGCTCTATTGATTTCTACCGTGACGCAGGCATAACCCTGCTGCGCGACAGTTCGGTTGCAGTGGGCAATGTAGTTATCATAGGACGCGACGACCGCACAAACCGTCACCGCAAGAGCCTTGGCAGTCTTATGCGTGGTGTAGACAAGTCAAAATATATTGTCCTGCTCGACCACCAGCCTTATCATCTTGAACAGGCGGAACACTCGGGTGTGGACTTTCAGTTCAGCGGACATACTCACAATGGGCAGCTTTGGCCGATATCATTGATAACCGAGGCTGTGTATGAAGACGCTTACGGGCCGTGGCGACGTGGCTCAACGAGATATTATGTCAGTTCAGGACTTGGCATCTGGGGTGCAAAGTTCCGCATCGGCACTTGCTCTGAGTATGTAGTCGCAACCATAAAACCGCAGCATTGACAACTGCTTTCATTTATACGCCAATCGGGAGCCGGACATCAGTATCAGTCCGGCTCCCGATTGTTTTATTGTCTGACGGCATTTTACCGTCTTTGTTTATTCCTCCATATACCACTTTGAGTACTCCACGTAGTGTGCCGCGAAGCTCTCGGCCTGGTCAGGACGGGTCTTTTTAATGAACTTGGCAGGCACTCCGCCCCAGATTTCATGCTCGCCTATCTTTGTTCCCTGCAACACCAGCGCGCCTGCGGCTACTATAGCACCGGGGCCTACCTCGGCGTTGTCGAGTACTGTTGCGCCCATGCCTATCAGTGCGCCGTGACGTACGGTGCAGGCATGCACGGTAGCGTTGTGGCCTATCGTTACGTCGTCTTCAAGAACCACGGGGCCTGTGGTGTTGGTTACGTGTACGCACGCACCGTCCTGTATGTTCACACGGTTGCCTATCGTTATAGGCGCAACGTCGCCGCGCACAACTGCGTTAAACCATACCGAACACTCGTCGCCCATCACGACTTCGCCCACTATTGCCGCCGTTTCGCTGAAATAGCAGTCCTTGCCCCATTTCGGTTCAAGGCCTTTCACTGTCTTTATTAATGCCATAGTGTATGTTTCTCTTTTACTTTTATGTTTTGCAAAGGTAATGATTAAATTAATAATAATCAGCCAACAGCCGTTAAAATATGTGCAGGCTGTCAGCAGGCAAATATCTGTGGTTTTGCGTAGGGCAGCAAACGGCTTTCTTAAAGACCATGTTTTGTTTTATAAAAGGCCATATTTTGCGTTGCAAAAGAGCGTCTTTTAAAGGCTGAAAGAGCATGTTTTGGATTGTAATAATAATCCTTGTGTTTTGTTTGAGGTTGTAGCTTATATGCAATTATGCTGATTCTATTATAAGCATTACGGTCTGTTCTGCTTACGGTTTTTATTGTTTTATGTGTATTTTTGTGCGTATTAACTATTATTTTTTTGTTCGGTTACGGCTTTTTCGCATATATTTTATATCTTTGTAACAGATATACGCCACAATGTTATGGCAAATATGGAGAACACTTTTTCGGTAATTGTCAGCGCCGTCTGGAGTTATCATTAATACTGCCGACATGTTGTCGTAACTAAAAACGTGAAGCCTATGGTTGTTAGTAAGAGATTCTTAATGCTTATCGCTGCTGTTGTTATGGTTGCGCTGACGGCTTTTGCGCAAGAGCCTTACGGCATATTTAAGTCTGACAGGCACGGTTACGGTTTTGAAAAGGCACTGCGCCCTTCTCCCACTGCTTCACTTATGCGCGACTCTATAAAGTTCAGTCTTAATCTGAACGATTCTCTCTGGATGCGTTCTTTTGTCAGAGAGCACAGCCTTCCTGCCGGTATAACATCCCGCGATTATGCTCCTGCCGGCGTGGGTACTGTTGTTCCTGCCGGTGCCGGCATGCCTTTTTACGGCAATCCTTATGCTTCCGACTATAATGTAGGCGGTGTATTGGCGTCGTGGAAGGGTGGGGCGCTTTTCGGTTCAGGCTCTCATGTCTCCATGCCTGCGCTTATGTCGCTCAACACGGCCACGCTTGGCGCTGTCCAGAATGTGGGCAACTTCACGTTTACTGCATCGGTTTCAGCCGACAAGGCATTGATGTGGCGCACACCGGGGGCTTATCCTGCCGCGGCCGGAGGCATGAGTACGCTTACAGGCGGAACATATTATACTTTCAGCGGATCTATGACTTATCATTTCAACGAAAACATCTCGGCAACTGTTTTCGGACGTTACAGCACCAACAACTCGTATTATTCCATGGCCTCTATGCCTTATTTAGGGTCTTCGGGCTATGGAGGTTTTATTACATTCATGGGCGAGACGGTCGGCATGGACATCGGTGTGGAGCGTTATTACGACACATTCGCTGCCCGTTGGGTGACTTCGCCAATAATAACTCCTAAGGTCAGGGTAAACGATAAGTTCACACTTGAAGTGCCGGTTGGCCCTATTGTAAGGGATTTGCTTGAAGACGCGATTTACGGTAAGAAGCAACGTGGCGGCCCGATTATCATGCCTGAGGGGCTGCCGAGTGTCGGCGACATTCCTTTCGGACCGCCGGAGATGCCGCGTTGACAGTTATAAAGAACAGACGTGCCTTGCAGGTTTGCAGTCCTGCAAGGCACGTTCTTGTGTGTTAAGGCTCTTGTCTGTATTGGTTCAGAGCCTAAGGTATTTTATTTCAGGTAGTTGTTCCTGATTAGAGAGAGTAGCCAGTCCATCCGAAACCGGTAGTTGGGCATCCTGTGTTTCCGCCGATAATCTTCACGCCTGCATATTCAGAGTTCTTCTTAATGGCGTCGCTGGTAAGTTTTGTGTTTTCGTTTGTAACGCTGATTTCTGTCGCAGTGTTTGCGTCGCCCTTACTGTCAGTCAGGTCGATGATGTTCTCAATGGCGCCGTTTCCTTTAACGAGAGCGTTTGTTATGTGTGCTGTCGCGCCGCGGCGTATCTTGATTGCGTCCTGCATTGACTGTCCGCTGGCGAGGTTTTCGATAGTCATGTTCTCGATAGTGAAGTTAGCCTGTGGCTTGTGGTCAGGTCCGTTGCCGTCGAGGTTGCCGTCAGCTTCAACGCCGCGCGGGTCTTCCTCTGTACTTGTGAATGATGATTCCCAGCGTCCGTAGCAGTTGCTCAGTTTTCCGCAGTAACCCTGTGTGAAATCGAAGCAGTCGTCATCACAGTTTACTGCAAGCAGGTTGCTTACGTTTACAGAACCTCCGAAGAATTCAACAGCATCGTCTGCGCCTTCTGCAATATAGATGTGGTCAATCTTAGTGCCGTTGCCTACACCGTTGAGCGTCAGTCCGTTGTGCTCGATTTCTGCGCTTGAGCGTGCGCCTGAGTAGAGAATGCGCACGTAAGTCAGCACTCCTGAGTTGTCAGAATTGTCGTTTCCGCCGTAAAGAATGTTGTTGTCAACCTCTGTTGCGCCTTCGTTCACAACCTTAGAGTCGCCTGATATTACGGCTTTTCCGTTGATTATGATGCCGCCCCAGTATCCTGATTTGGCGTCGCTTGCGTCAGCTGTGAAGGTGATAGGTGCGCTTTCAGTTCCTTCAGCGAATATTTTACCGCCGCGTTCAACGATGATGTAGTTGCCGAAACCTTTTCTTGCTTTGATTGTCATGCCTGCCGGTATGTTCAGTACGCCGCCGTCTTTTACGTGAACAGCGCCGTTGATGTAATACTGTTTGTTTGCGTCGAGAGTTACTTCTGATGTTATTTCAAGAGGAATGTCTGCACTCTCAACGTTTGTTCCGGTAAACTGGTAGCCTGTCCATGCGAATGTTTCAGCGCTGGCACCAGTGTTTCCGCTCTCTATCTTGACGTTAGGATATTCGCCGTTCTTCTTTATTGCGTCAGATGTCAGCTTCGTAGCATTGCTTGTTATGCTGATTTCTGTTGCACTGTTGGCGTCGCCTTTGCTGTCAGTAAGGTCGATGATGTTCTCCACAGCGCCGTTTCCTGTATATAGAGCGTTGCTGATGTGTGCTGTCGCACCACGACGGATCTTGATTGCGTCTTGCATAGACTGTGTGTCAGAGTAGTTCGCAATGGTCATGCCTTTTATTGTGAAGTCAGCCTGATGCTTGTGGTCAGGGCCGTTGCCGTCGAGGTTTCCGTCAGCTTCAACGCCGCGCGGGTCTTCCTCTGTGCTTATAAATCCGCTCTCCCATACGCCGTAGCAGTTTGTCAGAGTGCCGTTGTAACCCTGTGTGAAGTCAAACATGTCGTCGTCGCAGTTTACTGCAAGCAGGTTGCTTACGTTTACAGAGCCTCCGAAGAACTCAATAGCGTCGTCCGCACCTTCGGCAATATAGAGGTTGTTTATTGTCGTCCCGTTGCCTACACCGTTAAGTGTCAGACCATTGTGCTCAATCTCTGCGCTTGAGCGTGCGCCTGTATAGAGAAGTTCTACGTATTCAACAACACCGCTGTTGTCGCTTGCGTCAGTTCCACCGTATGGCTGGTTGTTGTCTATTTCGGTAGCTCCTGTCTGTCCTTCGGTATCGCCTGAGATCGGTGCTTTACCGTTGATGATAAGTCCGCCCCAGTAACCTGATGTGGCGTTCTCGCTGTCTGCTGTGAATATAATTGGCTGGTCAGCAGTTCCGCGTGCCTCAATCTTACCGCCCTGGGCTACGAGTATGTATTTGTCGAAGCCTTGTGCAGCCATAATTTTGGTTCCTGCCGGAATCTGAAGAGTGGCTCCTGCCGGTACGGTTACGGTTCCTGTGAGGTGATATACCTTGTTTGCGTCAAGTGTCATTGTTCCTTCGATGGTGCCTTTCAGTTCTACCATCTCAGTAGAGTTGCCTCCGTCACCGTTTCCGTTGCCTGTGGTGTCATCGTCGCTGCTGCATGATGTCAGTGTAATTGCGCTCATCATGGCAACAAATGCCATTGCTGACAGAAATAATTTTCTCATGTTTCTAAATGTTTTATTAATCGTGTAAGTTAATTGTCGTTTATCTTTTTATTGTTGATTGTCTGCGTTTCTTACTGCATATTGCATTTTTTCAGAGTGTATATGACAGTCCGATGCTGAAGTCCATGCCTCTTTTGTACTTGCTGAGAATGACCTCGTCGTTGGTCGCGTTGCCCTTGCGTGTAAGCTGGTGGGCTGCATTGAGCAGGTTGCGGGCTTTCAGATTGATTGAGAAATGTTTGCCAATCTGGGTTGATGCGACAAAGTCGAGTGTCGGAACGCCGTTCTCCATGATGTCCTGATAGCCTTCTGTACCGATTGTGTAGATGCGGTCGCTGAAGTAGTTGAATACCAGTGCGCCGGTGAAAGAGTTGCTTCCTTTGCGGAAGAGGTAAGTAAGGTCAGCATTGACAATCCACGGTGCGGCTCCTTCGAGCTGTGAACCTGACGGGTCGGTGGCAAGAGGTACTTTCGCGCAGGTGTAAGTATATGCTCCGTTTACGCCTAAGGTAAGTCTGCTCATTCCGCCGTTTGCGATGTTGCGGTTGAATAGGTGTTTCTTCAGTTCCATCTCTACGCCGGCAGCTGTGGCGTGGTCTGATATGTTTTCGTATGAAAGGAAGCCGCCCGCACTTGCTATCTCGATGCGTGAGATAGGGTTCTTGATATATTTGTAGAAGCCCGTTACGGAGAAGAGTTCTGACGGAGAGATGTACCAGTCCCACTTAAGGTCAATGTTGTAGTTGTCAGATGGTTTCAGATCCGGGTTACCCTGACTGTTGAAACTTACGCTGACGTAGCGGAAAGGTGAAATCTCCTTAGCCTGCGGAAGCGTGTAAGTCTTGCTTGCCGCGAACCTGAGAGCATGCTTGTCGTTGAAGTTATAGCGCAGGTTGAGGCTCGGCAAGAAGTACGACTTGTCAATCTCCTGCTCGCCACGGCTGCCTCCGCGGTTTACGTTGTAGTCTACTTTCATGTTTACGTCGTCGTATTTCAGACCGAGGTTGGCGATGAATTCCTGTGTAAACTGGTATGTAGCTTCGGCGTATGCCGAGTGTATGTTCTTCTTTACGGTGTATTTGTCGATATTACGGTCTATTTGGAACATACCGTCGGCATAGTTATCCTGATTGTAGTAATCGTCGAAGCTGATGTTGTCGATGTCGAAAACCGTCTGTCTTACTACCGACATGTCGTATTCAACGGCCTTGAAGTCGTCGTCGACAAAGCGTCCCATGTAGCCTATCTGTACGTTTGAGCTGTTGTCGAAATTGTCTTTCAGCTTGTAGACTAGCGATGCACGTGCGTTAAGGTCTTGCTCGTCGAGCTCAGAGAAGTAGCGCTGTTGTATGCCGGTACCCTTCATCGGAACGTATCCGCTGTCGGTTTTTACAAGGTTGTTGATGCGTCTGTCAGGCTCGTTTCCGTTGATTGTGTTGTATGAGACGCCTGCGTTAAGGTCGATACTTTTACCGAGTGCCCATTTGCTTATAAGCTGGTTGACGAACAGAAGATTGTCGTTTGTCTGCTGACGGCGCATGAAACCTTCGTAAGTGTCTGACGACTGATAGTCTGCGTCCATGCCGAGATAGTCGCCGACAGACTCTTTCGTGGCGTGTACCATCATGAAGTTGTAGGCCAGCTCATGCTTTTTGTTGTGCTTGTATTGCAGGTTTGCCATAGCAATCTGGCTTGTCTCTACCTGCGATATGTCGCCGTTCATGTTTTGTGAGAGTTCGCCTGTCGTTACAGAGTTGCGCACTTCTTCCTCATAGTGGGTGTAGTTCTTGTTGTGGCCGGCTACGATATAAAACTGCAACGGGTTGCGGTTCTCACCTAAAAGGAATCTCTTACCGCCTGATATTGTATAGTTTTGGTTAATTTGCAGATTCTGACGGGTAGGGTCGAGCGAGTTTCTGAAGTTGTAAGTGCTGAGGTTTTCGCCCGGTTGTGTCTTGCTTGCGAAGCCGAATGCGTTTACTCCGTCAAGACGCATGAAGTCTGACGATAATGTCTTTGTGTTGAATCCGCCTGACAGACTGATGTTGAATTTACCGTCGCCTGTAAGCTCTTTCGACGTAATGTTTATGTCGGCGCCTGCCACGTCGGAAGGAGTGTTGCTGTAAAACGCCTTGTTTACGTCGATAGACTGTATTATGTCTGTTGAAAAGAAGTCGAGAGAGATGTTCTTGTATTCAGGATCTTCAGAAGGAAGAGGGAAGCGGTTTAGCGTTGTAAAGTTGTAGCGGTCGCCCAGTCCGCGTACAAACACGTTCTTCACGCCGTCCTGTTTAGATATGCCTGAAATCTTTGCTACGGCTGCCTGAGCGTCGCTTATGCCCTTGCGCGACAGTTCCTGCGCGCCGATGGTCTGCACAGCAATAATAGAACGTTTCTGTTCCATCATAGTTACATTCTCAGATTCCCTGTTGGCTTTGGCTACCACCTCTACACCCGCAAGCTGGCGGTTGTCTGTCTCCATCTCGAAGTCGAGCGTGGTAACCTTGTTGTCCTCAATCTTTACTTGTCTTTTAATCGCTGTCTTGTATCCGATGTATTTTATCTCAATGTCGTAGATACCGTCTTTCAGACCTGAAAGCTGGAAGTTTCCGTCGATATCGGTCACTGAGGCAACGTCGCTTCCTATCACCTTGACAGTCGCGCCAATCAGAGGCTCTTTCGACTGGCTGTCTTTGACACGTCCCTTTATGTCAACATCTGTAATATCTGCGCCAAAGGCCTGTACTGTAATTAATGATAAGAATGCGGCGGTGCCGAATAATCTTTTTACTCTTTTCATTCCTTTTTACCCATTCATTGTTCTCGGTTGCAAAGTTCGGGTAATGGTGTTACAAATCCGTATCACTCGGATTAATAACAATTTACGTTGGTATTTAAGATTTGTTGCAAAATCGGAAAGTGTCCTATATTGGATAACACATCCTGAATGATTTAGGAAAATATGTCGTATTTCCGGCTATATTATAAAGGTAGAAACCGTTGTTGGTTATTGGCTGTTTTGCAAAAGGGCACCTTTTGCGTTGTGAAAGACGGCATATTAGGCTGTAAAAGATGCTCTTTTGCAGCATGAAAGGGCATCTTTTGGATTATAATATTTTGTCTATCTGTAATCAGTTGATAATCAATGAGTTATTTAGATGTAACTATAAATGTTTAAACTAAGTTCAGTTCCAATATTATGTTATATGTAAAAAGAAAAGCCCGGACTGACAGTTGGCGTTTATGCCGTTATGTCCGTCCGGACTTTATATTATGGTTTTATTTGTGTTTATTTCTTTACCAGTACGAAAGGCTGCTGCTTTACTTCGTCGAGCGGTGCGGTCTTGTATTTTGTTTTGGCAAAGTTTATCGTGTTGAGGTCAATCTCACGTATCGCACTGTTGTACATGGTGCGGTAGTAAATCTTGCGTCCTGACATGTCGGTAGCCGATGTCCACTGTGTAGCGCTTGGTATGTCTACCGCCGTTTCGCCTTCGGCGGTCTCAATGCCGATAGGTATGTCAAAGTTGTTCAGTATCTGGAAGCACGACCTTACAGTGTTGTCGGCAGTGGCCTGCATGGGTGCTGTCGACTGATACCATGCCGCACGGACGAAGCGTGAGGGTGGGGTAACGTCGCCAGGCAGTCCCAGAAATCCGCTTCCTGCTCCTGTTGAGGCTATCGTTACGTCGCCCATCTTCTTCACCTTAGCCGTTCCCGGATAGAGGTTCACGTAGTTGTTGAGGTTTGTCATCTGCCATTCAAAGCCTGGAGAGTTTGTCAGCACGCCGAGCTTATTCTCATAAACATTCACCTTCTTGTTGACAATCTCTATTACGACCTGCCTTCCCGATGTGTCGGCTATGCGCCAGTGTACTGTCGATGCGCGCGGGTCTATTGCTATTACGTGTACGTCTTTCAGTCCGGCGACAGCTTCGTCAACCGTCTTGAAATTACCCAATATCCATGAAACGAGTTGCAGGTCGGCTATGCTTGTGGCCTTGTTGGCTTCGGCATAGTCCTCATACTGCCCGTAGCCGGGGAAGTAGAACAGTCCGGCCGACAGTCCTTCCTCGTTCAGTCCTTCAGCAACGAACTCCTCTTGCTCTACTGCCAGCCCTACGAATCCGTAGCGTGCGGTGAACTCCATGCCTCCCTTTGTGCCGCCGGGTATGTATGACGACTGTGTATATCCACGTGGAACGATTACGTAACGGCTGTTAAGGTCGCTGCCTCCCCATTCTATCGTGCGTGCAAGAACAGTGCTGCCGTCTTTGCTTTTCAGTGTTATGCCTGTGCATGCGTCGGCCTTGCCGGTAGCTGTCAGTAAGGCTACGGCCGCCAGTGCGGCCACAAATCTGATTTTACCCATAAGTGTCAGTGTTTTTGTTGTTATTGTTTTATTGCCTTGACGTTCAAGGCTGTCACTGGCAAATTTATGCAATAAAATTGACAATCACGACATTTTGACGCGATTTCTTTGATTTTTGTCCGTATGACAGGGCTTTTTCTGTTAATGTGGTTGCTTTATAATAAAACAAGGAGGATGCGCGTTTCCACATTCTCTCGCATCCTCCTTGTTGTTTATGTATTGTCAGTATGTCTGTCTACTGCTGTTGTTTAAGCTTTTCGAGCGATGCTGCTCTCATCTTCTTGAGCAGGTCGCTGGCAAAGATAAAGTCTGTCAGCTTCTGGTTGTCACTGCCCATTACCTGCGAGCTTACGCCTTCCCATTCTTTATGTCCTTCGTAGATGAATATTATTTTCTCGCCGATACCCATCACGGAGTTCATGTCGTGCGTGTTAATAATGGTCGTAATGCCGAATTCGTGGGTTATGCTGTGCAGCAGCTGGTCGATTACAAGCGATGTCTTAGGGTCAAGACCAGAGTTCGGTTCGTCGCAGAACAGGTATTTAGGGTTTAGTGCTATGGCTCTTGCTATTGCCACACGCTTCTGCATTCCGCCTGATATCTCACCCGGAAACTTATAGTCTGTGCCTGTAAGATTTACACGGTCGAGGCATGTCCGGGCACGGTGGATGCGGTCGCGGAGCGTCATCGACGAGAACATATCGAGCGGAAACATCACGTTTTCGAGTACGGTCATCGAGTCGAACAGCGCCGCGCTCTGGAAAATCATGCCCATCTCGCGCCTCAGAGCGGTTTTTTGCTTCTTGTCCATTGCCACGAAACTGCGTCCGTCATACAGCACGTCGCCGCTTGTCGGGGCAAGAAGTCCTACGAGATTCTTTATCAGCACGGTCTTGCCGGAGCCGCTCTGACCTATTATGAGATTGGTCTTTCCGCTCTCGAACACGGCACTTACGTCTTTAAGTACGTCCTTTTCGCCGAACGATTTGCAAAGGTTGCGGATTTCTATCATCTTCTTTTAAGTTACTGGTAACAGCCGTTCCGGCAGTAATTTACATCTCCAGACCGGCGTGTAATTAGTCGTTCTCTCTTGTTCTGGGCTTATGACAGTATCTGGGTAAGGAACAGGTCAGAGAACAGAATCAGCACACTGCTCGTTACAACGGCGTCAGTGCTGGCCTTACCTACGTTTACCGAGCCTCCCTCCACAGTGTATCCGTAATACGACGGAACGCTGGTTATAATGAAAGCGAAGAACAGACTCTTGATAATACTCATGTACATGAACCACGGATTGAAGTCGTATTGCAGACCGAGGGTAAGGTCTTCAGGGCTTATAACGTGCCCGATGTATGCCGTGGCGTATGCTCCCACGATGCCGGAAGCCGTACTGAATATTACAAGAAACGGCATGAGAGTCATCATTCCGAGTATTTTGGGCAGTATCAGGAAGTTGGCTGAGTTTACGCCCATTATGTCTAAGGCGTCAATCTGCTGTGTTACACGCATCGTTCCAATCTCGGAAGCAATGTTTGAGCCTACCTTACCGGCAAGGATAAGACACATGATTGACGACGAGAATTCAAGTAACATAATCTCGCGGGTAACGTATCCCGTTACGAATTTCGGCATCCAGGCACTCTGCACGTTGAGTTTTATCTGTATACAGATTACCGCTCCGATGAAGAAAGATATGAGAAGGACTATGCCTATCGAGTTTACGCCGAGGGCAGACATCTCCTTTAAGTATTGCTTCAGGAACATTCTCATCCTCTCGGGACGCGCTATTGCACGTACCATGAGCATGATATAGCTGCCGAAACTGGTAAGATATTTTTGTAACAGCATATTTATTAATTCGAGATTTACAATTAACCGTCCGTTGCCGGACTGCTGGAAGCTGATTCGTAACTGATAATTTATATTTCATTATCCTGCCGTTGCCGTTACTGCCGATAAGCAGTCATTATTGATTTTGCAGGCCGTGAATTATTAATTATGTATTATGAATCTGATGAAATTTCACCGCAAAAGTAACCAAAATAACTAAAAAACTGCAAAGCCGACAAGAGTTTTTGCTTTTATAAAGTATTATTAGGTACAATTTTACTACTTTTGCAGCAAAACAAAGCATAGGATGAACGAATCAACCAACAACATAGAGGCACCCCGTGAAGGGGAAATGGTGCTGCGCACCGAGGGCCTTGTGAAGCGGTATGGTAAGCGTACCGTGGTCAACGATGTGTCGATTAATGTACGTCAGGGCGAAATCGTAGGACTGCTTGGCCCTAACGGAGCCGGTAAGACTACATCGTTCTATATGACGACCGGCCTTATCGTGCCTAACGCAGGCCACATTTATCTCGACGATAAGGACATTACTGACTATCCTGTCTATAAGCGCGCACGCGCCGGAATAGGCTATCTGCCGCAGGAGGCGAGCGTTTTCCGCAAGCTGAGTGTTGAGGATAACATCCTCGCCGTGCTTGAGATGACCAACCTGACGCATAAGCAGCAGCTTGAGAAACTGGAGAGTCTGATACGTGAGTTCCGCCTTGAGAAGGTGCGTAAGAACATCGGCGACCGTCTGTCTGGTGGTGAACGCCGACGTACGGAGATTGCCCGTTGTCTGGCCATCGACCCTAAGTTTATCATGCTCGACGAGCCTTTCGCCGGTGTAGACCCTATCGCCGTGGAGGACATCCAGCACATTGTGTGGCGTCTGAAATACCGTAATATCGGCATTCTGATAACCGACCACAACGTTGAGGACACTCTCTGTATTACTGACCGTGCATATCTGCTCTTCGAGGGGCGCATCCTTTTCCAGGGTTCTCCTGAGGAACTGGCAGAAAACAAGGTCGTGCGTGAGAAATATCTTACCAACAGTTTCGTACTGCGTCAGAAAGACTTCCAGCGCATAGACGAGGAAAAGAGGGCGCGAGAGGCAGCCGAAGAGTAGCCAACACCATGTCATCGCAGACTTTGGTAGGCTGTGTTGACGTGGTATATTCAGACAGGTAGGCTTAGTTGCATACCGTATTTGCATATATATCTGCCACGCTTTTAATGGCATAAGAACGTTATATTCGTAACTTATTGATAACCAACGTGTTGTAAAAGGGCATCTTTCGCACTGCGAAAGATGCCCTTTTGCGTCCCGATATATGCTCTTTTGCAGCGTAAAAGAGCATATATTGCTTTTTCAGACATATCTGCCATGCGTATCAGTAAGGTATGATGTGCTTTTGACTGTTTATTTCTTCACGATTAGTTCTTCATCTATCGCCTTTTATTTCTTGGTTTTTCACAATTCGTATTCCAGTCTTTCACAATTAAATTCTTCACTCTTCGTTCTTCACTCTTCACTTAAACTTTTTGTTTTCAGTCTTTCATTCCGTTCTGCTTTTTTGTCGTCAGCAATGGAAAAAGTTTACTTATGGGGCGTGTCCTTGCTGATGTTTTTGTAATTTATGTGGGCTGCTATTGTTACAAAAGTATAATTTGCAAAAAAAAGTATAACTAAATGACAGACTTGTACGGCTTTTGTGTACAATTTATTAATTTTGCTTGAAAAAACATGAGGAATATTTTATTATTTGTTTTGTGTGCGTTGTTTTGTCCGTTTGCCGTCAGCGCCCAGACAATCAGCGGTGGAGATTTGCCTTCGTTGGCGCCGATTAAGAAGCAGGTTTACGACACAGCGCAGTTGAAAGTTTATTATGAGTATAAAATCCGGAAAGACACTGTCAAGAAAGATAATTTTACTTATGGACAGACTGTTCTGCTTGTTGGCGATTCTTACACCTGTTTTATGGATAACCAGGCATATCTCAGAGATTCGATTAATGACGCATGCTGTCGTGAAGGCAAGTCGCCAATGGAATATATGGGGAAAGTCTTAGGTCTGACATATCCTGTTTACGAATATATTTTGTTGACCGACATTACCGGAGGAACAGTTTCCGTGCAGTTTAACAATCCAGACTTGAGGGTGCAGTACAGCCAGCCTATGCCACGGCTGGAATGGAAATTGGCGGCAGGCGACAGCGTTATAAGCGGTGTAAAGTGCAAGAAGGCGGTGTGCCGGTTCGGCGGACGCGACTGGACAGCATGGTATTCACCCGAATACGGCTTGCCCCTCGGTCCTTATATGTTTAACGGACTGCCCGGATTGGTATTCTATGTGAGCGACAACAGGCATGACCACACATTCACTCTTAACGGTCTTGAGCATAGCAATGGCGTCGTACCTGTTTATCTGCGTGCTGATACTGACATAGTAAAACTGTCGCGCGATAAGGCAAGAAATTCCATAAGTAAGTATTTTGAGGATTCTTTACCTTACTTTTTGTTGAAATATCCGGGCACGATTCTCCCCAATGACATGAAAAACAAGAAATGGTCACATTTTTATAATCCTATTGAATTAGAGTAAAATGACAATGAATGAAGAACAGAAGAAAATGAATATTATGATGAAAGCATTAATCCGACATACTGACAGACTGTTATCCGTGCCGTCATGGTTTAACGTAAGCTCTTCCTATGAGTCATTTCTGGCGTATGTAAGGTCAGGATTTATGCTTTTATTATTGTTCTTTCTGTTCCCGGTTTCTTCTTTCTCGCAGTCATCTTCACGTCAGGTTACAGGTACGGTTACCGATGCCAAGACAGGAAAGACGGTCGGTTTTGTAACCGTGAAGGCTCTCAACGCCAACGACTCTCTGCTCGCTTATGCCATGACCGACGGCCGTGGAGAGTTCAGACTGACGCTCGACAGCAGTGCGGAAGCGCTGGAATTCTCGTTTATGGGCTACGACAAGAAGCGTATTAAGGCTGAATCTGCCGGCACAGACATGAAGGTTAAGCTTACACCGTCAGGCATAATGCTGAAAGAACTGACTGTAAAGGCCAAGCCGATAGAAAGGCGTCATGATACGATTAACTATAACGTGGCGGCATTTAAAGACAAGAGCGACCGCTATATAGAAGATGTTCTGAAGAAAATGCCGGGTATCGAGGTCGCTGAAAACGGCTCAATATCGTATAAAGGAACACCGATAAACAAGTTTAACATCGAAGGGCAAGACCTGCTTGGCAATCAATACAACCAGGCTACACGTAATCTGTCTGCCGATGCGGTGGCTACCGTGCAGGTGATGGAGAACGACCAGCCCATCCGTGCGCTGCAAAACCGTGTGCCGTCTGACCGTGCCACGCTTAACATAAAGCTGAAGCCGGGCTATAAGGCGCGCCTGTTCGGCGAGGTGAAAGGCGGTCTGGGCGGTTTTGCCGACGTGCTGTGGAACAACGCTCTGACTCTGATTTCAATCGGAAAGAAAACCCAAGTGCTTGTAAATGCCAAGATGAACAACAGCGGCGAGAACCTTTCTGAAAATACGGAAGAACACGTCAATTCGTCAGATCTTTACAACTATGAGCCTTTGCCGGATGAGATGGTGCAGACGATGTCGATGATTATGCCGCCGATAGGGGAGAAACGGTACCTCAACAACAAGTCTTATTCAGCCGGAGCAAACTTACTTAACCGTGTAGGAGAGTATGGAAGTCTGCGTACCAACGTTACTTATTTCGGCACGTCAGACATCTTGCAGGACAGCACTTATTCTTTCTATGGCGGCAATGAGACGCTTGCGCTCGGTGAGTCAAACCGCAGCAAGACCGTTACAAACAATTTCATGCCACGTATTACGTATGAACATAACGCCCCGAATGTCTATTTTGTTGATGAGGTCAAGGGCTTTATATCATCTGAGAAACACTCAACCGACAAGAATTTCTGGCAAGACAGCGGCAACCTGACGGCTGACCGGCTGAGCGAAGACACCAGACGTCATCCGGGTTACGTGCAGAACAAACTGAGTATGAGCATCAACTCTGGCGCAAACACATATTCGGTAAACTCGCTTATCAGGTATTTCCGCCGCAGCGAGACATTAGGTGTGGCCGACGGCGACGCCGCATTGTCATTATCGCAGCCCTCAACGGCAGGCCTGACAGATGCCGTTGACGGCGGTACTTACTCTCTCGACGAGCGCATCAGTTTAGAAAGTTTCATGACACGCAACAGTGTCAGTACGAAGTTTTACGCCGGGCGAAGCAGTTTTGACATTAGTTATGGCTTCGAAGTTCACGGCAACCATGCGGCTGTTGACGGTGGAGAGCGTTTCGGTACGACGTATATGAAACATTCGTTGACGCCCGGATACGGCTTGATTTACCCTCGCGGATCATTCAGCATAGACATTCCTGTAAATGTTTTCATGTCGAAGATACCGTGGAGCGAGGCCGGAACAAAGACAGAGGTCTATCTCTCGCCGTCTGTACACTGGCGTCACAAGTTCTCGCCGTTCTGGAGTATGAATGTAATAGGCAACTTAGGACGCGACTCTTATTCTGATGTCCTGCTTCCTGTGGAGTTCTTTTCGGGTTACCGCACCCGTGTAACGACTGCCGACCGTGTAGGATGGACGCGCTCAAAAATGGCATCGCTATCGTTAAGTTATTCCAACGTGATAACAATGTTTGTGTGGAATCTTATCGCATCGGCATCATGGAGCGTGCGCGACCATTACAACGAGTACGTCTACGGAGAAACGTATACAACCGTGCGCCCCGTCTGGGAAGACGTAAACACACGCATGCTGTATGTCATGACTTCAGCAGACAAGACTTTTTATAGCATCGGCACGTCGCTGAAAGCCACCCTTAACTATAACCGCACGCAACTGCCTGTGGCGCAAAACGGCGTCAATACAATAATAACAGGCAACATTGCTTCGGCTGCATTGTCGTTAAACTGGAAAAAACTTTCGTGGATAAACGTTAACGTAAAGCCTACTTTCAACCTGTCATGGCAAGACCGCAGCGCCTATTCGTCAAGAAACAACATGCTGAAAACGTTTTACAACGTTGCTGACATACACGTTTTCCCGATACACGGATTAGACATAAGTCTGTCATGGGACTACAATCTGCTTGAGTTGGAGCGTGGACGTTACAGCAGCAACAGCTTTCTCGACATGGCGGCGCACTATGTTGCCACCAAGCGGATAGAACTTCGTCTTCAGGTATCGAATATCTTTAACCGCAAGTCGTATGAAGAAGCCTCGTTCTCAGGTCTTAATTACAGTTATTACAGCATGCCTCTGCGAGGCCGTGAGGCTCTGTTGTCGCTTTATGTCAATATCTGATAGCGTAACAACTCTTATGTGTTATATAATGCGCTGATATTCAATGCGTTGTAAAAGGACATCTTTCGCACTTCGAAAGATGCCCTTTTGTGTTCCGATATATGCTCTTTTGCAGCGTAAAAGAGCATATATTGGTTTTTCAGACATATCCGCCGTGTCTTCGACAGTTTCTTTCTTCACAATTATTTCTTTATCTGTCGCCTTTTATTTCTTGGTTTTTTACAATTAAATTCTTCACTCTTCGTTCTTCACTCTTCACTTAAATTCTTTATTTTCAGTCTTTCATGCCGTTCTGCTTTTTTGTCGTCAGCAATGGAAAAAGTTTACTTATGGGGCGTGTCCTTGCTGATATTTTTGTAAATTTGCATACATCTAATACGTCCGGCGTCAGCCGGCGTTGTTGTGTTTTACGGTGATTATGTTCAGACTTTTTATTTCGTTGCTATATATTTCGGTTATAGCCGTGCTGGCATCGTGTGGCGACGGCGAAGCTGCGCGCGGCGTGTTGCGTCGTGCTGACAGTCTGATGGAAGAGCATACGGACAGCGCCATGGCGTTGCTCCGCCGCGACTCCGTCATGCTTGTGCATGCTCCCAAGCTGGAGCGCATGGCTTACATCCTGTCAAGAACAGAAGCCGAGGACAAGCTCTATATAACTCACCGTTCTGATTCTGCCATGCAGCTTGCCGTAAAATATTTCGACCGCCACGGCACTGCGCTCCAGCGCACACGTGCTTGGTACCTGCTCGGGCGTGTTTATTGCGACATGCTGCTTTACGGCAATGCCCTTACTGCATTCGACGCCGCCATTGCCGTGCAGCCTGATGACGATTCAACTGTCTGTCGCTATAAAGCCCGTGCCTGTACATGGGCAAGCTATGTTTATGAAGAGAAAGAACTACATAAGGATGCCTTGCGCTATAATAAAATGGCGTATGCTTATGCATGTAAGGCTGACGTACCAACAGTGCTTGTTTATTCTTTGCGCGATATAGGGCGGTCGTATTGGGCAATGGATAAAACTCATGAAGCCATACCGTATTATTTGCATGCAGCCAGTAAGGCTGACAGCCTGAATAATGGTTATCTTTACAATATGGTTATGGAAGAATTGGCGTCAATATACATAGAAAGTAAAATGTTAGATAGTGCCAGATGGGCTTTATTTGCTTTCAATAGTAAAATTTTTGATTCTGATTTGGCTCCGCATTATTTTGTATTGGCGGATTATTATGAGCTTAAAGGAGATTTGGATTCAGCAATAATATGTAACAAAGAGGGCTTAAAATATAGCGGACATGAATCGACAATGACTGTTTCACTTGATTTGGCGAGGCTTTTAGAGCGTGTAAGCAAACATGAGGAAGCAGAAAAATATTATGCAGTTTATAACCAATATAAAGATTCTGTTGAAGCAGACAGAGTAGTTCAGAATAATAATTTGCTCGGTTTTGTAGAAAAGAATATAACAGTAGAACGTCAAAACGTCAGTCTGGCAGAAGATAAGACCCGGCTTGTAACGTTAGTATTGTTTATTGTCGTAGTTGTAGCCGTTGCTGCTGTTATGGTTATGAGGTTTTACAATAAGCGCAAGATAATGTATGAACGCCAGCAGGAACGTGTCGACCAATATTGGCGCAGTCAACGTGCGCGGGATTTACAGAATATACAGGTAAATGAAAAACGCATAGCGGAGTTGGAGAAAGAGCTGTCAACCTCGCGAGAAACACTGACCGGAATCCGTAAGAAACTTATGGAGAACGAGGCCGAAATGCTGCAACGGCAGAACGAGCAGATGCTATTTGAGCGTAAGCATCATGAACTGCTGGTTGCAGACTTGACAGAAACTGAAGTGTATAAGTTGTATCATAATCCGTCAGCCAGTCCTACGTCGGCCGATTACCACCGTCTTGCAGAAGCGTTGAACATGGCTTACGACGGCTTCACATTTCGTCTGAAAGAGCTGTATCCGGGCATAAGCGATGCTGAAATGTGGATATGCTGCATGGTGAAAGCCGGTCTTACGGCAAAGGAAATCTGCAATATTTCCGCTTATTCGTTCAGCTCTTTGAGTATGGCAAAGTCGCGTCTTTATGCCAAAATGCTGAACAGGAAAGGTTCAGCTAAAGCCTTTGATGCGTTCATTGCAGAATTTTGATGCGTTTATAAAGCGGTGATTTTCAGCTGATTATAAACTTGTGAAGTTTTGTGAAGTATTTTAATTGCACACAAAATTTTATTTTATTAACTTTGTAGTGCCTTAATTCAAGTGATGATTCCATGAGATTTTAAGGAGCGCTTATGTCTGTGTTTGCTTTAAACGGACACGATGCTGACGTAAACAAATTTTCATTCTGAATGTATTACAATTAAATAAAAATAACAGATTATGATTTTTAGGTTCATCCGCAGTTCAGTTGGATGGACGAATCGTGAAGCGCAAAGAGTCTTAGC
>CABUHE010000016.1 GCA_902491375.1 uncultured Prevotella sp.
CTGCAAATATACGATTTTTACAGCGACTTCCTTTATCTTTCACTTTTCATCCAACAGAACTGCGGATGAACCATATATTGGAAATTCTGCTAATACAGACAATGAAACGTTCAAGGACATTCACCGGAGCAAACAGCCGTTGTTCTATGTCAAACAGCAGTCCACACTGCCGTTTGCAAAATATTACAAACGATACAGCAGAACGACACTCGTCTGATAATATTTATCAGCGTATATCGCCAGGAGCTGCTCCGAAATGGTCTTTAAAACACTTCGAGAAATAAGAAGGTGATGAGAATCCCACCTCATAAGAAATCTCCGAAATGGTCATATTAGTAGTCTTCAACAACTGTTCGGCACGTTTCAGACGTGTAAGACGTATCAGTTCCACAGGCGAAGAGCCTGTAAGCTGCTTGACTTTACGGTACATCTGCACACGACTGAGATTAAGCGCTGCGCTCACTGTCTCGACTGTAAGATTTGAATCGGCAAGATGTTCCTGTACGACACGGCTGAAATCGTCCATAAACTTACTGTCCATATCGCTGCTTTCCTTAGGACTTTCATCCGTAACTCCGCTGTAAACATACTTCAAGCGTTTGCGGTTTTCAAGCAGATTGCGAACACGCGACACAAGAACCTTGCTGCTGAAAGGTTTTGTTATATAAGCGTCAGCACCACATTCGTAGCCTTCTGCACGCTGTTCCTCAAACGCCTGAGATGTAAGAAGAATGACAGGCACATGGTTGGTTGCCATCGACTCCTTAACCTTACGGCACATATCAAGACCATTCATCACAGGCATCAGAACGTCACAGATTATCAAATCAGGCACACTTCTCAATGCTATATCAAGTCCTTCCTTACCATTTGCAGCCTGACTTATTTCATAATCGTCCTTCAAAAGTGAAGCAATATACTGTCTTACTTCAATATTGTCGTCAACTATCAGCACAAGCGGATGAGTGTCTGTCGGTGCGATGCATGACTCATTACCTGAATATGATGTTCCTGTCTCGCCCATCTGCTCATCCAGTTTCCCATCGCCATTAACATCAGAATCATCCTGAAGATCTTCTGCTGACGGCAGTTCATTTGCAGCGCTGTGTACCATTGCCTCACGTACATGCTGCAACGACACCTTGGCATCCTTAATATCCTGACTTAAAGGCAGAACCACAACAAACTCAGAGCCCTTGCCTTCAATACTGTCAACTGACACACTGCCACCATGAAGCTCGGCAAATGCCTTTACTACAGCCAGACCTACGCCTGTGCCTCCTCCGCTACTGCCTACCTGATAGAACTTGTCGAAAATCTTGCTCATACTCTCTTTCGGCATACCAATGCCCGTATCGACAACAGAAATCACAGCATTCTTGCCTTCTTCGGCAACCTTTACCGTTATCGAGCCGCCTTTTCTGTTATACTTCAAGGCGTTGCTTATAAGATTGTAGCATATCCTCTCGACCTTGTTATAGTCAGCTTTTATTATAAGACTGTCGCCAGCTTCAACATCAATGGTAACATTATGAGTAGCAGCAAGCGACTTAAAGTCATCAGCCCACATCTTCACACTGTCACACAGATTAAACTCTGTTACGGAAAGCATCATCTTTCCATCCTGAATCTTACGCAAGTCAAGTATCTCATTGACAAGATTCAGAAGTGTAGCCGCGTTTCTTTTCACCGTTCCCAGCATCTGACGCTGGCTTTGCGTTATGCTGTTGTCAGCAAGAAGTCTGTCCACCGGATCTGCAATCAGTGTCAGCGGCGTGCGCAAGTCATGGCTCAGATCGGTAAAGAAAGCCAGCTTCGCGTCGGCAGCCTCGCGCTCCATGCGCCGTTTTACCAATACCACACGGTATGAAGTGATAAACACCACAACAACCAGAACCAGTATGACGAGCGACAACATGAAGTAAATCTTCTGATGACTGTACTGCGTAAAGAAGAAATCCACCTTGTCATGAAGCTCTTCGAGTTGTGAACTCATGTGACTGATTTCCTCCGCCTGCATAAGCATAGTCTCTGCGTTGTCCTTGGTTACAAGTGCGGCTTTCATATAGTTGTCGTGCTTATACGGCTTGCCCTCAAGTATGTTGAGAGCCAACTGTATAACGAGGTCACCACGGGTAGGATAAATATACGATGCGTCGAGCACTCCGTCGCGCACCAGACGTATTCCTCCGCCATCACCGGGCAGTGCGTCTATACCGACAAATTTAACCTTACGCTCCAGTCCGTGACGCCTTGCCACCTGCCATGCACCTAATGCCAGACGGTCGTTATGCGCAAAGACATAATCAGGGCAAACGTCTCCGGCAAAAATCTTGTCGGCAGCCTGACTGCCACTTTCCTGCTGCCAAGTACCGCTTTCACTTGCAATGAGCTTTATACCAGGATGCCTTGACAGTGCCTCAACGAAACCTTTGTGACGCTCTATTGCCGGCGATGAGCCGTCAAGACCCATTATCTCGGCCACCGTTCCCTTACCGCCTAACTTTGCAGCGATATACTCTCCTATTGTACGTCCTATCTTGACATTGTCTGCTCCGATAAAAGCCGTATAATCATTGTCGCCGGCCTTTCGGTCAAAGAATATCACAGGAATACCTTTTTTGTGAGCTTTCGCTATCGGTTTGGTTACCGAATTGACCTGGTTAGGCGCAACAATGAGGATATCTACACCGTCGTCTATAAAGCGGTTTATCTGCTCCGCCTGCTTCTCGTCTACATCATCAGCCGACTTAATGCTTACCTCCACATTGTCGTGAACGTACATCGCGTCACGCAATTCATTGTTAAGCTTGTCGCGCCAGATGTCCTCGCTGCACTGCGAAACGCCTATAACGTATTTCTTCTTTCCGTTAGAACACGACTGGAAAGAAGCTGACAGAAACAGCAACGACAGCAATATAATAATCGTAGTTATGTCTGAAAGTAATCTGGCTGACACATTACATTCGTCACATAAAGTTCTTCTTGCCGCTATAAGTGATGCAAAAGTCTTCCTTATGTTCTGATATGTCCTGCCTGCACAAATACTTTCAAACATATATTCAAATCAATTTATAATAAATAAATTTCTTAATCAAACATCAAGTCGCCATACGCTGCCGTCCTTAGTGTCGTTAACCTCAAAGCCTGCGGCAGCAAGTTCGTCGCGTATGCGGTCGCTCGTAGCCCAGTCTTTAGCAGCCTTAGCTTTCGCACGAAGGTCGAGCACCATGTCAACCACCTTGTCGAAGGCTTCTTCACGCTTCTTGCTTCCGCCGCTCTCTGCCTCTCTCAGACCGAGTATATCAAATGCGAAAAGACGCATTGTGTCCTCAAGCTCCTCAAGGTCGGCGGCAGATATTGCAGCCTTATGGTCGAGAATCGTATTTATTACGTGGCATGCCTCGAACAACAGACTTATCACGACAGGTGTCTGCATGTCGTCGTTCATAGCGTCATAGCACTTCTGTCTCAACGCGCCGACAAACTCCTTAACCTGCGCGTCGCTCTCTACTGATGCTTTAACACGCTTCAAATCTGACAGACCAGTAAGCAGACGTGCCAGTCCCTTCTCACTTGCCTGCAATGCTTCATCGGAGAAATCAACCGTGCCACGATAGTGGGCAGACAGTATGAAGAAGCGGATTGTCATCGGAGAGTAAGCCTTTGACAACAGCGCATGGTTGCCTGTGAAGAACTGTTCAAGTGTAATGAAGTTACCAAGACTCTTGCCCATCTTCTGTCCGTTGATGGTTATCATGTTGTTGTGCATCCAGTATTTCACCATCTGACTGCCTTGCGATGCCACGGCCTGTGCTATCTCACACTCATGATGCGGAAAGACAAGATCCATTCCACCTCCGTGAATATCGAAATGGTCGCCAAGATACTTTCTGCCCATAGCCGTACACTCGCAGTGCCAACCTGGGAAACCGTCGCTCCACGGACTCGGCCAGCGCATGATATGTTCAGGCTGAGCCTTCTTCCACAGAGCGAAGTCAGCCTGATTGTGCTTCTCTCCCACTCCGTCGAGCTGTCGGCTGGCGTCCTTCACGTCCTCAAGATTACGGCCTGAAAGTATGCCGTAATGGTATTTCTCGTTATACTTCGCAGTATCAAAATAGATACTTCCGTTGCTCTCATAAGCAAAACCATTGTCAAGAATCTGCTTTACCAGCTCCTCCTGCTCTATTATATGACCTGTAGCATGAGGCTCTATGCTCGGCGGCAGAACGTTGAGCGCGGCCATAGCGTCGTGATAACGGTTTGTATAATACTGCGCTATCTCCATCGGCTCAAGCTGTTCAAGACGGGCCTTCTTCTCAATCTTGTCCTCACCTTCGTCCGCATCGTGCTCCAGATGACCTACGTCTGTAATATTACGGACATATCTCACCTTGTATCCGAGGTGTTTCAGATAGCGGAAGAGCACGTCAAATGTAATTGCCGGACGTGCATGACCTAAATGCGGATCACCGTAAACAGTAGGGCCGCAGACATACATTCCGACATTGGGGGCATGTAACGGCTCAAACCGCTCTTTTCTTCTGGTAAGTGTATTGTAAATTAAGAAATTCTGTTCCATGTTTCTTTTATATTTGTTCAAGATGCAAAGTTAGTGCAAATCGGGCTAAATGCAAAATAAAAAGGTTGTCAAACAAACTTTTATTTTCAGTTACATTATATTGTCTGGCTTAGGCTTCGTCAGCGTAAATCATTATGCGTAACAAACAGAATTATTAATGTAAAGATTTCTGATTTTCACATTTATAATAACAGCTGAACTATGCAAAGTTAGCAAAATCGGGCTAATTTCAAAATAAAAAAGGACTAAACAAATATTTATTTTCAATATTTTAAGATGTTACATCAGCCAAAATAAAACCGAAAAAATAAATCCGCAAATAATTCATTCATACCGACATAAAGACACACTCATTACACATGACAACGCATATCAAAAATTACAGTCGTGCAAAAGACGCCAAACAGCAACGCAAAAGACGGTCTTTCACGCTGTAAAAGAGCATCTTTCACACGGCAAAAGGGCATATATTAAAATGTAAAAGGTAAAACTCTGACAGTCAATACATTACAAAGTTGTCAACATATACAGCCCAACCTTTGTTTATAAAAACATAAACAGACTGATTCCAACACATCAGTAATACATATTTAATTATCTGTAAAATATCTACGCAGAGATAATCAATGATGAATTAAATTTGCAAACGTAAACGATAAGATAAGCGGATGTAAAAACAACGATTCTAAACAAAACAGTTATGAAAGCTGCAATAATATCAACAGCCATGCTGATGCTCTTTGCTACGGCGACGGCTTCGTGCGGTAACGACGACAACGACAGTTACACGGAACCGACCGAAATACCTGAAAGCAACAACAACGAAAACGAGAATGACAGCATACAGCAAAACAATGACAACGGACAAAACGGACAGATAATGACAAATAAAATCACAATCAGCGCAGGCGGAGCCACCTTTACGGCAACTCTTGCCGACAACGAGACGGCCCGCGCATTCGCAAGAATGCTGCCTCTGACACTCAACATGAGCGAGCTTAACGGCAACGAGAAGTATTATTACCTTGACAGCAGTCTGCCTACCGACAGCAGCAATCCCGGAACAATCAACACGGGCGACATTATGCTCTATGGCTCTGACTGCCTCGTGCTGTTCTACAAGACGTTCAACACATCATACAGCTACACAAGAGTAGGCAAAGTTGACAATCCGCAGCAACTGGAAGCAGCCTTAGGCAGAAGCGCTGTAACGGTAACATTCAGCGCGGCAGAATAAAAATAGCTTCATAATATCAAAGATGTTTTAGGTTTCACAAAGGAAGAAACGGAGACCGTCAACAATATGACGCGCCTCCGTTTCGATCTTTTTATATAAAGAAAAAACGCTATCCTTACTGGCAATCACAACAAAATTAAGAGAGAATCATTATAGCCTCAACGGCTTATCTGTAATTAATCACTATTGTAACCTTTACTTCCTCGAACTTCGTATTGCTCCGTCCGGGTCTATATGGGTCTGAACACACCAACACATATATGCGGTTCTGGTTTTGTTTTCCGACCGTAAGAACCATCTTGTAAGAATCAGGAGAGTATTTTTCAGTAAAGTTTCCTGTTCTTGACTCTCGCTTGAAAGCTGAGATTAGCTTGCCTGCATCAGCATTTTCCAAACTCAATATGTTGAAGATATTCCTTACTTTAAGCGTATTCGGATCACGATCCACCACCGAGGTGTAGCTGCTTGTCCCTGCTGCCGAATATTCATCAACAAGCTTGTCTATCGAATTCTGTGCCATGACATTAGTCATAAAGCATATCAGAAATACTGCGATTATAACAATTCTGCGTTTCATAAGTTTAACAAATCATTCATTCAACATTTCCTCTATCTGTCTGCGCATCTCAGGATCATCAATTCCTTCAAGCACTTCCTTCTTCGCATTTTTTGCAACTTCCGCTTCATTGACCTGTGCCTCTATACGTTTGGCATCTTCAATAGTACTCTCTATGTTGCTGCGGATGCGGCTCAGGTCATCTATGCGCTTACCGTTTTCAATGACATAGCTTCCACCATATACGCGCGCGAGCATACGTTCTTCATGATAATCAGAGTAAAACGTGATACCGGCAAGCAGCATCAACACAACAGCCGTAGCCCTTACGGCACGACGGAATACGGATACTATCTGTGCCTTACGCTCATTGTCGGCCGGCAGTGAGCCGAAAGCTGCGAACATCGGGCGGTAACGCCTCAGATGTTCAGGCAGATCCCTGCGGCTGAGCTGTCTGTAAAGCCACTTCTCTTCGGCAAGAGTTGTCTCGCCGTCAAAAAACTTGTCAATAAGCCTTTCGGCCCGTTCTATCTCTTTAGTTCTCATCATTTTTCTCATTAAGAAAACATTTCCTCACAACTATACGTGCCCTGCTGAGCATCTTTCTGACCGCTTCCTCACTGCTGCCGGTAAGGCGCGCAATCTCTGAAAACTCCATTCCGTCGATATGGCGCAGGCGCAGCACCACCTGCTGGGCAGCCGGAAGGGTGTCGATAATGTCCATCATACGGTCTGACGCAGTACCGTAAACACTGCTGACGGGAGGTGCAGCCAAAGCCACATTATCCACACTGACCGTAGGACGACGACGGCGCATACGGTCAATACTGAGGTTGCGCACAAGCACTTTTGCCAAAGGGGCTAACGGCGAGCGCAAGGTGCCGACCATATCGCACAGCTTCACGAAAGCATCCTGCACTATGTCCTCTGCATCTTCGGCACAGCCGAGATAGCCACGGGCCATCTGCAAAAGCATAGGGCGCATGGTTTCAGTCTCACGTTCAAAGTCCCTTACGGTCATATATCAGATTTTATTCAACTTGTCTGTATATATCTTGCCCTTCGCGGAGGTCTGCATATCCTTCACAAAGTATGCAATTTCCACTTTCATATATAATATGCTTTTACTCCGCCAGTGATTGCACACATACCGATATGGCATTTACAATGCGATTATATCGCACCTGATCAGAATTTGTTGAGCTTGCTCGTGTTCGCCATTGGGCTGCCACCGCCTTACAGATCAACATTGTCTGTCTTGCCAGAAAACGTCATGTGCAGGACACCAGATTTGTCAATATAGACCGACTTGCAGTCAAGATCGATATCAAGATTGCCCAAATCACTACAATCCAGATTCAGACAGGCGCCACTTAAATTTATGTTTGAATTTTTATCGTGCGACGGCGAGGTTATGAACAGCTTTAAAGGTTCACTTATATCATTTTTAGCGTTTTTATCACACTTCCTTTTAACATCAACATTTACGACTCCATCTTCAACCGTAATGACAGCCATGTCGGATGTATCATTTCCCGCATGCAATACAACTTTATATTTATCGCCCTGAGTATAGTAGACTTCAACATTTGAATAGCAATTTACACCAAGGAAATCTTTCAAGTCGAGAGTCTTCTTTATTACACCATTCTCATTATCAGAAACCGGTGCTGATTTAGGAAAATAAACCTTTTCCTCAGCTTTGACACTACAAACTGTAAGTGTTAAAAACACGGCTAAAAACGCAAAAGTAAGTCTCTTCATCTTCATAATTATTCGATTTAAATTGTTTCCTTTTGCTTATACTACGCAAAGATACGCTATTTGTGACATAGAAAAACCGACTTTTTTCAAAAAATTTTTCGCCATCCACTATCCAGGGAGTAATATTCGCTGTAACCGTCTGTATTTCAACAAATTACAAAAGGGCGTCTTTCATAATGCGAAAGATGCCCTTTTATAGCACAAAAGACCACCTTTTAGAAAGTAAAAGGTGGTCTTTTGCAAAGCCGTATGTTTCAAGGCATACCGCAAGTGGCGGCAGCTTATGCCTCTTTCTGTCTTGTACCCATGCGCGCCTCGACAACGTTGATAACGTAGTCAGCCAGTTTTTCACACTCAGAAACAACGTCCATATACATCGTGCCGATAGCGTATGTATATTCATGGCTGTTCACATCGTTAATGTTCTGGCTGCGCAGTTGGTCGCGGTAGTTGTTTATCTCGTTCTCGATATTGAACGAGCGGTTTACATCGAGCCTGTCCTTACGCCCTGACAGCATTATGTTCATCTGCGTAAGACTGTCGTCTGTAAGCTCAAACATCTGATGCAGGTGTTCATACTGACGCTCCGTAAAGTCCTCCTTGCCCTTCACCTTGCGGTTGATTGTACGCGCAATGTTATAACAACTGTCGCCGATGCTCTCAATCTCGGAAATCTCGCGCAGCATGGCACGTATCTTGGCCTTAGTCTCGTCACTAAGATGGGCGTCGCTTACCCTGTCAAGATATTTTGCAATCTCAATCTCCATGTTGTCGCTGATGCCCTCGTATTTCTCTATACGGCTGAACAGTTTGTTGAAGTCTGCATCACTCTTGGTGCTCAACAGTTCGCGCACGAAGCCGAACATACGCTGTATGCGGTCTGCGAAGAGCTGTATCTCCTTCTGCGCCTCAAGCACAGACAGCTCAGGAGTCTTCATGATTGTGTCGCCGCCGATATAGCGCAGACGGAACTCGTCGTCGCCGTCTTTCACCTTCGGCTTTATCAGCATGCAGACAATCTTGGAAATCTGAGGAATAAACCATATTAATATAAAGGTGTTGCAGACGTTGAACGCAGTATGGAAGGCAGCAAGTACGACTGACAGCATTGCCGGGTCAAGTTTTCCTGTGGCAGGGTCGTATCCTACAATAGAGCAGACTGTGTTGACAAAAGGATAAAACAGACACAGCACCCAAAGAACACCGAAGATGTTGAACACAAGGTGCGCAAGAGCCGCACGCCGTGCCTGAGTGTTGGCTCCGAGTGCAGCCAGGTTGGCTGTGGCTGTAGTTCCGATATTCTCACCCATTACAAGAGCAATACCGAGATATATAGGCAGAACACCGCTTGAACAGAGCATCATGGTAATAGCCATAAGGGCTGCCGACGATTGCAGGATGCACGTCAGCACAGTGCCGATAAGGAGGAATACGATTATTGTAGCATAGCTGCCTGTATCAAATGAGCTGAAAAAATCGATGAGCTGCTGGTTGTGCCCCAGATCCATCTCGTTGCCTGTCTGACTGAGCAAGGCGAGCGAAAAGAACATAAACGCTATGCCGAAAAGGAAGTCGCCCACATAACGGTGGCGACGGGTGTAGATTAGCAGAATGCCGGCTATGAAGGCAGGAAACACCACATCGGTGAAGTTGAACGAGAAGCCGAGGCTCATTATCCATGCCGTAAGCGTTGTGCCGATATTGGCACCCATAATGACGGAAATGGCCTGGGCGAGAGTCAAAAGTCCGGCGTTGACGAACGAAACGGTCATCACCGTGGTAGCCGAAGACGACTGAACTGCTGACGTTACAAACACACCGGTAAGCATACCGGTAAACCTGTTTTTTGTCATTGTACCCAAGATGTGGCGCAACTGCGAGCCTGCCATCTTCTGCAAGGCCTCACTCATCACCTTCATTCCGTAGATAAGGAGAGCCAATGACCCGATAATCTTAAAAAAAATCCAAATCGACATATTTTAAATTAATTTGATGTCGGACATAACGCAGTATCGAAAAAACGGAGTATCTTTACAATCGTAAAATCTAAAACTGCACGATAAATGAAACAATTAATACAAATACGTTGCAAAAATAATAAAAAAACGCAAAATGTCCCAATAGGAAGCACTCTTTCTGAGATTTTCCGTGAATTAAATTTAAAAATGGACTACGGCCCGCTCAGCGTGAAAGTCAACAACAAAGTGGAGGGACTGCACTACCGCGTTTACCACAATAAGGATATCGAATATCTTGACATAAAATCGGCATCAGGAGCCAGAGCTTATACACGTACATTGTTCTTCATTCTCTGCAAAGCAGTACACGATCTGTGGCCGACGGCAGAAGTCGTAATAGACATTCCCGTTTCAAACGGATATTACTGCGACATAAACATCGGACGACCTATCACACAGTTTGACGCAGAGGCCGTAAAACAACGTATGCAGAAATTAATAGACGACGCTATACCTATAAGCCGACATGAAAGTACGACCGATGAGGTTATCGATATGTTTACCGAACTCGGCATGACGTCGAAAGTAAAACTTCTGAAAAGCGTTGGCAGGCTTTACACGACGTACTATGAGATTGACGGATACAAGGATTATTACTATGGAACACTGCTCACAAACACGCGCCAGCTGTATCTGTTCGGACTTGAAAAATACTACGACGGTCTGCTGCTGCGCATCCCCTCGCGTGAAGATCCGTCGCGTCTTGGCGAACTAGTGCGCCAGGACAAGATGTTTGACATCTTCAAAGAGCATCACCGCTGGCAGAAGATTCTCGGCATATCTACCGTAGGCGACTTTAACGAAGCCGTGAAAAAAGGCATGTCTACTGACCTTATCAACATATCAGAAGCTCTCCAGGAAAAGAAAATCTCACAGATAGCCGACATGATTTCAATGCGTCGCGGAGTAAAGGTTGTGCTTATATCCGGGCCATCATCAAGCGGAAAGACAACTTTCTGCAAACGTCTGTCAATACAGCTGCTCACATGCGGCATCAAACCTATACAGATTTCGCTCGACGACTATTTCGTTCACAGAGAGGATACGCCTAAGGATGAAAAAGGCGACTATGACTATGAGAGCCTTTATGCACTCGACATTCCGTTGCTGAACAAGCAGCTCAACGCCCTGTTCGCAGGCGAGGAAGTGGAGCTGCCGAAGTATAATTTCCAGACAGGACGCAGCGAAAAGAGCGGGCACAAGCTTAAAATGAACGACGACAACGTTCTTGTAGTAGAAGGAATACACGCGCTGAACCCCGAACTTACAGCCCAAATACCTGAGGAACAGAAATTCCGCGTATACGCGTCTGCGCTTACTACTATTCTGCTTGACACCCACAACTATATTCCTACGACCGACAACCGACTGCTGCGACGCATCATACGCGACTACAAATACCGTGGAGTAAACGCAATGGAAACAATACGCAGATGGCCGAGCGTGCGCGCCGGAGAGAACAAATGGATATTCCCATATCAGGAGAATGCTGATGTGATGTTCAACACAGCCATGCTTTTCGAGCTTGCCGTAATAAAAAGCCAGGCCGAACCATTGCTTGAGCTTGTACCTGAAAACGTAGACGAGCACGCTGAAGCATACAGGTTGCTGAAATTTCTGAAATATATAGCACCTATACCCAACAGACAACTTCCGCCGACATCATTGCTACGCGAGTTTTTGGGAGGCAGTTCTTTCAAATACTAAGTAGTCAGACGAATATCCAGTCGGCACATATTATAATATGTAAGAGCCGGAAAGTTTATGCTCCATGTATAAATATAGCACACATTTCAAATTAAAATCTGCGTTTAAAATTATAACTACATCGAGCGTAACAGGCCTGCTCCAGCACCCAGAATACAGTGTTACATATAACAGAATTGACACCTTAACTTTCAGATTAACACTATGAAATCGTCAAGTAAAGACACTTGAACACACAGAAAGACGGCCTTTTAATCATATAAAGGTCGTCTTTCGCTTTAATAAAGCATATCAAATTATCACTATAAATGCGCAAAAAGCTCTTTATACATCATTTTTGTGGACTTATTAACGCTGAAACCAGTTTGTGGACAAAATTATTTAAAAACATTTTGATATTTCAATAATCTTTCCGAACTTTGCAAAAATTGCAGCAACGATACCAGAAAGCAAGCCTGACACACCCTTGCCGATTATGGAAAACCTTGTTGTATAATGAAAAACATGATAATAAAATAGCTAAAGCTAAAAATACTTTTATTTATGGCAGAAGAATTGGAAGTAAAGCAATTAGACGATGTCGTTGTGCGCTTCTCGGGCGACTCGGGCGACGGAATGCAGCTGGCGGGCAACATCTTCTCGACAGTTTCGGCTACGGTTGGTAACGGAATCTCAACATTCCCCGACTATCCGGCGGACATCCGTGCCCCGCAAGGATCGCTTACGGGCGTATCAGGATTTCAGGTTCACATCGCAAGTGGCCGTGCATACACACCGGGCGACATGTGCGACGTGCTCGTGGCAATGAACGCTGCTGCGCTTAAGACACAGTACAAGTTTGCGAAGCCTCAGGCAACTATTATCATCGACACCGACAGTTTCGGGCCAAAAGACCTTGAAAGGGCCGAGTTTAAAACCCAGGACTACCTTGACGAAATGGGAATAGATCCAGACCGCGTGGTAGCCTGCCCTATTACACAGATGGTAAAGGACTGCCTTGCCGACAGCGGAATGGACAACAAAGCAATACTGAAGTGCCGCAATATGTTCGCACTCGGTATCGTATGCTGGCTGTTCAACCGCGATATCAGCTTCGTAGAGGCATTTTTGCGCGAGAAGTTCGACAAGAAGCCTGCCATAGCAGAAAGCAATATTAAAGTTGTTAACGCCGGTTATGACTACGGTCACAACGTAAGTGCAAGCGTACCGGCTACATACCGCATAGAATCCAAGAACAAGGTGAAAGGCCGTTACATGGACATCACCGGCAATAAAGCCACAGCTTACGGACTTATAGCTGCCGCTGAGAAGGCCGGACTGAAACTGTATCTCGGCTCATACCCTATCACTCCTGCCACAGACATACTGCACGAGCTGGCAAAACACAAGTCGCTCGGCGTTATGACAGTGCAGTGTGAAGACGAAATATCAGGATGTGCAAGTGCTATCGGAGCTTCTTTCGCAGGAGCATTGGCTGCAACATCAACATCAGGTCCTGGCATTTGCCTCAAATCAGAGGCAATGAACCTTGCAGTAATCGACGAGCTTCCGCTTGTTGTCATCGACGTTCAGCGCGGTGGTCCGTCAACAGGTCTGCCTACAAAGAGCGAGCAGACCGACCTGTTACAGGCTCTGTTCGGACGTAACGGAGAATCACCGATGCCGGTAATTGCCGCAACAAGTCCTACAAACTGTTTCGACGCAGTGTATGCAGCAGCAAAAATCGCACTCGAGCACCTTACTCCTGTAGTATTACTTACAGACGCTTTCGTTGCCAACGGTTCTGCTGCATGGAAACTGCCGAACATCAACGAGCTGCCGGAGATTCATCCTCACTACGTAACTCCTGAACAGAAAGGACACTACACACCGTATCAGCGCGACCCGGAGAGCGGCGTCCGCTACTGGGCGATACCAGGACAGGAAGGATATGAGCACATTCTGGGCGGTCTGGAGAAAGACGGTAATACCGGAGCAATATCAACCGATCCTGAGAATCACGACAAGATGTGCCGTCTGCGTGCGACAAAAGTCTATAAGATACCAGTTCCCGACGTAGAGGTTCTTGGCGATGCAGACGATGCCGACCTGCTTATTGTTGGTTTCGGCGGCACATTCGGCCATCTGTATACAGCTATGTCAGTACTCAGAGAGATGGGTAATAAAGTGGCTCTGGCCCACTTCAGCTACATCAACCCTCTGCCTAAAAATGCTGCTCATGTACTGACAAAATACAAAAAGGTTGTCGTTGCCGAACAGAACCTCGGTCAGTTTGCCGCATATCTGCGCATGAAGGTTGACAACTTCGCCCCATACCAGTTCAATCAGGTTAAGGGACAGCCGTTCGTTGTGGCTGAACTTGTCAAGGCATTCACTAAGATTTTAAAGAACTAAGAATTTAAACAGAAGTTGGAGTAGTTACGGAAGTTAAGATAACAGACGACAGATTACACATCAGCAAGCCGTTACCACACTGTCGGAACAAAACCTTACAGCACGGTAATTACAACAAACAAGTCTACGTCTGATTATCAATATAACACCGAGAACTCCTTTAACCGCTAAAAAAATATAAGCAATGAGTTACACTGCTCAAGACTATAAGAAGGGACAACCGCGCTGGTGTCCCGGTTGCGGAGACCACTTCTTCTTGGCTTCGCTCCACAAAGCGATGGCGGAAATCGGCGTACCGCCGTATCAGACAGCCGTAATTTCAGGTATCGGATGCTCAAGCCGTCTGCCTTATTACGTCAATACATACGCCATGCAGACAATTCACGGCCGCGCGGCAGCAATCGCTACCGGTGCGAAAGTAGCAAATCCTAATCTTACAATATGGCAGATCAGCGGCGACGGCGACGGTCTTGCAATCGGCGGAAACCACTTTATCCACGCCATGCGACGCAACATCGACCTTAATATGATATTGCTCAACAACCGCATCTACGGTCTGACAAAAGGTCAATACTCACCTACGTCACCACGTGGATTCGTCAGCAAGTCGTCACCTTACGGTACGGTAGAGGATCCGTTCCTGCCTGCTGAGCTTTGCTTCGGTGCAAGAGGCCACTTCTTCGCACGTGCCGTAGCCACCGATGCAGAAGGAACTATCGACATACTGAAGGCCGCCTACAAGCACAAAGGCGCATCTGTATGCGAGATTCTGCAAAACTGCGTAATCTTCAACAACGGCTGCTACGACTCTATTTACAAGAAAGAAGGCCGCGCAAAGAATGCCATCTACGTTCGCCACGGTCAGCCGTTGCTCTTCGGTGAGCATAACGAATACGGTCTGATGCAGGAAGGCTTCGGCCTGAAGGTTGTCAAACTGGGTGAGAACGGCATCACAGAGAAAGACATTCTAGTACACGATGCACACTGTATGGACAACACCCTGCAACTGAAACTTGCCATGATGGACAACGAACACGGATTCCCCGTAGCACTTGGAGTCATCCGCGACGTTGACGCACCAAGCTACGAGACAGCTGTACAAGAGCAGATTGAGGAAGTGAAGGGTAAGAAAAAGTATCACAACTTCACCGAACTGCTTGAGACCAACGACATCTGGGAAGTTAAATAACAACTTACTGAATATCATACAAAGAAGGATGCACCAATAAAAAACGGTGCATCCTTCTTTGTTTTATTGTAAAATAATCATAACAAAACAATAAGATACGGGATTATTTTTGTAATTTCGCAGGTAAAGGCGCACCACTTGCGCCACACTCGGTTACACGTTAAACTAAAGAAATCAACAATATGGCAAAAGAAAAGAAAAAAAACAAAAGGCTGACAAAGAACAAGCTGACCGAGATGTTACAAGACCTGTTCATGCGGAATGCTGACAAGACGCTCAGCTTTAAGCAGATATTCAAGGAACTTCGCCTTGTAACCCACCCTGCGAAAATGCTCGCAGTAGAGATTATGGAAGACATGGCTTGGGACGATTTCCTAAGCAAAGTAAGCGACAACTCGTATAAACTTAATCTGAAAGGCCAGGTGCAGGAAGGCCGGTTCATCCGTAAATCAAACGGAAAGAACAGCTTCGAGCCTGACGACGGAGGCAAACCTGTATTCGTAGCCGAACGTAATTCAAAGTCGGCACTTACTGGCGACCGTGTACGAGTAACCTTTATGGCACGCCGGCGCAACCATATCAAAGAGGCAATGGTAACTGACATCCTCGAAAGAGCACGCGACTCTTTCGTAGGTAAACTTAAAGTCGAGCGCGACTTTGCCTTCCTCATACCCGACGGGAACGTATTCGCGAACAACATAATAATACCCAAGAACAAGCTGAAAGGCGGCAAGACCGGCGAAAAAGTTGTCATTAAAGTAACCCAATGGCCTGACGACGAGAACAAGAACATCATCGGCGAGGTTGTCGACGTGCTCGGCGAGCAGGGCGACAACGACGTGGAGATGAACTCAATCCTGGCTCAATACGGTCTGCCTTATAAGTATCCGAAGCGTGTTGAAGAAGCAGCTGACAAAATAACAGGCGAAATAACCGAAGAAGACTATAAAGAGCGTGAGGACTTCCGCAACGTAACGACATTCACAATCGACCCGCGCGACGCAAAAGACTTTGACGACGCACTGTCAATCCGCAAGCTCGGCGACAAGATGTGGGAGGTCGGTGTACACATCGCTGACGTGTCACACTACGTTACCGAAGGCTCTATCATAGACAAGGAGGCGCAGAAACGCGCGACAAGTATCTACCTTGTAGACCGCACAATACCAATGCTGCCAGAGCGTCTGTGCAACTTTGTATGCTCGCTCCGCCCTAACGAAGAGAAGCTGACATACAGCGCGGTGTTCGATATGGACGAGAATGCCGAAGTAAAGTCGTGGCGTCTGGTACACACTGTTATTAAGAGCGACCGCCGCTTCGCCTATGAAGAAGTGCAGCAGATACTTGAAGACAACGGCGTAACAGACGGAACAGGCGAGCCTGCACCGCCGGCAGGACCCGAAGGCTACAAAGGCGAATATGCCGAAGAGCTGATAACGCTCGACATGCTGGCAAAGAAACTGCGCGCGGCAAGATTCAAGCACGGTGCAGTGAAGTTCGACCGTGAAGAGATGCGCTTTGAAGTTGACGAGAAAGGCAAGCCCATACGTTGCTACTTCAAGAAGTCGAAAGACGCCAACAAACTTGTCGAGGAGTTCATGCTGCTGGCAAACCGCAGTGTGGCCGAGAGCGTTGGAAAGGTCAAGAAAGGACAGAAAGCCAAGACTCTGCCATACCGTATACACGACGCACCAGACCCGACGAAGCTGGAAAACCTGCGTGAGTTTATCGTAAAATTCGGCTACCGACTGAAAACCGACGGTTCGAAAGGCGAAATATCGCGCAGCCTCAACAAGCTGATGGACGACTGCAACGGCAAGCGCGAACAAAATCTTATAGAGTCGGTTGCGCTAAGAGCCATGATGAAGGCTAAATACAGCATACACAACATAGGCCACTACGGACTGGCATTTGAATACTACACCCATTTCACCAGTCCGATACGACGCTACCCCGACACAATGGTTCACCGCCTGCTGACACGCTATCAGAACGGCGGACGCAGCGCGAACAAGGAGTATTATGAGGAACTGTGCGAACATTCAAGCGACATGGAGATAATAGCACAGAACGCCGAGCGCGACTCTATCAAGTATAAGATGGTTGAATTCATGTCAGACAAAATCGGCAACGAGTACGACGCGCACATCAGCGGAATAACATCTTACGGCATATATTGCGAGATTGACGAGAACCACTGCGAAGGTATGGTGCCCATGCACGACCTTGATGACGACTATTACGACTTCGACGAGCGCAACTACTGCCTCGTAGGCCGTCGCCATCACCACAAATATCAGCTGGGCGACCCGATAAAGATTGTCGTCGCAAAGGCAAACATCGAGAAGAAACAGCTTGACTTCGCACTGGCTGACGATTAAACCGGCAAAGCATAAAACACACTTTACAACGTGCCCAACACGCTAATCAGCATACGACAATTAGCGTGTTGGGCACGTTTTCTGTATATTACGGCACATAAAACATCACAGGCTCGACGCACGTTTCACATTTCACGTAGAACAGCCTGATTCTCAACAGGTTACAAAAGGGCATCTTTTACATTGCAAAAGATGCCTGATCAGAAGGCAAAATGGCATGTTTCGCATCGTAAAACATGCCCTTTTAAAAAGCGTATTGACTTCACTCTTCATGCCAACGTTTCTGTCTAAGTATTTATGCGTTTACCAGGCATCACGACGGCCGCCAAAGCTGTGTACATAACAAGATTACATTCAAAATCGCATTAATATTGGACAAAAGAGATTTAAAATGAACAAAATAACAATAATTACGGTCTACATATAGCCCGAATTTGTAAAAATTGTTATTACTTTGCAAACTAAATGATAGATAAAAGTTTTCTTTACATAGCCATCCAAGCGTCGATAGACGCCGGAACGGCAATAATGAAGATTTACAACGACCCGGAAGCCGATTTCGAAATTGAGCGAAAGGCTGACAACTCACCGCTGACAATAGCCGACCGAAAAGCAAACAGAATTATATGCGACATGCTAAGCCAACAGACTCCCTACCCCATTCTCAGCGAAGAGGGCAGCCATCTGCCGATAGAGAGCCGGCGCGAATGGCACGGCATGTGGATTGTCGATCCGCTTGACGGCACAAAAGAATTTATCAAGCGTAACGGCGAATTTACTGTAAACATAGCTTACGTAAACGACGGGCAGCCTGAAGCCGGGGTGATATACATACCGGCCAGACACGAACTCTACTTCGGCAGCACAGACGCAGGCGCATATAAGATAAGCGATATTGACTCATTGCCTGCCGGAGAAACGTTCCAGTCGCTTACTGAAAAGGCCGAGCGGCTGCCGCTGGATGTCTGCCGTCATGACGGTTTCGTAGTAGTAGCATCGCGCTCACACCTGAACAAAGAGACTGAAGACTACATAAGCGAGATGAAGAAGTCGCACGACAATGTTTCGACCGTATCGCGCGGCAGCTCGCTGAAGCTCTGTCTTGTGGCCGAAGGAGCAGCCGACGTATATCCGCGCTTCGCGCCTACAATGGAATGGGACACTGCCGCAGGTCATGCCATAGCCTTGTCTACAGGACAATGCGAGGTTGTAAGGGCTGACGACGGTAAACCACTGACGTATAACAAGGCGGACCTGCACAACCCGTGGTTCATAGTCCGCAGAAAAAGCAACGCGCTATGACGTTCGAGATTGTCTTCGTACTGCTCGGTCTGGCAGCCATGCTGACAGCGCTTATCATGGACAAGATGCGCCCTGGCATCGTGCTGCTGTCGCTTGTTGTAGCCTTCATGGTGGCAGGCATAATCACCCCGGAGCAGATGGTGGCAGGCTTCAGCAACCGCGGCATGATAACAGTCGCACTGCTGTTTCTCATCAGCGAAGGCATAAGGCAGAGCGGCGCACTGAGCGCAGTGGTAAAAAAGCTGTTGCCAGACAAAAAGATTTCAACCGCAAGGGCACAACTGCGGATACTGCCGATGGTAAGCGTATTCTCGGCGTTTCTCAACAATACGCCCGTTGTGGTGATATTTGCTCCGATACTGAAAAACTGGTCTAAGAAGGTAGGTCTGTCGTGTACAAAGTTTCTTATACCATTGTCTTACGCCACAATCCTCGGCGGATTGTGTACTCTTATAGGCACATCGACCAATCTTGTGGTACACGGCATGATGATTGACAAAGGTTTCGCAGGACTTAAAATGTTCGACCTTGCGTTCATCGGCATACCTATAACCATCGTCGGACTGGCTTTCATCATACTTGCCTCAGGCAGACTGCTGCCTGCCGAACGCCCTGACAGCATTGAGGACGAGGAAAACGAACGCACGGTTACTACCGGGCAGCATGTAGTCGAGGTCGTATTGGCATCGCGTTTTCCCGGACTGAAACACAAACTGAAGAACTTTGACTTCAAGCGCCGCTACGGTGCTGAGATTATCGAGGTAAGACAGGGCGGACAGGTGTTCACTGACAACCTCGGAGAGATAAGACTTCAGCAGGGCGACACACTCGTGCTGCTCGCCGACGAAGCCTTTACAAAGGCCTGGGGCGACTCTTCCGTTTTCCTGATGATGACCAACGGCAAGGAGATACCGACACGGAAGATGCCTGAATGGAAAAAATGGACAGCGCTGGCGCTGCTCATCATAATGATTGCAGGAGCCACAATAGGCGAAATGCCTGCAATACGCGAGATGTTTCCGAACGTAAAGATGGACATGTTCTTCTTCGCATCGGTAACCACAGTGGTAATGGCCTGGCTCAAAATTTTCCCTCCAAAGAAATACACAAAATATATCAGCTGGGACATTCTCATAACGATAGCCTGCGCATTCGCCATAAGCACCGCCATGGAAGAGTCAGGACTGGCTGACATGATAGCCGACTTTATCAAGAGAGTGGCAGGCTCGCTGGGTGCATGGGGCGCTCTTGCGCTGCTCTACATTGTAACTCTTGCTATCACAGAGCTTATAACCAACAACGCGGCAGCAGCCCTCGCATTCCCGCTGGCGTTAGAGACTGCGACAAAATTCGGCGTCGATCCTATGCCGTTTTTTATCGCGATATGCGTCGCCGCATCTGCCGGCTTCGCCACACCGATAGGCTATCAGACCAACTTAATAGTCCAGGGAGCCGGCAATTACCGCTTTACAGACTTTCTGAAGATAGGTCTGCCGATGGATTTCATCGTCATGGTAATAGCCGTTGGCCTGATACCGCTCATCTGGCCGTTCACTGCGGCATAAACAAAACACTTCGTCTGACGCCATTGAAGGCGCGGACACGATTCATACAGGCCGGCTGACAGCAGCCGGCAGATGACCGTTACATTAATCAGAAAATATGAAAAATA
Source organism: uncultured Prevotella sp. (assembly GCA_902491375.1). GTDB lineage: Bacteria > Bacteroidota > Bacteroidia > Bacteroidales > Bacteroidaceae > Prevotella. The sequence continues at coordinate 20,806 of CABUHE010000016.1, forward strand.
TATATCCTATATTCGACAAGATGCTCACACGGGCAGACAAAGAAGAACTGCTCGGCCAGCACGGACTGATGATCTGGTTCACCGGACTGAGCGGTTCAGGCAAAAGCACGATCGCACTGGCACTCGAACGCGAACTGCATAAGCGCCACTTGCTCTGCCGTGTGCTCGACGGCGACAACATAAGGAGCGGCATAAACAACAATCTTGGCTTCTCATCAGAAGACAGAGTGGAAAATATACGCCGCATAGCAGAGATTGGCAAGCTTTTTGTAGATACTGGAATAATAACCATCGCAGCTTTCATCAGCCCGAGCGAGAGCCTCAGACAGATGGCAGCTGACATCATCGGGCGTGACAATTTTGTAGAAGTATATGTCAGCACGCCCATCGAAGAGTGTGAACGCCGCGACATTAAGGGCCTTTACGCAAAAGCACGGCGAGGCGAAATAAAAGAGTTTACAGGCATATCGGCACCATTTGAGGCCCCTGCCAGCCCCGACCTTTCTCTCGACACATCCCGACTGCCGCTGGAAGAGTCGGTCAACACCCTGCTTGAACTTATTCTGCCAAGAGTAACAGCAAGGCCAACAAACGAAACAAACAATACAAAATAAAGGAATGGAAGAAGAATATAAACTTAGCCACCTTAAAGAGCTTGAAGCGGAGTCGATACATATAATCCGCGAGGTGGCAGCCGAGTTTGAGAACCCGGTGATGCTCTACAGCATCGGCAAGGACTCGTCTGTCATGGCACGACTTGCCGAAAAGGCTTTCTACCCTGGCCGTCCGCCGTTCCCCTTGATGCACATTGACTCTAAATGGAAATTCAAGGAGATGATAAAGTTCCGTGACGAATACGCCAAAAGCCACAACTGGCGACTCATTGTGGAAAGTAATATGGAGGCATACCGCGCCGGTGTCGGTCCGTTCACACACGGAAGCAAGGTTCACACAGACATAATGAAGACGCAAGCCCTGCTCCATGCGCTCGATAAGTATAAGTTTGACGCCGCGTTCGGCGGCGCACGACGCGACGAGGAGAAATCGCGCGCTAAGGAAAGGATATTCTCTTTCCGCAACAAGTTCCACCAGTGGGATCCAAAGAACCAGCGCCCGGAGCTATGGGACATATACAACACGCGCATCAGAAAAGGCGAAGGCGAAATCCGCGTGTTTCCTCTGAGCAACTGGACAGAACTCGACATCTGGCAGTATATCCGTCTGGAGAAGATTCCGATAGTACCGCTTTACTTCGCAAAGGTACGTCCCGTGGTAAACATAGACGGACAGCTGATAATGCCTGACGACGACCGTCTGCCTGAAAAATACCGCGACAAGATAGAATACAAGAAGATACGTTTCCGCACACTTGGCTGCTGGCCGCTGACAGGAGCAATAGAGAGCGACGCCGACACGATAGAGAAAATCGTTGAGGAGATGATGACAACTACCAAGAGTGAGCGCACAACGAGAGTCATAGATTTCGACCAGGACGCAAGCATGGAGGAAAAGAAACGTGAGGGATATTTTTAAGCCGGAAGGAAAGCCACAGACGGCAATACTTCTGGTATGTTCCTAAAAGACAAAACAATGGAAGAATTAGACAAAAACAAATACGGCAACCCTATGGAGGGTGAAGAACGAGGCGGTATGTCGATAGACGAATTCCTTGCCAACGACGAACGCAAAGACCTGCTGAGATTCCTTACGGCAGGCTCGGTTGACGACGGCAAGTCTACATTAATCGGCCGACTGCTCTTCGACAGCAAGAAACTCTATGAAGACCAGCTTGTCGCTCTGGAGCGCGACAGCAAACGTGTAGGCAACGCCGGCGACCATATTGACTACGCCCTGCTGCTTGACGGTCTGAAAGCCGAGCGCGAGGAAGGCATCACGATAGACGTGGCTTACAGATATTTCTCGACCAACAAGCGCAAGTTTATTATCGCCGACACTCCCGGACACGAGCAATACACTCGCAACATGATAACCGGCGGCTCTACCGCAAACCTCGCAGTAATACTCGTCGACGCACGTGCAGGAGTGGTTACACAGACCAGACGACACACTTTCCTTGTATCACTGCTCGGCATAAAGCACGTTGTTCTGGCTGTAAACAAGATGGACTTGGTAGATTTCTCGAAAGAAGTTTACGACAAGATAGTAGCAGAATACACTGCGTTTACAGACAAGCTGGGCATTCCCGACGTACAGTGCATACCGCTGTCAGCGCTCGACGGCGACAACGTTGTAGACAAATCGGCAAGAACACCGTGGTACACCGGCGAGTCACTGCTCAGTCATCTTGAGAATGTTGAGACAGGAAACGACCACAATCTGACCGACTTCCGCTTCCCTGTCCAGTATGTACTGCGTCCTAACGTTGACTTCCGCGGCTTCTGCGGAAAGATTGCTTCGGGCGTAATACGTAAAGGCGACGAGGTCATGGCACTGCCGTCAGGCAAAAAGTCGCGCGTAAAGAGCATAGTAACATACGACGGTGAGCTTGACTATGCCTTTCCACCTATGTCGGTAACGCTTACACTTGAGGACGAGATTGACGTGTCAAGAGGCGAGATGCTGGTACATCCCGACAATCTGCCTGACACAGGCCGTAACTTTGAAGCCATGCTGGTATGGATGGACGAGGAAACGATGAACATGGACAAGCAGTTCTTCCTGAAGCAGACTACAAACACAAGCCGTGCCAAGATTGACTCAATAAAATACAAGATTGACGTCAATACGATGGAGCATCTGTCAGTAGAGAACGGCAAACTGGCTGAAGACGATGTGCCGATGAAGCTGAACCAGATAGCCCACGTTGTCGTAACGACCGCCAAAGAGCTGTTCTTCGACCCATACAAGACCAACAAGGCCACCGGCGCGTTTATCCTTATAGACCCGATAACCAACAATACGAGCGCGGTAGGAATGATTCTCAACAAGGTAGACGACAAAGACATTCACAACTCTATCGAACCGGCTGTGATAAACCTGAGCAAACTCGGCATTGCAGAGGAGCATTATGACGCGATATGTACAGCTGCAAAAGAACTTGAACGGCAGGGATATGCCGTCAAGGTAGTACGCTGACAACCTATAAAGACTGCGCCTTTTCAGCCATACCTGGCCGCTATACGGCAGGCGGCTAAGAAGGCGCAGAACTTTTATCAGCCACAAGGCACAAGCCCCGGCATGAGCTTTAAACAGGCTCGAAGGGGCATAAAACCACTAATTATGATTTAAACTATGGGACTGATTGAATTTAACAAACTTCCGATAAACACGCTTGTAGGCGCTGACTGGCACACGTTCAGAAGCATAACTGACGGACAGACCATCGACCGCAGATACAGAGGAAAATACAGGCTGACAAAAGCCGTGTGCCGTCTGCTGTCCACTCTTGCGCCTATACAGGACCGCAGATATGAGAAACTGCTGGCAGACAAACCGCTTGAGCATGCTCCCGTGTTCATACTCGGCCACTGGCGCAGCGGTACTACATTCATGCACAACGTGCTGTCGTGCGACAAACACTTCGGCTACAACACCACTTACCAGACCGTTTTTCCACACCTGATGATGTGGGGACAGCCGTTTTTCAAGAAGAACATGGGATGGCTGATGCCCGACAAGCGGCCGACTGACAACATGGAACTGGCCGTAGACCTGCCACAGGAGGAGGAGTTCGCCCTGAGCAACATGATGCCATACACCTATTACAACTTCTGGTTCTTGCCGAAAAACATGATGCAGTATGCCGAGAAGTACCTTCTCTTCAACGACATCAGTCAGAAAGAGCTGAAAGTGTTTGAGGAAACGTTTGTAAAGCTGATAAAAATATCGCTCTGGAACACACACGGAACACAGTTCCTGAGCAAGAATCCGCCTCACACAGGGCGCGTAAAAGAACTTGTAAAGATGTTTCCTGATGCCAAGTTCATATACCTTATACGCAATCCCTACACCGTGTTCGAGTCGACGCGCAGCTTCTTCACAAACACTATCAAGCCACTGAAACTTCAGGACATAAGCGACGCCGAACTACAAGACAACATCCTGAAGATTTACGCAAAGCTATATCATAAGTATGAGGAAGACAAACACCTCATACCTGAAGGCAACCTGATAGAAGTGAAGTTTGAAGACTACGAGAAAGATCCGTTCGACATGACTCAGGAAATATACCGCAAGCTGAGTCTGCCGGGCTTTGACGAGGCACGCGAGGCAATTGCTACATACGTGAACAAGAAAAAGGGATACAAGAAAAACAAGTATCAGTATAAGCCTGAAACGGTCAGACTCGTTGAGCAGAACTGGGGTTTTGCGCTCGAACAATGGGGTTACAGTCTTTGATTTTTATTTTACAGGAATACAGGCATTGAACTGTTGAGAAACAAAAGGCGGTCTTTTACATTCTAAAAGACCGCCTTTTACTATACAATCGGGCATGTTTTACAACGCAAAAGATGCTCTTTTACAAAATCAATGATTTTCATACATAGCAAAATTGAGCTTCAGTCATCATCTGCGTGCATATAAAAGCCTCAACACTCTGATATTCAACCTGTTAACATCAAGCCCGACAACAACATGCGGAAATAGCCGATTAATATTTTCAGGACACCTTACAGCGTATCCATAAGCATTTTGAAAATGGCGTAAAATAACGAAACAGCACATACAAAAAATAAGACATTGTATCCCGGTAATACCGGAACACAATGTCTTAATATGTCCTAAATACAATCTTTTTACGCTATTACTTATTTACCTTTTCCAATATAGAGTCAGGAAGTACAGGCATTGCGCCGCTCTGTGTGCAGACGTATGCAGAAACTTCAACAGCCAGTTTGTGAGCGTCAGCTACGCTCATACCCTTCAATATGGCTGCGCAGAATGTTGCGGTGAATGAATCACCGGCGCCGACAGTATCGATAACATCGACATGAGGAGTCGGCTGGAATGACATGCAGCCCGGTGTGAATACGTAACTTCCGTTAACACCGCATGTTAGAACAAGCATATCAAGATTATACTTGCCGAGGATAAGCCAGCACTTGTTGCTCATATCAAGTCCAGGATAGTCGAACATACGTCCTATAAGAACAAGCTCCTCATCATTGATTTTAAGAATGTTACAATGCTTCAGAGAGTCCATGAGAATCTCCTTTGTATAGAAATTCTGACGCAGATTTATGTCGAAAATCTTCAGACGGCCACCTTCGTTAGGCATAGCCTCGAGGAATTTCTTAATCGTCGTACGTGAAACGATGTTTCTCTGTGCGAGAGAACCGAAGCATACGGCACGGCAGTTCTTTGCTACTTCCTCAAGTTCTGAGGTGAAAGGAATATTGTCCCATGCCACATTCTCACGGATGTCATAAGTCGGTATACCGTTGTCATCAAGAGAAACCTGAACAGTTCCTGTAGGATAAGGAGTACGTGGCATAATATAATTAAGGCCTTTTTCGTCGAGAGCCTCAACTGTCTCATCGCCGAGTTTGTCCTTACCCAGGGCACTGATTGCCAGCGAATTAAATCCGAACTGGCCTACATGATATGCAAAGTTTGCAGGTGCACCACCCAATTTCTTACCTTCCGGGAGTACGTCCCACAACGCCTCGCCGAGTCCTACTATAATATCAGTTTTCATAATAATTGTATTTTAGGATGAAAAACCGAAGGCTGTATGAGTTTGAAGAGCCTTTACGACCATTGCATTGAGTCTTCACTGCCCGTTCGGTCATATAGCCTACGGTATTGTTTTAATGTTTAACTTTATTTATGTAAGTGAATAGATAAATCACGCCTATTGCCATTATAGCTACAGCTCCAGCCTGACCAATTGCGTCACTGGCAAATCCCATAAGCAACGGGAACACAGTTCCACCGAAAAGTCCCATAATCATAAGACCTGAAACCTCGTTCTGCTTGTTAGGTTCTGACAGCAATGCCTGAGAGAACACGATCGAGAAGATGTTTGAGTTACCGTAACCGACAAGTGCAATTGCTACATAAAGCACGAGCTTTGACGTTCCGAAGAACATTCCGATCATACTGAGTGCCATCATTACAATGCTGATGACGAAAAATGCACGGTTGTTCATAACGCGCAGGAAAAATGAACCTGTCAGACAGCCGATAGTACGGAATATGAAATAAAGACTTGTTGCGAAGGCCGCGTCATCAAGAGTCATGCCCAGACGCTCTATCAACAGTTTCGGAGCAGTTGTGTTAGTACCTACGTCGATACCAACATGGCACATAATACCGAGGAATGAAAGCAGCACGATAGGCTTACCGAGCAGCTTCACACAGTCGCCGAAGCTGGAAGCCTTACCCTCTATTTTCTCTTCATGAATAGGTGTTACGAAAAGCAGCAGAGCTGAAATAACACCCACAACGAAATAGATAAGGAACAGAACTTTCCAGTTTAAGCCGAAAGAAGGGATAGCAGCCGTAGCTCCCCACATTGCGATATAAGGTGCAAGGAACGACGCGATAGCCTTTACGAACTGGCCGAATGTAAGCGTACTGGCAAGGTTTCCACCCTGAAGCACGGTAGAAATAAGCGGGTTAAGCGATGTCTGTATAAGCGCATTGCCTATACCGAGCAGACAGAACGACACGAGCATAACCTCGAAACTGCTGCCGAACAACGGCAAAACGAGTGAAACAATCGTGACGATGAGTGAAAGTAGTACAGTATTCTTACGTCCGATGCGGTTCATCAGCATACCTGTCGGCACTGAGAAGATAAGGAACCAGAAGAACACCATAGAAGGGAAGATGTTCGCAACAGAATCGCTCAGCCCAAGATCTTCCTTCACATAGTTTGACGCTATGCCTACAAGGTCGACAAAGCCCATGGCAAAGAAGCAAAGCATCACGGGCACCAACTTCATGTAATTTGTCTTATTGTTCATAGCAATATTTTATTATTTTGTTATTAAAGGATATATTTTCAATGATGATACTGAAACCTTTCTTGTTCCGCTAAGCGTCAGTGAGTTGTACGGTTCGTTAGGGAATACGAGGTTAGTCATGACTGTACGGCCGTCATTGCCGAACACTTCAATGCTGTTTTTATCAACATAAATACGGAGACTTGTCAGCTTACCATATACAGGAGCAGTTGTTACAGCCGGGAAAAGCTCGCTGAACTTGGTCTTGCCGCTCTGTCGACGGTCGAATGAAAGCGTTCCCATATTGCTGTCGTAAGTAATTGTAACATACTCACCTTTCGTGTTAGAGAGCATAAGATTCATTACAGCTCCATCCTGATGGTTCATCTTCATATCGATTTCGTAGGTCGCACAAGTTGACTTGAACATCTTCTTCAATGAATATTTGCCAAGAGATACGCGCTTGCTCAACACAGCCTGACCACGCAGAGAATTCATCTCGGCTACAGGACGTGATCCAAGATAATCCACTCCCTTATCACGGAACAGATAAACGTCACGAGGTATGGCGTTAGCACTTCTGAACTGAACGGTCGGAACCTGGTTTGCATACTGCCAGTTGCTCATCCATGCTATTACCACACGGCGTCCGTCAGGAGCATTGTCGAATGAAACGGTAGCATAATGGTCTTTTCCGTAATCCATCCATTTTATCACATCAGGATTTGTATCACAGGTGAACTTGTGGCCGTCGAAGCTTCCTGTGAAATATTGTGTAGCACTTCCACCTGATGGACCGCCAGGGTTAATGTTGCAGATAAGCACCCATTTCTTCTCAGTTGTTCCCTCGACAGGAAGCTCGAACAGGTCAGGGCACTCCCAAACGCCGCCATGTGCGCCGTACTCTTTACCGAAGCTGCTCTCATAAGTCCAGTCTTTCAGGTTGGCTGAAGAATAAATACGCATCTCCTGTCCGGCTGCCAGAATCATAATCCAACGGCCTGTCGGCTCGTAACGGAACACGTGCGGGTCGCGGAAGTCAGGAATATCAGATACGATAATAGGATTGCCTGCATAGCGGGTGAAAGTCTTTCCGCCGTCAGTACTGTAAGCCATGCTCTGCTTCTGGCTCTCTCCGGCAGATGTATAGAATGATATAATGGCATTCTTTCCGAAGCCTGCTGTATTATCCTTGTCTACAACCGAGCTGCCGCTGAATATTGATCCGTGAGCATCAGGAGAAAGAGCTATGCCTTCATGTGTCCAGTGTATGAGGTCCTTACTTGTTGAATGTCCCCAGTTCATGTTGCCCCACTGTGAGCCGTAAGGGTTGAACTGATAATAAAGATGCCATACACCGTCCTGATAGAACATACCGTTAGGGTCGTTCATCCAGCCCCAAGCCGGAGTATGATGGTATGCAGAACGATACTTCTCGTCTGATGAGACCTCGATGCTGTCAGTGTACTTCAGATTCTTCCAGCACACATGGTCCTTGATACCGCCGTCAAGACGGCTGTTTCCGTTTACGTGAATGTCAAACACAATGTTCTTTCCTTCGTAAGCAGAAAGATCAAACGGAACGTAGTAATCCACGTTGTCAACAGCAAGACGCACATCGATGGTCTGCATCAGCATGTTGTCGGCAATTACCTTAACATTGCATATTTCTGCACTTTCCTGTACCGGCAGCATCACATAGCGGCTGCCCTGATTCATGCGGACTAAACAGTTAGATCCGCTGAGAAACGACACGTTGTCCATCTGGGCTGAAACCTGCAATGAAACAGCGCCAAGGAGCAACGATACTAATATGTTCTTTATCTTCATGATTATTTATTTATAATTACTTTTCTACTTAAAACATTCTCAGGGGTAACAAGTTTCACTATACACACACCACTGTCAGATAATGAGACAGTGCCAGATCCTGCACCAATATTTTCAGACAGAACAACACGTCCTCCTAAATCAATAACTGACAATAAGGCATTTTCGTATGTATTAGTATAAAAAATCTTTCCATTTTTGCTCTCTATCTTGAAATTATCGCTGTTCTCAATAGCAGAGATTGAAGTTGAACCGCTTTTGTTCTCATCAAGGCTCCATGCTTCAAGGCTGTTTACATGAGTTGTGCCGTCAGCAAAAGCCTCAACGCCATTAGCCTCAGCATCAGTCGGGAACAAACGCATTGAGAATGCCCAGGTGTCATTGATAAATACATCCATTATCGAATGGTCAACGAATGCATTTATTTTAAGCACCTCGCCAGCCTGCATTCTGCGTGGCAACTCGCTGCGGTAAACACCGTTGAATACTCCATTGTCGTTTGATATGCGGTCAATGCCTGTAAGGTCTACAGTGAAAGCATTATCAGTAGGCGAATAACTCATGCGTACCTGCTTGCCTCCGTTCTTGAAAAGATTGAATCCAAAATCGCCAGAACCTATAACAAACTCACCGCAAAGCTCATACTTGCGTCCTGAAACAGGAGCAAGCGACTCACTGCCTATAAGGTCAAAGTCGGTGCGCGCATACTTTGCATCAGTACGCATGGATTTCAGACCTTCGTAAGGTTTCTGTACAAGCTTTCCGTCAGAATCAAGACTGATCTCACGCGGAAGGCTGTAACAATGGGCCCAGCCAAGTTTGTAGTTCTCATCTGACGGCAACTTGTCAGGAACTATGCCCATAAGCAGGGTCTTGCCGTCACGCTGGAATATCGTAGGCGAGAGCAGACCGTAACCGTCCTTACTGAAACCTTCAAGCTCAAGTTTGTCAGGATTATCGACAGCGGCAGACGAAGGAACGAAGTTTCCATCTGCATTGATGTCGCCAGTCCAGTAAATAACCTCAACGCCTGACTGCGTATTGAGCGGCGTAACAGTAAAGAGCCACTTGTCGCCGATTTTAGTTATAGTAGGCATTTCCCAGAAAATACCGTTGCGCGCGGTCGAAATTCCGCTGAAGAATGTGCGGCCGTCGTTGCTCCATTTACCTGTCTGTGGATTATATTCGTGTAAAGTCGTGGTGCCTATGCCGTTCTTGGCAGAACCTACGATAATATATTTCTTGCCGTTGGCGGTGAAGAAATAAGGGTCGCGGAAGTCGTCACTCAGTCCTGACGGACGGCCGTCGATAATAGGATTGGCCTCGTTCTTAGCCCAGAATGTAAGATTATCGTCCTCGGGCAGGGCCATGTTTATAGTAGCACGGGCGTTGTCTACGCCTGTATAGATTATCGCCGGCTTACCGCCTGTAAGCTCGCTGTCGGTGAACACTGCTCCCGACCAGCATCCCTTAATATCGTAAGAAGTCTCAGGTGTAAGGGCTGTCCTGTCCTCACTCCATTTATACAGATTGTCTGAATAAATATGTCCCCAGTGAAGACGCGCCATATAAGGTCCATTAGCGTTTTTCTGGAAGAACAGATGATATTTTCCGTTAGAGTAAGCCATGCCGTGACACTCGTTAGTCCATGCCGCAGCAGGCATACCATGAAACGCCGGACGCATAATATCGTTTGCGAAACGGCTGGCAGGTATACTCAGGTCGGCTGCGTTCTCGGCAGCAGGAGAGGCTGCTTCGTCGGCTGTCAGTACCTTATTATATATAGTAACATCGTCAATCAGACCGTTGAACGTGTTGAGAAGATACTTGTCAAAAGTCCTGTCTGTTGAGCTTTTACCTATCAGCAGTGTATTTCCTCCGACATTGATCGGGGACATGCAGCGGCTGGTAGCCACCTGCTCGCCGTTATGGTAAAGAGTCGCAGTACGATTGTCGGCATCGATTACTGCAACAAGATGATTCCACTCATAGCGAGGCATTTTACCTTCTGCCTGCAACGTTACTAGCCATCCGCCAGTATAACATTTAAAACCATAGTCGCCCTGAGATGTAAGCGTGAAAGCAAAACCCGTATGCGCAGACTCGTCAAGATTGCCGGCAATCCATGTCTCGGCGTTCTCAGCCTCAGCCGCGTTCATCATCGGATAAGTCTCAGGCGCGCACCATAATGATACTGAAAATCCGTTGGTACTGATACCTGCTGCATTTATCTCAGCATTCACGTATGTTGAATATCCGTCAAGGCGAAGAGCCTTGCCTACGGCGCCGTCTACATTTTCGGGTACATGTACACCGTTTACAACGTATTTACCGCCGCTAACGCTCTCGGTTATGGCGTTGCTGCCGTCAACTATCATATCAAAACTTGCGGCTATATTACTTTGAGCTGTTGCCGTAAGCCCTACGGTCAGCGCCAATGCCATGCTATATATTCTTTTATCCATAATCGTAACTTTACTTTTTAATACCAACGTATTTTCTGACAGCGTGTCCGTGCAATCTCCGTACGCAAATCCGGAATCACCATTGAACTTGAATTTTTGACAAAGCTATAATTGCATGAACGACAATACTTTACCGTTCGTATTGCGATATGTGGCATATCGGCATGCAAAAGATAACCTTTTAGGCAGCAAAACGGCATCTTTTATGATGCAAAACACCATCAATCGCAAACATTGAAATCTGCTCCGGCGTCATCGTACCGCAAGACTGTCACAGACACGCATAACATACTACTGCTTCAAATACTCAAGACAATTCTTTGTAAGAAGTTCTATATTCCCCTGATAGATGTTCTCAGTGTCGTTCTGCTTCCACTCGTAAGCATTCAAGCCGATAGCAACGATGCGTCCGAGATAGTCACCGTCAGGATTGAAGTCTATTATACCGGCGCAACAATAGTCAAGTACATGACCCCATGTAGCAAGTACAGTAGAGTTGGTAGCATCCTCAAAGCCTTTTACAACATTCGGAGTAGTCGAGATATCAAGAGCAGCTACATTAAGGTCCCACATACAGTTGTGATCCTCACGCCATCCCGGACCTTCCATTCCGTAAGTATCGTCGCCAAAACCGGTCTGCTCAGATGTTGCAACCTCCATGCCAGCATAAATCTGGTGACCGGTATGGTCGTAAGCTTCGCTCTGCGCACTTCCGATAATTGCATTTGCAGTCCAGATGTCTGTACCTACACCGCCGTCGCCAGAGCTTACCAGATTAGGAGCACGGTTTTCTGAAACACGTCCTATGGCAGCGACAAGCTGTGTAGCATGCTTTGTGAGAAGCAGGTTACCGCCGTTCTTCACATAGTCTGTAAGTGCGCTTATCACGTCTGAAGCAACAAGCTCAGAAGGCAGATTCTGCCAGCCCTGGGCAATGCCTACACGGTCAACCTGTATCCATATCTCTCCATACTTGTCAGGAGTAACCTGCCCTGAAGCCATTTCGGCAGGTGTCAAAACCTTGCCGTCCTGATAATTGGCACGGAACCAGTCGAGAGCTGCCTTCTCGTCATCGTCAAGTGCGCTCTCATCAGCTGTAGGCAGCAGCATAGCAGCCGGAGTAACATCACCGTCGTAGCGTGCCATAACGGTCTGTCCTTCTGATACGCCACCGTCAGCATAACGTGCCTTTACTGTGAAATAAACATCAATGTTCTTGTCAATATGTCTTGCCACGTATGAGTTAATCGGCGAGTCAAGGTTTACAAGTTGTGTGCCGTTCTTGTCGATTCTGACACCCAACAGATTCTCAGCCTGCGGCAGAGTCCAGTTCAGTGTGACGTTACGTCCCTCCTGTGTCATGTCCAGATTGCTGACTGCCGGATACAGCTTAGCTGACGGAGATTCAGGTATGTCTACGTCAGAACATGCTGCAAGCGAGAAGCCGGCCAGCACTACTGCGAATATCTTGATTATATTTGTTTTCATCATTGTCTGTTTTTATTGTTAAACTGCTTTTTTATTTATTTTTATTGTAAGGACACGAGGTTTCTGTGCCCTGTGCGCTTGTCGCTCATGTCCTTACAAAATACATGTTTGCAGGTTTTTAGTTCTGCGGTTCGTCATAAGTACCGTTGGCGGCATTGTCAACTTCGTCGAGAGGTATCGGGAAGTAAACTTCGCTGTCGTTGATTGAAGAGCCTTCGTAGTAAGTACGCAAGCTGCTCTCATTCTGCATGTACTTGTTTACAACATCAACAACTGTACCCCAACGTACGAGGTCAAACCAGCGGTTGCCTTCCATTGCAAGCTCAAGACGACGTTCCATTCTCACTGCACGGCGGGCATAGTCCTGAGTCCATCCTTCAGCCGGATAAGGCTCAACCTTATAGCTTGCGCGCATCGGGTCAAGGTCGACAGGCGAGTAAGAAGCGTCAATACTGCGTTTTGCCTTCTCACGTACCTGGTTGATAAGCTGGCGGGCCTCGTCAAGATTTGTGTTCGTCTCGATAAGAGCCTCTGCCTTCAGCAGAAGAATGTCAGCGTAACGGATAAGACAGAAGTTAAGACCTGATGCTCCCCATGGCACAATACCAGAAACCATGTTTGGATCTTCAGGAGCCAGCTGGCCCTTCTTGCCTGAATATTCTCCGTAAATATCGTAAGCACGGCACCATCCTGATGTATATGTATGGCCACGGAACGGGAATCCTATACGGCCGACAGTGAAGTCAAGACGCGGGTCAACGTTGCCCTGGTAGTCGTCTGTTACGTTTACGCTGTTGTCAACATCGCCTGAGTTTCCGTTAAGATAAGGCAGACCGTCATCGTTTGTTCTGAATGCGTTTACAAGGTTTTGGCTGCCAAGGAAGAAGTCATCACCGTTGCCGTAAAGGTTGCCTTCGCTGATAGTACAGTTAAGCATGTTCGGATAATTGTAATGCATATTGTCAGAAGTTGATGCAAACTGTATGGCGAGAATTGACTCATAAGTATTGTCAAACTCAACTTTCGACATATCGAGGAAGTTTGGATAAAGCTCGTACTGTCCGCTTCCGATTACATAGTCAGCGTAAGTAACTACATCATTCCAGTCGCTCTGGCTGTTGTTTACAGAAGCTGTGAATGCACTGACCTTAGCCATAAGTGCTGCTGCAACATACTTGTTGAAGCGGCCTTTGTCCTGCTGTGTCTCCGGAAGAACGGGATAAGCCTCGCGCAAATCTTTCTTTATAAAGTCGAATATCTCGTCGCGTGTGTACTGATAAGGTGAGACTGAACTCGGGTCGTCTACTGTTTCGTCAAAGTAAGGTATGTTTTTGAACACGCGGATGAGATCGAAGTAGAAATACGCACGAAGCGTTTTCAGTTCTGCCAGCATTGACTCGCGATTAGCAACATTAGTTCCCTCGATTGCTCTCATTGCCTTGTGAACACGGTCGATAGCGTAGAAATTATTGCGCCACTTGTCACGTACACAAACGTTATCACTACGGAGGTTTGATACTTCAAGGTCGTGGATGTTGCTCTCCATTGAAAGAGCGCCGCCGCCTTTATAAGCATCATCTGAACGGACATCGAAAATCCAGTTGGTAATCGGGCCCTGGAATGACTCGTTGTTGCCGAAGAAATGGCACTCAAGACCGGCATAAGCTGACGTGAGAAGTCCCTCTATTGATGTTGAATCAAGCTGGGCGTCAGTAAATGTACCTTGCGGTATGAGGTCGAGCATGTCGTCACATGACGAGAAGAACGCCGGTGAAACGACTACAGCCACGCCCAAGGCCGCTTTTACTATATTATTTTTAATAGTTTTCATATTTTGATAATTTATTATTGGGGTTTATTGCTGACAGGCGCAGGCCAACATCTGTTTTCCGACTCAGCCTGTCTGACGCTTGGATATTCAAGCTTTCCCTGTCTGCTTCCCTATTTCATTGTCTACTTGTTAAATTAGAATTGAAGATTTAAACCGATAGAGAATGTGCGTGAACGCGGATAAGGTGAGTTGTCAACACGTGCGCCGTAGCTGCTGAGAGGAAGCTCTGGATCGAGTCCAGAGTAGCCTGTTATGGTAAACACGTTCTCTACCTGTCCGTAGATGCTGAGTCCCTGGCAGAATTTCTTAGCCACTTTTGACGGCAGGTCATACTGAAGTTTGATGTACTTCATCTTGAAATATGAGCCGTCCTCTATGAAGTAAGTAGACATACGCATTTCGTTGTTGGCGTCAGTAAGTGCCAATGCCGGAATGTTTGAGTTAGGATTCTCCGGTGTCCATGCGTTGAGGATGTCCGCACCGTGGTTGATGTCGCGAAGACCTGTACCCATGAAGTCTAGCTGCTTCTTTACAATGTTGTAAATATCGAAGCCGAACTCACCTGTGAAGAATGTACTCAAAGTGAATCTCTTGTACTTGAAGCTCAGGTTAAGACCGATTGAGAAGTCGGGGTTCGGGTCGCCGATGACGCAACGGTCATTCTCATTTATCACGCCGTTTCCGTCAAGATCCTTATATCTTATACGGCCAAGTCCCTTGCCTTCCTGAGTAGCTGAGTTGTAGACCTCTTCCTCTGTACGGAACAGACCGTCAGCAACATAGCCGTAATAAACACCCATCGGCTCACCTTCCATGATACGCCAGTCGCCTGCGCTGATGAAACTTACATAGTCGTTGAGTTTCTCGACCTCGTTACGATAGAGTGAGAAGTTGAAAGAACCGTCCCAAGAGAAGTCTCCATACTGCTTGCTGTGATAGTCGGCAACAAGCTCGAAACCGTGGTTCTTCATGCTTCCTGTATTGCGGTAAACAACTGCATTCTCACCTGCTACGGCAAGTACCGGCGGCTGTGTAAGCATGTCCTTAGTATTCTTGATGAAGTAATCAAGAGAAAGCCCGAATGAGTTGTTGAACAGACGGAGGTCAAGACCGATGTTTGTCTGGGTTGTTGTTTCCCATTTAAGGTTCTTGTTTCCTGACGCTGAAACAATCACACCGCCTACAACTGAATTGCTGGTTCCTGCCATATCGTAAGCACCGTTTCCTGAAGTGTAAGCGTATGAGGTATAGCCTGCATAGAAATTGTCGATAGCAGCATTACCGTTCTGACCCCAGCCTAAACGTATCTTAACATCGTTAACGATATCATTCTTCGGGAAGAATTTCTCTTCTGACAGACGCCAGGCTGCTGAGAATGCAGGGAATATGCCTGAATTCTGTCCCTTCCACAGCCTTGATGTAGCGTCGCGACGTATTGTTGCAGACAGCAGATAGCGGTCAGCATAGTTATAGTCAGCCTTTGCGAAGAGTGAGAACAAAGCCCACTGGTTCTTTCCGCCACCGTTTGTCTGGTCGCCAGTTCCAGCTCCAATCTGCATGAAGCTGTCATCTTCAAACGCATAGTCGTATCTGGTAGCAGACAAGTCTTCAAATGTGTACTTGATAGCTTCAACACCACCGAGCACGTTCAAGTGATGATCGTTTACGTCAAGATTATAGTTTGCAGTGTTGGTCCATGTCCATGTATCACCGCTTCCATATGCACGGTAAACATTGTTGAGATCTGAAGGATTAACCTTGCGGTTCAGTGTCTTGTTGAAATACTGCACATGTTCAATACCGAGGTTGCTTTTCAAAGTAAGTCCCTTGACCGGAGTTACCTCAATATAGCCGTTACCGAAGATTCTCCAGCTGTTGTTGGTATTGTCACGACCGTTGTAAATGGTCTGCACCGGGTTTGCGAAGTCTGAATTGCTCAGATACATTGGTCTGGCAAAGTTTCCGTTCACATCGTAAACAGGGATAGCCGGATGCTGGAAGATAGCCATCGCAGGCACACCACGGTCTGCGTTTGTAGTAAAACCACGGTCCTGCCAGTTGGCAACCATAAGGTTCTCTCCTACTTTCACGTACTTACCAATATTATAAGTAGAATTCAGACGAGCTGAATAACGGCGGTAGAAAGTGTAGTCTACCAGACCATCCTGGTTTACATAGTTGAGCGAGAACATTACAGAACCGTTCTTCGTGCTGTTGGCTACACTTGCCGAAAGGTTGTGTGTCCATGCCTCTGAATAAACTTCGTCCTGCCAGTCAGTGTTTGAAGACTTAACTGTGTGAGCTGCGTCAAGCCACTCACCGAGCTGTGGTGTAGCACCGCTGCCGTAGAACGGATGAGATGCAGTTACGTTAGAGTTCTTCGCTGCTGTCCAGTAAGCCTGTCCCCACTGCTCAGCACTGAGCATATCGTAAGTCTTGGCTACAGTCTGCAAACTCAAAGAATAGTTCACGTTAACTGTTAGCTTGTCGCCCTTGCCCTGCTTTGTGGTGATGATTATCACACCGTTTGCCGCACGTGAACCGTAGATTGACGCAGAAGAAGCGTCCTTCAAGACCTGTATCGACTCAATGTCAGCAGGGTTGATTGAATTAAGGTTCTCCGTTGTTGCCACACCGTCTACAATATAAAGCGGTGAGTTGTTCGGGTTTACAGTACTCATACCGCGCACGCGGATTGTCGAACTGCCACCACCAGGAGCTGCGTCGTCAGCAATAGTTACACCGGCAAGCTTTCCCTGCATTGACGAAAGCATATTAGGATTTGAAGCACTTATAGGCTCATCCATGTTCATAACTGCAACCGAACCAGTCAAGTCAGCTCTGCGCTGGGTTGTATAACCGGTAACGACGAGCTCTTCCATTATATTATTGTCTTCCTGCAAGACAATATTCATATTAGATCCTGCTGTTGCCGTTGCTGTCTTATATCCTATATAAGAGATTTTCAGCTTGGCTCCAGGAGCTGTTTTCAGACGGAATTTACCGTCGATGTCTGTCACTGTGGCATTCTTTGTGCCTTCTTCCGTTACCGTCGCACCGATAACAGCATCGCCATTCGCATCTTTAACTGCGCCACTCACGTCCGCATTTTGCTGAGCAAAAGCGGTCGCACCAATGGCAATGAACACTGCACTAAACAGTATCCGCTTGAATTTTGCAATCATAACTTTTTCTTTTTACGGTTAGTAAATTTAATGATTAAAGTTCAACCGCAAAATTAACTTTTGAGTTTAACAAAAGATAAAAAAATCATTTCATATACTATAAAAAAACGTTCATGAAACAAAATTGACATGGTTTGAACAAAAATTACAAGCTATATTGCTGTTAAAATTCTTGCCGACAGATAAAAAAAACAAGACAAATTATTTTATCGAAAAAGCGAAATTATAGTGTAAATATAACAACAATTAAGCCTTATAAGCATTCTTAACAGTAAAATCTGATACTTAATACCGTACCTTTATCACAGCATTTTCAACTTAACTTAAACAAGAATTATTTAAATTCGGAGTTTTAAGCGACTGCCATTTTGGCAGTCGTCGGATATTATCAATACTCAAATAACAAATGTAAAATAATCTGACATAGCACCACCGACGCATTACTATGCCATGCTTCTGTCTGCGGCAATACCTCTGCCAAACTGCAACAAACACCTTCCAGACGCGCCGACATACAGATAAAAGCTGTAATTTTGCAGAAAAATAAAGAACAGATGAAACGTAAAATAATCATAGCCATCGACTCGTTCAAGGGCAGCCTTACCTCAACTGAGGCCGAAACTGCCGTGGCTGAAGCTCTGCACGACGCTCTTGACGATGTTGAAACATTATGCCTGCCGATGTCAGACGGCGGCGAAGGCATGGCCGAAACATTCACTCAGGCGCTCGGCGGAAAACTCATCACCACTTATGTTCACGATCCGATGATGCGCCGCATAAGCACCGTTTTCGGCGTAACGCCCGACGGCACCGCGATAATAGAGGCCGCGAAAGCCTGCGGACTGACACTTGTAAAGGAGGAGGAGCGCAACCCTATGAGGGCAACGTCTTACGGAGTAGGCGAACTTGTGGCTGCTGCCGTGAAGCGTGGCTGCCGTAAATTCATCGTCGGTCTTGGCGGAAGCGGAACAAGCGATGCAGGTATCGGCATGCTAAAAGCGCTGACCGACATACTCACCAAGCGCGGACAGACCTTCGACGACGCTCTACGTGGCGTTCTCGGCGAGTGCAGTTTCACTCTCGCCTGCGATGTCAGCAATCCCCTGCTCGGCCCCGACGGAGCCACGGCAGTGTTCGCTCTCCAAAAAGGAGCAACTCCGCTGATGCTGCCCATGCTTGAACAGCGCGCGCAACGCTTTGCCCGTGCGTCGGCAGCCCACTTCGGTTTCGACCGTTCCTCACAGCCGGGAGCAGGCGCTGCGGGCGGACTTGGCTACGCCTTCATGCAGTATCTGTCGGCTGAACAGAAGCCCGGAGCCGACCTGCTGCTCGACCTTCTGCATTTCGACGACGCCGTAAGCGGAGCTACGGCAGTAATAACTGGCGAGGGACATGCCGACCGCCAGACGCTTATGGGCAAACTGCCACAGCGTGTAATGCTGCGTGCGGCGCGGCAGAATGTGCCCACATGGCTCATTGCCGGGCGCGTAGACGACTGTAAAGAGATGTCCGGTGCAGGATTTGCCAAAGCCGTCAGCACCACTCCTGACGGCGCCGACCTCAGCGAAGCGATGAAGAAAGAAACAGCCATTGCCAACATTGCCTTAGCCGTAAGGCAACTTGTCAGCGACATTAAGGAATAAACTATCCTTAAACCTAACGCATAAAGCGACTCACAAACTGCCTTACGTGCTCGGCATACTGGTGCGGATAACTGTGGAACGACTCCGCATGGGCGCAGCCGGGGGTTATCCATATATCGTTGAAATAGCGGTAATTGCCTGTCGGCGATAAGTAGACAGGATTGGCATTATACAAAGGGAATACCATTTCAGAGGGCACATAGCTGTCTGACGAGCCGTGGATATAGAGCATCGGCGACTCGTTCTTTGCCAACTGCCTTACCGGTGCAGCCTCGCCGAAGCTCCATCCGTAGCGTATCTTGCACAATGCACTGGCGGCATAAAGCACAGGAAATTCCGGCAGGCCGAACTCGTCAGCAAGCTGACAGCTGAATTCGTCCCACACGCTGGTATATCCGCAGTCCTCGACAAAGCACCTCACGCTCGACGACAACTGCTCGCCCGACACGTTCATCACCGTAGCCGCACCCATCGAAACGCCGTGAAGCACTATGCGTGTGCGTCCTCTCTTGTCGGCAAACAGACTGTCGGCCACGCCTATCCAGCGTATCAGCTCCTCGCGGTCCTTCCATCCCATCTGTATATGGTCGCCTCCGCTCAGTCCGTGCGCATGCAGGTCGGGCAGCATTATGTTATAGCCCATGTCGGCGTAAATCTTCGCTATCGGCAGCATTCCTACGTAGCTGTCCTTATATCCATGAACGAGTATGGCCGTGCGGCCGTCAGCTGACCGTCCGCGTGCATACACAGCGTGGTGGCGGTAGCCGTCGGGCATGTCTATAAATGTGTCGCGAAGAGCCTTCTCGCTTTTCAGACTGTCCACCCATCGGCGCATATAAGGATACTTGCCGTACATCCGTTTGTAGCGCAGGGCTATGTTGCCGGCGTCGGCCGCAGGCTTCAGCGCATAGTCAAGCATGAACCATCCTGCGCCGAACGACAGCAGGACTAACACTATCAGAACTGACACAACGGTTACGGTTATCTTGTTCTTCATTGACATTTTACTCTACCTGATTCTTTCTCTAAACTTTTTCTTTATAAAAAACATACTAAACGACAGCATCCTCACGCAGCTTTGCCGCGCCTGCTCACTTGCTCCGGGCGGCTCTGCCGTGCTTAATGCAGTCCGTGACACTCATCATAACTATCTGCGGGCATTTATGTCAAACTCGCTCACGTTTGACACAACGCCCTTGTTTCCGCTGACCGCATACACGCGGAAGGTCAGCACGCCGTTCTTCAGACGCTTGCCGGCCTTAACCATTGCGGTATATCTTACGCCCTTGCCGGGCATGATGCGCTCGACATGAATGGTGCCCGAAATCTTCACCTGCCGGTTGCCGGTAGTCTCGACAACCATCGGCTGAACGTCATACACGGCCTCGTCTGAACGGTTATACACCTCGAAAATCACCTTGCTCAGCTCGCCGGCAGTAAGCGTGCGGTCCTGATTGTCGTCTACGAAGCGCGCGTTGCGCACCTCAAGCGGCGTGGCCGTCCTGCGCGGCCTGCTCTCCAGTCCGTCATAACGCACCGACTCAGTTACGTCCTTAGGCCTCGTGGCAGTATAGTCGCCCGTATATTCAGAACTCTGAAAGTCATACAGTACGTCGTCGCCGCTGTTAGTCGGGTCGAATCCGCTGTCCCCGTCGTCATAATTGCTTACGCCGTAATAGTAAGTATCGTTGTTGCGCGTAGCCGCATCGCGGTGCTCACGGTATTTCCGTTCAAACTGCCGGTCGCTCTCACGCCTCTGTTCCTCAATCTGCTTGTCGGCCTGCGCGCCCACAGCTCCGCCCAGCACAGCGCCTCCGGCCATGCCTACCAGCGTACCGATGTCACTGCCGCGCGGGCCGCCCGTTATTCCGCCGATGGCAGAACCGATAACCGAGCCGAGAGTTGCGCCCGTATATGCGCCTGAGCCTGTATATGATCCACAGCCGCTGAGCAGCATCACTGCACCAAGCGACAACACAACGCATCTGTTCATCAATGCCTCCTTTCTTTTCAGCAAAGTTACACATAATTATAATTTAATCAGGAGTTTTTCTCCTAAAAGTTTCAGGGGAAACCCTATTTAACGTAACAAATGACACAAAAAGGAACAAAAAAGTCATTAAAACTCACAAATATTCTGCCCCTGACACAGCTGCGGTAAAGGCAGCCCTGACACCCGTACCGGACACATCAGAACAGAAACGGAGAAACGTTAAAAACAAACGGCATGACCACACACCAGCAGGCACGCAGCAAAAGACCACCTTTTGCAACGCGAAAGAGCATCTTTTACGACATGAAAGGGCACCTTTTACAAGGCGAAAGGGCATCTTTGACAACATGAGGAAAAATATACCGGGAAACGGCAGGAAAACTGACGCCGGAGAGGCTAGACTGAACATATAAAAGAAAGAAGCGGACATAGTGTCGCAATATGGGCTACATGACTTACAGATGTTCGCCAAACAGCGTCTTTTAATATACAAAACAGGACGATAAAGGTTAAAATCGTGGAGCAGATAAAAGTTTTTTTAATTTTATTTGGCACTTAGTTAAATAATAGTTATTTTTGCGGAGTATCCAAACTGTCACCATCCAAACTCACAATTCAAAGACAAATTTGGAGGAAAAACGCTCTATTCACAGTACGGTTAACCGGAGAACAGAGGAGAATATGAAAAACACGGCACGATGACATCCCTGTCGTGTTGTTTTATATCATGGCACAGTGTCTCGCATAAGGCGCTGCGACGGCGTTTATATTTATGCCGCAGATACTGTCAAAAGAGACTACACAGCAAGATAAGTCAGGCGACAGATAATGAGGTCCAGTCTGGCGCATGGCTTGGAAACAGATAAGTCGGACCTCCAAATGTTAATTTAACGTGAGTTCGGTATAAGAAAACGATTGAAAAAGTTGTGGGAATGAGATAT
>CABUHE010000017.1 GCA_902491375.1 uncultured Prevotella sp.
AAAAATATCTCATTCCCACAACTTTTTCAATCGTTTTCTTATACCGAACTCACGTTTTATTAAAGCCTGTCCAGCACCTATTTCACCTCATGTATATTGACATTTTGTAAGCTCTTACACATTATAAAATATCAGAATAACATTCAGAAAATATCTGAGTTTTCTGACGAAATAGAACGAAAACAACAGTATTCTACATCTATCAAGACATATATAAGAACCAAGGCTCGCGCGAATTATATCAATACAAACAATCTGGCATACCATTCGATTGTCCAAATACCGTTTTTTGAAGTATAATAAGCCATCAACAACCCTGTAAAAGATGCCTTTTGGCAAAGTAAAATGCCACCTTTTACGGTTTACTTTGCCATATTTTATGTACAAAATGGCAGTCTTATTTTGTATCATCCTGATTTAAAGGCATTTACATTTGCACGCTAAAACAGGCGAAAAATCAGCCTGAGATAAAACAATTAAGCGACAACGGCCTTATAGAACGTTATAGACAAATCACAGAGGAAGCAATAACCAATATCAAGTTGCATAATGTCAGACCGTTAAAAAGCTGCATTTGATACAATATTTTTACATTCAGCGAGTTATATAACAGAAAATACTGAAATAAATCAAACTATTAAACATTAATACCATGACACAAAACCAACCGGGCAGCAAGGCCTACTTGCTATCCATCGTACTTGTTGCGATTCTCGGCGGACTGCTTTTCGGATACGATACGGCAGTTATATCAGGAGCCGAGAAAGGATTACAGGCATTTTTTATCGGTGCGCAAGACTTCACATATACTGACAGTCTTCACGGCTTCACGTGCGCCAGCGCGCTCATAGGCTGCATAATCGGAAGCGCAGTATCAGGCTATCTCGCCTCAAACTGGGGGCGCAAGAGGTCTTTGATATTCGCCGGTGTAATGTTCTTCATATCCGCATTAGGTTCAATGGAGCCTGAGTTTCTGTTCTTCGACTATGGTGTACCCGACTATCCGTTGCTCATCGCATTCAATGTCTACCGTGTGATAGGCGGCATCGGTGTCGGTCTTGCATCTGCAATCTGCCCTATGTATATAGCCGAAGTCGCCCCGTCAAACATCCGCGGCACGCTCGTGTCATGGAATCAGTTTGCTATTATCTTCGGCCAGCTGGTTGTCTATATGGTTAACTTCTTCATCCTCGGCGACCATACCAACCCGATAATCGAGTCGATAGGTCATGGCGTCAATGCAGTTGCGCCCGGCAGCGACCCGTGGACAATATCCACCGGATGGCGATACATGTTCGGCAGCGAAGCCATACCTGCGGGTCTTTTTGCCATTCTGATATGTTTCGTACCTGAAACGCCACGCTATCTCGTCATGGCCGGACAGGACTTAAAGGCTCTTAGCGTACTTACAAGAATCAACGGAGAAGCCGAAGGCCGTAACATTCTTAATGAAATAAAGAGTACTATAACTGAAAAGACAGAGCGCGTGTTCACTTACGGCGTGCTGGTAATATTCATCGGCATAATGCTCAGCGTGTTCCAACAGGCTGTCGGAATCAATGCCGTGCTATATTATGCGCCCCGCATCTTTGACGATATGGGCATGGAGAATCCTATGATGCAGACAATCATCATGGGAATCGTAAACATCCTGTTCACACTTGTAGCCATATTCACAGTTGAGAAATGGGGACGCAAGCCGTTGCTCGTCACCGGCTCGATAGGCATGGCAGTCGGAGCGTTCGGCGTTGCGCTTACATTCGGCAACATGCAGTTCGCCATGGTTACGATGATTAGCATTATGGTTTACAGCGCGTCGTTCATGATGTCATGGGGACCGATATGCTGGGTGCTCATATCAGAAATATTCCCTAACACCATCCGCGGCGCCGCCGTGGCCATTGCCGTTGCCTTCCAATGGATTTTCAACTGGATTGTAAGCGCCTCGTTCGTGCCCATGTTCAACATGCAGACCGCCTCCGACCCACACTTCGGCCACTGGTTCACCTACGGACTATACGGCGCCATCTGCGTGCTTGCCGCCATCTTCGTTTGGAGAATGGTGCCCGAGACCAAAGGCAAGACGCTTGAGGACATGACGAAACTCTGGAAAAAATAAAATATCAAGACACTGTTTCAAAACAGGAGATTAAGCCGGACTAACTTGCAGAGTTATCATTACCAACATGAAAAGAAATCCCTGCTTTTATCCTGTCATAGGAAAAAGCAGGGAATTCTTCCTGTTTGTAAAATCGACAGTCTCGAACTTCATGTTGAGACTGTCGATTTTGTGATTGCATACGCAATAATTTAATGCTTAATTTCAATTTTAAAACTCTTGCTAACTCCCTTTGCGTTTACGTTGAGAATATAAAGTCCGGGTGCGACATCAGATACATTCATGACATTGCTCATTTCATAAGCGTTCATTTGCTTTATGCAACTACCCTGCAAGCTATACAAGCTTATCCGTGTCTTGATATTGTCAAACGGGAGGTCGATGTGCAAGTCCGTAGCAACAGGATTCGGATATATAGGTATTTGTGGTTTAATAAGCTTTACCAGAAAACTATATAAAAGAAAACTGCGCCTCAAGCTGCCAACAATGCAGCTCAAGGCGCAGTTATTATGAATGAATAGGTTAGTTACGACAACACATTAATGTTTCACCTGGAACTTCATAGTCTTACGCTTACTTCCGGCCTGAACCTCCAATACATAGATACCATTCTTAACCGAAGATAAGTCGATCACATTACTTGTATCCGCTACCTTGCGGCTGTAAACCTTGCAGCCCGTAAGATCGTACAGATTAACACGGGCGTTGCCGTCACTAAGCATATCAATATGAAGTTCGTCTGTTGCGGGGTTAGGATATACGGTAACGTCAGCTATACCTGTACCCTGCTCACGATCCTCAAGCCACTGCTTAAGATCAAGCATATAACCGAATACATTCAGGCCTTCCATACCATAACCTATCACAAAGCGTCCGTTAGGCGACATGTCGTAAGCCGAACACAACGTACCGGTATACTCTGCACCAAGCACATTTCTTGCAAAGTCATTGATATCCATGATACCGTCTTCCTTTGTCCATATCCAGCCGCTCTCGCCTGTGCCATACCAGCCAATAGCGATATCACCTTCATTATTAATGTCAGACACAGTTCCGCCGACACCATTGTCTGTAAGCTCTACAATACCGGTTTCTATACTATAAATATACGGATTCTTTATCAGAGAAAGCTCTCCACCTTTACCTCCCAGCCATTTACCGTCTGAAGATACACATCTCAGCTCAAGGGCAAGATTCTGCATCAGGTTATTATTATCATTAAAATCCAAGTCCTCCTCTGATACACCTTCATGACTATATATAAATTCCTGAGTATACCCGTCTGCTCCTTTGCGCCATACAGAAGCATACCAAGGTCCAAAAAAGTCCTGCCATCCTACAACGACACTTCCGTCATAACTTGCACCATTAGCGCGGGTTGCCCTGCCTTCAACACGTGTTCCAAGGTCAACAGGCACACCAGTTTCTGTACTCCATACCGTAGCATGACTACGGAATCCTCCATCAGACTCTTTCCACGGCGCCAAACCTACTACATATTTACCATCTCCAGAAATATCATACGCTGAACCGAAAGAAATATCTCTCATATAACCCGTACTCTTCAGCGGTGTCCATTCTTGTGTTTCCATGTCATAAAGAGAGGATATTGCGCCATTCTTTGTTTCTGCCACAGGCTTGCGCATAAGGCATCCGTCAGTACCTCCTACCATTAAGGCTGTAGATGTTTGATTAATAGCATAAATGTCTGAACTTACTCCTAGATCTTCTCCTTCATTCACCCAGGTCTCTCCATAGTCTTCTGAAGAATAGATTTGGCCATCGGCTCCTGCCACAACAAGTTTCTCTCCATCAAAAGCTACGGTATACCACTTATAATCTCCGCTTCCGTCGTCTACGCGCCTACGTTCCCAATAAGAGCTTCCGTCTGTACAAATATAGACATTGCCATTACCACACACAGCTGCAAGTTTTCCCTCACCTGAAACGGCTATTTTGGTAAACTTGACATTACTTCCACCATAATAGATACTTTCCCAAGTCTTGCCGTTGTCTGTAGACTTATAGACATTTCCGTCATTCGTTGCCATATAGAAATTTGTACCGTCATTGACTATGCTCGTTGGCATACCTGTGAGGCCTTTGACACCTTCTGTTACATCCGTAAACGAAACACCCGTAGTATAAACGCTCTCACCATTATCGCATTGCCATACTCCTGCCGTTCCGTCTTCATACTCAACGGCAATAACTCCGCAATAAGGTGCCGCATCAATAAAGTTGATAGCATGATAACTCTTCACGTTTTTAGTAAGGCCTTCAGGACGCGGATCTACTTCATTCAACCACTGGTTGCCCAGATTGCCCTGATAGAACAATCCGTTATCACCACCCAAAAGAATACTTCCTCTACAAAATACAGCAAAAGTATTTATCGCTCCTTGTTTCAGGCCGTTCTGTATACAACTATTATCGTATATCTTCCAAACCTCACCTTCGTTAACGGTACGCAACACAACGCTGTTACCTGTCTCTGTGTCAACACCCACAGCAACACCATAGAACAAAACGTCCGGAGTAGTAAGATACATATCTTTTATTTGAACCGTAGGCATATCAATAGTATTGGTCCATCCTTTACTTACCAATACATCTGCAAGAGTCCCAGCAGAAATAATCTTTCCGTCATCTGAAAAGCGGCCGCGTCCTCCAATACCATCACCAGGTCCAATACCGCCAATAAGCTCAAGATCTTCAGCACTCTGGTTTGGTCCTTTCTCAACTGCTCTCCACAGATAATAAGGAGTATTTTGGTCAGGATAGCCAACGGCAACACCGTCATTGTTAACACCCGTAAGGTTCATTTGTGTGTTCACCTTATAAATTGTCTGACCGACAACTGGTACACAACATGCAGAAAGAGATGCTGCAAGCGTAACAATAGTAATACTTTTTTTCATAATATGAATATTTAGTTTAACTTACGAATCTGTGCGTAAAATTACAAATCTAAGCAATAACTTTATACTTTTTTAGTAGGACAATGTGGTGGACAGCAATGTTAAAAACATTTAACATTATTATAACATTCTGATTTACAATGTAATAAGAAATAGGATGAATAGCCTAAAACATATGTAATTATGTAATATTCAAAAAGTGTAAAGACTTTCTCTATTTGCATATTTATATACTTTTTTCATTTTCAATTGTTTTATACTCCCACACCATCCATAGAAGGCTTTCTAAGTTGTACCGCACAAGGCAATAAGTAATAAATGTTTTTTCATAAGCATAAATTTAAAATGAATTATTTTTTCGGTTCCAAATTTAGTATATTGAAGCAAATTCTGTTTAATTTTAATATGGACAAAGACGTGGACATGTTTGTTAAAAAATGTTTTATGTCTGATAATAAAAGAGTTATAAAAACATTTTAATGTATCATTATTAATTAGTATCTTTGCATACTGACTTTAAAATATATACAAAAGACAAAAAATAAATGTATCGAAAAATAAAAATACTTATATATATACTGTTGTCAATAATTATTGTCAGTTGCAAAACTGATGATAATAAAGGTAGCGAACTTTTTAAAAGTGGTCTAGAAGAGATGCTTAACAACAATTTACCCTCAGCCTATCATTTGCTTAAGCGTGCCGTTGTTGCGTATCAGGAAGAAGCTGACAGCATTGGATGCTTTCAGGCTAAATCCCATCTGGGACTCGTATGTGCATCAATAGGCAAACCCCAAGAGGGCTATAATATGCTGAAATCAACTCCTTATTACCACATAAAGGAAAAAGGTAATTATAGCTCTCAATATTATTACAGGCTGAAAGCCTATTATGCATTCACTCTTGACAATGACTATAAGTCTGCCGCGGCATACATAGACAGCCTGCTTGTAATAGATAAGACAGACTTCCCTGACAATAAGGACTGGCTAAGGATGGACATGGCCAACTTATCCGAAATGTATTTTATGACCGGACAGACAGACAAGGCATGGAGTATAATAAGGGAACTTGAAAGCACGGCCAAGGACAGTGATGTGTATCTGTCGCAGACGTATTACATGCACGCAAGACTGCTTATGCACCAAGGCAGTATTGACAGTGCGGCTGTATATGCAAATAAAAGCCTTTACTATTCAAAACAGTTTAATGCTCCGGACAATGCACTTAATGCAATGCGGATAATAATGTGCCGTGACAGCATTAAAGGTGACATGAACGCTTACATTAAACACAGAAACACGTACGACAGCCTCAATGAAGTTAACCACAGTGGAGAAATAAACTACAAGATTGCCGTCATACAAGAACAGCACAAATATGAAATGCTGCTTAAAGAATCTGAAAGGAAACATGCAACAAAAATGTTATGGATGAATGTGGCTGCTATCGGAGCGGCCGCACTATGCATAATAATCATACTTTTATACAAGCAAAGCAGACTTAAGCTGAAAACGGAAACGGCAGAGCGTGAAAGGCTTAATACGGAAGTTGAGTACAAGAGGCTTGAAAATGAACTTTTGGAACTTAAGATGGAAAAGACCAGGGCTGAACTTGAAAAGACCAAAGGCCAGAATGCTGAAGCTATAAGAAAAATAGCAGCGGCAAATGAAAGAAAAGACCACGGCACAAGACTACAACTGCTGGAGGCAACGCTTGAAACTGAACATGCTGAATTCATAAAACAGCTTGAAGCCAATTATCCGCAACTTACCCAGAACGACATTCTTATTCTGGGACTGATGAGAATGAAGCTTACTTCACAAGAGATTGCAGCTACTTTGGGCATATCTGCCGAAAGCCTGACAAAGGCACGTTACAGACTTAGAAAGAAAATGTCAATAAGCAGCATGGAGGAGCTTACTAATATAGCAAACAACAACTCGATAAAGTCTTGATCATACCCTCCAACAAGGCAAATCATAATTTTCAATTAACCAAAACCGAACCTGGTTTTCCACTATCAATTCTAATTTATTCCTCAGTCTTTCAGCGCACTGAACCCGTTGATTGCTATCGGCACGGCTAGCAGGAACGAGAGGAAGTCGGCGCATGCCTGGCACATCTCTACGCCCTGAAGGCCAAGGAAATGGGGCAGGATGATAATCAATGGAATGAAGAACAGGCCGTTGCGCGATGCTGCAAGGATGTTGGCCTGCCACGGTTTGCGTATGGTCTGCATCATCATGTTGGTGTACATAACTACCGCGCCGAGCGGCAGCGTTACCAACTGCCAGCGCAGGGCCACACGGCCAACGGCGATAACGGCAGGGTCGTGGCGGAACACGGCTATGATGTCGGTAGAGAAAAGGAAGCCCAGCAATACGCAGACAAGAAGAAAGGCCGTGCCATGTTTTACTATGAACCAGTATCCCTCGCGCACCCTGGCGTAAAGGTGTGCGCCGTAACAAAAGCCGCACATCGGCTGAAAGCCCTGGCCGAGGCCTATCACGGCGGCGAAAATCACAAACGTTACACGGCCTACGATGGACATGCCGGCAATGGCGGCGTCGCCGAACCGTCCGGCAGCCACGTTAAGCAGCGCAACGCCTATACTCGCCATGCCCTGGCGGGTGAAAGATGGCGTGCCACCGGCGAGTATCTCGCTGAACATCGAAGCCTTCGGAGTAAAGTTGTTGAAATGTATCCGTATGGAACCGCCCTTGTGCGTCATCAGCAGCAGTACGAACATACTGCACGCCTCGCCTACGAATGTGGAAATACCCGCGCCCGTTATGCCCATGTCAAAAACGAATATCAAGATCGGCGCAAGCACGACGTTGATTATGGCACCGGTAAGTATTCCGAACATGGCGTATGCCGCGTTGCCCTGGAAACGCATCTGGTTGTTAAGGCACAACGCACCACACATGAACGGCATGGCCATGAAGATGAAGGCAAGGTAACGGTTGGCGTAAGGCAGTATGGTCGGCGTAGAACCGAGAAGCAAGGCTATGGGCTCAAGCAGGAACAGGCCTACCACACAGCCTACAACGCCTGTAATAATAGCACTGAAAAAACCCGTGGAGGCCATGCGCGAGGCATTGTCGTGGCGCTGGGCGCCTAGTTCGCGCGATATGTAGTTGCCCGACCCCTGGCCGAAGGTGAACCCTACGGCCTGTATTATCGACATTATGGGGAATGCTATGCCCACGGCGGCCGTGGCCTGCGTGCTAATACGACCAACGTAAAACGTTGTAACGATGTTGTAGACACTCGTTACAAGCATGCTTATTATTGTCGGCACCGCCATGGTATATATGACTTTGTGAACCGGCGCGGATGTCAAAAAAGTGAAATTGTCCCTGTTGTGCATATCCGTTTGTTTTTATTTCCGACATTGAAGACCGCAGCCTATAAAAACGATTGTCAAGTTAACCGTTATAAAAAACCGTGCAAAGGTACTAAAAACGGAGCTAACGGCAAAAAACGCATTGTTTTTTTAAGAATAAGAAACACATCGAAAGACTGACACCCGGACATTAAATATAAGCCACAAAGAACACGGCCGGACAGCAAACGCAAATCAACAAATCTTCACTCAGGCTGTTCTGAAAAGACAGACGCACACAAGTATTCAGTCAAAGAGTAACGCTCTGACAGTCAACAGATTACAATCAGCATTATAAAAGGCCATGTTTTACATTGCAAAAGACGGCAAAACGCAGCACAAAAGACCACCTTTTACAACATAAAAGGGCACCTTTCAGAACAAAGCCGACCATAACACGGATACAAGTGAACTATCACAGACAGTACGGTATGATAAAATCCTGACAAGAATGAATAATAAAAACAGACACAAAAAAACAGGAATGCCTTTATTCCCGTGGCATTCCTGTCTTTATTTTTTATGACGGTTGGCACGCTGTTCGCGGTATTTCGCCTTCTGACGGGCCGAGCCGCTGCCGTGCGCTCCAGTGATATACTGCTTCTTCTTGGCTTTGGTCTTCACCTTGCCGTTGTTGCTGTTGTCTTTTTTCCTTGCCGGACGAAAAACTATTCCGCCACCAGCTATTATATCATCAATGTCTGCCACTTTTATTAAAGGTAAAAAAGTAAAACGGTAAAAAGGTAACAATATTCAATAAAAGGGTAAGAAAGCAACAGCGGAACCAATGCACAAGGTTTCACGTCCTTGCTTTCTTGCCCTTTTATATGTAAATTAATGATGGAACAGTCTTACACCTGTGAAGGCCATAGCTATACCATATTTATCGCAAGTCTCGATAACATTGTCGTCACGGACTGATCCTCCGGCCTGAGCTATATACTGAACGCCACTCTTATGAGCGCGCTCTATGTTGTCGCCGAACGGGAAGAAAGCGTCGCTGCCGAGGCAAACGCCGGTGTTCTTGGCTATCCATGCCTTCTTCTCCTCCATTGTCAGCACCTCAGGTTTCTCCTTGAAGAACTTCTGCCATGTGCCTTCAGCCAGCACGTCGTCGTGCTCCTCGCTGATGTAGACGTCGATTGTATTGTCGCGGTCAGCACGGCGGATACCGTCAACGAAAGGCAGATTCATAACTTTCGGATGCTGGCGCAGCCACCAGATGTCAGCCTTGTTACCGGCCAGACGTGTACAGTGGATACGGCTCTGCTGGCCGGCACCGATACCGATAGCCTGTCCGTCCTTAACGTAACATACAGAGTTGCTCTGTGTATATTTAAGAGTAATCAGACTGATGATAAGGTCGCGGCGGGCTTCGTCAGTGAATGTCTTGTTCTTTGTAGGTATATTCTCGAACAATGCGGGGTCGTCAAGACGCACTTCGTTACGTCCCTGCTCGAAGGTTATGCCGAAAACCTGCTTGTGTTCAACAGGGTTCGGTTTGTAATTAGGATCAATCTTGATGACGTTATAAGTGCCTTTGCGCTTCATTTTAAGTATTTCGAGAGCCTCAGGAGTAAAGTCAGGAGCTATAACTCCGTCGCTGACCTCGCGCTTGAGCAGTGTGGCTGTAGCCACGTCGCAGGTGTCGCTGAGGGCAACAAAGTCGCCGTAGCTGCTCATACGATCAGCACCGCGTGCGCGGGCATAGGCACATGCGAGCGGCGACAGTTCTATCTTAACGTCGTCGACAAAGTAAATCTTCTTCAGCGTATCGCTGAGCGGCAACCCAACTGCGGCTCCCGCCGGAGAAACATGCTTGAAGCTGGCGGCAGCAGGCAGCCCGGTAGCAGCCTTGAGCTCCTTAACGAGCTGCCAGCTGTTGAGCGCATCGAGGAAGTTTATATATCCAGGGCGGCCGTTAAGCACTTCAATAGGCAGTTCGCCTTCTTCCATATAAATGCGAGAAGGCTTCTGGTTCGGATTGCATCCGTACTTTAATGCTAATTCTTTCATTTCAATTCGGTTTACGATTCTGACTGCAAAAATACTGCAAAATCGGCTTAATTCAAAATAAAAGTGTAAGAAACCGGCATTTATACAAACTTATACCATGCGACAAAAGCCGGTCTATTTGTCCTTATCTGTATTGTTGCGCTTGCGGAGAACATTATAATATATTATACCGCCAAGCAGTCCGAGCACAAGGCCTATGCTCACATTATGAATTACAACGCCGAAAACGATACCGCACAACATGCCCATCAACATATAATATCCGTATGGTTTCAACACTCCTTTATCCTTTTTCTCCTCTCCGTCCATAAATGTTCAAACTATTATTATGCCGACAAATATAGCTAAAAAACGCTACACTGCAAAGCTGTCAGAATGCTTTTTGCAGGGCATCGGGAATGTCATCCGCAACACTCTGAAGCTCAACACATTGCAAAAGGGCATCTTTCGGGTTGTAAAAGGTGCCCTTTTGCATCGTAAAAGAGCATCTTTTGCAAGCTGAAAGAGCATATATCACAAAACAGCCATTAGCTGAATGATGAAAAATATTAACTGAGTCGTTAAATAATGAAAGACTTATTTCTTAAAGAATGTAAAGCTTTTTGGTTGAAGTTAAATTACAACCATTTTACCGTAAAATGCAATATAACAGTAAATAACGGTACTCGGAAGGCGCGAATGGCACACTTTTTGCTAATTGCAAAAGATGTAAACTTACTTGGAAAACCGGCTTTTTTTTATTAACTTCGCAATCGTAAAATTTTAAATAATCCCTTTCACACTAATATATTGAATTCCAAGACATGAAGCACCTAAAAATATTTGCCGTAGCGATGATGTTGTTGACAGCAGGAATGCCTGCAATGGCCGACAACGACAACGACGGAAAAACACAGGAAGAAGAACAATATAAAGAAATAGAGAACTTTGACTTTTTATACGATAACGAGGCTTACGACGAGAATCTTGAATATGAAGAAATAGACAATATGCTCGACGAAGCATTCTCGCATCTTGGCGCACGCTACCGCAGAGGACAGTCTGGCCCGAACGCATTCGACTGTTCAGGATTCACAAGCTATGTTTTCAAGAACATGGGAATAGACCTCAACCGCTCTTCACGCGCACAATACACCCAGGGCGACCCTGTTGAAAAAGATGAGGTACGCACGGGCGACCTTGTATTCTTCACAGGTTCAAGCGCAAGAGGACCTATCGGCCACGTCGGAATAGTTGTCGACGTAGATCCGATAAGCGGCAGCTTCAACTTCATTCATGCCAGTTCGACAGGTGTGAAGGTCAGCAATTCAAACGAAAGATACTATTCACGCAGGTATGTAGGCGCACGCCGCGTAATGGAGTAACGCGATTAAGAATCGACTGACGGGCTGACAGGAACACCTTAAACCGTCAAAAGAATATTAAATGACTTACAGCCTGACGCGAGATTCTTAATTACCGGAAAATGAAAAACAACTTCTTTTTCATAATTCTTTGTGCAAACGCTGTCGTCACAGCATGCACAATGGCGGGTACCGACAAAAAAACGTCGGCACCCGTCGTTGATTTTACACAGAACGAAGACACAGAACTGCCTATTGAAGAGCAACCGGACAGTAACGTCTTTGTTGTAGCCATGACCGGTGACATCATGATGGGCACCACCTACCCTGCCGAAGCACTGCCTGCCAACAACGGCGAGGCACTGTTCATAGACGTGAAAGACATTCTGGAACGTGCAGACATTGCCGCAGGTAACCTTGAAGGTACACTCTGTGACACGACCAACATAACGAAAAAGAAGAAATCAGAACACTCATACTGTTTCCGTACCCCGACTGAGTTTGCGCCACGCCTTAAAGAGGCAGGTTACGACTTTCTGAGCATGGCGAATAATCATGCGCTTGACTTCGGTTACGACGGCGTACGCTCAACAGAGGAAACGCTCGACAGACTCGGAATAAAATATGCCGGACTGAGCGGCCGCACCGAATATGCAATAATCGAACGGCGTGGCGTAAAGTTCGGTCTGTGTGCGTTCGGACATAACTCATACACGCTGAAACACCACGAACTGTGGAAAGCCAAACAGATACTTGACACACTTAACGCCCTGACCGACATCGTCATCGTTTCATTCCACGGAGGAGGTGAAGGCAAAGATTTCAGCAAACTGCCATACGGTAAGGAAAAGTTTCTTAACGAAGACCGCGGTTCGCTGCGCCATTTCGCCCACTTCTGCATAGACCACGGAGCCGACATAGTATTCGGACACGGGCCGCACGTGGTGCGCTGTGTGGAGCTGTACAAGGACAGATTCATAGCGTACAGCCTTGGCAACTTCTGCACTCCTTACTGTATAAGCATAAGCGGAATATCAGGTTACGCGCCTGTTATTGAAGCAAAGACTGACAGAAAGGGAAAATTCATTAGCGGACAGATATATCCTTTCATTCAGCAACGTGGCAAAGGGCCGCGTCGTGATACGACAAACGTGGTTGTATCGCAGATAAAACGGCTCACCGCAGAGGACATACCTGACAACAGGCTGGACATAGATATTAAAGGAAAAATAACCAGGCGCTGACACAACAGCCACAAACTGCACTTACGGAAAATGCCGTAAGTCACGGAAAACGTTACAAATAACAGAGCTATCTACTCGATAATAAAAAACCGACAACCCCTATTAAACACCAAATCCGCAAAAAACCGATGGTCTTTTGCGGATATGACATCAAGTGTTTCACTAAATTAGTCTTCTTTCTTTGTGAGGACTTTCTTCTCAGCAATACGGGCTTTCTTACCTGTAAGTTTACGGAGGTAATACAGTTTGGCACGGCGAACCTTACCAATCTTGTTTACTTCGATGCTGTCAATGTTAGGAGACTCGATAGGGAAGATACGCTCTACACCTACAGAACCAGACATCTTGCGTACTGTAAAACGTTTCTTTTCACCCTGACCGCAGATCTTAATAACTACACCACGGTAGAGCTGGATTCTCTCCTTTGAACCCTCGATGATTTTGTAAGCGACAGTGATTGTGTCTCCCGCCTTGAAGTCAGGAAACTTCTTGCCGGTTGCAAATGCTTCTTCAGCAACTTTAATTAAATCCATTGTGTTTAATAATTAAATTTGTTCATCGTTCCAGCGCAACATAACAAGGCTACTCTTCTTCCTGTCAGCGATTACGCGGAAAGCGGTGCAAAGGTAGTCATTTTCCAATTGACCTCCAAACGTAACCTGTTTTTTTTACATTTTTCTTTGCCTTGTTTGTGTTTTTAACTAACTTTGCAGCGTTTTTAAGGTAATAATCATGCGTAATCGTCTAATAATCTGCGGATTCACTTCCGCCATGCTGTTGCTGTCGTCATGCTCGTCAGGCTATAAGATAACCGGATTTGAGCGGTCACGCATACTTATAGACAGCACCTATGACGCCACTGCTGACAAGACAGCGGCTGACTTCATGAAGCCTTACAAAAGTCATGTGGACAGCATTATGAGTCCCGTAGTAGGTGTATCAGCCGAATATATGTCAGCTGAAAGGCCTGAAAGCAAGCTCTCAAACCTGCTTGCCGATATTCTTGTATGGAGCGGAAAAGATTATGGCGAGCATCCTGATTTTGCCGTTTACAACATCGGCGGCATACGTTCAGCCATCGCTCAAGGCAAAGTCACATACGGCGAGGTGCTCGATGTCGCACCGTTTGAGAACAAGATATGTTTTGTTACACTGACAGGCGCAAAAGTAACAGAGCTGTTTGAAGAAATGGCCATGGCCGGAGGTGAAGGCGTAAGCCACGGAGTTGAGCTGGTGATAACTAAGGACGGCAAGCTGAAATCAGCTAAACTGCACGGTAAAGAGATTGTTCCTGATGCTAAATACCGTATCGCGACACTCGACTTTGTTGCCCAAGGCAACGACAATATGACCGCATTCAAAAGCTCAACCGACATCAACTCACCGTCAAGCAAAAGCAACAACGTGCGTTTCATCATAATGAAATACATGAAAGAGAAGATGAACGAGGGCGTGAAAGTAAGTTCGGTAATTGAAGGTAGAATAAAAACGGAATGATGATGAGACGTTTTCTTATAACCATACTGATGACCGTAGCCGTGGTGGCCGGCATCAATGCCAAAGGCAAGAAGATAACAATACTGCACACAAACGACACTCACAGCTGCGTATATCCGCTTAACCCCAACCTTGCCGACACTATGCTGGCAGGCCGCGGAGGCTTCGTAAGACGTGTGGAAATGGTGAAAGAGGAACGCCGTAAAGAACCGGGACTGCTTCTGTTTGACAGCGGTGACTTCTCTCAAGGCTCTCCTTACTTCACTCTCTACAAAGGAGATGTAGAGGTAGGACTGATGAACCTGATGAAATATGACGCCGCAACACTCGGCAATCATGAGTTTGACTACGGTATGGAGAATCTCGCACGGCTGCTGAAAGTTGCCAAATTCCCTATTGTATGCGCCAATTATGACTTTACAGGCACAATACTTGAAGGCAAGATAAAGCCTTATACAATAATTAAAAGAGACGGAG
Source organism: uncultured Prevotella sp. (assembly GCA_902491375.1). Taxonomy (GTDB): domain Bacteria; phylum Bacteroidota; class Bacteroidia; order Bacteroidales; family Bacteroidaceae; genus Prevotella. The sequence goes on from CABUHE010000017.1 coordinate 15,009, forward strand.
TTAAGATAGGAGTATTCGGTCTTTCACCACAACTTGAAGGCCTTGTGCTTACTGATGCGTGTGCAGGAGTGAGATATCTTGACCCTGTAAAGGCTGCCAACGACGTGGCAAAACTGCTCAAAGAGAAAGAAAAATGCGACATAGTGATATGTCTTTCGCACCTTGGATGGGACATACTCGGCACTGACGACACTGAAGTTATGCCAAAGACAAGGAATATCGACATTGTGCTAGGAGGACATTCACACTCGTATTTCACCGAAATGCAATATAAGAAAAACCTTGACGGCAAGGAAATACCAAACGACCAGAACGGTAAACACGGAATATTTGTAGGCAAGATTGTCATCTCGCTGACAAAGAAATAGCAGAGATTGCATAAAGAATATTAACAGACGGAACCTGCTGAAAGCAAATAAAAGAAGCTTCAGCAGGTTCTGCCGTATTACTACCCTACCTTCAACATAATACAGGAAGACAACTTCCAATACAAGCGAAATACCTCATATATAAACAGACAAGACACACATTAAATTTCAAACGAACAAAATATTCAGCCGTTTACGCCGTTATTAGATTAATGAGAAAACTGTTTTTCATATTATCTCTGCTGCTGACAGCGCTGACAACATCGGCGCAAGGCGATGCTGTGCAGAACCGTCCGTACACCGACTTGCGCCCGTTTCACTTCGGCGTTGTAGTCGGCACACACTTCCAAGACATAGAGTTCAACAACATCGGGCCTCAAATGGTGATGAACCAGGACGGCACACAGACAGAGAAAGTGATAACCTGCGACCAGGACAGATGGGACACAGGATTTAACGTAGGCGTACTCGGCGAACTGCGACTAAGCAACCATTTCGCTTTCAGAGTAGCCCCGACAATGTATTTCGGCAACCGACATCTGACATTATATAACATGACAGACAAGCTGGACAATGGAGATCCGATAATGCAGACACAGGACATGAAGTCGGTATATATCGGCGTACCGCTCAACCTGATATTCAGTGCGCCACGACTGGACAACGTTCGCCCATACATTATGGCCGGAGCAGACCCTATGCTGAACCTTTCAGGTGGCGACAATGACTACATCAAGCTGAAAAAATACGATTTCTGTCTTGAAGTGGGATTAGGATGCGACATATATCTACCGTACTTCAAGCTACGCCCTGAATTGAAATTCTGTTATAGTCTGATTAACAGTCTCGATACAAAACACGCAGACCAACTGCGCGATGAGAACATGATAATGTATGCAAAATCAGTAAACGAAGCTCACAGCAAAATGATTGTTCTATCGTTCTATTTCGAATAATCAGACAAAACGAATAAATACATTTAACAAAGAATCTACGACGGAAATGTCAGTAGAAATCAACTGCCGAAAAACGCACCCTGCAACGGTATTATTTTAAATCAGAACAAGCCTCTGACTAACGTTAAACAATCTAAAAACAGATACTCAAAAGTAGGTATTCTCGATATTTATATTACCTTTGCAGCGTACAACTTTAGGTACAAAACATTATTAATCAAATAAAAACAAAATTATTATGGCTTACGTAATTGGTGACGATTGTATCGCTTGCGGTACTTGTATCGACGAATGTCCTGCTGGAGCAATCTCTGAGGGCGAAAAGTATTCTATCAACCCTGATATGTGCACAGAGTGCGGAACTTGCGCTGATGTATGTCCGTCAGAAGCAATCAGCTTGGGCTAAAATTTAAATCAAGAATTTTATCCGGGGCGGTGCGATTCATTCGTACCGCCTTTTATTATGTCTTTAAACAATCTGAGGAAACATAAAAAACGGTCTATCAGAACTCAAAAGCGACAGAAAACAGTAACAATATCTTAGCACAGGTTTAAAACAGAATTAAAAGAAAGCTGAAATATATTGAATACTTTTGCAGATAGAATTATCTGAAACGACTATGAAAACAGACAGAATAAACACTAAAACATCTATCGGCAAAAGGCGGGAAAGGATGCTCAACATAATTTCCGGACTGATATTGCCAGCCATAGGAGCTGTTATTATCTCCTCTGCAATAATAAACGGAATTAAAACCAGGAACTTTACAGAACACGCAAAGAGCGCAAATGCAGTAATAACAGACTTTGTCATCTCTGCAAAAACGGGCGAAAGGCAAACAATAATAAGATATTCAGCTGAAGGAAACACTTACACAAAAGCCATAAAGGCATATAGAACAGAAATGAGCAGAGGTGACATTTTACAGATAAAATACCTTCCCGATTACCCTGAAAAGCCCTACTATACGGCAAGCAACCCATTGAGAAACATTCTGCTGGCAGCAGCCGGTACTCTCATTGTCGGCATTGGTGTAACGATAAGACTGACGCGCAGACGCAAAAAAATGCGTTTACAGAAACTCATTGACACTGGCATACGCATAGAAGCCGTAATAACAGACATCAGGCAGGCTACTTTTCTCAGTATGGAAGGCATGCACCCGATAATAGTAAGCTGCCGCTATATCGCGACAGACGGAAGAATATACTTATTCAATAGTGCTCCGGCATGGCACAGAAGTTACGACATCAACCCACGATCGAAAGTACCAGTATATGTTGATTCACGCAACCCTGCGCATTATTACGTAGACGTTGACAGCGTGGCCGATTGAAATCTCAACATAAGCGGTTAAGACTATAAAATCATCAATATATTTATGAATTTTCAAAAGGGCACCTTTTGCATTCCAAAAGATGCCCTTTCACGGTCTAATATGCCACCTATTACAGCCTGAAAGATGGCATATTGTAACAAGTACAGCTATGACGCCAAAAGCAGTCAGAGGTCAAGGAAATAATGGATTTATGAATATTATTAATCTCTATATTAAATATACACAAAAGAGCAGCGGATTATATGAGATAACACACAAACAAATTAGTCATGCCAATAAGAAAGACATATATAATCATTAACAGAAAATGATACATGCATCAAAAACAAACTTTCTCGAAGAAACAGCAAAGGACAACGGAAAGAATAGCATTTATCTAATAATAAGAATGCCGTCTTGAAGTTCATATCGGAATCAATAAAATTCACGATACGACTTCAAGACGGCACATCAAGTATATTTAACTAAGTAATAAATACTTATTTCAATACGCTAAGAGCCTGTGCTGCAGTTGCGTTCTGCGGATCGATAGCAGCAACTTTCTCGAAATAGCTCTTTGCCTGAGCGTTATCTTCCTTTACTATATAGTAATAACCGAGGTAAAGATACGGCTCGATAAGCAGTTTCGGATTGTTTTCAGCTTCAGCAAGCTTAGCATATTCCTCATAATAAGGTTTAGCAAGACCCTGTGTACTCTCTGGGTCGAGCTGTGAGTTTATACGTGCACGCATCAAAGTTGCGTAGAGCTTGTTTGATGGAGAGTCTGTGGCAATACGTCCGTATATCTCATCTGCCTTCTTGAAGGCGTTGACTTTCTCTTCATTAAGAGTCTGGATTCCAGCTGCATGCTGCATGTAGAGCTGTGCCAGTCCGTCCAAATCTGGAACTGAAGGTTTCTCTATCTTAGAAAGATATTCATTGTAATAATTTACACCAGTCTGGAAGTCGCCTTTTGCTATGTAAGCATCAGAAAGCTGTTTTCTGACGTCATTGAGCTCAGCATTCATCTCCAAAGCCTTCTTGAACTCCTCGATTGCACGGTCATAAAGGCTGTCGCCCATCAGCGCATATCCGTAATACTGACAGTCGCGGGCAGAAATCTTGGCACTGTCTGACTTATTGAAGAGCGCGTCTGCATACTTCAACGCATTCTTATAATCCTTCAAGTCAGTATAGTTATAGAATGTGATACGGTTGAAAGCTGCGCTACGCGGATTCTTATTCACTCCAAACAAAGCAACGTCAAGACTCTTCTTAGAGTTAGCAAGCAGCAATTCTGCTGTTGCATACTCAGTAAGATATGTATCCTTGAGCAGGTTCAAATCAACCTTTGCATAATACTCAACAGCCTTGTCAAGCTTGTTGGCTCCATAATAGAAGTGTGCAGCCTCTGCGTCAACTGGATAAGTCGGGTCAACATTACGGAGCTCTTCAAGTTTAGCAACTGCACCTTCCGGGTCTACTTTACGGTAAACAGAAGCGTACTTGATGTATCCTGTAGGATTCTTCGGGTCAAAATGTATTGCCTGATTGTAGTAGCTAGCTGCGCCACCACCCTCATTGCTTGACAAAGCAGAAAGATCGCCGAGCAGAATTGAAGCAAGAGCCTTACCCTCATTGTCCTTACCGCGCTCGATAGCCATGTTAGCATACTCACGTGCAGAAGCAGTATCTCTGATTTCCATAAATGCACGTCCTAATCCTGACAATGCTTCAGCATTCTTCTTGTACTCTTTTACAAAGTCTTTAACCTGGTCTTTGTAAGCAGCTGGATTAGACTTGTTCTCAACTATAACTTTAGTAATGGCTTCAACAGAAGATTTTACATCCTGAGCCATTGAAGGAGCTGATACAACTGATACCAGAACTCCAGCAAATAAATATTTTAATGCTCTCATAATTCAGTATAGATAAACAATCATTCTACTATAATCAAAAAAACAGAATGTCTTACTTGACACAAAATGTAACAAATAAAACTTTATTCATCATCGTCATTAACACGAACCGACCTTATGGTTATATCGCCACGCATAGGCAATAAACCAGATTTGAAGATAATCAGCTGACCCTTAGGCTGCTCAATAAAATGTGCAAAGCCCCATGGCAGACCATGAATAGGATCGTTCAACAACGCATATATTGTTCTTACCAACGGATAACGGCCGTCAAGTAAATATGCCTGATAAGGTTTCCAGCTGTTAATATATGTAGCTGTATCAAACTTGCTTACAGACATTACAGTTATATTCTTCTTGAATGTAGTGTTAGTGGTGTCACGCTTGTCATTCAGCCAATTAGAGCCAATGATACCAATCGCATTTGGAGTTTTCTCTACATAGTCGATTACCTCCTTGCTCGTATTAGCTGCAACGATATTGGGGCTGTTAATCGGTTTCCCGTTAAGCAAAGAGTCAACACAGAAATGAACCGTGCTTGACTTCTTGTTGTCAAATACCACTAAAATATCACCACGTTTTGACCCGGGAACAATATCTCCCCATGTCTTAGCCTGCCCGCTGAGTACTCGCTTTATATTTTTTACAGAAATACATGAATCAGTATTTTCCTTATTGATAATAAGCGACAACCCGTCATAAGCCAAAGGTATGGCCACAGGCAGAAAATTACGGGCTTTTAGATTCTCTAATTCTTTTTTGGTGAAGTTTCTTGAGGTAATAGCTAACTGTATGCTGTCAGTCATAAGCATATTGACAGCATCAAGCTCGTTAGTATAGATAGGAGTCAAATGAGCATCACGATAGATGCTTTCAAAAACCTGAATCTGCTCGTCAATAATCGGGCTAAAACTTTCGTCAGAAGCGAAAGATATCGCTCCTGACGAATAAGTATCTGTCCGACCACTTTTAGGCTTGTCTACACAAGAGTAAACAAGTCCCAAAAGTAGTGTAAATCCTACAATTCCGTAGAATAGTTCTTTCCTCATATTGCTTATATTACTGCAATTTGAATGTTACAGGTAAAGTGTATCGTACATTAACGGTTGTACCGTTCTGTCTACCAGGTGTCCAGTTAGGCATGCTGCTTACTACGCGAACTGCCTCTTTGTCCAAAGACGGGTCAACGCCACGGGCAACAGTTACACCAGAAATAGAACCAGTCTTGCTAACAACGAACTGCACGATGACACGGCCTTCAATACCGTTCTCAGCTGCGACAACAGGATATTTGATGTTATCTCTGAGCCACTGCATCAAAGCGCCCTGACCACCAGGGAATGAAGGCTGCTCCTCAACAACGTCGAAGACCTTATTCTCTTCCTCCTTTGGAGGTTCAGGCTGTGCGATTTCCTCTTTAGCCTTGAGGATCTCGCCACCGATTTCATCATTACCTACAACATTGAATGCACCGATAGTCGTCTTGGTCTTCTGGAGTTCGTCCTGATTCTTCATTTCTTCCTCAGGCTTTACATCCTCATCCTTCTTGATGACAGGTGCAGTGAACTTAATTGAGCTCTTGACCTTCTCAACCTGCTTAGGCTGCTCAATCTTAACAGGAGCTTTCTTTTCAACCTTTGCCTGCTTCTTCGTCTGAATAGAAGAAAGCTCAACAGCAGTTGTGACAGCAACCCTTTGATTAGCCTGTATTACATTTTTGATCGCAATGGCAGAGAATATGACAACAGCAGCAATAAGCACAATTACGATAGACCAAATGTTGCGCTTGCCAGTACTCTTACGAAGTTTATATGCTCCGTAAGCCTGGTTTCTGCCTTCAAACACAAGGTCACACCATGCATTAGATATTAAATCTACTTTTGACATTGTCTTTCAATTTTAAATGTGAATCACTGAATTTCCCTTATTCCAAGCGTATACCCTTCTTTGAAAGAAGCTGCTTGTCTTCAGGAGAAATGTTGTCAATGACGTACTTACCAATACTGCAAATCTGCATCTCATCCAGAGCGTCAACCAGATTCTTATAAGAAGCATTGTCAGTAGCTTTAATAATGATTGTCAAAGTAGGAAGTTTCTGACCACCAACCTGACCGTCTTTCAGCTTGTCAAGCTCCTTGTTGTATATAGAATCCGGATACTTGGCAGGATCCTTAAGTTTCTTGGCATCAAGTTCTAGTTTAGCCTTCATAATAGCGGCAACTGGAACTGAACCGTCTTCAGTAGCGTGATTGATCAGCACACTACGAATACCATCCTTACCCCAAGTAGTTTCTTTCAGGCATGAAGGATCCGCATAGTTTGGGATACCTTCCACATAGTAAATCTTATCGTTACCAGCTACAAAGATCGTAATGGTCTGTGAAGCCTTGGTTGCAGTCTTATCCTGCTCCTGAACATTCTTATCGTTACTCGGCATTGTCAAAAGCATTGCCTGAGGCTTACTCAAGGACGTACACAGCATGAAGAACGTGATAAGAAGCATCATCATGTCCACCATCGGGGTAAAGTCCACGCGAAGGTCAACTTTCTTCTGTCTACTTGTATTCTTTTTTGCCATTGTTTAGTCCTCCACTTTTTTATAAGAAGTGATTAGCTCGTAACGGTTCTGATTCATGTCCTGAAGCTCAGACATAACTTTCTTAATCACTCTATAAGGAGTTTTCTCGTCAGCCTTAATAGCCAACTTCATGTCTGGATTTGCATCAGTAACAGTCTGTACCCAAAGCTGGAATTCACTCATACCGCCGTCAATGCTGTCTGTAGGAACGCCTTTATTCTGCTGGAAAGCATTCATCTGAGATGTTTCCTGGCTGAGGAATGTTCCCATATCATCCATTGGCACGCCGATATTTGTAGCACTGCGCACATTCTTCATCTGCGCCCCGTTCAATGATACTCCGAACTGGCTAGCCATACTGCTGAGGGCAGACTCCATGTCGCCCGGCTTATCCCAGCCCAAGAATACCTTTCCCTTGTTATCAACAAGGATTGTCAGGACGTTCTTGTCGGTCACCTTAACCTCTGACACTGAGCCTGGCGTAACGACTTTCACCGCCTCGTTCTTCACGAATGTTGATGTCAACATGAAGAAGGTAAGCAGCAAGACCATCACGTCGCTCATAGGCGTCATGTCGATCCAGGTGGTTTGTTTCTTAATTTTTACTTTACCCATAGTAATTAAAATTTAAAAGGGTTAGTAAAATTAAGCTTCTTCTGTGTGATTGGCTTCGTATGTCTGAGCAATAGAATAACCAACCTCATCAAGGGCGTATGTCAGCTTGTCGATCTTGTTTGTGAATGTGTTATAAGCAATAACAGAGCACCAAGAAGTCAAGATACCGAATGCAGTGTTAATCAACGCCTCAGAAATACCAGTAGAAAGAGCGAGTGAGTCACCACCACCACCGGCAGCCAAAGCCTGGAATGAACGGATCATACCGATAACGGTTCCGAGAAGTCCGGTAAGTGTACCAAGAGTTACGATAGTTGCAAGAATCGGGAGGTTCATCTGCAGAGTAGGCATTTCAAGCTGAGTTGCCTCCTCGTGAGCCTGCTGGATCTTAGCAACCTTCTGTGCTTTCTTCAAGCCTGTTGCTGATTCCATTTCTTTGTATGCGCGGAGAGAAGCAGAAACAACGTTTGCAACTGAACCTCTCTGCTTGTCGCAAATATTCTGAGCTGTTGCAAAATCGCCTTTGCTAACGGCTGCTTTAACGTTCAGAACGAACTTAGCCAAAGAACCTTTACCGAAAGCAGTGCGGAGAGCGAGCCAACGCTCGATACTCAATGCGATAACGGTAAGCAAAAGAGTCTGGATGATAGGAACGATCACACCACCTTTGTAGATTGTACCGAGAAGGTTTGTCGGATGACCTGCGGGATCGTTACCTGCGAAGTTAGAAGGATTACCGAGCAGGAAGTTGTATATGCAAATCGCGATGATAAGACATACAACGATCACCCAAATCGCTGCTCTAATTCCCTGGAAGCCCTGACTTTTCTTAGGGCTTGCTGCTTTTTGTGTAGTTGCCATAATTTTAATTTAAATTTGTTAGTTAGTTAATTATTAAGTTATAAAGTTTCGATTTAATGGTACTTGTGCACTTGATTTGCTTTGTAAAAAGGCCGCTTTCGCGTAAAGAAGCTCACAAAGATAACAATTAATAGGTAATAAAAGCACCAATGACAAAGTTTTTTAACAATGTTTTTGACTTTTATCAATGCCCTTAATGTCTTATTCTTTTGTTTCTAAACGCTTTCCGTCATTTTAACTTTGCTACTGCCTCTTTAATTCTCTTCAATGCCTCGCGTATATTTTCATCGCTTGTAGCGTAGCTCATACGGAAGCACTCAGGATCTCCGAAAGCATCACCGGCAACAGTTGCCACGTGTCCGACTTCAAGAAGATAAAGAGCGAAATCAGTAGAGTTATTAATCACATGTGTACCGTCTGTCTTGCCGAAGAAGCTGCTGCATTTCGGGAAGAGATAGAATGCTCCCTGCGGAACATTAACCTCAAGTCCTGGAATATTTTTTGCAAGACTTACTATCAGATCACGGCGGCGTTCAAAAGCCTGACGCATCACTTCAACACAATCCTGTGAAGCGTTGTATGCCTCGACAGCTGCCATCTGGCTTACCGAGCACGGTCCGCTGGTATATTGTCCCTGTAATTTATTGCAGCCTTTGACAATCCATTCCGGAGCTGCTATATAGCCGATACGCCAGCCTGTCATTGCATAAGCCTTAGACACTCCGTTTACAACGATGGTGCGTTCCTTCATGCCTTCAATCTTAGCAATACTGTGGTGCTTGCCTATATAATTAATGTGCTCGTATATCTCATCAGCCAGAACGAACATATCGTCATGACGTTTTATGACTTCTGCCAGTCCGCGAAGCTCTTCCTCATTATATACGCTACCGGTAGGGTTGCTCGGTGAGCAGATTATCAAGAGCTTTGTCTTCGGTGTTATGGCAGCCTCAAGCTGTTCAGGTGTAATCTTGAAGTCCTGTTCAAAACCAGCCTCTACTATTACAGGCTTACCTCCTGCCAGTTTCACCATTTGAGGATAGCTTACCCAATATGGCGCAGGAATTATGACTTCATCACCGTCATTGACCAAAGCCATTATCGTGTTGCAGACGCTCTGCTTTGCTCCGTTTGACACAAGGATTTCGTTCACGCCATAGTCCAAGCCATTCTCACGCTTCAGCTTTGCTGATATAGCCTTTCTCAAATCCATGTATCCAGGTACAGGAGAGTATTTTGAGAAGTTGTCGTCTATGGCCTTTTTGGCTGCGTCCTTAATGTGGTCGGGAGTATTGAAATCAGGTTCTCCGACACTCATGTTAATCACATCAATGCCCTGAGCTTTCATCTCGCTGCTCTTCTGCGACATTGCAAGAGTAGCAGAAGGGGCTAAACGGTTAAGACGGTCTGATAACTGTGCCATAATGTAATTCGGTTTATTTCTGCAAAATTAATTATTTTATTCGTTTCAAGAAAATAAAAGTTATGATATTTTCATGTCAATACGTTAAAAAAACGTGTAAATATAAAACATTTTAAATTCCATTATTCCAGATGCAAAGTGTGCCCCATTCTGTCTTTTTTCGTCTTCAGATATTTATAGTCATACTCGTTTGGAGTAATTTCAATAGGCACATTCTCAACAATCTCAAGGCCATAGGCTTCAAGACCGACACGTTTTGTCGGATTATTGGTAAGAAGTCTCATTTTATGCACGCCGAGATAGCGGAGCATCTGGGCACCGCATCCGTAATCACGTTCGTCAGGCTTGAATCCGAGATGAACGTTGGCGTCTACAGTGTCGTATCCTTCCTCCTGAAGTTTATAAGCCTCAATCTTGTTCATCAGACCGATACCGCGGCCTTCCTGCTGCATGTATATAACCACGCCTTTGCCTTCTTTCTCAATCATCTGCATTGCCTTATGCAGCTGCTGACCGCAATCGCAGCGCTTGCTTCCGAAAATGTCACCGGTAGCACATGACGAATGAACACGGACAAGAATCGGCTCGTCCTCCTTCCATTCTCCCTTTATCAGCGCCATGTGTTCCAGTCCGCTGCTTGTCTGACGGAACGGAATGAGCTTGAAATGGCCGTACTCAGTAGGCATATCCACAACCTGACCTACGCTTATGAGCGACTCACGCTTCAGGCGGTAAGCTATCATGTCCTTAATGCTTATTACTTTGAGGTCGTATTTAGCCGCGAACTCAAGTAACTGCGGCAGACGTGCCATTGTACCGTCCTCGTTCATTATCTCCATCAAGGCTCCGGCAGGATACAGACCGGCCATTCTGCAAAGGTCGATTGCAGCCTCTGTATGTCCGCTACGTCTTAATACACCGTTGTCTTGTGCATATAGCGGATTTACATGTCCCGGGCGTCCGAACGTCTGCGGAGTTGAACTGGGATCAGCCAGTGCTTTAATTGTCTCAGCCCTGTCGTGTGCTGAAACGCCGGTTGAACATCCTTCGAGCTTATCCACAGTAACTGTAAAAGGTGTGCCGAGCATGGATGTATTCTCAGACACCTGACGCGGCAGATCCAATTCGTCACATCTGCTCAGTGTTATAGGTGCGCACAGCACGCCACGAGCATGCTTAAGCATGAAATTCACTTTCTCGGCCGTTATCTTTTCAGCCGCAATAATCAAATCGCCTTCGTTCTCACGATCCTCGTCGTCGACAACGATAACGAACTTACCTTCCTTGAAGTCAGCCAAAGCCTCTTCAACTGTATTGATTTTCAAGTTTTCCATAAAGAAGAGTTGTAAAGTTCACCTTATATAATATATACCACCTACTTGCCGCGCTTCAGCTCGGCGATTCTTGCTATTATCGCGTTGTTTGCGTCCTTAACGACTTTAAGGTCGCGCAGCAGACGCAGTCTGAAACGCCACATTCTAAGATACAGGAACAGTCCTAACGGCACAAGTACGGCTGCCGTTATATTGAGCCATTTACGCTCAAACGGGCGCGTATGCGCCTTTACAGCCATAAACGGATACTCGTTCAGGCATCCGAGGATAACCTTATCCCTTGTATTCGACAGGTCTTCTATCACTGCCTCTATCTGTGTGTTGACATGCTCAATCACATGGTCGGGGGTATATTTGAAGAACACCTTAACCACATTCGGAGCCATAAGCAAGTTGTGCTCACGCACGTAATTGTCAATTTCCGAGTTTATCTGCGCCAGTTTATCGGCGTCGCCGGTATAATCAGGATCGTTTATGATAACATCTTTCCTGTAAACGGCACGCTTTATGCGCAGGCCGAGCAGCTTCATGAAGAAGTTGCGGTAGAAGTCTATGTTAAATACTACCGAGTCGTTGTTTGCCTTATACGTGAAGAACACGGCCAGCGGTGTAAGCACAGCGAGCGCGATTGTCTTTCCGAACCATATTGTCCACATTCCTCCACGCGCCATTCGGTAGCCTGAGTTGTCGAATATGAAGAACACGATGAACACCAGCACGGAAATAATGACAGGCACACCGAGTCCGCCCTTACGGATAATCGCACCCAGCGGCGCGCCGATAAAGAAGAACAGCAAGCACTGCAAAGCCACCGAGAACTTGTTGATGGCCTCAATCTTGTGCTGCCTTATCAGTCTGTCGCCGTCAGCAGTCATCATGCCTTTGAAGTCAAGGTCGCTCATCTCGCTTCTCACCTGCCCCAACGCACTGTTTACAGCATCAAGTTTTGCGTCAGCGCCCATGCGTCCGTATATGGAGTCGAAGCTGAAAGTATTGGTCGACGCCATCTTGACAGCTCTCAACGAGTCTGTTTTCGATATTTTCGGCGACGGATAATATCTCAGCATCGCGTCATTATAGAACACACGTCCTACGCTGTCATAGACATGGTTCAGCGAATCTATATCGAGATTTATCTGCCTTACGCTCTTGCCTTTGGCATTGTTTGACAGCGCGCTGGCGTCTGCCATGTCAAAGTCTGAGTCGAAGTCAAGTAGTATTCTTTTACTTACGAATGTCTCACGGCGGTAAGGAACTCCGGCTCCTCTCATAACCTGCTGCGACTTCATGTTCTCAAACCATTCGCCGCTGTAGAGTGTAAGCTGCAAGTGCTTCTTCTCAGCCGTAGACTGAAGCATGCCTGAATCTGCAAGTATTATGGCTGCGTCCTCATAGCTGTCGGTCATCTTGTAAATCATTATACCATACAGCTTACCCGTTTCAAGGTCTTTCTTCTGCACGTAGAGGTTACATCCGGGGATTCCGTCATAGAACACACCTTCAGGTATCTCAAGTTCAGGGCTCTTCTGTTTCATCGACAGCAGCAGGCGCGAGAACGACATATTGGCGTTTGGACCGATTACGTTCTGAAAATAGAACGAGCCGAACGATATGAATATCACTATTACTATAAGCGACCTGAACGCCTGCATCAGCGAAATGCCGGCTGCCTTTATGGCTGTAAGCTCGCTGCTCTCGCCAAGATTACCGAACGTTATCAGCGATGACAGAAGTATTGCCAGCGGCAGAGCCTGAGGCACAAGCATCAAGCTCATGTACCAGAAAAACTGGGCCAGCACGTCCATCGACAAACCCTTACCTATCAGTTCGTCCACGTACTTCCACAGGAACTGCATCATCAGGATGAACTGGCAGATAAAGAATGTGCCGACAAAAAGCAGACCGAACTGACGGGCTATGAACTTGTCTAATTTCTTTACTCGAAGCATTATTGTTATTAATGGATAGAGTCGTTACCTAACCAGCTTGCAAAATTAGCATAAAAATATTAGAAAAACGACTTATTATAAAAAATAAAGAGTAAAAAGCCGTAAGGCTACAAACAGGCGGCATTCTATATAATATAAGGTATAATAAAACCCTTTGAAGTATAACTTAGAGCCGACACGTCTGATGACGGAGGCTGAAATCCAGCCCACATCTGTACGCGGCTATCGTATCCGCCATGCATAGTCGGTCAGGATCAAAGTCCTGTAGAGCGGTGCAGAGAGTCCATATTGGCGTCCCAGATATCCTCCAGCGTATCGGTGTCGCCGTCAGGAGCGAAGTCAGTTATCATCAGGATGTAGTCGCCTGTAATGTCGCTCTTGTCCATCCTTAGTTCGAGATAAGTGTCACGATACTCGTCTTCGCTCCAGCGCAGTCGGATGTATCCCTTGTCCTTCTTCTCCAGCAATGACGCTGTCCTAACCTCATGGTTGCTCCACTCATTGCCCCAAGTAAATGTAAAAGTATCTCCGCTTAGCTTCACATCGTCGGCAAACCATTTGGAAAGTCCCTCCGGGGTACTCATCAAAGACCATATTATATTTGCCGATTTCGACTTCAGTTCGCGCTCGATACTGATCTTATTAGCTTCCATAGCTCATCGTAAATGAGTAATATGCCACAAAAATACTAATTAATTCGAAGAAAAACGATAAAAAGTTCCAATATTTTTTGGTATGTAAAGAAAATGTATTACCTTTGCACCCGCAAACAAGCAAGAACGGCGGGATAGCTCAGCTGGTTAGAGCGTCGGATTCATAATCCGGAGGTCGTGGGTTCGGGTCCCACCCCCGCTACAATGACACCTTACAAATCACTGATTTGTAAGGTGTTTTTGTTTTATCACATCCTTACGGCATTGCAAACAGCAACCATACACACACCCAATAAGCTGACAAAATAAGCCGACAATAGCGCACTGTTACTGGCGACAAGCACAAACTTTTGATAAATTCATAACAGATTGACAACCAGTATATTACATACATATTTATAAAAGGTGGTCTTTTACGCTGCAAAACATGCCATATCGCAGCGCAAAAGAGCATGTTTTACATGATGAAACAGGCTCTTTCATACAACTATAATTTATGATTAATCCTAAAAGGCAATGGCAGCAGCCAAACAGCACATACCTAACCTTCGGGCAAATGCTACTGACGTCCAATAAAGTCAGGCACGACCTGCATAAGATATCAATTCATACGACTTATAGCCCAAAAACGTCTTACTTATTGACATTAGACGTAACAGATTGAAAATAAAAGTTTCGTTTCTCTCGTTTTTATTTTGTATTTTTCTCAACTTGCACTATCTTTGAATAACATAGGCGGCGTCTCGAAAATAAAAATAAAAAGCTCGTTTCTCTCGTTTTTATTTTGTATTTTTCTCAACTTGCACTATCTTTGCACTCTAAAAACAACAAGTTTACCAAATATATGGCCGAAACAAAAAAAATAAAGACAGCCCTTATATCTGTATTCCACAAAGACGGGCTTGACGAGCTGCTTGCAAAGCTCAATGCTGAAGGTGTAAAATTCTTATCTACAGGAGGTACTCAAAAGTTTATTGAATCGCTCGGATACGAGTGTCAGACAGTTGAAAGCGTAACAACTTATCCGTCAATTCTCGGAGGTCGCGTCAAGACTCTTCACCCGAAAATATTCGGAGGAATTCTCGGACGCCGCGACAACGAAGGCGACAAAGAGCAGATGAAACAGTATGAAATACCTGAGATTGACCTTGTAATAGTAGACCTCTACCCCTTCGAGCAGACAGTAGCAAGCGGAGCTTCAGAGGCCGACATTATCGAAAAGATCGACATAGGCGGAATTTCACTGATACGCGCAGGAGCCAAAAACTTCAAGGACGTGGTAATCGTTCCAAGTAAGGCAGAATACAGCGTATTGCTCGATATACTTAATAAGAAAGGTGCACAGACCGACATTGAAGACCGCCGCATGTTTGCGACACGTGCGTTCGGCGTAAGCAGCCACTACGACACGGCTATTCACAACTGGTTTAATTCTTAATCCACCGCCGGCAGCCTGGCACGCATTAAAAATCAATCCCCGTGTCAGCTTCGCCAGTAATGGATTTACAATCATTAGTTTTCAGGCTACAGTCTGATTTAGAAACCGAGTCAGGCAGAAGCCTGATTTGAAAAGAGAAAAGGAGTTCGACGAAAGTCAATTATGGAGTAGTTTTATTATGGGATTTTTTTCATTTATCCAAGAGATTGCGATGGACCTTGGCACTGCCAACACTATCATTATCAGTGATGACAAGATAGTAGTTGACGAGCCATCGGTAGTGGCCCTCGACCGCCGCACGGACAAGATGATAGCCGTGGGCGAAAAGGCCAAGATGATGTATGAGAAGACAAACGACAACATCCGCACTATCCGCCCGCTGCGCGACGGAGTGATAGCAGACTTCACTGCTTGCGAGCAGATGATGCGCGGACTTATTAAGATGGTACATACGGGCAGAAGATTCTTCTCGCCCTCACTGCGCATGGTTATCGGTGTGCCCTCCGGCTCTACCGAAGTTGAGCTGCGCGCCGTGCGCGACTCTGCCGAACATGCAGGCGGACGCGATGTTTACCTGATATTCGAACCGATGGCTGCCGCTATCGGTATAGGCCTTGACGTTGAAGCGCCTGAAGGCAACATGGTTGTCGACATAGGCGGCGGAAGCACCGAGATTGCCGTAATATCACTGGGCGGCATCGTTTCAAACAACTCTATCCGCACCGCAGGCGACGACCTGACGGCTGAGATACAGGAATACATGAGCAAGCAGCACAATGTAAAGGTGAGCGAGCGCATGGCAGAACGCATCAAGATACACGTCGGCTCATCGCTGACTGACCTCGGCGACCAGGCTCCTGAGGACTATGTTGTTCACGGTCCTAACAAGGTTACAGCACTGCCTATGGAGGTGCCGGTATGCTATCAGGAAATAGCTCACTGCCTTGACCGCACAATCGCCAAGATTGAGAACGCCGTACTCTCAGCTCTTGAGAACACTCCACCAGAGCTTTATGCAGATATCGTCAAGAACGGTATCTACCTCACAGGTGGCGGCGCACTGCTTCGCGGACTTGACAAACGTCTTGCCGACAAGATTAAGATACCATTCCACGTGGCCGAGGATCCTCTGCACAGCGTGGCTAAAGGAACGGGCATCGCAATCAAGAACGTTGACCGCTTCTCATTCCTCATGAGGTAATACGAAATGCGTAACCTGATTGATTTTATCACAAGATACAATCACTGGTTTGTCTTTGTCATACTTGAAGTTATAAGCTTCGTACTGCTTTTCAGGTTTAACAGCTATCAGGGCAGCGTATGGCTGTCGTCAGCAAACGCCGTAGCTGGAAAAGTATATGAAGCCGACGCTACCGTCAAGAACTTCTTCAGTCTGACAAAGATAAACCAGCAACTTAATGTGCGCAACCTATACCTTGAACAGACAGTCAGAAAACTGTCTGAACAAGTACGTACAGAGAAAAAAGACTCGTCGTGGCTGTTCCGCACTCAGGCCGAAGTACTGAAAGAATACAAGCTGATACCCGCCAAAGTCATAACAAACTCGATTGACAAGCGCGACAACTTCATCACTATCGACAAAGGACGGGCCGACGGAATCAAGCCCGACATGGGCGTAGCATGCGGCACGGGTATTGTCGGCGTTGTATATATGGTGTCTGAACATTACGCAATCGTCATTCCGATACTTAGCTCAAAGTCGAATATCAGCGTAACGATAAGAAAGAGAGGATACTTCGGCTACCTGCACTGGACTGGCGGAGCGTCTGATTTGGCGTATGTTGACGATATTCCACGCCACGCGCACTTCCGTCTGGGCGATCTTATCGAGACCAGCGGCTACTCGGCAATGTTTCCTCCGGGCATCATAGCAGGACAGATTCTGCACGTATACAACTCGCCCGACGGACTGTCTTACCGTGTACAGGTGCGTCTGACAACAGACTTCGGCAACCTGCGCGACGTATGTGTAATTGACAACACTATTATGAAAGAGCGTATCGACCTGATGCGCAGCGCACAAGACTCATTGAAACTTAAGCAGAACTAGGAGCGTCAAGCAATGAAGATAGAAGTATTAAGACATCTCTTCACATTCATCGTTTTATGCCTTGTACAGGTATTAGTGCTCAACCACATCAACCTGCTGGGCTGCGCCACGCCCTTACTGTACGTATATTTTATCATGCTTTTCAGGCGTGGATTCCCCAAATGGGGCATCCTGCTGTGGAGCTTTCTTACCGGACTTTGCATCGATATGTTCTCAAACACACCGGGAGTCGCGGCTGCTTCTGCCACCCTGCTCGGTCTGTTGCAGCCTTATCTGCTGAATATGTTCATACAAAGAGACAGTCCGGACGACCTCATGCCTACAATGAAGTCGCTCGGAGCAGGCCGGTATTTCTACTACACACTGTCGTGCGTGTTCATTTTCAACCTGCTTTTCTTCACCCTTGAGTCATTCAGTTTCTTCAACTGGCTGCAATGGATAAGCAATATCGGAGGCAGCACGGCACTCACTGTAATCCTGATACTCGTAATCGAGAATGTCAGGAAGAAATAAAGCGACATTACATAAAACGCAAAAACGCGGAATATGGATAAAGATTACGGACTTGAGAACAGGCAATATGTAATCGGCGGAATAGCTATCTTCATTATCGTAGTGTACATAATAAGACTTTTTACACTACAGATAATGAGCGACGACTACAAAAAAAACGCCGACAGTAACGCCCTGCTCAAGAAAGTGGAATATCCGGCGCGTGGCGTAATTTCCGACAGAAACGGCCGTCTGCTTGTCTACAACCAGAGTGCTTACGACATTATGGTCGTCATGAACGAGGAGAAAGGCAGACTCGACACGCTTGATTTCTGCGAATCACTCGGCATAACGAAAGAGTTTTTTGATCAGAGGATGGCTGAAATAAAAGACCGTAACAAGAATCCGGGCTACTCTCCTTTCACACAACAGATGTTCATGAGCCAGCTGACTGAAAAAGAGTTCAGCATCTTCCAGGAAAAAATTTATCGCTTCCCCGGCTTTTATGTAAGACGACGAAGCATAAGACAATACACAACTCCTAACGCCGCGCACGTTTTGGGCGATGTTGCCGAGGTGTCAAGTGCCGACATAGAGGACGACTCTTACTATCAGCTTGGCGACTATATAGGCAAACAGGGCGTTGAGAAATATTACGAAAAGCAGCTCAGAGGCGAAAAAGGAGTTCAGATTTTGCTGCGTGATGCACGCGGACGAATACAAGGCAGCTACATGCAAGGCAAGTTCGACCGTCGTCCAGTAGCAGGTAAAGACCTGACACTGAGCATCGATGCCAACCTTCAGGCTCTCGGCGAGCGGCTTCTTGAAGGCAAGATTGGCAGTATTGTAGCCATCGAACCTTCTACGGGTGAGGTGCTTTGTATGGTTTCTTCACCATCATACGACCCGCGTACCATAACAGGACGCAACCGAAGCAAGATGCACACAATACTTTCCAACAATCTTTGGCTGCCGTTACTCAACCGTTCTATAATGGGTGTTTATCCTCCGGGCTCAACTTTCAAGACAACTCAGGGACTGACATTCCTGAGCGAAGGCATCGTCACTCCAAACACAATGTTCCCCTGCCACCACGGTTTCTACTGCAAAGGACTACACGTCGGCTGCCACGGTCACGCTTCACCGATAAATCTTATACCAGCATTGGGCACATCGTGCAACGGTTACTTCTGCTGGGGACTTTACTATATGCTCGGCAACAGGGCAAAATATAAGACTGTGCAGGACGCTATGAACACATGGCGCGACTACATGGTGAGCATGGGATTAGGCTACAAGCTCGGCATAGACCTTCCCGGAGAGAAGCGCGGACTTATTCCTAACGCTCAATATTACGACAAAGCATACAAAGGTTCGTGGAACGGACTGACTGTAATCAGTATTGCCATCGGTCAGGGAGAGGTGCTGCTTACACCGTTGCAGATAGCCAACCTTTGTGCAACAATAGCCAATCGCGGCTACTACTATACGCCTCACGTTGTACGAAAAGTACAGGGTGAAATGCTTGACGCTAAATACAGGGAGAAACATTACACCAAGGCTAACCGCCGTGCGTATGAATATATTGTAGCCGGAATGCGCCGTTCTGTATTGAGCGGAACATGTCACGCTGCCAACAGAGGCGACTATGAGGTCTGCGGTAAGACAGGTACGGCACAGAACAGAGGCCACGACCACTCCATATTCATGGGCTTCGCACCGATGAACAATCCTAAAATAGCCATCGCAGTATATGTTGAAAACGGTGGTTTCGGTGCTGTTTACGGTGTACCTATCGGATCCCTGATGATGGAACAATATATAAAAGGTAAACTTTCGCCTGCATCTGAAAAAAAGGCAGAGGAATTCCAACATAGAAGAATATCTTATGGCACAGCAAGTAGATAGACAACCAAGCGTACTCCGCTCGTTAGACTGGTGGACCATTGGCATTTACCTGGCGCTTCTGGCGTTCGGTTGGCTTAGCGTGTGCGGTGCAAGCTACACATTCGGCGACACAGACATAGTAAGTCTCAGTACACGTTCGGGCATGCAGATACTATGGATCGGGACATCAATTTGCCTCGGTTTCGTGATTCTTATGCTTGATGACCGCTTCTACGACACATTCGCCTACATAATTTACGGAATTCTTTTACTGCTGCTTTTTGCGACAATATTCAATCCGCATGAGATTAAAGGCTCTCGCTCATGGCTCGTATTAGGTCCTTTACGACTGCAACCTGCTGAGTTCGCGAAGTTCGCCACAGCCCTTGCTGTTGCCAAACTTATGAGCACTTACGGCTTCAACATGCACCGTTGGAAAGACTTTGCAGTGGCATGTGCCGTAGTCGTGCTGCCAATGCTGTTCATAATAGCGCAGAAAGAAACTGGTTCCGCACTTGTTTACATAGCTTTCTTCCTTATGTTTTACCGTGAAGGAATGACCGGAAGCGTGCTGTTTACGGGCGTTGCAATGATTATTTACTTCGTCATCGGTATCCGATACGAAGAAACATTGCTGCTGGATACCGGCACTTCCGTCGGCAAATTCGCAGTACTGTTACTTGTTCAGATATTCACATCCTCAATGGTTTACGTTTACTGCAAAGAGCAAAAGCAGGCGCTTATGATACTTGCCTACTCTGTTGGAGCTACACTTCTTGCGTTTCTCTTTGCCGAATTCGTAATTCCTTTTGATATAGTATGGGTACAACTTGCCGTCAGCGCAGCTCTTGTAGGCTATCTGCTCTACAACGCAATGAGCAAACGAATAAGGCATTACCTGTACATTCTGATTTTCACTGTCGGTTCTATAACATTCTTCTATTCAGCTGATTACGTGCTGAACAATATCCTTGAGCCACACCAAAGAGTGCGTATTAACGTGTTGCTTGGCCTTGACGAAGACCTTGCAGGCGCCGGTTACAACGTGCATCAGAGTGAAATTGCAATCGGCTCAGGCGGTCTTAAAGGTAAAGGATTCCTCAACGGAACACAGACAAAGCTGAAATTCGTGCCTGAACAAGACACGGACTTCATCTTCTGCACCGTCGGCGAGGAAGAAGGCTTCCTCGGTTCAGCTGGCGTATTGCTGCTGTTCCTTGCCCTAATACTGCGGCTTATCAAAATGGCTGAACGCCAACCGTTTAAGTTTGGACGAGTCTACGGCTACTGTGTGCTGAGCATTTTCCTATTCCACGTATTCATAAACGTCGGTATGGTGTTAGGACTTACCCCTGTAATCGGTATTCCTCTGCCTTTCTTCAGCTACGGAGGATCATCTCTCTGGGGCTTCACAATCCTGCTGTTCATCTTCCTTAGAATCGACGCAGGACGCAACCTAATACGAACCTGACAACCAACAGACACAACCAATACAACAAAAGCCGGAGTGATTCCGGCTGCCTTAAACTTGTAAACTTTTGCTAAATACTATATTATGAACAAATTATTTTTATCTCTGGCGTTGTTCTTAACAACGCTGGCAGTACATGCACAGAACCCGCAAGTAAAAACTACGGCAGGTACTTTGGAAGGACTTGAAGAGTCTGGAATAAAAGTTTTCAAAGGTGTACCTTTCGCACAGCCGCCAGTCGGCGACTTACGCTGGAAAGCCCCACAACCAGTAAAAGCATGGACAGGTGTAAGAAAAGCCCAAGATTTTGGTCCGAATCCTATGCAACAACCACTGTTCGGCGACATGAACTTCGGTACAAAGAAAATGAGTGAGGACTGTCTATACCTTAATATATGGACACCTGCGAAAACAATGAAAGAAAAATTGCCGGTGCTTATCTACTTCAACGGCGGCGGACTTTTAGCGGGAAGCGGCAGCGAACCCAGATATGCAGGCATGTCAATGGCCCGCAAAGGCATCATCTCGATAACAGCAAACTACCGTGAAGGTATCTTCGGCTTTTTCGCACACCCTGAACTGTCAGCTGAAACATCATACAAAGGCTCAGGAAACTACGGTTTCATGGACCAGGTTGCAGCTATTAAATGGGTAAAAGAAAATATCGCAGCGTTCGGCGGCGACCCTGACAGAATAACTATCGCAGGTGAATCAGCAGGTTCAATGTCAGTCAGCGCACTTATGGCATCTCCTCTGTGCAAAGGACTTTTCGCACAGGCTATCGGCTCAAGCGGCTCAGTGCTGACCAGCAAAAATATCAAGACACTGAAAGAAGCAGAGAAAGCAGGTAAGGAAAAAGCCAAGAAACTCGGCTGTAAGTCTATCAAGGAAATGCGCGCAATACCAGCAGAGGAACTTATGAACCGTGCAGCTGAAGCCGGAATTCCGAGCTACAACGTTGACGGTTACTTCTTCACAAAACAGCCGGTTGAGACTTATGCAGCAGGTGAACAGTGCAAAGTGCCACTCCTCGTAGGCGGAAACTCACTTGAAATGCCGGCAGCAGCAGTCATGCAAGGCAAAGCTCCGACACTTGAGAATCTGAAATCCGTATTAACAAATATCTATGGTAAATCTACAGATGAGGTCATGAATATGTACGGATTCAAGTCTGACGCAGACATTAACGGCACTCCTGGCATGCAGCTTGGCTCTGATATGTTCATCGCATTCTCAACTTGGAAATGGGGATACATGCACGCAAAGAGCAGCGGATGCAAGGTTTACAGATACATTTACTGCCATCCACGCCCTGCAATGAGAGTAAAAGGCAAAGTCGCAGGACTTGCAGGAGGCGTGATTGACAAGAAAGACGGTGACAAGGAAGAACCTTTAGCACCGGGAGCTGTACATTCTGCCGACATAGAATATGCAATGGGCACACTGCCGACTAACAGGATTTACGACTGGCAGCCGGGCGACTTCATCATGTCTGACGTATTCTCAAGCTATTACGCAAACTTCATAAAGACTGGCAACCCGAACGGGCTTGGACTGACAGAATGGACTCCGATGAACGCAGACAACACTGTTCCGACACTTATGCTTGACGTAGAATCAAAAATGACATACGACAACGCAGTTCAGCAGAGATATCTGTTTATAGATAATCTGCCTGCAAAATAACATTACAGACAATCTGAAACAATAAAGGCGCCCTGCTTAGCAGGACGCCTTTTAAATTATAACGTTTAGCTTATTTCAAGCTAAATAATTACATCTGAGCAAGTTTGTTGTCAGAACCGAGCACGTCGATGATCTTGTGCTTGTACATTTCCTCCATGAGGTCACGTGCAGGTCCGCAGTACTTACGCGGGTCGAACTCAGCCGGTTTCTCAACAAATACCTTGCGGACAGCAGCTGTAAATGCAAGACGAGAGTCAGAGTCAATGTTGATCTTGCAAACAGCGCTCTTAGCAGCCTTGCGGAGCTGCTCCTCAGGAATACCTACTGCGTCAGGCAGCTTGCCTCCGTACTGGTTAATCATGTCAACATACTCCTGCGGAACTGAAGAAGATCCGTGAAGTACGATTGGGAATCCAGGAAGTCTCTTCATGATTTCGTCGAGAACGTCGAAAGCCAATGGAGGAGGAACCAGACGGCCTGTCTTCGGGTCACGTGTGCACTGCTCCGGTTTGAACTTGTATGCTCCGTGGCTGGTACCTATTGAGATAGCCAAAGAGTCAACGCCTGTCTTGCTTGTGAAGTCGATAACTTCCTCAGGTTTTGTATAGTGAGATTCCTCTGAAGCAACCTCATCCTCAACACCTGCGAGTACACCAAGCTCACCTTCAACAGTTACATCGAACTGATGAGCGTAGTCAACGACCTTCTTAGTCAGGGCAACGTTCTCGTCATAAGGCAGTGAAGAACCGTCGATCATAACTGAAGAGAAGCCCATGTCAACACAGCTCTTGCAAAGCTCGAAGCTGTCTCCGTGGTCGAGGTGGAGTACTATTTCAGGATGAGCGCAGCCCAGTTCCTTTGCATATTCTACAGCGCCTTGAGCCATGTAACGCAGAAGTGTCGGGTTAGCATAGTTACGGGCACCTTTAGAAACCTGAAGGATAACCGGTGATTTCAGCTCAGAAGAAGCCTTAATGATAGCCTGGAGCTGCTCAAGGTTGTTAAAGTTGAATGCTGGAATGGCATATCCGCCGTTGATGGCTCTTGCAAACATTTCACGTGTGTTTACCAAGCCAAGTGATTTATAACTTACCATAATACAAAAAAATTTTATGTTGTTATGAATTGATCTTCCTTTACAACACTGCAAAGTTAACACTTTCTTTCTTCACGACAAAAGGTTAAACGGACTTTTAGCATTGCAAAACCGTGAATTTTCAGATTAATTTCATCTTGACAATCTACGTTGTGATGTTTTGACAAGTGAATTTTACAAATAGCTATGAATACAGTGGTGTTATAGATAAAAACGAACAAATGATAAGGCATCGGCTGACGTTAGGGCATAAAAAAAGGAGTACCGCTGTACTCCAACCTTGTTAACCTTAAATCTAATACTATGAAAAACACGATGCAAAGGTAAGGATTTTTCCAAAACCTGCAATACTTTTATTGTAAAAATCACAACAAAATACGTTTTTCTTGATACAGGTCAAGACGTCGGCTGCTTATGAGTCAGAAAATGACCGTCAGCCGTTCAAAATACCTTTCAGCAGGAACGTCGCGTTCTGGTTGCGTGCCACACCGCGCGTTATCTTATATGTATAAGAAATATTATCAGCCAACTCTATCTCGAAGCACCAGTTGTGGAAACGCTGCGGACAGTCGTCCTCCATTTTAGACAGTTCCAGGTCGTGAGTGGCTATTATGCCCGTAACTTTCAGTTTGGCAACAGCTTGCAGGAAAAGACGCGAGCCGTTCAGCTTGTCGAGCGAGTTGGTGCCTTTCAGTATTTCGTCAAGTATAATCAACGTACGGTCAGCTTTACGGCAGCAGTCAAGCAACTGCTTAAGCCTCAACAGCTCAGCGTTGAAGTAGCTTATGCCACGGCTAAGGTCGTCAGACGTGCGCATACTCGTAAACAGATTAAAAGCTGACACGCGCAGACAGTCGGCAAAGACAGGCATTCCGTTCATTGCAAGCACATAGTTCACACCAACCGAACGCAGGAAGGTACTCTTGCCTGCCATGTTCGCGCCGGTAATGATGTAATACTCGCCGTCGTTTATCGTGAAATCGTTGCGCACCGCCTTACTGCCGAGGAACGGATGATACAACCCTTTGGCGTCATACACCACGCGGTCGGCATCAACTACTTCAGCCTCAACAGCCTCCGGCTCGTTGAAACGGAACACAGCCATTGACACAAGCGCGTCTATCCGGCTTACGCAGTCAACCCATACACCGATGCTCTGCATATACATGCGTTGCCATTTAAGGAATCTTCGCACAAGAAAATAATCGCTCAGCGCGAACATATTGAATATTATCAGACCGATGAAGTTGCCGCGGCGGTCGAGTGCCTTCAGTATCTCGGACAACTCACCGAACGAAGCAAGCGCACCTCCGTCACCTTCAGTCAGTTTTGATTTCAGCCCGTTAAGCTCAGCACATTCAAAACCAGCACTCTCGATGTGCCTTATTATATTTATGTAAACGTGCAGATTGGCATGCAGTTTCTCAACCGAGCGGCTTATGTTGCGTATCGACCTTGAATTTAATCCTATCACAACAAACATCTGCACCACGCCCCACAACACAGCGGCAGCGGCCGGCACGAGTCCGACGACAGACAGAACTATGAGTGACAGGAAGCAGACTATCGCCACCACGGCAGCCACAAGCGACGACGTAAGCCCGGCTTTAGGGGCGATGTGCATACCACTAACCTCTGAAACGGCTCTTAGTATCTCGTCTGAATCAATCTTCACAGTCTTTGCCCCGGCATTATTTCCGTCACGCAGTCCGGCTGCAATGAAACCTGAGCGCCACTCTTCCATCCCGGCAAGCTCGTCAACAGCTTCACGACGGCGCACGACAGACTCTCTGTCAGTCAGCAGACTGCCCAACCAGCTGGCAAGAACGGCAGAGCCACCGGTGGTTACAGTACGGTCGATACGGTTATAAAGAGAGTCGTGACCGAACACGTCCATATCGAAGGTAAAGGCATGATGCGGATCAATGTATTTACTTCCACCGCTGAAACAGGTATAGTCGCCGGCAAGATATTTCAGTTCTCTGTCGTAAACGGTGCGCATACGCAGACGCCGGTCTATGCGTTTTGAGTTCTTAACGTCAGCACGGCGCACTACAAAATATACAGCCAGCATGGCAAACGCCGCCACGAGCCACTCTGACGAGAAGTCGCCGGCACAATAAACGACCAACGCCACAACCGCAAGTCCGAACGTCATAAGTTCTGATGCTATGTAGACTCTGTTGTGCTTCTTCAAATGCCGTATTTCAGCCGAAAGCGTTTCTACCCTTTCAGTATAAAAGACTTTAAGCTCATCCTTTGTCTTATATGCTTTTTCCATATTAATTTTTCAATACTTATTATGCTTACAAAGTTAATAGTTTAGCATCGTTCAACATAGTACTCTATACGTAAAAAAGGTTAAAGTCTCATCAGCCTCAACCTGAGGGAATTACGGCAGTTGTGCGAAAGACGGCATATTGCAACGCAAAAGATGCTCTTTCATACGATAAAAGGGCACCTTTCGCAGCGTGAAAGGTACCCTTTTGCAAACGTGTTGACTATCAACGAATTACGCACTCATAATGACAGATGTCACAAATGTATTCAGACGGCAGTCAACAACGTTTAATTTTTAATTGTTACTTGTTAATTTTGATCTTCCGAAGGAAGAATGACATGTGTCACAAACGCATCCAGAAGGCATCAACAACGTTTAATTTTTAATTGTTACTTGTTAATTTTGATCTTCCGAAGGAAGAATGACATGTGTCACAAACGCATCCAGAAGGC
Organism: uncultured Prevotella sp.; assembly: GCA_902491375.1. GTDB lineage: Bacteria > Bacteroidota > Bacteroidia > Bacteroidales > Bacteroidaceae > Prevotella. Next base: position 41,858 of record CABUHE010000017.1, read on the forward strand.
ATCAACAACGTTTAATTTTTAATTGTTACTTGTTAATTTTGATCTTCCGAAGGAAGAAT